>NZ_JBICZP010000008.1:135142-383265 GCF_043202015.1 Kitasatospora sp. NPDC048239 | reverse complement strand
GTTGAGTTCTCAAGGAACGGACACTTCCTTCGGACCGCCTTCCAGCGGGCCCTCCGGGCGCTTCGTTCTTTCGTGTTTCCAGCTTATCAGATGTTTTCCGCTCCGTTTTCCGGAGTTTCATTCATCCGACCCTGGCTGGCCAGTTCCGCTTTTCTGCGGCGACCCCCACATTAGCGCATTTCCGGAGTGATCCGAAATTCCCCGCTCCCACCTGTTGACGAAAACGCCAACCAACCCAAGTGAATGGGCTTTAAGTGAAAGTAGGACTAGCCGATGTGGTGGTCGCTTCGGCCGGTCCGGGTTGACCTCTCGGTCTCCCGTGCACCCGCCCGCTTCAGCGACTCGTCCGACACTACGCCTGCCGGAGGGCCCCGTCAAACACCCGAGGGCCGGATCTGTCCGGATCCGGCCCTCGGGTCTCAAAGTCGCCCCTCGGCGACCGTGCGTTCTCAGCCGGCCGGAACCAGCTCGGCGGCGGCCAGGTTGCGCTTGCCCCGGCGCAGGACCAGCCAGCGGCCGTGCAGCAGGTCCGCCTCGGTCGGCACCGCCTCCTCGTCCGTCACCTTGACGTTGTTGAGGTAGGCGCCACCCTCCTTGACCGTCCGGCGGGCGGCCGACCGGCTCGGGGCCAGGCCGACGGCGACCAGCAGGTCGACGATCGACAGCAGCTCGGTGACCTCCGCCTTCGGGACCTCGGCCAGGGCCGCGGCCAGGGTCGGGGCCTCCAGGTCGCCGAGGTCTCCCTGGCCGAAAAGGGCCTTGGAGGCGGCCACCGCGCGCTCGTACTGCTCGGCGCCGTGGACCAGGCTGGTCAGCTCCTCCGCGAGAGCGCGCTGGGCGAGGCGGGCTGCGGGGCGCTCGGTGGTCTCGCGCTCCAGCTCCTCGATCTCCTCCTTCGAGCGGAAGCTGAAGATCCGCAGGAAGTTGGAGACGTCGCGGTCGTCCGCGTTCAGCCAGAACTGGTAGAAGGCGTACGGGGTGGTCAGCTCGGGGTCGAGCCAGACCGTGCCGGACTCCGTCTTGCCGAACTTGGTGCCGTCCGCCTTGACGATCAGCGGCGTGGCCAGCGCGTGCACGGACTTGCCGTCGGCCTTGCGGATCAGGTCAGTGCCGGCGGTGAGGTTGCCCCACTGGTCGCTGCCACCGGTCTGCAGGGTGCAGCCGTAGCGGCGGTTCAGCTCCAGGTAGTCCATGCCCTGGAGGATCTGGTAGCTGAACTCGGTGTAGCTGATGCCCGCGTCGGAGTTCAGGCGCCGGGAGACGGCCTCCTTGGCGATCATGTTGTTGACGCGGAAGTACTTGCCCACGTCGCGCAGCAGGCTGATCGCCGACATCCCGGACGTCCAGTCCAGGTTGTTGACCATGCGGGCCGCGTACGGCCCGTCGAAGTCGAGGAAGCGGGAGATCTGGCCGCGCAGGCGGTCGACCCAGGCGGCCACCGTCTCGGGGTCGTTCAGGACGCGCTCGGCGGTGGGCTTCGGGTCGCCGATCAGGCCCGTGGCGCCGCCGACCAGGCCCAGCGGGAGGTTCCCCGCCTGCTGGATGCGGCGCATGGTCAGGATCTGCACCAGGTTGCCGAGGTGCAGGCTGGGGGCCGTCGGGTCGAAGCCGCAATAGAACGTGACCGGGCCGTCCGCGAACGCCTTGCGCAGTGCGTCCTCGTCGGTGGACAGGGCGATCAGCCCACGCCACCGCAGCTCGTCGACGATGTCCGTCACGGTCACGCTTCTCCTTCAGTCCGGCGTCCGCCCGGTGCCGGCCCGGTTCGGTCGGGCCCCGGTACGGAACGACTCCAGCGTGGTAGAGACTACGCGGTCCCGGCCAGCGGGTTTCGGCCGAGCCGCGCTCCTCCACCGATCGGGCCAGCGCGCCGCCGGCCGCCCCCGCCCGGGCCGTGCCCCGCCCCGACGCCGGAAATTCCGTTGTTCGTCGGCCCCGGGCCCCTTCACAGTGGTCCCACCGCCGTGCGGCGGCAGTGACGTGTGTGGAGACGGTCGTGCCGCCGTGGCACGCCCGTGGGAAGGGTGTGCCGACGTGCGCAACACGCTGGTTCTGAACGCAAGCTACGAGCCCCTGACAACGGTGTCGCTTCAGCGCGCCGTGGTCCTGGTGCTCCAGGACAAGGCAGTGGTCGAACAGGCCCATCCGCTGCGCACGGTCCGCGGTACGGGCGTGACCATCCCGGTGCCCCGGGTGATCAGACTGCAACGGTACGTGCGGGTGCCGTTCCGACAACAGGCTCCGTGGTCGCGGCGCGGTGTGCTGGCCCGTGACCAGCACCTGTGCGCCTACTGCGGGCGCCGGGCCAGCACCGTGGACCACCTGCAGCCCAAGTCGCGTGGCGGGGCCGACAGTTGGATGAACACCGTGGCCGCCTGCGCGGAGGACAACCAGCGCAAGGCGGACCGGACGCCGGAGCAGGCCGGGATGAAGCTGCTGCGCACGCCCTTCGTGCCGACCCCGCAGGCCACGCTCATGCTGGCGCTGGGCCTGCGCGGCTCGGACGCGCGGGACCTCGCCGCCTGGCTGCCCGCCCCGGCGGCGTCGTCGGCGGCCTGATCCACGCCCGGCCTGAACCGCGCCCGGCCTGAACCGCGCCCGGCCGGGCCGTCAGCCCTTCGCCTGGTACCCGGACGCTATGCCGAAGTTGGCCGAGTGTTCGGGTACCGCGACGACCTGGCCGCCCCCGATCAGCACCCGGCCGGAGACCAGCAGCGACCCGGTCCCCTGGGGGAAGTTGCCGCCGACCGTCTCCTGGCCGCCGGCCAGGGTGAAGCGGCTGAGGTGGGCGGGCTGTTCGAGGCGTTCGTCGGCGGCGAGCACCAGCGCGCCGCCGTCGAGCGCCACCGCCCGGACGACGCCCTTCTCCGCGGTGGCCGTCCTCCAGAGCTGCTTTCCGCTGTCCAGGTCGTAGCCGACGGCCGAAACCGGTCCCCCGGCGGTCGCCGGGGCCAGGGTGGTGACCATCGTCCGGCCCTGGAAGAACACGCCCGGGGTGGCCGAGAAGGCGCCGTGGGCGGCGTCCAACCGGCCGTCCGCCCCGGTGACGGGGATCTCGGCCGCCGGGTCCCCGGTGGAGCCCCAGGCGAAGACCTTGTCGTCACCGGGCTTCTCACCGGTGGTGAGCACCACGGACGGCTCGGCCGACAGCACCGTCACCGTCTTCGGCTGGTTGTTCAGGCCGCGCCACCAGCCCACCTTGCCGTCGGCGGTGTTCAGCGAGACGGCCTGGTCGACCGGTGTGGAGTCGGCGCACGAGCTGGCGACCA
The DNA here is from genome assembly GCF_043202015.1 of Kitasatospora sp. NPDC048239. Lineage (NCBI taxonomy): Bacteria > Bacillati > Actinomycetota > Actinomycetes > Kitasatosporales > Streptomycetaceae > Kitasatospora > Kitasatospora sp. NPDC048239. The sequence continues at coordinate 379,996 of NZ_JBICZP010000008.1, read as the reverse complement.
TCACCGTCTTGCCGGTGACGCCGCCAGAGAGCGTGCAGAACTTGCCCTGCCCGGTGTACTGCCAGACGTCCTGGCCGTCGGCGGCCTGCCAGGCGATCACCCGGTCGTCGCCGACCGCGATCACGGCGTCCTCGGTGACGCCGACGTGGGCGTTGTAGGTGCCCTTGAACTCGGAGAGGGTCTTGGACCAGGCCGCCTTGCCGGCCTTGGTGTCAACGGCCGTCACCAGGGTGCACGGACTCTTCGGGTCGGCCTGGGTCCGGAAGAGCACGGCGCCCACTCCGGCCGTGTTGACGCCCGGTGACACCCCGCACGGGACGGCCCCGGCGGCCGGGGGCTCGATGGACCAGGTGGCCTTGCCGGCCGCCAGGTCGTAGGCGTGCACGCCCCCGGCGTCGACGCGGACCACCGCGTCGGCGAGCAGCCAGCTGCCGACCAGCGTGTCGTCGGCGCCCGGCTGGAGGGCGGCCGCGGGCTGGGCCGACCAGGCCTTGGCGTGGGCGACGGTGAAACCGGGCTCGCCCCCGCTGTCGGCGGCCGCGCGGCCACCGCCCTCGCCGCCGACCATCAGACCCGCGGCGACCAGCACGCCGAGCGCGGCGACTCCGGCGCCGGTCCGGATCAGCAGGGTTCGCCGGCCGGGCCCGTGCTCGGCCGAGACGACGGCGTCGGCGGCGATCCGGGCCTTGGCGCCGAGCGAGGGCCGGGCACCGGCTCCGCCGCGGCGGTCCGCGCGCGAGGACGGCGCGGCGGCCACCTCGGTCGCGGCCGGTCCGGCGGGCGCAGCGGGTTCGGGTTCCGGCTCGGGTTCGGGCGCCGGTTCGGCCTCGGCTTCGAGGTGCAGATAGCCGTCGGCGGTGTACTCGGCACCGGCCGGCGCGTAGAGCTCCTCGCCGTTCGGCTGCTGCGGGACGGCGTACGGGGCGTACTGCTGCTGCCCGTAGGCGGAGTACTGGTAGTACGGCTGGTACTGGCCGTCCGAGTAACCGCCTTCGACGGGTCCGCCCTGGACGTACCCGCCCTGGACGTACCCCGTCTCCCCGTACCCGGCCGTCCCGTACTCACCGGTCCCGTACCCGGCCGTTCCGTACCCGCCGGTCCCGTACCCGGCCGTTCCGTACCCGCCGGCCCCGTACCCCGGCTCGGCGTACCCGGCCTGCCCCGGTCCCCCGGCGCCCTGGTCCTGCCACTGCTCGGTGTACCCGGCGATCTGCCACTCCTGGGCCGGCTGGGGGTGCCACGGCTGCGGCCGGTCGTCTCCGAGGGGGTCCTGAGCCATCCGTTCCGTCCCTCCCGACCGGCTGCAGTGCGGCAGTCAGCATCTCACGCCGGGCGGAGCGGGCCGTTCCGCCCTCGGCCGGGACTGCCCGAGCACCCTCAACGGGTACCGCCGCGCCGCGAACCCCCGACCACCGCGCCCGCCGGAGACGCCGCGACGGCGGGCCTCACACGTCAGGCGTCAGGCGGACTCCGCGCGCAGCGCCTCGTCGATCCGGGCCGCGAGCACGAAGTCGAGGTCGGTGAGGCCCCCGGCGCTGTGGGTGGACAGCGCGAAGTGCAGGGTGCGCCAGCGGATGTCGATGTCGGGGTGGTGGTCCATCGCCTCGGCCGTCTCCGCGACCGCGACCACCACCCGGATCGCCGCGGGGAAGTCCGCCGCGTCCGCGGTGCGGACGATCGTGTCACCCGTCCTGGACCACTGCGGCAGGCCGGACAGTGCGGCCGCGATCTCGTCCTCGGTCAGGCGTGCTCTGCTGCTCATCGAACCGCTCCGGTGCGTCGGGGGTGAGGGGTCAGACCTTCCGACGCGGACGGACCACCAGCTCGCCGCCGCAGTTGGGGCAGCTGCCGGCCATGGCCGCGGTGCAGTCCGGGCAGAAGGTGCACTCGTAGGAGCATATGGAGGCCGGGCCGTCCGCGGTCAGCGACACCTCGCAGCGCTCGCAGATCTCGCGCATCTCCAGTGCCATGGATTCCTCCGGATGACTTGTGGGGTGACGTCTGATCAGCCGATCAGAAGCTTGACGACGGCCGCCAGGCCGACCACCACGATGATCCCGCGCAGCGCGGGCGGCGGCAGCCTGCGGCCGACCTTGGCGCCGAGCATGCCGCCGAAGAGCGAGCCGATCGCGATCAGGCCGGCGGCGGCCCAGTCGACGGTCGAGGTGAAGAGGAAGAACAGGGCGGCGACGGCGTTGACGATCAGCGCCAGCGCGTTCTTCACCCCGTTGATCCGCTGGAGGTCCTCCTGGAGCAGCATGCCCATCAGCGCCATCAGCAGGACGCCCTGGGCGGCCCCGAAGTAGCCGCCGTAGACGCCGGTGAGGAACACCCCGGCGAGCAGTGCCAGGCCGCCGTCCGGGTCCCCGTCGGGCCGGCGGCGGGCGGCGACGGCCTTGGCCACCCGGGGCTGGATCACCACCAGGACGAGGGCCAGCAGGATCAGCACCGGGACGATCGCGTCGAAGGCGCTGCTCGGCAGCTGGATCAGCAGGGCGGCGCCGAGCAGTCCGCCGAGCAGCGAGGCGCTGCCCAGGCGCAGCAGCCGCCGCCCCTGGCCGGCCAGCTCCTTGCGGTAGCCGATCACGCCGCTGAGCGAACCGGGCACCAGGCCGAAGGAGTTGGAGACGTTGGCGGTCACCGGCGGGATGCCGACGGCGAGCAGGACGGGAAAGGTGATCAAGGTCCCGGAGCCGACGATCACATTGATCATCCCGGCTCCGACGCCCGCCACCAGGACGGCGACCGCCTCCCAGAGCGTCATGGGCCACCTCTCGTCTCGGTCCTGTCCGAGGCGATCATGCCAAACGGTGTACCGGGCCTACCAGAGCGGACCACGATTCGGGACGCACGCCACACTCCGGGGGTCCGGTACCGGCCACCGTCCCGGGAAAGGCGGTGGGCCCGCCTCCCCGAGGGGTGACGGGCCCACGTGTGCCGAGGTCCGGCAGGTCACTCGGGGTCGATCTTCCGGTACTCGCGGGCCGGGTCGACCCGGGGGCGGGCGGCGCCCTTGGTGTCGGTGTCCAGCGGGCGCGGACCGCCTGCCGGGTCGATCGGCACCTGGGTGGCCGCCGGGGCCGCCGCGGGGACGCTCGGGGCGGCGACCGCGCCACCGTTGATACCGCCCGCGCCGGTCAGACCGGTGAACGCGCCGCCGAGGCCCTTGAGCGCGTCACCGACCTCGCTCGGGATGATCCAGAGCTTGTTGGAGTCGCCCTTGGCCAGCTCGGGCAGGGTCTGCAGGTACTGGTAGGCGAGCAGCTTCTGGTCGGCGTCGCCGTCGTGGATCGCCTCGAAGACCGTGCGGATCGCGGCCGCCTCACCGTCGGCGCGCAGCACCGCGGCCTGGGCCTCACCCTCGGCCTTGAGCACCTCGGCCTGCTTCTCACCCTCGGCCCGCAGGATCTGGGCCTGCCGGGCACCCTCGGCGGTGAGGATCGCGGCGCGCTTGTCGCGGTCGGCGCGCATCTGCTTCTCCATCGAGTCCTGGATGGAGGTCGGCGGCTCGATCGCCTTGAGCTCGACGCGGTTGACCCGGATGCCCCACTTGCCGGTGGCCTCGTCCAGCACCCCGCGCAGACCCGCGTTGATGACCTCGCGCGAGGTCAGGGTGGACTCCAGGTCCATCGAGCCGATGATGTTGCGCAGCGTGGTGACGGTCAGCTGCTCGATCGCCTGGATGTAGCTGGCGACCTCGTAGGTGGCGGCCCGCGCGTCGGTGACCTGGTAGTAGATCACCGTGTCGATGTTGACCACCAGGTTGTCCTGGGTGATCACCGGCTGCGGCGGGAACGGCACGACCTGCTCGCGCAGGTCGATCCGGTTGCGGACCCGGTCGATGAACGGGACGACGATGTTCAGGCCGGCGTTGAGCGTCCGGGTGTAGCGGCCGAAGCGCTCCACGATCGCGGCGCTGGCCTGCGGGATGACCTGGATCGTCTTGATCAGCGCGATGAATGCCACCACGACCAGGACGACCAGGACGATAAGGACGGGTTCCACGGACTCTCCCCTAGACGACCAGGGCGGTCGCGCCCTGGATTTCGACGACGTCGACCTGCTGCCCCGGCTGGTACACACTGCCGGGGTTCAGCGCGCGGGCCGACCAGATCTCGCCGTTCAACTTGATCCGCCCGCCCTCCCCGTCGACCTTTTCCGCGACGACCGCGGTGGCGCCCTTCAGCGCCTCGATGCCCATCTTGATCTGCGGGCCGTTCCTGAGCTGCCGGTAGGCGATCGGGCGGACCACCACCAGCAGCGCGACCGAGACGGCGACGAAGGTCAGGACCTGCCAGACCGCCCCCGCTCCCAGCCCGGCCACGCCGGCCGCGGCGAGCGCCCCGACCGCGAACATGGCGAACTCCGGCATCGCGGTGATCACCAGCGGTATGCCGAGGCCGACGGCGGCCAGGAGCCACCAGATCCAGCTGTCCACGTGTCCATCCTAGGGAGCGAAGGGCTTCGAGGCGGACAGTTCCCGCAGGTGGAGGGACGGAAACCGGTCGCACGTGCGACCGGCTCCAGTTCAGTGCAGTTCAGTGCTCTTCCGCGGTGCTCCGCAGTGCCCGGCCGGGGCTCGGCGAAGGCCCGCGCGGCCCCGGCCGGTCTCCGGCCCGGGGCGGCCTCAGCCCAGCGGCAGGCCCTGCGCCGACCAGCGGTCGCCGTGCCGCTCCAGGGTCAGCGGCAGGCCGAAGCAGAGCGAGAGGTTGCGCGCGGTCAGCTCGGTGTCGATCGGTCCGGCGGTGAGCACCTTGCCCTGCCGGATCATCAGCACGTGGGTGAAGCCCGGGGCGATCTCCTCGACGTGGTGGGTGACCATCGCCATCGCCGGCGCGAACTCGTCCTGGGCGAGGGCGCCCAGGCGGCGCACCAGGTCCTCGCGGCCGCCGAGGTCGAGGCCGGCGGCGGGCTCGTCCAGCAGCAGCAGCTCGGGGTCGGTCATCAGCGCGCGGGCGATCAGGGTGCGCTTGCGCTCGCCCTCGGAGAGGGTGCCGAACTTGCGGGTGGTCAGGCCGGCCATGCCGAGCCGGTCCAGCAGCGCGAGCGCGCGCGACTCGTCGGACTGCTCGTACTGCTCCTGCCAGCTGACCGTCATGCCGTACGCGGCGGTGAGCACCGTCTGCAGGACGGTCTGCTCGGCGGGCAGCTTGTCGAACATGGCGGCGCCGGCCAGGCCGATCCGGGAGCGCAGCTCGAAGACGTCGACCTCGCCGAGCTTCTCGCCCAGGACGGACACCTTGCCGGCGGTCGGGAAGAGGTACGTGGAGGCGATCTGCAGCAGGGTGGTCTTGCCGGCGCCGTTGGGGCCCAGGATGACCCAGCGCTCGCCCTCGGAGATGGACCACGAGACCTGGTCGACCAGCGCGCGCCCCTCCCGGACCACGGATACGTCCACCAGCTCCAGCACGTCGCTCATGCCTACGCCTTCCCCAATACAGAAATTCGGCCGTCGGTGCGGGCGGGCAGCCTACCCCTGCGGCCGGTTGGCACGGAGTGGGTGCGCCGCACACGCATGGGCAAACCTACGCCACGCGGATGACCGCCGATTCCGTAGGCTGGCCGGATGCTCGCGACTCCTGCCGACAATCCGTACGAAGAGCCCCGTTCGGGGCGGTTGACCGCCTGGGGCAACGCTCTGCTGAGCGGCCTGGCGGCTCCCGACGACGCCGCCGCGGCCGTTCTCGGCGCGGACGAGAGCCATCGGGTGACCGGTCTGCCCGGGGACGCCCCCGGTGAGCAGCACGGGCTCACCTGGGCGCTGGGGCGGCTGCGGGTGCTGGGCGTGCAGGGCCTGCGACTGGCCCTGCCGAGTGCCGGGCACCCGCTGGGCCTGACCGGTCCTGCGGCGTTCAACGCGCAGGCGCTGGGCACCGGCGAGGCGGTGCTGGCGGTCGGGGCGCCGCTCGGGCTCGTCCCGCGGATCGAGGTGTTCGGCCCGGTCGGGGACCGCTCGGCCACCGTGCTGTGGCAGTGCTCCGAGGTGAACGACGCGCCGCCGGCCGATGTGCCCTCGCTGCACGAGGCCGAGCGGGAGCTCGCGGACGGGCTGCGCGAGGCCACGGCGGTGCTCGCCCGGCTGGACGTGGCCGGGGCCGGTCCGGAGGCGCTGCGGGCGCTGGAGGCGTTCCGCCGGCGCGGCCACGTCGAGCTGCTGGCCCCCGGCTACCCGCCGCGGGCCGTCCGGGTGCTGGAGTCCGCCCGCCAGGTGGCGGCGCTGCTGTCGATCGCCTCCGCCGGGCACGGCGCGGCGGTGAGCGCCTCCGAGATGGCCGCCCGTCAGGCGGCGCTGGCCCCCCTGTGGCGCACCGCCCGCCGGGCCCAGGTGGCGGCGTACAACGCCCTGGTGGACGAGCGCGGCGACCGCTGACGGGTGGGCCCGGGCGGGCCGGTCAGCCCTCCCGGGCCTCGCCGTTGCGGACGGCCCAGAGCGCGGCCTGGGTGCGGTCGGCGAGGTCCAGCTTCATCAGGATGTTGGAGACGTGCGTCTTGACCGTCTTCTCGGACAGGTGCAGGGTGCGGGCGATCTCCCGGTTGGAGCGGCCGTCGGCGATGTGGCCGAGCACCTCGCGCTCGCGTTCGGTGAGGGTGCCGCCGCGCCCCTGCGGGGGGCGGGGGCCGTCGTCCGCGAGCAGGGCCTCGGCGAGCTCGGGCTGGAGCAGCACATGGCCGGCGTGGACCGAGCGGATCGCGCCGGCCAGCGCCTCCGGGTCGACGTCCTTGTACACGTAGCCGGCCGCGCCGGCCCGCAGGGCGGGGACCATGGTGCGGTGCTCGGTGAAGCTGGTGACGATCAGGATGCGGGCGCGGCTGCCCTCGCCCTTGAGCGTGCGCAGCGCCTCGATGCCGTCGACGCCGGGCATCTTGAGGTCCATCAGGACGACGTCGGGGTCGAGCTCCCGGGCGCGGTCGACCCCCTCGGCGCCGTCGGCGGCCTCGCCGACCACCTCGATGTCGTCCTGCACCTCCAGGAAGGTGCGCAGGCCCCGGCGGACCACCTGGTGGTCGTCCACCAGCAGGACGCGGATCGCTGTCGTGGTGTCAGGCACCGGGGACCTCCATCTCGACGACCGTTCCCTTTCCGGGGGCCGAGTCCAGGGTGAGGGTGCCGCCGACGGCGGCGGCGCGGTCGCGCATCGAGGCCAGGCCGAGGTGGCGGCCGGCCCGGCGGACGGACTCGGGGTCGAAGCCCCGGCCGTCGTCGCGGACCCGCAGGACGGCGCCGCGCTCGGGGGTGGCGGTCAGGGTGACCGTCACCCGCCCGGCGTCGGAGTGCCGCAGGGCGTTGTGCAGCGCCTCCTGGGCGACCCGCAGCAGCGCGGCCTCCTGGGCGGGCGGCAGGGCGCGGACGCCGTCCGCGGTGAAGGCCACGTCGGCGCTGTGGGCGCGGTCGAGGACCTGCACCTGGGAGGCCAGGGTGGCGCTCAGGCCGTCCTCCTCCAGCGCGGCGGGGCGCAGCTCGACGACGACGGCGCGCAGCTCGTCGGCGGCCTCGGCGGCGAGCCGGGCGACCTCGGCGAGTTCGGCGCGGGCGCGGTCCGGGTCGCGGTCGACCAGGGTGGCGGCGGCCTTGGCGGTGAGGCGCAGCGAGAAGAGCTTCTGGGCCACGGCGTCGTGCAGGTCGTGGGCGATCCGGGCGCGCTCGCCGGCCAGGGTGAGTTCGCGGCTGCGCTCGTAGAGGCGGGCGTTGGTGAGGGCGAGGGCGGCGTGGGCCGCCAGTATCCGCAGCAGTTCCTCGTCGTGGTCGGTGAAGCCCCCGCCGGCGCTCTTGTTGGCGAGGAAGATGACGCCCATGACCTGCGGCTCGTCCTCGGCGGCGTCGGTGTCCAGGATCGGCATGCCGAGGAAGGCGTCCATGTCCGGGTGGGCGGCGGGCCAGCCGCCGAAGGAGGGGGCCTGGCGGACGTCGGCGAGCCGGGTGGGGCCGGTCTCGTGCAGCATCGTGGCGAGGACCCCGTGCTGGCGGGGCAGCGGGCCGATGGCCCGCCACTGCTCGTCTGTGACGCCGTCGACGACGAACTGGGCGAAGCCGCCGTGGTCGTCGGGCACCCCGAGGGCGGCGTACTCGGCGCCCAGCAGGGTGCGGGCGGAGGCGGTGATCCGGCGCAGCACCTCGCGCACCTCCAGGTGTCGGCTCATCGCGAGCAGCGCCTGGCTGACGGCCTCGATGCCGGCGAGGCAGGGCTCGCAGGCGGGCAGCGGGCCGGGCGGCGGCGGGCCGATCGGTATCCGGTCGACGGGGAGCAGACCGGTCGGGGGCCGACGGTCGCTGGACGCGGTGGGCATACCGCAAAACTACCGCCGACGGGCCCGCCGCCGCGTCGGTCCGCGGGCGCGCGGGGAGCGGGTCCCAGGTCCTAGGCCGGGCGGACCGGCGGACGGGCGGACGGGCGGACGGGCGGACGGGCGGACAGGCGGGCAGGCGGACGGGCCGAAACGCAGGGCGGCCCTCCCCGGTGTGGGAAGGGCCGCCCGGTGGAGCGGGAGAAGGGGCTCAGCCCTTCTGCATGACCTCGGGCTCGTGGCGCCGCTGGAGGCGGGTCACGATGATGCCGATGACGACGGACATCACGATCAGCACGCCCGCGTCGATGGCCCACTGCGCGACGCTGCTGTCCCACAGCGGGTCGTAGTCCGGGTTCTGGAAGTCCTTGTTCCAGGGGCCCATGAGGTGCGACAGGTCGAGCGTGGTGGCCACGATGCCGGTGCCCCAGCGGGCCGGCATCAGCCAGGCGGCCTGCTCCAGACCGGGCTTGCCGAAGATCTGGAAGAGGCAGCCGGTGAAGACGACCTGGACGATCGCGAACATGACCAGCAGCGGCATGGTCTTCTCGGCGGTCTTGACCAGCGCGGAGATCATCAGGCCGAACATCATCGCGGCGAAGCTGAGCAGGATCATGCCGATGGTCATCTCGATCACCGGCAGGTCCTTGATGATCAGACCGTGCTCGGGCAGCTCGCGCGGCAGGAAGCCGACGGCGGAGATGATGGCGCCCTGGATCACGCTGAAGAAGCCCAGCACGATGATCTTGGACATCATGTACGCCGAGCGGGAGAGCCCGGTGGCTCGTTCTCGCTCGTAGATCGCCCGTTCCTTGATCAACTCTCGGACCGAGTTGGCCGACCCGGAGAAGCACGCGCCGATCGCCAGGATCAGCATGATCGTCGCGGCCCCGCTGTTGAGGTGGAACTGCGTCTTCGGGTTGGGCGCGAGCCCCAGTTCGTTGGGGATCAGCACGCTGACCGCGCCGATGACCGCTGGCAGCAGGACCGACAGGGCCAGGAAGCCGCGGTCCGAGGCGAGGACGGACAGGTAGCGGCGGATCAACGTCCACAGCTGCGAGCCCCAGCTCTGCGGCTTCGGCGGCCTGATCGCCTCCTGGACGATCTGGGCCGACTGCACGGCGCCGGCGTCCACGTCCGCGGAGTACTGCTGGTAGTGCACCGAGCCCCGGTAGCGGCCGGCCCAGTCGTGGTCCGGGTAGTTCTCGAAGGCCTGGAAGACGTCGGCCCAGGTGTCGTACCCGAAGAAGTGCAGCGCCTCGTCCGGCGGGCCGAAGTAGGCCACCGAGCCGCCCGGCGCCATCACCAGCAGCCGGTCGCAGAGCGCGAGTTCGGCCACCGAGTGGGTGACGACCAGGATGGTGCGGCCGTCGTCGGCGAGGCCGCGCAGCATCTGCATGACCTCGCGGTCCATGCCCGGGTCGAGGCCCGAGGTGGGCTCGTCCAGGAAGATCAGCGAGGGCTTGGTGAGCAGCTCCAGGGCGACCGAGACGCGCTTCTGCTGGCCGCCGGAGAGTGCGGTGATGCGGTTGTCGGCGCGCTTGTCCAGACGCAGCTCGTAGAGCACCTCGTCGATCCGCGCCTCGCGCTCGCGCGGTTCGGTGTCGCCGGGGAACCGCAGCCGGGCCGCGTACTTGAGGCCGGTGCGGACGGTCAGCTCCTTGTGCAGGATCTCCGACTGCGGCACCAGGCCGATGCGCGAACGCAGCTCGGCGAACTGCTTGTAGAGGTTGCGGCCGTCGTAGAGGACGTCGCCGCGGTCGGCCGGGCGGTAGCCGGTGAGCGCGCGCAGCAGGGTCGACTTGCCGGAGCCGGACGGGCCGATGACGGCGACCAGGGACTTCTCCGGGACGCCGAAGCTGACGTCGTTGAGCAGGACCTTCTTGCCGCCCTTGAAGTCGACCTCGACGGTCAGGTGGCGGGCGGAGAAGGAGACCGCGCCGGTGTCGACGAACTCCTGCAGCTGGTCGCCGACCAGGGTGAAGGTGGAGTGGCCGACGGTCAGGCGGTCCTGCGGGCCCATCAGCTGGCGCTGGACGGGCTGGCCGTTGAGGAAGATGCCGTTGTGGCTGCCGAGGTCGACGATCTCGTAGCGGCCGTCCGGCAGCTGGCGCAGCTCGGCGTGGTGGCGGGAGACCTGGAGGTCGGAGACCACGATGTCGTTGTCGAGCGCGCGGCCGATGCGCAGGGTGCGCGTCATCGAGGCCAGGCTGCGGATCATCGTCGGCTGCGGGCCGCCGTGCTGCGGGGCCTGCTGCTGCGCGAAGCCGTCCTGCCCGAAGCCCTGCTCGGGGAAGCCCTGCTGCGGGAAGCCGCCGTGCTGGGGGGCGCCCTGCTGCTGTGGGGCTCCGTGCTGCTGGGGGAACCCCGACTGCGGCGTGCCCCACTGCGGGTCGGCCGGCGGCTGGTAGGCCTGCTGCGGCGGGGCCTGCTGGACCGGCGGCTGCGGGGCCCACTGCTGCTGCGGCGGCTGCATCTGCTGCTGCGGGGCCGGGGCGTTGCTGCGGCTGGTGGCGGCCTCGTGCCAGGCGGGGGCCGGAGCGGCGGCCTGGGCGGGCGCGGAGAAGCTCAGCCGGGGGCCGTTCTCGGCGTTGCCGAGGTTGACCACCGCGCCCGGGAACAGCGGGGCCTGCAGGGTGCGGGCGCCGCCGGTGTAGGTGCCGTTGGTGCTCCCGTGGTCGTCCAGCTGCCAACCGGCCCCGTTGAAGGACATGGTGGCGTGGTGCCAGGAGACCCTGGCGTCGTCGAACGGGAAGTCCGACTGCGGGTTGCGCCCGATGCTGTAGGACCGCCCCGGCTCCAGAGTCCGCTGCTGTCCGTTGATCTCAATGACGAGTTGCGGCACTGCTCCGCCTGCCCCGCTCTCTCGGTCCCCCGATTTTGGCCCCCGGGCGGGGGTGCGATGGTCCTGAATCTGACGGGGGAATCATTCCAGCCCGCCGCCCGTTGACGAAAGTCACCCCCGGTGACCGTGACCAGGCGGAAACGATTCGCGGACGCCGCTGTGGCCCGCCCGGCACGGAGTGTGCACGTCGGCCGCCCGTGGCGGGGGTCGTCCGCACACCGCCCGCCCGCACGTCCGCCTCGTGGACGGGTGCCGTGGCGCCGCCGGCCGGCGGGTAGCGTGGGAGGCACCATGAACGCATCGCCCTTGGCCGCTGAGCCCCTCCCCGCCCCGCAGCCCCGGACCGAGGACGAGCGCACCCTGCTCGTCAAGGTGTTCGGCAAGGACCGCCCCGGCATCACCGCCGGCCTCTTCGCCACCCTGGCCGAGTTCGGCGTCGACGTGATCGACATCGAACAGATGGTCACCCGCGGCCGGATAACGCTCTGTGCGCTGGTCACCCCCCCGGCCGGCGGCACGCCCGGCGCCGAGGGCGGGCTGCGGGCCACCGTGCACCGCTGGGCCGAGGAGCAGAAGCTCCAGGCCGAGATCATCTCCGGTACCGGCGACAACCGGCCGCGCCGGGAGGGCCGCTCGCACGTCACCGTGCTGGGCCACCCGCTGACCGCCGGCGCCGTCTCCGCGCTGACCTCCCGGATCACCGCCTCGGGCGGCAACATCGACCGCGTGTTCCGCCTGGCCAAGTACCCGGTGACGGCGGTGGAACTGTTCGTCTCCGGCGTCGCCACCGAGGACCTGCGCGCCGAGCTGGCCCAGGAGGCCGCCTCCCAGCGGGTGGACATCGCGGTGGTCCGGGCCGGGCTGGAGCGCCGGGCCAAGCGCCTGGTCGTGATGGACGTCGACTCGACGCTGATCCAGGACGAGGTGATCGAGCTCTTCGCGGCGCACGCGGGCTGCGAGGAGAAGGTCGCCGAGGTGACGGCCGCGGCGATGCGCGGCGAGCTGGACTTCGCCGAGTCGCTGCACGCCCGGGTGGCGCTGCTGGCCGGGCTGGACGCCACGGTGACCGACAAGGTCCGCTCGGAGGTCCGGTTCACCCCGGGCGCGCGCACCCTGATCCGTACGCTTCAGCGGCTCGGCTGTCAGGTCGCCGTGGTGTCCGGCGGGTTCACCCAGGTCACCGACCACCTGGTGGCGGAGCTGGGGCTGGACTACGCGGCGGCCAACACCCTGGAGGTGGTGGACGGCAGGTTCACCGGCCGGGTGGTCGGCGAGATCGTGGACCGGGCCGGCAAGGCCCGCTGGCTGGCCCGCTTCGCCGAGCAGGCGAAGGTCCCGCTGGAGCAGACGGTGGCGATCGGCGACGGCGCCAACGACCTGGACATGCTGAACGCCGCCGGGCTCGGGGTGGCCTTCAACGCCAAGCCGGTGGTGCGGGAGGCCGCCGACACCGCGGTGAACGTGCCGTTCCTGGACACCGTGCTGTACCTGCTGGGGATCACCCGCGAGGAGGTCGAGGCGGCCGACGCACTGGACGGCACGCCGACCGAGTAGGCCGGGGCCCGCCGCCCGTCCGTCCGGACCGACCGCACCGCACGCACCGCGCCGCACCGCCGAACCGGAACGCACCGCCGAAGGGGCGTGGGGACCACTCCCCGCGCCCCTTCGCCGTACGGTCAGTCCTGTGGCGTGAAGTACGAGACCAGCTCGGCCACGCCCGGCTCCACGCCCTTCCAGGAGCCGCTGAAACTCAGCACCGCGACGGCGGCGGTCGGGAAGCCCCCGAGCCGCAGCCGCTCCAGCGCCTCGCGGTCGCCCTCGTCACCGGCCAGCACCTGGGTCAGCCCGAGGACCCCGGGGTTGTGGCCGACCAGGACGAGGTCTGCGTAGTCGTCCGGGGTCTCCTGGAGCACCGTGATGATCTCGCCGGGGCTGGCCTCGTAGATCCGGTCCTCGTACACGGTCTTGCGGGGGCGCTTGGGCAGCTCGTGCACGGCGAGCTTCCAGGTCTCGCGGGTGCGCAGGGCGGTGGAGCAGAGCACGTAGTCGGGGCTGATGCCGGAGTCGGCGAGCCAGCGGCCGGAATCGGGGGCCTGGTGGCGGCCCCGGTCGGCCAGCGGCCGCTCGTGGTCGTCGACGCCGTTGGGCCAGTCGGCCTTGGCATGACGGAGAACGATGATCCTGCGGGGCGTGTCGGCGCTCATACCCAGCAAGCTTGGCAGAAAAGCCGCTCCGCGGCGCGATGCTCCCTGATGCGGCCACCCTCAGGAGTGGAGGGTGCCATCATGCGCCGTTGGCCGGGGCGACGCCCGGTGGTCGGGCGCTGGTCAGCCGAGGTTCTTGGCGACGCTGGCGACGACCGCCAGCAGGACGACGATTCCGACGATCACGGCGGCGATCTGGCCGAGCTTCTTGTGGCCGTCGGTGGGGTTCGGGTCGAGTACGGGCATGTCCCGATTCTCCCATCCCGGCGGACCGGCCCGGCACCGGCCCCCGGAAACCGCCCGGTCCCCGTTGGTCCGGCCGGGCCAACGGGAACCGGGCCGACGGGGCCGGGCCGACGGGACCGGGCCGACGGGGCCGGGCCGACGGGCATCGCGCCGACCGGGACCGACCGGGCGGCCGCTACGCCGGGCGCAACGCCTCGTCCTCGATGTGCCGGGCCATCGCCGCCCGCAGGCCGAACACCATCTGCGGCACCAGCAGCAGCGCGAGGAAGCCCAGCGGCAGGTACCAGTCGCCGGTGGCCTGGTACAGCCGCCCGATCAGGATCGGGCCGGGGATGGAGATCAGATAGCCGACGCCCTGGGCGAAGGCGGAGAGCTGGGCGACCCCGCCGGCCGTCCGGGCGCGCAGGCCGATCATGGTGAGCACCAGCGGGAACGCGCAGTTGGACAGGCCCACCAGGACGGCCCAGAGCCAGGACGCCCCGGCCGGGGCCAGCGCCAGTCCGGCGTAGCCGGCGATGCCGCAGGAGCCCAGGACGACGACGAACAGCCGCTGGTCGCCCCGCCGGGCGGCGAGGTTGGGCAGCACGAAGGAGACCGGCACGCCGATCACCATGGTGAGCGCCAGGAGCACCCCGGAGGTGCTCTTGGAGACCCCGGCGTCCTGGAAGATCGTCGGCAGGAAGCCCATCACCACGTAGGCGCCGGTGGCCTGCAGGCCGAAGAAGCAGGCCATCGCCCAGGCGGTGCGGCTGCGGGTGATCGGCAGCCGCTCGGTGGCCGTGCCGGACGCCTTGTCCCCGCGCTCGCGCTTGACCGCCGCGACGACCAGCCAGAGCACCAGGGCGACCGCCCCGAGCGCGGCCCAGACGCCAAGCCCGACCCGCCAGTCGCCGCCGAGCGCGGTGGTCATCGGGACGGTGACGGCGGCGGCCAGCGCGGTGCCGGCCGACAGCGCCATCGAGTACAGGCCGATCATCGGACCGACCCGCTCCGGGAAGTACCGCTTGATCACCACCGGGATCAGCACGTTGGAGACCGCCACCCCGGCCAGCGCGAGCGCGGTGAGCAGCAGGAAGACCGCCGTACCGCCGGCGAAGGAGCGGGCCAGCACGCCCGCGGTGATCGCGCCCATGCCCGCGGTGACCACCGCGACCGGGCCGAGCCGACGGGCCATGCCGGGCGCGGTGAAGCCGAAGACGGCGAAGCAGAGCGAGGGGAGCGCGGCGAGCAGGCCGGCCGTCGTCGGGCTCATCCCGAGGTCGGCCGTGACCTGCTTGAGCAGCGGTCCGAGGCTGGTGACGACGGGCCTGAGGTTGAAGGCGGCGGCGGCGATCGCGACGGCGAACAGCCAGCCGAGGTACCTGCTGCGGTCGGTCGCGGGCCGCTCGGTCTGCGGCCGGACCCCGGTCCGGGGAGGGGTGGTGGTGTCTGCTGCGGGAGGCATGCGAGACATCATAGAATGATGGGATGAATTAGTGCATCCTCGAATTGGCATGATGTCCCGACCCAGCCGGTGGCCGAGCTCCTCGGCTGCGGGCCCCGCCCACCCTCGAAGCCGCAAGGAGTCCCCGTGGCGCTGTCCTCGCCGAGGCGCACCCCGCTGTCCGACCAGGTGATCTCGCAGCTGCGCGCCCAGATCACCTCCGGGGAGTGGCCCGTCGGCTCGCGCATCCCGACCGAGGCCGCCCTCGTCGAGCAGCTCGGCGTGGCCCGGAACACCGTCCGCGAGGCCGTCCGCGCCCTCGCCCACAACGGGCTGCTGGACATCCGCCAGGGTTCGGGCACCTATGTGCTCGCCACCAGCGAGCTCGCCGGGGTGATGCACCGCCGCTTCGCCGACGCCGACCAGGGGCAGGTGGCCGAACTGCGGACCGCCCTGGAGACCTCGGCCGCCGGCCTGGCCGCCACCCGGCGCACCGAGCGCGACCTCGTCCTGCTGGAGGCCGCGCTGGCCCGCCGCGAGGACGCCTGGCGCTCGGGTGACGCGGAGGACTTCATCCAGGCCGACGCCGCCTTCCACCAGGCCGTCGTCGCCGCCGCGCACAACGACGTGCTCGCCGCCGTCTACGCGGACCTCGGCGAGGTCACCCGCGCCCACCTGCGGCACGACGTCGGCCCGGAGCTGATCGCCGAGCGCTACCTCGGCCACGACGAGATCCTGGTCGCGATCCGGGCCGGCGACGCCCAGCGGGCCTCCGTGGAGGCCGGGCGCGCGATCGGCGCCTGCACCCCCGCCGAGGCCTGAGCGCGCCCCGGCGCCCGGACACCGCTCCGCCCGGCGCCGCCTCCCACGTGCTAACGTCCCGTAAAAATCTCGGGGGGCGTCAAATGCCCCTGGCTGCATGGAACACGGGGAGAATCGATGGCTGATCCGGACGCCAAGGGAGGCGGCTCTCAGACCGGGGTGGCGCCCACCGCGCTCGACAAGGCCGCCACCGCACTGGACGGCATAGCCAATGACAGCACGGCTGCCGGCAAGACCGCAGACGAGTCGACGGCCGCCGCCGCCGGCAAGCTGAGCGGCTGGGAGAGCGCCGGCGCCCTGCGCGGCGCGCTCCAGGAGTGGCACGAGCAGGTCGCACAGCTCAACGGCCGCCTCAACCAGGAGGCCGGGATGATGCGCCAGACCCATCTGAACTACGTGAGCGTCGAACACGGCGTCGCCGCCTCGTTCGGCAAGGGGGCCTGAGCATGCTCGGATACGAGGACATCCTGCACGCCGACCTGTCGGCGATGACCAAGGCCGCATCCGACTGGACCGAGATGGCCCGCAAGTACTCCGCGGTCCAGCAGCGGCTGGACAACGAGGTCCTCTCGGTCACCGGCAACCAGGGCATGTGGCTCGGGTCCACGGCCTTCGCGGCCAACCAGCACATCAACGCGACCAAGCAGCAGACCATCGACGCCCAGACCGAGGCCAACGCCGTCGCGACGATCATCACCGACGCGCACGGCGACTTCGAGGCGGCGCAGAAGAAGCTGCGGGAGGCGAGCGAGGGCGCCACCGCCGCGGGCATGAAGGTCACCGGCACCGGCTCCGTCATGTTCGACGTCTCCAGGCTGGACGAGGCGACCAAGCACGACTACCGCCACGACCCCGACTACCAGCGCCAGTGCAACGAGGCCGCCGGCAAGTGGTCCGAGGCGATCCAGGCCGCCATCCAGGAGGCCACCGCCGCCGACCAGCGGGCCTCGCGCGCGCTGAACCGGGCGGCCAAGGTGGGCGACGCCTTCAACACCTTCAACGGCCAGGCCATCGGCGGCGGCGACGCGGCCGACGCCAGGCGCGCCGCCGACCTCGCCGAGAAGATGCGCAAGGACGGCAAGCTGTCGCCGGCCGAGCTCGACGAGCTCAACAACCTGATGAAGGCCAACAGCAACAGCCCGCAGTACAGCCAGACCCTGCTCAACACCCTCGGCCCCGAGCACACCCTGCAGCTCGCCGACGAGCTGGAGAAGCAGGTCGAGGGCAAGGACGGCAAGGACAAGGGCGCGTACGGCGAGCTGCAGAAGAACCTCGCCAACACCGTCGCCGGTGCCACCCGCGACCCGAACAGCCAGTTCTACAAGGACTGGCGCAAGGGCCTGCAGGACCTCGGCGCCAAGAACATCAACGACGACCACGGCGGCAAGCTCGACCCGGTCTACGGCTACCAGGCGCTCGCCACCCTGATGGACAAGGGCGACGCCCAGTACTCCAGCGTCTTCCTGAACGACCTCGGCGCCGACATCATCGACACCGAGAAGAAGAACCCGCACATCTGGGACCACCAGTTCGACGGCCCGCGCCCCGGACTGGTCTCCGACCCGCTGGACGGCGTCCTCAAGCAGATGGGCAAGAACCCCGAGGCGGCCACCCAGTTCCTCGACCCCAAGGGCCCCGGCGGCGAGGATCGCCTCAACTACCTGACGCGCGACCGCAAGTGGCCGGAGAACTACCTCAACACCCTGTACGGCGCGCCGCAGAAGATGGACGACCCGTTCCAGCGGGCCGGCCTCGGCGCCGCCATCGAGGCCGCCACCACCGGCGACCCGACCGGCACCCAGCACAAGGGCGACGCGCACACCGAGGCGCAGGCCCGGGTCATGCAGGGCACCATCGACGCCCTGGACAAGGACGGCAAGGGCGCCGACATCCCGGAGAACCTCCGCAAGCCGCTCGCCGGGGCGCTCACCGACTACGTCGACGACACCCACAACATCCTCGGCGCCGAACTGGACACCGCCAAGCACAAGGACGGCGTCTGGACGGAGGGCGGCAACACCCACCTCGCCGACAAGGCCTCCTCGCTCACCCGCGTCATGCGCGGCGTCTCGGAGGACCCGGAGGGCTACGCCGCCCTCTACGAGGCGGAGAAGGCCAAGTCCGCCCAGGTCGTCGCCGGCCTGCCGGCCGACCCCTCCCGCCCGGACCACGACCGGGTCGGCCCCGCCGACCGGGCCGGCTCGGCGCTCGGCACCCTCGACGCCATCCGCAGCGACGTCCTGCTGGACGAGCGGGACGACAAGAAGGAGTGGGCCGACAAGACCGGCAAGCTCATCACCGGCGGCACCGGCCTGGCCACCGGCTACATCCCGGAGGTCGGCGACCTGGCCGGCTCGCTGGCCGAGATGGGCGTCGACCAGTGGACGGACGACGTCAAGAAGGAGGCCGCCGACAAGGCGAACAACGAGGCCTCCACCGCCCACGACTCCAACCTCGACCAGGGCACCCAGATGGTCATCGGCTGGGCCGACCAGAACCACGTCGACACCAAGGGCGAGCTCGCCAACGAGGTCAACCGCGGTCTGCGCGACGGTCACAGCCGCGGCTACTCCGAGGCCATGATCGCCCTCGGCCGGCACGGCTCCGCCGACAGCTAGCCGGATCGTCCGGGGCGGGCCCGCGGGCCCGCCCCGGACGGCCCGGAACGCCACACCGCCCGGTACCCCTCGCGAGGAGGGGTACCGGGCGGTGGTGTGTGGCGGGCTCTTGCGACCGCTCGGCGTCAGGCGCCGATGGCGTGCAGACCGCCGTCGACGTGGACGATCTCACCGGTGGTCTTGGGGAACCAGTCGGAGAGCAGCGCGACGACGCCGCGGCCGGCCGGCTCCGGGTCGGCCAGGTCCCACTTCAGCGGGGAGCGGGTGTCCCAGGTGGCGGCGAGGTCCGCGAAGCCCGGGATGGACTTGGCGGCCATCGAGCCGATCGGACCGGCCGAGACCAGGTTGACCCGGATGTTGCGGGCCCCGAGGTCGCGGGCCATGTAGCGGGAGGTGGCCTCCAGCGCGGCCTTGGCCGGGCCCATCCAGTCGTACTTCGGCCAGGCGAACTGGGCGTCGAAGGTCAGACCGACCACCGAGCCGCCGTCCTGCATCAGCGGCAGCAGCGCCGTGGTGAGCGACTTCAGCGAGAACGCCGAGACGTGCATGGCGGTCGCCACGGACTCCCACGGCGTGTTCAGGAAGTTGCCGCCCAGGGCGTCCTGCGGGGCGAAGCCGATCGAGTGGACGATGCCGTCCAGGGTCGGCAGGTGCTCGCGGACCTGGTCGGCGATGCCGGCCAGCTGCTCCTCGCTGGAGACGTCCAGCTCCAGCACCTTGACGGGCTTCGGCAGCTTCCTCGCGATCCGCTCGGTCAGGCTGGGCCGCGGGAAGGCGGTGAGGATGATCTCCGCGCCCTGCTCCTGTGCGAGCCGGGCGGTGTGGAAGGCGATGGAGGACTCCATCAGCACTCCGGTGATCAGGATCCGCTTGCCCTCAAGGATTCCACTCATGGTTCAGTGACCCATGCCCAATCCGCCGTCGACGGGAATGACGGCTCCGGTGATGTACGCGGCCTCGTCCGAACCGAGGAACCGCACGGTGTTGGCGACCTCGGCGGGCGTCGCGTAGCGGCCGAGCGGCACACCGGCGACGATCTCCGCGCGGCGCTCGTCGCTGAGCACTGCGGTCATGTCGGTGTCGACGAAGCCGGGGGCGACCACGTTGACGGTGATGTTGCGCGGGCCGAGCTCGCGCGCCAGCGAACGGGCGAAGCCCACCAGGCCGGACTTGGACGCGGCGTAGTTCGCCTGGCCCGGCGAGCCGGACAGGCCGACCACCGAGGAGATCAGCACAACACGGCCGGTGCGGGCGCGCATCATCAGCTTGGAGGCGCGCTTCACCACCCGGAACGCGCCGGTCAGGTTGGTGTCCACGACGGAGGTGAAGTCCTCCTCCGACATGCGCAGCAGCAGCGTGTCGTTGGTGATGCCCGCGTTCGCGACCAGCACCTGCACCGCGCCGTGCTTCTCCTCGATCTCGGTGAAGGCGGCGTCCACCTGCGCGGTGTCCGTGATGTCACAGCGCACGGCGAGGACGTCGTACTTCTCCAGCGCCTCGGGCACCTCGCCCGAACGGCTGGTGATGGCGACCTTGTCGCCCGCCTCGGCGAAGGCCAGGGCGATCGCGAGGCCGATGCCCCGGTTTCCTCCGGTGACGAGAACCGAGCGGCTCAACGATCCACCTCTCTCCGTATCGGCGCGTGCGACGGAAATGCGCACGCAGTGTGACGCTATCGGTCGGCCCGCAGCTGCGACGAATCGGGCTCCCACAGCTCAGTACCGGTGGAACTGTCGCAATCCGACAACCCGGGTCCGGACGATCGTGGCACCCTCGGACGGGAACAACACGCACGGGCGTGCCCGTTGCCCCGGTGGTGCGCGACGAAGCGGGGTCGGCCGCACCGCCCTGTGGACACGTCCCGAAGACGAGCGAAGACGAGCGAAGGCAGAGCACGGATGAGCGAGGCACAGCCCGGTACCACCCACCGGCGCGGACGACTGCTGGCCCTGGCCGCCCTGGCGGCCGGCGCGGGGGCCGCCGCCTGGTCGCTGCGCGACCTGCCGGCGGCGTTCGGGCGCAGGCCGGACGGCGAGCGGGAGGAGCGGGTCCGCGACTCTCCGCAGTACCGCGACGGAGTGTTCCACAACGCGCCCTCCACGCTGGCCCGGGCCAATCCCACCCCGGACTTCGACCGGGACACCGTGCGCCGGATGCTGTTCCGGCGCGAGGGCCGGGTGCCCGCCCACCCGGTGCCGACCGTCCGCCCGGCCGGCGGTCCGCGCCCGGCCGCCGAGGGCGTGGAGATCACCTGGTACGGCCACGCCTCCGCGCTGGTCGAGATCGAGGGCTCCCGGGTGCTGCTCGACCCGGTCTGGAGCGACCGCTGCTCCCCCTCCGCGCACGTCGGCCCCCGCCGACTGCACCCGGTGCCGGTGGAGCTGGAGGAGCTTCCGCAGGTCGACGCCGTGCTGATCTCGCACGACCACTACGACCACCTCGACATGGCGACGGTCAGGCGCCTGGTGCGCAGCCAGTCCGCGCCCTTCGCGGTGCCGCTCGGCATCGGCGGGCACCTGCGCCGCTGGGGCGTCCCGGAGCACCGGATCATCGAGCTCGACTGGGACGAGACCTGCACCCTCGGCGAGCTGGTGCTCACCCTGACCTCCGCGCACCACTTCTCCGGCCGCGGCCTGACCCGCAACACCACCCTGTGGGGCTCCTGGGTGATAGCCGGCCCGACCCGCAGGGTCTTCTACACGGGGGACTCCGGCTACTTCGAGGGCTACGAGCGGATCGGCGCGCAGCACGGCCCGTTCGACGCCGCGCTGGTGCAGATCGGCGCGTACGACGCGGCCTGGGCGGACATCCACATGACGCCGGAGGACGCCGTCCGCGCCCACCTCGACCTGAACGCGGGCCTGTTGGTGCCGGTCCACTGGTGCACCTTCAACCTGGGCCTGCACCCGTGGGCCGAGCCGATCGAGCGGCTGCTCGCCGAGGCCAAGGCGCAGGCCGTGCCGCTCGCGGTGCCGCGGCCGGGCGAGCGGGTGGACGTCGACAGTCCGCCGGAGCTGGACGGCTGGTGGGAGACCGTCGCCTGACGCCTCCCCGGACCGCGTGTCACCTGGGAAATGCGCTGGCCGAAAGCCCCTGGACGGGAAATGATGCGGTGCGGGGCCCCTGTGCGGGGCGCCCGCACCACCCGCTCGTCCCGCGACCAGGGAGCCCGCTTGCCTCCGATGCCCCCGGCGACCACCGCCCGCGCCCCGCGCGGGCGCGCCGTCGACCCGCTGTTCCTCGCCTATCCGCTGCGCACGCTGGCCGACGCGGCGCTCACCCGGGCCCGGGAACTCGGCGCCTCCCACGCCGACTTCCGGCTGGAGCGGGTCCGCAGCGCCTCCTGGCGGCTGCGCGACGCCCGCCCGGCCGGCACCTCCGACAGCCTTCAGCTCGGCTTCGCCGTCCGGGTGCTGCTCGACGGCGCCTGGGGCTTCGCGGCCGGGGTGGACCTCACCGCGGACGCGGCGGCGCGGGTCGCCGAGCAGGCCGTCGCGGTGGCCCGGATGTCCGGCGGGATCAGCCGGGCGGCCGGGTCGAGGGAGCACGTCGAGCTGGCCGCCGAGCCGGTGTACCCGGACGCCACCTGGGTCTCCGCGTACGAGGTCAACCCCTTCGAGGTGCCGGACGCCGAGAAGACGGCCCTGCTCGCCGACTGGAGCACCCGGCTGCTGCGCGCCGGAGGCGTCTCGCACGTCCAGGCCACCCTGCTGACGGTCCAGGAGAACAAGTTCTACGCGGACACCTCCGGCACCGTCACCACCCAGCAGCGGATCCGGCTGCACCCCGTCCTGGAGGCCACCTCGGTCGACGAGCGCACCGGCGCCTTCGACTCGATGCGCACCCTGGCCCCGCCGGTCGGCCGCGGCTACGAGTACCTGACCGGCAGCGGCTGGGACTGGGACGCCGAGCTGGCCGAACTGCCCGTCCTGCTGGCCGAGAAGATGAAGGCGCCGAGCGTCGAGGCCGGCCGCTACGACCTCGTCGTCGACCCGTCCAACCTCTGGCTGACCATCCACGAGTCGATCGGCCACGCCACCGAGCTGGACCGCGCGCTCGGCTACGAGGCCGCCTACGCGGGCACCTCCTTCGCCACCTTCGACAGGCTGGGCTCGCTTAAGTACGGCTCCGAGCTGATGCACGTCACCGGCGACCGCACCGCCGAGCACGGCCTGTCCACCATCGGCTACGACGACGAGGGCGTCGCCACCCAGTCCTGGGACCTCGTCAGGGACGGTGTCCTGGTCGGCTACCAGCTGGACCGCGGGATGGCCGCGCTGAAGGGCTTCGACCGCTCCAACGGCTGCGCCTTCGCCGACTCCCCCGACCACGTCCCGGTGCAGCGGATGGCCAACGTCTCGCTGCAGCCCGCCGCCGGCGGCCCCGACACCGAGGGCCTGTTCGCGGGCGTGGAGAAGGGCCTGTACATCGTCGGCGACCGCTCCTGGTCGATCGACATGCAGCGCTACAACTTCCAGTTCACCGGCCAGCGCGCGTACGCCATCAGGAACGGCGAACTCGCCGGCCAGGTCAAGGACTTCGCCTACCAGGCCACCACCACCGACTTCTGGGGCTCGATGGCGGCCGTCGGCGGCCCGCAGACCTACGTCCTCGGCGGCGCCTTCAACTGCGGCAAGGCGCAGCCCGGCCAGGTCGCGGCGGTCAGCCACGGCTGCCCCTCGGCGCTGTTCCGCAACGTCAACGTGCTCAACACCCAGCAGGAGGCGGGTCACTGATGGCCTCGATGCAGCCCCACGAACTCGTCGAGCTGGCGCTCGGCCTCTCCCGCGCGGACGGCTGCGTGGTGATCGCCGACGAGGAGTCGACCGCCAACCTGCGCTGGGCGGGCAACTCCCTGACCACCAACGGCGTCACCCGCGGCCGCCGGCTGACGGTGATCGCCACGGTCGCCGGCGGCGAGGGCACCGCCTCCGGCGTGGTCTCCCGCGAGGCCGTCACCACCGACGAGGTGGAGGGCCTGGTCCGGGCCGCCGAGGACGCCGCCCGGTCGGCCGGACCGGCCGAGGACGCCCAGCCGCTGATCGCCGACCGGCCGTCCTCGCCCGCCTTCACCGAGCCGCCCGCCGAGACCTCCGTCGAGGTGTTCGCCGCCTTCGCGCCCGCCCTCGGCGAGGCCTTCGCCCGGGCCGCCGCGCAGGGCGAGCTGCTGTACGGCTTCGCCCGGCACGAGGTGGTCTCCAGCTACCTGGGGACGTCCACCGGCCTGCGGCTGCGCCACGACCAGCCGACCGGCACGCTCGACCTCAACGCCAAGACGGCCGACCTGTCCGGCTCGGCCTGGGTCGGCGCGAGCACCCGCGACTTCACCGATGTGGACGTCAGCGCGCTGCACGCCGACGCCACCCGGCGCCTCGGCTGGGGCACCCGCAGGATCGACCTGCCGGCCGGCCGCTACGAGACGCTGCTGCCGCCCGCGGCCGTCGCCGACCTCATGGTCTACCTGAGCTGGTCCAGCGGCGGCCGGGACGCGGCCGAGGGCCGGACGGTGTTCTCCAAGCCCGGCGGGGGCACCCGGATCGGCGACAAGCTCACGGCGCTGCCGCTGACGCTGCGCTCCGACCCGGCCGAGCCCGGCCTGGAGGCGGCGCCGTTCGTGCTGGCGCACTCCACCGGCGGGGACAGCTCGGTCTTCGACAACGGCCTGGAGCTGTCCGCCACCGAGTGGATCCGGGACGGCGCGCTGACCGAGCTGATCACCACCCGGCACTCCGCCGGGCTCACCGGCCTGTCGCTGCGCCCGGCCGTCGACAACCTCGTCCTGGAGACGGCCGACCAGGCCGCCGCGCCGACCCTGGACGAGATGATCGCCCGCACCGAGCGCGGTCTGCTGCTCACCTGCCTCTGGTACATCCGCGAGGTGGACCCGGCCACGCTGCTGCTCACCGGCCTCACCCGGGACGGCGTGTACCTGGTGGAGAACGGCGAGGTGGTCGGCGCGGTGAACAACTTCCGGTTCAACGAGTCCCCGGTCGACCTGCTCGGCCGGATCACCGAGGTGGGCCGCACCGAGCGCTGCCTGCCGCGCGAGTGGAGCGACTGGTTCACCCGGACGGCGATGCCGCCGGTGCGGGTCGCGGACTTCAACATGAGTTCGGTCAGCCAGGCCTCGTAGCGGGGCCTGCCAGGGGGAATCGAGAGAGCGTGGACGAGAAGCGCACGGTCAGGACCAGCAAGATGCTCTCCCGCATCCTGCGGCACGACCCCGGCCGGGTCGGGATCGCCCTGGACGCGGCGGGCTGGGTCCGGGTGGACGTCCTGCTCGCCGCGCTGGCGGCGCAGGGCGGCCGGCTGACCAGGGCCGAGCTGGACCACGTGGTGGCGACCAACAACAAGCGCCGGTTCGCCTACTCCGAGGACGGTCTCTCGATCCGCGCCAGCCAGGGGCACACGGTGGCGGTCGACCTCGGTCTGGCCGCCGCCGAGCCCCCGGCGGTGCTGTTCCACGGCACCGCCACCCGGAACCTGGACGCGATATTCCGCGAGGGCCTGCGGCCGATGGCCCGGCAGGACGTCCACCTCTCCGCGGACACCGGGACGGCCGAGCGGGTGGGCTCCCGACACGGCCGCCCGGTGGTCCTGACGGTGGACGCCGCCGCGATGGCCGCGGCCGGGCACGAGTTCCGGATCAGCGCCAACGGCGTCTGGCTCACCGACGCCGTCCCGCCGGAGTACCTCGCTCAGCCCTGAGTGCCGTGTCCCGCCCGACCCGGTCTCGTCGGCGCCCGTCGCGCGGCGTACCGTGAGGAGGCCGCGCGGCGAGGCGCGGGTGCTGGGACGAGGGCGGTAGGACATGGGCAAGAGCGCCAGCGGTGGGCAGGTCCACCGGATCACGGGGGCACGCAGCAGCCTCTCCGAGGATGTCCGGGGGCGACAGCGCCGCTATGTGGTCTCGATGCTGGCCCGCACCCTCTGCGTCCTGCTCGCGGTGGTGCTGTGGGACGTCCAGCGGGTGCTGGCCTTCGCCGCCCTCGGGGGCGCGGTGCTGCTGCCGTACTTCGCGGTGCTGATCGCCAACGCGGGGCGGGAGCGGGCTCCGGGGCTGCCGAGCACCTTCGACATGCCGCCGGACGTTCCACTGATGCTCGGCCCCGGCGGTACGGGCGGGGCGGGCGCGGCGCCCGGTGCCGGTGAGGCGAAGGCCTCGGCCACCGATTCTTCACAGAGCTCAAGCTGACTGTCTGCTTTGCAGTGGTTTCATGCGATCTGGCTAGCAGAAAGCTCAAAAGAAGCTCAGATTAATCATGCAAGACCTCCCCAAACGCGGGTCCGACCGTGACATACTGCGTACGCGCTCCGCATCCCCCGTCGGAGCGACGGACCGACGCCGGGCGGCTCCCCCCGTGGCTGCCCGGCGTCGCCATGCCCGGATCCGGGCGAGGCCCGGGCGCGTGCAAGACTGGCGGTGCAGACCACCCGCCAACGTTCGAGGACGGCCCGATGGACTCCCCGCAGACCCCGATGTGCTCCGCCAAGGGCTGCCGGGCGGACGCCCGATGGGTGCTGGTCTGGAACAACCCCAAGCTGCACACCCCCGACCGCCGCAAGACCTGGGCGGCCTGTGAGGAGCACCGGGAGCACCTGTCGCAGTTCCTCGGGGTGCGCGGCTTCCTCAAGGAGGTCGTCGCCCTCGCCGACTGGACCCCCGACACCGAGGCCTCCTAGCCGCGAGGCCTCGCAACCGCCCGAGCCCCAACCGCCCGAGCCCTAGCCCTAGCCGCCGATCGCCGACATCGGCCGCTCGGGCTGGAGGAACTCCGGGTCGTCGATTCCGGCCCCGGCCTTCTTGCCCCACATCGCCGCCCGCCACAGCCCGGCGATCTCGGCGTCGCTGCCGCCCGAGCGCAGCGCCGTCCGCAGGTCCGTCTCACCGGTGGCGAACAGGCAGTTGCGGACCTGGCCGTCGGCGGTCAGCCGGGTGCGGTCGCAGGCGCGGCAGAACGGGCGGGTGACGGAGGCGATCACGCCGACCACCGCCGGCCCGCCGTCCACCAGCCAGCGCTCGGCGGGCGCCGCACCCCGGCGGGCCGAGGGCTCGGGGGTGAGCGCGAACCGGGTGGCGAGCCGCTCCAGGATCTCCTCGGCGGTGATCATCGAGGAGCGGTCCCAGCCGTGCTGGGCGTCCAGCGGCATCTGCTCGATGAACCGCAGCTCGTACCCGTGCTCCAGGCACCAGGCGAGCAGGTCGGGCGCCTCGTGGTCGTTGACCCCGCGCATCAGGACGGCGTTCAGCTTGACCGGCGCCAGTCCGGCGGCCTCGGCCGCGGCCAGCCCGTCGAGCACGTCCTGGTGGCGCCGGCGGCGGGTGAGGGTGTGGAAGGTGTCCGGGTCGAGGGTGTCCAGCGAGACGTTGACCCGGTCCAGCCCCGCGGTGCGCAGTGCCTCGGCGGTGCGCGTGAGGCCGATCCCGTTGGTGGTGAGCGACAGCTCCGGGCGCGGTTCGAGTTCGGAGCAGGCCGCGACCACGGCGACCAGCCCGGGCCGCAGCAGCGGCTCCCCGCCGGTGAAGCGGACCTCGCGCACGCCCAGGTCGCGGACGGCGATCGAGACCAGCCGGACGATCTCCTCGTCGGTCAGCAGATCCGGTCTGGCCAGCCACTGCAGGCCCTCCTCGGGCATGCAGTAGGTGCAGCGCAGGTTGCACCGGTCGGTGAGGGAGACCCGCAGGTCCACCGCCTGCCGGCCGAAGGTGTCGAGGAGCACGGCGGTTCCTTCCCGAAAGACGCGGCCGGCCCGGCCACCGTCACGGCGGGGCCGGGCCAGCTTAGCTACTGCCCTGAGGTCAGTGGGCGCCCAGTCCGGTCAGCGAGCGGACCTCCAGTTCAGCGTACTTCGCCGGGTCGGCCGGATCCTTGGACAGCAGGGTGGCGATCCAGCCCGCCAGGAAGCCCACCGGGATCGAGACCAGGCCGGGGTTCTCCAGCGGGAACCAGTGGAAGTCCGCATGCGGGAAGAGCGAGTTCTTGCCGCCCGAGACGACCGGCGAGAAGGCCACCAGCACCACCGAGCTGATCAGGCCGGCGTAGACCGCGCTGACCGCGCCGACGGTGGTGAACCGCTTCCAGAACAGCGAGTAGAGCAGGGTGGGCAGGTTGGCGGAGGCGGCCACCGCGAAGGCCAGGGCGACCAGCGCGGCGGTGTTGAGCTTGCCCGCGAACAGGCTGAGCACGATCGCGACCGCGCCGATCGCGACGGCGGCCCACTTCGCCGAGCGCACCTCCTCCTTCTCGCTGGCCCGGCCGCGCCGGATGACGTTGGCGTACAGGTCATGGGCGAAGGAGGCCGACGAGGCCAGGGTCAGCCCGGCCACCACGGCGAGGATGGTGGCGAAGGCCACGGCGGAGATCACCGCCAGCAGGATCGCGCCCCCGGTGGTGCCCGCGCCGCCGCCGAGCTGTTCGGCGAGCAGCGGGGCGGCGGTGTTGCCGGAGGACTTGGTGTCCTCGATCGCCTTGTGGCCGACGATGGCCGCGGCGCCGAACCCGAGCGCCAGGGTCATCAGGTAGAAGCCGCCGATGATGCCGATCGCCCAGAGCACCGACTTCCGGGCCGCCTTGGCGGTGGGCACGGTGTAGAAGCGGACCAGGATGTGCGGCAGTCCGGCTGTGCCGAGGACCAGCGCGATCCCGAGGCTGATGAAGTCGAGTTTGCTGGTGCCGCTGGCGCCGTACTTCAGCCCCGGTTCGAGGAACGCGGCGCCCTTCCCGCTGGCGTCGGCGGCGGCGCCCAGCAGCGCGGAGGGGTTGAAGTGGTACTTGGCGAGGACCAGGACGGTCATCAGTGCGGTGCCCGCGATCAGCAGCACGGCCTTGACGATCTGCACCCAGGTGGTGCCCTTCATTCCCCCTATCACCACGTAGACCACCATCAGCGCGCCGACCGCGACGATGGTCAGCCGCTTGGCGCCGTCACCGCTGACGCCGAGCAGGAGGGCCACCAGCGTCCCGGCGCCGACCATCTGGGCGAGCAGGTAGAAGATCGACACCACGATGGTGGAGACACCGGCGGCGGTGCGCACCGGGCGCTGGCGCATCCGGAAGGCGAGCACGTCGGCCATCGTGTACCGGCCGGAGTTGCGCAGCGGCTCGGCGACCAGCAGCAGCGCGACCAGCCAGGCGACCAGGAAGCCGATCGAGTACAGGAAGCCGTCGTAGCCGGAGAGCGCGATGGCCCCGGCGATGCCGAGGAAGGACGCGGCGGACATGTAGTCGCCGGAGATGGCCAGGCCGTTCTGGAAGCCGGTGAAACTGCGCCCGCCGGCGTAGAAGTCGGCGGCGTCCTTGGTCTGCCGCCCGGCCCAGACGGTGATGGCCAGGGTGGCGAGGACGAAGAACCCGAACAGGCTCATCGTCAGGCCGCGGTGCTCGGTGGCGGAGCTGGCGAGCAGGGTCATTCGGCGGCCTCCCGGGGGGCGTGGACCACGGCGCCCTGGCGTTCGCGGATCACAGCGGCGGGCGGGTCGAGCCGCCGGTCCGCGTAGCGCGCGTACCAGGCCGCGATGGCGAAGGTGGTGGCGAACTGCAGCAGCCCCAGCACCAGGGCGACGTTGACGTGCCCGACCACCTTGGTTCCCATCAGGCCCGGGGCGTAGCTGGAGAGCAGGATGTAGAGCAGGTACCAGAGCACGAAGCCGATGGTGACGGGGAAGGCGAAGTTGCGGAACGAGCTCCGCAGCGTTCGGAACTCCTCGCCCTCCTCGATGAGTTGCACTTCCGTAGGGCCAGTGGTGATCGACGGCGATTCCACTCTGTCTCCTCACTCCTTCGGCGTAGCGGTCGCACCAGGGGAACGACCGGACGTGAGCGGCGTCACAGTCCGGATGCGCGCCGCGCAATGCTAGGAGTGCCGCGCCCGCCCCGGAAGGGGTTGACCGCGACCAGCCAGCCGTTCACCCCCTCGCAGTAGTCAATTGGCTGAAATCAGACCATTCCGGCGAGCTGCGGGGCATCCGAACGACCCCCTGCGGGGCCTCGGTTCCCAGTGACCACCTCCTGCCACTCATGTGATCGTCACGAGTTCGGACTTCCGATCGGGCGCCCGATTCACACTCCGTCGGCCCGCCGGTTTCCGGACAACGAGACCGGGCCGAAATCGTCACCCCGGGGCTGCGCCCACAACGGCAGCGGCCCGTGCCACCCCGGGAGGGGGTGGCACGGGCCGCTGCCGCTACCGCGGGCGGGTCAGAACGCGATGCGGACCTTCAGGGCCGAGCGGTCGTCCATCGCACGGTAGCCGTCCGGGACGCCGTCCAGGCCGACCGTGCGGTCGAACACCAGGCCGGGCTCGATGGCACCGGACAGGACGTCGGGGAGCAACTCGGGGATGTAGGCACGGGCCGGGGCGACGCCGCCCCGGAGCGAGACGTTCCGGCCGAACATCTGGCCGATGTCCACGCCCGCACTGCCGCCGTGCGGGACGCCGACGTAGCCGACCGCGCCGCCGTCGCGGGCGATCGAGACGGCGGTGCGCATCGACTCCTCGGTGCCGACGGCCTCCAGCACGGCGTGCGCGCCCTGGCCGCCGGTCAGCTCCTTCACCGCCTCGATCGCGGCCTCGCCGCGCTCGGCGACCACGTCGGTGGCGCCGAAACGGCGGGCCAGGTCGGTGCGGGCGGTGTGCCGGCCGAGCGCGATGATCCGGCCCGCGCCGAGGCGGTGCGCGGCCAGCACGCCGCACAGGCCCACCGCGCCGTCGCCGACCACCGCGACGGTGGCACCCGGGCGGACGCCCGCGGTGACGGCCGCGTGGTGGCCGGTGGCCATCACGTCGGAGAGCGCGAGCAGGTTGGTCAGCAGCTTCTCGTCCCCAGCCGCCTCCTTGGGCAGCCGGACGAGCGTGCCGTCGGCGAACGGGACGCGCACCGCCTCGCCCTGGCCGCCGTCCGAGCCGACCTGGCCCCAGAAGCCGCCGTGCGGGCAGGAGGTCTGCAGGCCTTCGAGACAGAAGTCACAGGTGCCGTCCGACCAGACGAAGGGCGCGACCACCAGGTCGCCCGGCTTGAAGTCGCGGACCTCGGACCCGGCCTCCTCGACCACGCCGAGGAACTCGTGGCCGATCCGCTGGCCGGCCTCGCGGGCCGCCACACCCCGGTACGCCCACAGGTCGCTACCGCAGATGCAGGCGTTCACCACCCGGACCACGACGTCCGTCGGATGCTGGATCACCGGGTCCGGTACGTCCTCGATCCGGATGTCGTTGGGGCCGTGGATCACGGTGGCGCGCATGGGGGTTCGTCCTTCGGGGAGACGGCCGCCCGAGGGGTGGGGGGCGGCCGGGGGATATTCGACTGGATGTACGACGAATACGTCGACCACTCTATTCCGGCCCGCCCAGTCGAACATTTCGACCGGGAGAGGTCCCCGCGGCGCTTATTCTGTTTGACCATGCATGCGATCCAGCCCGAGACGTACGGCGCACCGCGGACCGTCCCCGTCCCGGCCCAGCGCTCCACCTCCCCCGCCGAGGGGTTCGCCGTGGTGGACGTCGAGACCACCGGCCTCGGCCGCTCGGACCGTGTCATCTCGGCGGGTGTCTACCAGTTGGACGCCGACGGCGAGGTCACCGACCACTGGTACACCCTGGTCAACCCCGAGCGGGACCCGGGCCCGGTCTGGATCCACGGCCTGACCGACGAGGTGCTGTCCGGCGCGCCGACCTTCCCGCAGATCGCCGAGGACCTCGCCGAGCGGCTGCAGGGCCGGGTGATGGTCGCGCACAACGCGCTCTTCGACTGGAACATGATCTCCCGCGAGTTCTCCCGGGCCGGCCTGCGCGCCCCGGTGGACCAGCGGCTGTGCACCATGGTGCTCTCCCGCGACCTGCGGCTCCCGCTGCCCAACGGCAAGCTGTCCACGCTCGCCGCCTACTTCGGGGTCCAGCAGCGCCGGGCGCACAACGCGCTGGACGACGCCCGGGTGCTCGCCGAGGCGTTCCGCCCCAGCCTGCACCTGGCCCGCCAGGGGGGCGTCCCGCTGCCGCTGCAGACCTGCGTCGCCGTCACCGACCTCGGCGAGGACGAGCCCGCCTCGCCCGCCCGCAGCTCCTGGACCGGCTCCTCCTACCGCCAGGCGAAGAAGCGCCCGCCGTGCCCGTACCCGAACCCCGGGCGCTGGGAGGACGGCAAGCCGCTGGTCCAGGGCATGCGGGTGGCGTTCACCGGCGACACCGCGACCGACCGCGAGGTGCTGGAGGACCGCACGGTGGAGGCCGGACTGCACATCGCCGGGTCGGTGAGCCGGCTCACCAGCCTGCTGGTGACCAACGAACCGGGCAGCTGGAGCGGCAAGGCCCGCCGGGCCCGCGAGGTCGGCACCCCCGTGGTCGGCGAGGACGCCTTCCTCCAACTGCTGCGCGAGGTCGCCCCGCACCCCGGTGCGTGATCCCGTTGTGAGGTGGGCGTACCGTGCCCATGTGTACCGTTTTCTGCTCTCCTGGCGCTGGTTGATCACCGTCCTGGTCGCCCTGCTGCTGATCCCCACCACGATCGAGCTGGGGTTCTGGCAGCTGCACCGCCACGAGGCGCGGGTGGCCCGCAACGAGCTGATCGCCCGGTCCCTGACCGCCCAGCCGGTGCCGTACGACACCCTGTCGGCGGCCCCCGGGTTCACGGTGCCCAAGGACCTCACCTGGCGCGCGGTGACGGCCACCGGGCAGTACGACCCGGAGCACGAGTTCGTGGTCCGCAAGCGGACCGACTCCAGCGGGGACAAGATCGGCTACTTCGTGGTGACCCCGCTGAAGCTGTCCGACGGACGGGGCACCGTCCTGGTCAACCGTGGCTGGGTGGCCTCCGGCGACTCCGCCACCGCCTACCCGGCCGTCCCGTCCGTGCCCGCCGGCGAGGTCGTCCTCACCGGCAGGCTGCGGGCCGACGAGACCTCGGCCGGCAGCGGCATCCGTGACCGGGCCGGGCTGCCGGACCGCCAGTTCAACCTGATCAGCACCGCGCAGCAGGCCAGGGAGACCGGCGCCGCCCTGCTCGGCGGCTACCTGGAGCTCACCGCCACCTCCCCGGCCCCTGCCGACCAGCCGGAGCTGCTGCCCGAGCCCAACCACTCCGACATCGGGCCGCACATGGCGTACGCGATCCAGTGGTGGCTGTTCACCGCGATGGTCCCGGTGGGCCTGTGGGTGCTGGTCCGACGCGAGGCCAGGGACCGGGCCAAGGAGGCCGCCGAGGCCGAGGCCTCGACCGAGCCGGAGCCCCTCCCGGTCTGACCCGGCCCGGCCTCGACCGGCCCGACCGCTACAGCACGTCCGTTACAGCACGTCCGCCAGCTCGCGCAGCAGCCGCGCCTTGGCCCGGGCGCCGACCACCGACCGGACCGGCTCGCCGCCCCGGAACACCATCAGGGTCGGCATCGACAGCACCCCGTACGCCGCCTGGGTCTCCGGGTTGGTGTCCACGTCCAGCTGGACGACGGTCAGCCGGTGCGCCTCCTCCCGCGCGATGTCCGCCAGCACCGGCGCCATCATCCGGCACGGCGGGCACCAGTCCGCCGTGAAGTCCACCAGCACCGGGCCCTCGGCCGCCAGCACCTCGGCGGCGAAGGTCTCGTCCGTGACCGCCGGCACCCCTGTGATCTGCACCATCGCCTACGTCTCCTCCCACTCGATCGCCAACTCGCACTGCGGCTGTTCGCCAGCACCCCCGGAGGCGAGCTCGTCCCGGGCGGCCTGCGCCCGGGCGAACTGGGCGCCCACCTGCACCCGGACCTCCTGGAGCCGGGTGATGCACTCGTCGAGCTCCGCCAGCTTGCGCCGGTAGACCTCCAGCGAGGCGGGGCAGGAGTCGCCCTCGGGGTGCCCGGCCTGCAGACACTCCACGAACGGCCGGGTCTCCTCCAGGCCGAAGCCGAAGTCCTGCAGCATCCGGATCTGCCGGAGCAGCCGCAGGTCCTCCTCGCCGTACGCGCGGTAGCCGTTGCCGGACCTCCGGGCGGGCAGCAGCCCGAGCTGCTCGTAGTACCGCAGCGTCCGGGTGGTCGTGCCCGCCCGCTCCGCCAGCTCACCGATCCGCATGCCCGCTCAGCTCCTTCCGGCCCCTTCCGGCCGCCTCCGGGCGCCGTCGAACGCCGCCGGGAACGACGGTAGACCTTGACGCCGACGTCAAGGCCAGCACGGTCCGGGCGGCACACGCCGCCCCGCGCCTCCCCCGCCACTACCCGGACGCTCCCGCCACCCGGCAGGATGGGGCCATGGATCTTGGACTGCAGGACAAGGTGTACGTGGTCACCGGAGCGACCCGGGGCCTCGGCTTCGCGGCCGCCCGCGAACTGGTCGCCGACGGCGCCCGGGTGCTGGTCAGCGGGCGCGGCAGGGAGTCGGTGGACGCGGCCGTCGCCGAGCTCTCCGCCCTCGACGGCGGCGGGGCGGCGCA
This sequence comes from Kitasatospora sp. NPDC048239, assembly GCF_043202015.1. NCBI lineage: Bacteria > Bacillati > Actinomycetota > Actinomycetes > Kitasatosporales > Streptomycetaceae > Kitasatospora > Kitasatospora sp. NPDC048239. The sequence continues at coordinate 346,158 of NZ_JBICZP010000008.1, read as the reverse complement.
CGGCCTGGTGGCCGACAACGCCGATCCGGGCACCCCAGAGCGCCTGACGGCCGCGGCCGTCGAGCACTTCGGCCGGCTGGACGGCGTGCTGATCAGCGTCGGCGGCCCCTCGGCCGGCCCGGTCTCCACCGCCCCGGAGGAGGCCTGGCGCGACGCCTTCGAGGCGGTCTTCCTCGGCGCCCTGCGGATCGCCCGTGCGGCGGCCGGGGCGCTGGACCGGGGCGGGGTGATCGGGTTCGTGCTCTCCGGCTCGGTCCGCCAGCCCATCCCCGGCCTCGGCATCTCCAACGGCCTGCGGCCGGGCCTGGCGATGGCCGCCAAGTCGCTGGCCGACGAGCTGGGCCCGCGCGGGATCCGGGTGGTCGGCCTGCTCCCGGCCCGGATCGACACCGACCGGGTCCGCGAGCTCGACTCCCTCGGCGGCGACCCGGACGCCGCCCGCGCCCAGCACAGCGCCGCGATCCCGCTCGGCCGCTACGGCACCCCCGAGGAGTTCGGCAAGGTCGCCGCCTTCCTGCTCTCCCCCGCCGCCTCCTACCTGACCGGCGTCATGGTCCCGGTCGACGGCGGCGCCCTGCGCGGCCTCTGACCGCCCCACGGACGCGGGCCGGACGCCTCGGCCTACTGCACGCGCGGGTGCCTGCGCCGGTTCCGCCGGCTCGGCGCGGCCGGCTTCGCGGCCACCACCCGCATCCGGAGGTCGGCCGGCAGCCCGGCCAGGCCGAGGCTGCTCCGGGCGTCGGCGCGCGGGCCGGTCTCGAAGTGTTCGACCAGCGCCGCCGGATCGCCGCCCGGAGCCAGCCGGACGGTGCCGCGCAGACGCGGGTGCTTCGGCCCGCGCACCAGCCGGATGCCCACCCGTTCGACCTCGGGGAGCTCCACGGTGCCCGTCTCCAGCGCGTCCTCCAGGGCCCGGGTGCGCAGGCGCAGCCGGAGGCCGGGCGCGCCCGGCGTCGGGACGGCGATGCTCGCCGGGCCGTTGCGGCGCAGCTGGGCGAAGAGCCACCAGAGCGTGCCGGCCATCACCAGCACCAGCCCGCCGATGACGGCGGGCCACCACCAGGGTTGGTCCACCCAGCGCGTGCGGGAGCCGGTGCCGAACACCGGCTGGTCCGGTGAGGTGAGCGGCCACCGGCTCGGCGGCTCCACCCCCAGCCGCCCGTACAGGTCGAGGCCGCCCGCGAGCACCAGCACCCCGGCGGCCAGCAGCACCAGGCCGGCCACTCCCAGCAGCAGCCGGTTGACGGTGGTTCGACTCACCGCGCCCTCCCTCTGTCCGCTCGTCTGCTCCGCCCGTCCCCCGATGCCCGCCGCCCGCACCGGGCCCGGCTCACCCGTCGCCGCCCGCCGGGCCGCCCGTTTCAGGACCGCCCGCCGCCGCGGCCCGGCGGCCGGCCCGGCGGCGGGCCGTCCGGACCTCCAGGGTCAGCGGACGGGCCAGGGTCACCCTGGCCAGCTCCTCGCGCAGCCGGCGCTGGACGGAGGCCGGGTCGGCCGGGCCGGTCAGGGTGACCTTGACCCTGCGGCGGTTGATCCGGACGGCGGTGCGGTCCACCCCGGGCAGGCTCGCGGCACGGTCGACCAGGAGGGTGGCGACCCCGCCGCGGTCGATCGCGGCGGCGGTGTCGCCGTGCGGGCGCAGCGGGAGCCAGCGGCGCAGGCCGGGGGCGAGCGCGAGCCAGAGCAGCCAGCCGCCGAGCAGAGTGGCCGCCCCGGCGCCGAGCAGTACACCGAGGTCGTCGAGGTGCCGGGTGGCGAGTTCGTCGGCGGCGTCGGCACGCCAGCGGCGGGCGGGGTGGCCGGTCCGGACGGCGATCACGTCGTAGAGCAACGCGGTGGCGATCACCAGCGCGACGGTGGCGACCACCGCGGCGGCCACGGTGCGCGGGGCCCGCAACCGGGGCACCTTCACGGCGACCTGCTCCGGCTCCGGCGGCAGCCCCGTCGGCCCGGACTCGGACGGCCCCGCCTCCAGCGACCCCACCGACGGCTCCGATCCCAACGGCTCCGATCCCAACGGCTCCGGTCCCGACGGCTCCGATCCCAACGGCTCCGATCCCAACGGCTCCGGCTCCTGGGCCGACGGCCCCGGCGGCGGCTGCCCGGTCATGCCGCTCCCCCTGTCACCAGCCGCTCGACGACCACCACCACCTCGGCGACCCTCGTCCCGGTCAGGCCGCCGACCTGCTCGGCGATGCGGTCGCGCACGGTACCCGCCAGCCGCGCGAGATCGGCCGGGAAGGGCAGCTCGACGGCGACCCGCACGGTGACGGTGCTGCCCGGCGCGGCGACCGACACCCTGGGCGGGCGGCCGCGCTCCGCCCGGCCGCTCCACGCGTCGTCGAGGGCCTCGCGGGCGGCCCGGGCCGCGATCCGGGCGTAGACCCGGTCCGCGACCCGCAGCCGGCCCCGGGCACCCGGCTCACGTCGGCCGGCCGCGACGGCCGCCATCAACGGCGCCGGTCGCGGCCGCGCAGCAGGTCGCCGAGGTCCCCGAGTTCGATGTCGCCCTCCAGCAGCCGTCCGACCACGAAGCCGACCACTCCGAGCGCGGCCACCAGCAGGAAGGCCGCGAACCCGCCGAAATAGCCGGCGAAGCCCAGCGCCATCCCCACCACCAGGCCGACGATGGCCAGGTTCATCCGCTCCTCCTCGTCTGTACCGGCCCGGCGCCGGGCGGTCGGTCCGGCTGTTCCAGCCGGGTGGCGTTACTTCAGCTTGGGCCGCTGCCCCGCGGAGGGGACCTCTTCTTCCTCCTCCTCGACGTCCGGCTCGTCGGGCAGGTGGACGTCGTTGACGGCGATGTTGACCTCGACGACCTCCAGGCCGGTCATCCGCTCGACCGCGTCGATGATGTTCTCCCGTACCTGGCGGGCCAGTTCGGGGATCACCACGCCGTACTCGACGACCAGGGCGATGTCGATGGCGGTCTGCTTCTCCCCTACCTCGGCCTTGATCCCGCGCCCGATGCTGGACTTCCCCCCGGGCACCCGGTCGCGCATCGCGCCGAAGGTGCGCGAGAGCCCCGAGCCCAGGGCGTGGATGCCGACGACCTCGCGGGCGGCCATCCCGGCGATCTTCTCGACCACGCCGACGGCCAGCGCGGTGCGGCCCCGGTCGGCCAGCGGCTTGGTGCTGTCGCTGCTCGTCGGCGTCGCGGCAACGGCCGTGGCACCGGCGGAGGGGTTCTTGTGCATGGTGGCGGGCGTCGGAGTGTCAGGCATGGGCGCTTCTCCCGTCGTACGGCTCCAGCTATATCGCAAATCGCTTCAACTCTGGCATTTCGCCACGATTCCCGCCCCTGGAGCGGTGTCCGGCCCGGCGGGCCGCTCCGCCGGGCTGCGCAGACGCCGAGGGCCCGACCCCCTCGGGGAGTCGGGCCCAGCGGTCACGGACCGGCGTCAGTCGCCGAGGCCGGCCAGGTCGCGCAGCCGGCGCGCCTGCGCCACCCGTTCGGCCGAGCGCTGCTCGTCGAACGAGCGCCCGCCCGCACCCTGGAGCAGGGCCTTGGTCTCGATCACGGCGTTGCGCGGGGCGGCCAGCAGCGCGGCGGCGAGGTCCCGGGCGGCGGCGTCCAGCTCGGCGGCGGGGACGGCCAGGTTGGCCAGACCGGTCGCGGCCGCCTCCTCGGCGCCGACCCAGCGGCCGGTGGCGCAGATCTCCAGCGCCCGGGCGAAGCCGACGAGTTCGGTCAGCGGCTTGGTGCCGGCCAGGTCGGGGACGAGACCGAGCGAGGTCTCCTTCATCGCGAACTGGACGTCGTCGGCGACCACCCGCAGGTCGCAGCCGAGGGCGAGCTGGAAGCCCGCGCCGACGGCGTGGCCCTGGACTGCGGCGATCGAGACCAGGTCAGGGCGGCGCCACCAGGTGAAGGCCTCCTGGTAGGAGGCGATGGTGTCGTCGAGGTCCTTGTCCTCGGCGGCGGCCAGCTGGAGGAAGTTGCGCTCGCCGGGGATCCCCTCGGGCGTGAACATCGCGCGGTCGAGCCCGGCGGAGAACGAGACGCCCTCGGCGCGTAGCAGCACCACCCGGACGGCGCCCGGCAGTTCGCGGCCGACGGCGGTCAGCGCACGCCACATCGCGGGCGACTGGGCGTTACGCCGTTTGGGCTGACAGAGGGTGACGACGGCGAGTTCGCCGTCCACCTCCAGGCGGACGCCGTCCTGCTCCCAGCTCGGGGCCTGCGGATCGGTGGCGGGGGCGGTCATGCGGGGACCTCCGGTGGCGAGGGTGCTTGGCTACCGGAGAGTAACAAAGTTGTGGACGCGGCGGCAGGGGCTGCCGCCGGAAACGGGCCGACATCCGGATCGCGCCCGGACGGCACCCGGTCGGCAGGGGGTCGACATGACGATCGGCGGCCGGTTCGTCCGGACCGGGAGCGAACGACCAACCGTCGTCTCCCAGCCGGCGCCCTGCCGCCGAGTCATCCGTCGAAGGAACTGACGGACCGTCAGGAACCAGTCCCAGCAGTAGCTTTGTTCTTGCCCCGCGTGGCACCACCGCGACCCCGGAGGATCACTCCGGACTCGCTCAGCATCCGGTGCACGAAGCCGTACGAGCGACCGGTCTCCTCCGCGAGAGCGCGAATGCTCGCCCCGGAGTCGTACTTCTTCTTGAGATCGGCCGCGAGCTTCTCACGCGCGGCACCGGTCACCCGGCTGCCCTTTTTCAGAGTCTCGGCCACCCGTGCCTCCTCGTAGCGTTGCTCGGTCAGATTCCCATGATCACCCATCCACCGCGTCCTGGCCACCCATTCGGCAAGGTCGATGTCGGGAATGCGTGGTCCGCCGGTGGTGATCCGAGCGCACAAGGGCGCTCACGCTGAGTGCACGCCCCCGGGGGTGATACCGCCATCCGGGGCGAAAGGGCTGATCAGCAGCGTCGGCCCGACCACGATCGAATGGCGGGCCGACGGAAGCTCCTCAAACGGAATCCCGGACCTCTTCATTCCCGGACACGCCGTAAGGACTAGTTTTTCTGGTGCAAAGAACGGACGAGGTGTCTACCCCGGGGCAGACGGAAGGCCGGGGCCGGGTCAGGCGAGCGAGACCAGATCGGCGTACGCCGGGCTCCACAGGTCCTCGATCCCGTCCGGCAGCAGGATGATCCGCTCCGGCTGGAGCGCGTCGACCGCGCCCTCGTCGTGGGTGACCAGCACGACCGCGCCGGAGAACTCGCGCAGCGCGCCGAGGATCTCCTCGCGGCTGGCCGGGTCGAGGTTGTTGGTGGGCTCGTCGAGCAGCAGCACGTTGGCGCTGGAGACCACCAGCGAGGCCAGTGCGAGCCGGGTCTTCTCACCACCGGAGAGCACTCCGGCCGGCTTGTCGACGTCGTCGCCGGAGAACAGGAACGAGCCGAGGATCTTGCGGATCTGCACCAGGTCGGTGTCCGGGGCCGAGGAGCGCATGTTCTCCAGCACCGAGCGGTCCGGGTCCAGGGTCTCGTGCTCCTGGGCGTAGTAGCCGATCTTCAGACCGTGGCCCGGGGTGACCGCGCCGGTGTCCGGCTGCTCGACACCCGCGAGCATCCGCAGCAGGGTGGTCTTGCCGGCGCCGTTGAGCCCGAGGATGACCACCCGCGAGCCCCGGTCGATCGCCAGGCCCACGTCGGTGAAGATCTCCAGCGAGCCGTAGGACTTGGAGAGGCCCTCGGCCGTCAGCGGGGTCTTGCCGCAGGGGGCCGGGTCCGGGAAGCGCAGCTTCGCGACCTTGTCCGAGACCCGCACCTGCTCCAGGCCGGCCAGCAGCTTCTCCGCGCGGCGGGCCATGTTCTGCGCGGCCACCGTCTTGGTCGCCTTGGCCCGCATCTTGTCGGCCTGCGAGTTGAGGGTCGCGGCCTTCTTCTCCGCGTTGGCGCGCTCGCGCCGGCGGCGCTTCTCGTCGTCCTCGCGCTGCTGCTGGTACTGCTTCCAGCCCATGTTGTAGATGTCGATCGCGGAGCGGTTGGCGTCCAGGTAGAACACCTTGTTGACGACCGTCTCGACCAGCTCGACATCGTGCGAGATCACGATGAAGCCGCCCTTGTACGTCTTCAGGAAGTCCCGCAGCCACGCGATCGAGTCGGCGTCGAGGTGGTTGGTGGGCTCGTCGAGCAGCAGGATGTCGGCGTCCGAGAAGAGGATCCGGGCCAGCTCCACACGGCGGCGCTGACCACCGGAGAGGGTGTGCAGCTCCTGGGCGAGGATGCGGTCCGGCAGCCCGAGGGCGGCGGCGATGGTCGCGGCCTCGGCCTCGGCGGCGTACCCGCCCTTGGTGAGGAACTCGGTCTCCAGGTTGGCGTACTTCTTCATCGCCTTGTCGCGGGTGGCGCCCTTGCCGTTGGCCATCCGCTCCTCGTTCTCGCGCATCTTCTTCAGCACGGTGTCGAGGCCGCGCGCGGAGAGGATGCGGTCGCGGGCCAGCACGTCGAGGTCGCCGGTGCGCGGGTCCTGCGGGAGGTAGCCGACCTCGCCGGAGTTGGTGACGGTGCCGCCGGCCGGGATGCCCTCGCCGGCCAGCACCTTGGTGAGCGTGGTCTTGCCGGCGCCGTTGCGCCCGACCAGGCCGATCCGGTCGCCGGGGGCGATCCGGAAGCTCGCGGACTCGATCAGGACACGGGCGCCGGCGCGCAGCTCAAGGGCGTTGGCGGAAATCATGGCCGGGGTACTCCTGGGACGTGGGCGGGCGCCTGGGCATGGCACAGGGCCGGGGCAGCGGGAAGGGCGTCGTACGTCGACCGGTGCGCCGCACAGGGCGGCACCGCTCGCCCGCTAATGCCCGGAGAGAACAGCCATGACGGCAAGTCTACCGGGCCCCGCGGGAACGCCCGGGGCAATTACCGCGGTGGGGTACCGGCCGGGGGCCCGCCGAAGGCCCGGGAACACGTCCTTACGGCTGCGGGTCGCCCTCCGGAACCGGGCAGGAGCCCTGCGGACGGACCGCCGCAAAGGGCTCGGCCGGGCTGCCGCAGGCCGCCTCGGGGGCGGCCGCCTTGGTGTCGAAGACCTTGGTGCCGACGATCGGGCCGTCCGAGATCAGCACCCGCTGGCCGTCCAGCGCCTTCAGCGCCACCGCGGGGCCTGCGTTCAGCTGCCAGCCGGTGCTGTCCAGCCGGTACCCGCTGATGCCGCCGGACATCGCCTGGCCGCTGCTGCTGGTGCAGCTGCGCGGTACCAGCACCGCGTAGTCCGTCCCGACCGTGCGGGTCGGGTCGTAGACGCAGTTGCCGGCCGGCTTGGAGTTGTAGCGAAGGTCACCGTCGGCGTCCCGGAAGCCCATCGTCAGACCGGGTGTGACGACCGCCACCCACGGCGAGGAGTCCTGGACGGTGTGCAGCGCCGAGGCGGCGCGCTCCAGCGCGGTCTGCTTGCGCTGCGCCTCGGTGCGCTTGTCGGCGTTCGGCTCGTCCTCGCCCTTCAGCCAGTCCGCCAGGCCGGGCACGGCCCGGTGCCAGCGCACCTCGTGGTCGCTCGGCCGCACCGAGGTGACCAGGCCGTCGTCCCAGAGCACCACGGCGTTCTCACCCGCCATCGACAGGTACAGCGCGGTGGCGCCCTCCCGGCGGTAGGACCAGGCGTGCTCCCCGCTCGCGCGGTTGTAGGCCTCCAGGCCCGGGCCCACCTTCAGCTCCAGACCGCCCGTGTCCAGCGACTGCGCGTTGATCGGGCTGGCGTCCGCGCCGCCCGGCTCGGCCACCCGGTCCCCGAACGGCACCGGCTTGTTGGCATGCGCGGCCGCGCCCGCCACAAGGACCAGCAGCACGGCCAGGGCAGGGAGGATCGATCGGGGGGTGAGAACACGCAGCGGCTTCCAGGACACGGGCGGAGCGTACCTTTCACCACCCGCGCGAGTCAGCCGGACTTGCCCGTGCGTCCGAACGGTGGACCTGCCGACGGCCGGTTTGCGCCCTTCGCCCCCACCTGCCCGCCGACCTGCGCCGTCACGGCCGCACCGCCCGGACGGCCGCCGCCGCGGGCCCGCCGGGTAGGGCCTCCGAGCCCGCCCGGACTGTTACAGAGGTGATACACGGCGCATTGCGGCAGACGGCGTTCGAATACCGCCCACTTTAGGGTGACATTCGGCTTTTCCGACGCCCGCTGGGCCTACTGTCGGCGAGCGGGGCACCACGGTCCGTCCGCCCTGCCTCCCGCTCAGCGACCGCCCGGAGGAGAGAGACCCATGCGATACGGCCGCCTGACGCTGGCCGCCGCCGCGCTTCTGCTGCTGACCACCGCCGGGGTCCCCGCGGGGACCCCGCTCAGCCAGACCGAACGGCACACCCTCTCCTCGGACGCCTTCGAGCCGCGCGGCGCCGCGCCCCGCCCGACCGTCCAGCGACCCCGGCACGAGCCGCCCTTCGGCGCCTTCGTCGGCTCCTGGGACAACTACATCCCCCAGATCGGCCGCTACGCCCAGTGGCTGAACAACGCCAACATGCAGGTCGGCCACACCTATCTGGCCGGAAACGGCTGGGCCGACATCGAGGGCGAGCCGGTGGTGCTCGGCATGTGGTCGCAGTGGCGGCTCGCCGACCCGAACCGGATGCTGGTCCTCGGCGTGCCGATGCTGGTGCCCAACGAGACGGGCGTGTCGGACGGCGAGGTCGCCAAGCTGCTCGGCCAGGGCGTCCGCGGGGACTTCGACCGCCACTTCCTCAAGCTCGCCCGCCGGCTGGTCGCGCTCGGTGGGGCGGACACCGTGCTCACCCTCGGCTGGGAGATGAACGGCGTCACCTACACCCACCGCTGCAAGCCCGACCCGACGGCCTGGAAGGCCTACTGGCGGCGGATCGTCGGGGTGATGCGCTCGGTGCCCGGCCAGCGGTTCCGCTTCGACTTCGCCCCGAACCGGGGCGTGGACGCCATCCCGTGGACCAAGTGCTACCCCGGGGACGACGTGGTCGACATCATCGGCATGGACAGCTACGACCAGCCGGCCGGGGCCACCTTCGACGACTACGTCCGGGAGCCGTACGGGCTCCAGGATCAGGTCGAGTTCGCGGCCAAGCGCGGCAAGCCCGTCTCGTACCCGGAGTGGGGGCTGTTCCGCAACGGGGACAACCCCGACTTCGTCCAGCGGATGGTCGAGTGGATCCGCACCCACGACACCAGCTACCAGACCGTCACCGACTACTGCCCGCACGGCTTCTGGCAGTGCGACCGGAACCCGAAGTCCGGTGCCCGCTTCAAGCAGCTGATGTCGGGGTCCAAGGGGGCGCCGACCGCGGCGTCGACGCCCCCGCCCCAGCCCTCGCCGAAGCCCCCCGCCACGCCGTCCCCGAAGGCCACCGCGGACCCGGGCGCCTCCCCCACCGCCTCCCCGGGCGGCTCCCCCTCGGCGGGGCCGGAGGCGGCGCCGTCGCCCGGCACAGCGACCTCGGGCGGCGCAGCGGCCTCGGGCGGCGCAGCGACCTCGCCCGGCACACCGGCCACGGGCAGCACAGCGGCCTCGCCCGGCACGTCGGCCGCGGCCGACCCCGCCCCGGCGAGCCCGACGGCGGCCCGGTCAGCTCCGGCGGCGAGACGCTAGCGCCTCCTTGAGCCTCGGCAGCCTGGTCCGCAGCACGTACACGGCCGCCTGCCGGGCCCGGACCGTACCGCCCCGGCAGGCCGCCGCCGGAGCCGGGCCGCGCGGGCCGAACAGCAGCCGCTGGTTCGGCAGCCGGTCCGGCCGCCAGCGCTGCTTGTAGGGCTCCTGGCCGCGCAGCAGGCTGAGCACCGGGATGCCCGCGCCGACCGTCTCGTCCAGCGCGGCGCCGAACAGCAGCCCGGCGATGTCCAGCCGGTCGCGCAGCTCCGGGTGCGCCCCGTACAGGTAGAGGCCGCCGAAGGACGGGCAGAGCAGCAGCAGGTTCACCGCGACCAGCTCGCCGTTCAGCCAGTACTGGTGGACGGCGGCACGGCCGGTGGCGACCAGGCCGGTGGTGGACTCGGCGAGGTGGCGGGCGAACCGCTCGGTGCGGTGCTCCGGGGTGACCCCGCGGTCCTGCCACTGCAGGAAGTGCAGCCGCAGCAGGCCCTCCAGTGCCTCCGGCACCTCGTCGGGCGCGGTCGAGCGGACCTCCACCCCGGACTCGGCGATCTTGCGGAGCTTCACCCGGCTGCGCTGCGCCGTCTTGCCGGGCACCCGCTTGAGCAGCTCCTCCATCGGGACGGCGGGCAGGTACTGGCAGAGCGAGTCGGTGAAGCGGCGGCGCCGGCCCCTCCAGTGCTCGAACACCCGCTGCACCGCCGCCTCGGGGTGCACCTCGCGCAGGTCCAGGCTGTGCCAGGGGCGGGTGAGCGGGAGGGCGGCGGCGAACTCGGCGGCGGCCCGGTCGGCGCAGCCGTCGTCGAGCAGGATGTCGGTGAAGTCGATCAGCCCGTCGCCGAGGCCGGTGAGGCCGCCGAACGGGCCGCCGCGCCGCTGGAAGGCGCCCGCGCCGACCAGCAGGCCGGAGCGGCGCACCAGCACCACCACCAGCTCGCCGGGCCGGCCGTACTGGCGCCACCAGGAGCGCTGCCAGGCGGCGGCCTGGAAGAAGGTGGCCGTGCGGCAGCGGGTGACCAGGTCGTCCCACTCCTCGGCGAGGACGTCCAGGGCGTCGTCCTCGCGGCGCAGCTCGGTGGTCCAGCGCGGACGGCCCGCCTGCACGGGGAGGGCGATGGCGCCCGTCCCGGTGTCGGCCTCGGTACTCATCGGCCGCTCCCGGCGGTGACGGTCTTCTCCTTGCCGGCGGCCTTGGCGGACTCCTTGGGCTCCTTGGCCTCCTTGGGCTGCTTGGACTCCCTGAGATCCTTCTGCTCCCCGGGCTCCGCCGGGTCCCGCTCGGCGGGGGCCTCCTCGGACCTCGGGCGCGGGGTGGTGGGGGTCACCGGGTCCTGCGGGGCCCCGGGGGCCGGCGCGGGAGCGGTCTGCGGGCCGACGGCGGTGCCCCGGCGCCGGGTCATCATCACCAGCGCACCGACCAGCAGTCCGGCCGCGCCGCCGACCGCGACGTCCAGCTGGGCCGACGGTGTGGTCGGCTTGTCCGGCTCGGCGGCCGGGGCCAGCGGGACCAGCCGGACCCCGGTCTCCCTGCTGCTCGCGTTGGCGAAGGCCACCAGCGAGCGGGCCACCGCGTCGGCGGCCTGGACGGCCTCCTGCGGCCGGGCCCCGGTGCCGGTGATCTCGATCATCGGGGCGTCCGGGGAGGTGGTGCCGTGCACCAGGGCCTCCAGCTCCGTCCGGGTGTGGCCGGTGTCGGCGGCGGCCGCCGCGAGCACCTGCGGCTGCCCGGCCAGCCGGCCGTAGGCCTGCGCGAAGTTGATCGCGGTGGCGCTCTCCCCCGTGGTCTGCGGCACCACGATCACATAGGAGTTGGCGGCGTACGACGGGTGCGCGACGACGGCGTACCCGGCGCCGGCCACGGCGCCCAGCGGCACCGCCAGGGCCACCGGCCACCAGCGACGGGCCAGGGTTCGGGCGCTTCGGCGCGGTTCGGACATGCGGTGCTCCTTGGATATGGGGGCCGACCGGTGGGCGGCCCGGCCGGGCGCGGGCTGCCGGCCGCTCAAGCGGGTGCCAGGCGGTCGTAGAGGGCTCCCAGGTCGGCGGCCACCCGGACGATGTCGTAGTGGCCGACCGCCGGGGGTCGGGGCAGCGGGTCGGTGCTGTGGTCGTTGAGATGGCGCAGTTCGCGCAGGGCCGCGGTGTAGGCGTCCGCCTCGGAGGGGATCCGGCGGGCCTGCGGGGCCGCGGCGGGCGGCAGTTCGTCCAGGGCCGGGCAGGCGCTGTGCCGCACCGGCAGGCCGGCCGCGAGGCCCTCCAGCACGCCGAGGCCGAAGGTCTCCGCGGTGGAGGGAGCGGCCAGCACGTCCAGCGCGGCGAGGAGTTCGGGGACGTCGTCGCGTTCGCCGGTGAGCACCAGGCGGTCCCGGACGCCGAGGGCCTCGGCCCGGCGCTCCAGGGCGGTGCGTTCGGGGCCCTCGCCGATCAGCACCAGCCGGGCGCCCGGGTCCAGCCCGGCCAGCGCCTCCAGCAGGATGTCGAAGCGCTTGCCCGGTACCAGGCGGCCGACCGCGCCGACCACCCAGCTGTCCGGCGGCAGGCCCAGCTCGGCGCGCAGCCGGTGGCGCAGGGCGGCCCGGTCCGCGTCCGCCCAGGTGTAGCGGGCGGCGTCGATGCCGTTGGGGATGAGCTCCACCCGGCCCGGGGGCACGCCCCAGGAGTGCAGGGTCTGGGCCACCTGCCGGGAGACCGCGACGGTGGTGCTGCCGAGGCGTTCGGCGGCCAGGTAGAGGCCCTTGACGCCGCGGGTGACCGGGCGGCCCTCGATCACCCCGGGGTGCAGCGAGTGCTCGGTGGCGACCACCGCCCGGACCCCGGCCAGCCGGGCGGCCAGCCGGCCGTACAGGCCCGCGCGGTAGAGGTGGGTGTGCACCAGGTCGTAGCCGCCCGCGCGGATCAGCCGGACCAGCCGGGGCAGCGCGCCGAGGTCCCGGTTGCCGCGCATCGCGAGGTGGTGGACGGTCACCCCGTCGGCGCGCAGCGCGGCGGCGACCGCACCGGGGTTGGTCAGCGCCACCACCTCGCACTGCTGGTGCGCGGGCAGGTGGCGCAGCAGCAGGTGGAGCTGGCGCTCGGCGCCGCCGGAGGCGAGGCCGGTGACGATGTGCAGCACCCTCATCGAAGCGCCTTCCTGCCGGTCCGCTTGCGTCCGGAGCGCTCCGGCCCGCTGCCGGCGCTGCGCTCGCCGGCCGTTGCCGCACCGCCCTGCCGGTCCTCGCCCTCTGCGGCGGCGCGCCCCTTCGGCTCGGGGCGGGGGCGGGTGGCGAGGCGGCTCTGGCGCAGTTCGGTGACGGTGTCGCGCAGCCGGTGGCGGCCGCGCTTGGCGCGCAGCCGCCAGGCGCCGTCGCGGTCGCCGACGTAGCAGCGGGGCATCGCGTACCGGCCGGTGAGCGGGGAGTGGGCGATGGCGCAGGCGTAGTCGTAGCCGGCGTCGCGCACGGCCAGGGTGGCGGGCAGGTCGACGGCGCCGTACGGGTAGCAGAAGCCGGTGACGGGCCCTCCGACGACCTCCTCCAGGGCCCGGCGGCTCTCCCTGGTCTGGGTGGCGAGCACGTCGGCGGGCAGGCCGGGCAGCGCCTGGTGGCCGAGGCCGTGCGAGCCGATCTCCCAGCCGGCGGCGGCGAGTTCGGTGACCTGGTCGACGGTGAGCAGCTTCTTGCGCGGGCCCTCGGCGTCCCAGTCGTTGGCCCGGCCGAGCAGATCGGCGACCACGTAGGCGGTGGCGGTGAAGCCGTACTCCTGGAGGATCGGTACCGCGTGCCGGGCGAAGTCCGCGTAGCCGTCGTCGAAGGTCAGGCCGACCAGCTTGGCGTCCCGTCCGGCGGCCCGGGCACGCATCAGGTCGCGTACCGAGACGCCGCGCCGGCCGCAGCGGTGCAGCCAGGCCATCTGGTCGGCGAACCGCTCGGGGCTGACGGTCAGCAGGTACGGGTCCTCCTGCTCGACGGCCACCGAGTGGTACATCAGGATCCACGGCGAGGCGGGGCCCGTGCCCGGGAGCGGGGCGGACACCGGCCGGCGGCTTCTCGGCAGCCGTGCCTGCGGGCGGCGGACCTCGGTGCGCGGCGCGTCGGCGCGCGGTCCGGTCGCCGTCGGCACCACGGAGCGGCGTACGCCCGACAGGACCGAACGGACCGATCCCCGTTCAGCGTCCATGGGGAACCTTCCCTTCATCGGCTACAGGTGGCGGGCACAGGGCCCGGACTGCGGCGAGGACCGGGCCGCGCACCTCACGGGCGCCGAGGCCGGTACCGAGGGCCGCGAAGGCCAGCGCCACGGTGGCGCCGCCGAGCAGGGTCGAGAGCAGGGGGTCGGCGGGCAGCCCGGCGGCGGGGGTGCCGAGGGCCGCGGCGCCGGCGGCGGCGGCGAGCAGTCGGGCATGGCCGCCGAGCACCCGGCGCAGGCGCAGCGCGATGCCGCGCAGGACCAGTCCGCGCAGCAGCAGGACGGCGGTGGTGGTGATGCCGGCCGCGTTGCCTGCGGCCAGGCCGAGGGCGCCGAAGCGGGGGGTGGCGAGCAGGCCGACGGTGACGGTGACGACCAGGCCGAGGACCATCGCGGCGGCGGGGTACCAGTCGAGCAGTCGGCGCCCGCCGTCCTCGGGGCGCGGGTCGCCGGCCCGGCGGACCACCGGGCGCAGCGAGAAGTAGGGGCGGATCATCACGCCGATCAGAGCCTGGGCGGGCAGGCCGAAGCTGTAGACGCGGATGACGGCGGCGGTGGCGGCGGTGTCCCGCGGGCCGAAGGCGCCGCGCTCGAAGAGCAGGGCGACCACGGAGGGGGCGCAGGCCAGCAGGAAGGCGGTGCCGAGCAGGACGACCGCGGCGGCCTGGCCGAGGTCCTTCTCGACCCGGTCGCGGGCGGCGGTGAGGTCTCCGGCGGCGAGCGCCCGGGCGACCAGCGGGAAGGTGACCGTGCAGATCAGGATCGCGGCCGTCATGGCGAGTTGGGAGACCTTGGCGGCGTAGTTGAGGTGCGAGATGGTGCCGGCCGGCAGTGCGGAGCCCAGGAAGCGCTCGATGAAGACCTGGGCCTGCCGGGTCAGCGTGAACGCGGCGACCGGCAGCAGGGCGAGCGGGATCAGCACCAGGGAGTTGCGGGAGCGGCGGCCCCGGCTGGGGCGGCCGGTGCGCAGCCGGCGCAGGAAGGGGACGATCAGCAGACCGGCCATCAGCACGCTGCCGACGGCGACCCCGATCGCGGCGGAGCGCACGCCCCACAGGGCGTGGGCGCTGAGCAGGATGCCAAGGATGCCGACGTTGTACGCGACGTAGATCCCGGCGGGGGCGGTGAAGCGGTGGTGGGCGCGCAGGGCGGCGGCCAGGTAGCCGGCCACGCCGAACGGCAGCACGGTGAGCGCGGTGATCCGGGTGCAGGTGACGGCGAGCCGGGGGTCGGCGAGGCCCGGAGCGAGCAGGTCGACCAGCTGGGGGGCGCCGAGGGCCGCGCCGAGCGAGAGGGCGCCGAGGGCGAGCAGCAGCCAGGGCAGGGTGGCGCGGACCAGCTGGCGGACCGGGTCGGGGCCGTCGGGGTGGTCCTCGCGCAGGACGAGGGCGAGGGCGAAGGCGGGCACCATGAGGAAGGACATGGCGTCCTCGATCAGCAGCGGCGCGGCGGTCTCGGGGACGGTCCAGGCGACCAGGAATGCGTCGGTGCCCTGGTTGGCGCCGAAGTAGCGGGCCAGCAGCAGGTCGCGCAGGAGCCCGAGGGCGGAGCCGGCGGCGCTGAGTACGGCGGTGACGCCGAAGGCCTTGACGAGGAAGCCGCCCGCCCCCCGGCCGGCCGCCTCCGGGGTGCCCGGACCGGTCGCGCCCCGCCGGCCCGGTGCGGGGACGGCGGCGGGGACGGGGACGGCCACGGGAGCGCCGGCGGCGACGGGTGCGGGTACCGGAACGGGGACGAGCGCGGGCTGGTCGGTGGTCACCGGACGTGTCCCCTCGCGGGCCGGGCGGTGCGGGCGGCGAGGCCGAGGACGACGGAGGTCAGCACGGTGGTGGTGCCGCCGATGTCCGCGTACAGGAAGTCGACCAGGACCCAGGTCAGCAGGGCCAGGGCGGCCAGCCCCTGTCCGGCGGGGGCGTGCCGCAGGCACCCGAGGAAGAGGCCGAGGAAGAGCGCGGCGTAGGCGACGATGCCGATCAGCCCCTGTTCGCTGAGCACCAGGAAGTACATGTTGTGCGGGGAGAGCAGCGGTTCGCGCTGGAAGCCGATGGTGGCGTCGGCGGCGTCGCTGCCGGAGGACAGCCGCAACGGGGCGTGGCTGTCGCGCAGTTGCTGGAACGCCTTGGGGCCGGCGCCGCTGACCGGGTGGTCCTGCCAGATCCGCTCGGCGGTGCCCCACAGGTCGTAGCGGTCGGAGACGGACTGGTCGGGGGCGGCGGAGACGGAGCCGATGCTGCCGATCCGGGCCGTGACACCGGAGGCGCCGAGGCCGAGGCCGCCGATCAGCACGACGGCGGCGGCGAGGCCCAGGACGGCGCTGCGGACGGCGAGCCGGGCGTCGGCGCGCAGCAGCAGGACGGCGGCGGCGGCTGCGGTGGCGATCCAGCTGCCCCGGCTGAAGGAGACCGCGAGCGGGAAGGCGAGGAAGGCGGCGGACGCGTACATCGCCCGGCGCAGCCGCCGGTCGCCGCCGGGGCCGCGTTCGCCGAGGGCGAGGGCGAGCGCGGCCAGCAGTCCGTAGCTGACCACGGTGGACATCGCCATGATGTCGAGCGCGCCGAAGGTGCCGACGGCCCGGATCGGCTGGCCGGTGTAGGAGGCGCCGGTGCGGGTGAGGTACTGGTGGGCGCCGACCACGCCCTGGATCAGCGCGGCGGCGACGAAGGAGCCGAGGATCAGCCGCTGGTCGGTGCGGTCGCGCAGGGCGCAGAGCACGGCGGCGGGCACCAGGACGAACACCTGGGTGAGCCGGACGAAGCCGGTGAGGCTGGTGGCCGGGTCGATCGAGCCGATGGTGGCGACGGCGGCGGAGAGCACGATCAGGCCGAACAGCGCGCCGGTGCCGCGGTCGATCGCGGGCAGCCGGCCGCGCAGCAGGTCCACGGCGGTGAGCGCGACCAGGGCGAGCGAGGCGAGGTCGGCGGCGGTGATGTGGACGGCGGCGGTCACGTCCTTCTCGCCGGTGGGGACGCAGACCAGCAGCACGGTGGCCGCGGCGAGCAGGCTGGGCCGGGCGGCCAGGGCGGCGCCCGCCCGGTGTAACGCCCGGGCGGGGTGGGGGCCGAGGTCGAGGGTGAGGGCCACGCTGGTGTCAGCTCCCGTCCGGGTGGAGCATCAGGGCCGCGGTGCGGAACAGGATCTTGACGTCCTGCCAGAGGCTCCAGCTCTCGATGTAGCGGTTGTCGAACCGGGCCCGGTCCTCGATGGAGGTGTCGCCGCGCAGGCCGTTGACCTGGGCGAGGCCGGTGAGGCCGACCGGGACCCGGTGCCGGTCGGCGTACTCGGGGTAGGTCTGGCTGAACCGCATGACGAAGTAGGGGCGCTCGGGGCGCGGGCCGACCAGGCTCATGTCGCCGCGCAGCACGTTCCACAGCTGCGGCAGCTCGTCCAGGGAGCTGCGGCGCATCAACCTGCCGACGGCGCCCATCCGGTGGTCCTGGGAGATGTTCCAGCGGGTCGCCGACTCGTGCTCGTTGCTGGGCCGCAGGGTGCGGAACTTGAGGACGGTGAAGACCCGGCCGTCGAGCCCGGTGCGCTGCTGGCGGAAGAGCACGCCGGGGCCGGTGTCGAAGCGGACGGCGAGCGCGCACAGGGCGAGCACCGGGGCGAGGGCGAGCAGGCCGAGGGCGGCGGCGGTGACGTCCAGGGTGCGCTTGCCGGCCCAGCCGGGGCGGCGCATCGCGGTGCGGCCCACCCGCAGGCAGGGGAAGCCCCAGAGGTGGTCGCCGCCGACCGTGCGGCCGGTCTCCAGCGAGCCGTACTCGCGCAGCGCGGGCACCAGCCAGACCTGGCAGCCGAGCCGGGCGGCGTCCCGCAGGGCGGCGGCGGTCTCGGCCTCGTCGGCGGCGCCGGCGGTGGCGACCACGTGGTGGACCCGGTGGCGGCGGACCTCGCGCTCCAGCACCTCGCGGCCGCCGAGCACGGGCAGGTCGGTGTCGCCGGCCAGCAGCGGCGGGTCGGGGTCGAGGAAGCCGACCGGGCGCATCCCGTACTCGCCGCGCTCGCTGAGGGCGGCGGCGACCCGGCGCCCGAGCCGGCCGGCGCCGAGGACCAGGACGGGGCTGGGGCGGCTGCGCCGGATCCGGCGGACGAGGTGGTAGGCGACGGCCCGGCCGCAGACGGCGAGCAGCAGCTGGGCGCCGAGCAGGGCGGTCAGCCGGGCCGGGGTGGCCGGGCCGCAGTCGGGCCAGCGGCCGTCGAGGCAGCCGGCCAGGGTGACGGCGAAGGCGGTGGCGACGACGGCCCGGACGCTCAGCGCCGGGAGCTCGTCGAGGACGGAGAGGGTGAGCCGGGTGCGGTAGAGGCCGCCGGCGAGGTTGAGCACGAGCAGCAGCGGCAGCAGGGCGGCGACGCCGAGCAGCGGGTCGACCCGCAGGGCCGGGTCCAGGGCCCGGTTGGCGAGGCCGGTGGCGGTGCACAGGGCGACGGCGTCGACCGCGATCAGGGCGGCGGGCAGGGCGAGCCGCGAGCGGACCGGCCGGCGGCGCCGGCGGACCGGCGGTGCGCTGCGGGCCTGGGCGGTCCTGGCCGGGCGGTCCAGTACGCCGGTGGCGGGCCGCCGGGGGCCCGCCAGGGGCCGTCCCGGCCGTGGCACGCTGTCGTGGTCAATGGTCATCAGCGCACGAACTCCCCTGCTGTGTGCCCGGGGTGGCGGCGCACCGGCACCGGTTGGCCCGGGGCGGCCGTCCCGGCCCGGTGGGCGCGGTCCTGACAGCACCTGCTGCCGCTGGCGGCATTCGGTTTTCTCTCGAATTTCCGGAGTGAAATCGAAACGAAGCAGGCGAAATCAGACAATACCGAGCACCGGACGGAATGCTGGAAGTCGACTTGCCATTTCATTCCAGCCGCCCATTAATAGGTATTTCCGACTTGACGCCTCGCCCACATCCGGTTGAGGTGCGAATACGACAGCGCCAGAACGGCGGGCATTCACGGCATGTGAAACGATCAGATCCGCTCTGGGACACGGGCTCGGCGGCGTCCGGCCGCCGGACCGGCGCCCAGCAGGTCGCGATAGAGAGCGTCCACCTGTTCGACCACCGAACGCACGTCATGGCGTGCGACGGCATGCTCACGCAGCCTCGCGCCGCGTCGCTCGCATTCGATCGGATCGGACAGCGCTTCGGCCATTCGGGTGGTCAGCGCGGACACGTCCTCGGGCGGCACCACGGCGCGTTCCCGCTCGGTCGGCGGCAGGCATTCCCTGGCCCCGGGCACGTCGGTCAGCAGCACCGGCCGGCCGGCCGCCATCGCCTCCAGCGGCGCCAGCGCCATCCCCTCCCAGCGGGAGGGCAGCACCACCAGGTCGGCCGCCGCCAGCCAGGGCCGCGGATCCGGTACGTCCCCGGCGAGGCGCACCCGGGAGGGCTCGGCCGACTCCCGGACGGTGTCGGCCAGCCGGGTCTCGTCCGGGCCGCCGCCGACCAGCACCAGGCGGGCCTGCGGCACCCGGCGCAGCACCTCCGGCCAGGCGGCGAGCAGCACGTCCTGGCCCTTCTGCCGGCACAGCCGCCCCACGCAGACGGCCAGCGGGGCGTCCAGGTCCAGGCCGAGTGCGATCCGGGCGGCCCGGCGCTCGGCGGGCGCGTAGTGCCGGACGTCGACGCCGTTGGGCACCACCGCCCAGTCGGCGTGCAGTCCGGCCGCCACGCCGTCGGCCCGCTCCTGGACGCTGACACAGAGCAGCCGGTGCGCCCAGCGGGTCGCGTACCGCTCCCAGCGCAGGGTGGCGGCGGCCAGGGCGCCGTCGACCGCGGCGAACGACCAGGCGTGCGGCTGGAAGACGGTCGGCACCGCGCCGCGGATGGCCAGCCGGCCCGCCAACCCGGCCTTGGCGCTGTGCAGATGGACCATGTCGGGCGCGGCGGCCCGGACGATCCGGCGCAGCCGCCAGGCCTCGGCGGCGACGGCCGGACCGGGTGAGCGGTGGGCGGGCCAGTCCTGGACCAGCGCGCCGACCGCGGCGGCCGCCTCGGCCAGTCGCCCGCCCTGCGGGCAGGCGACCAGCACCCGGTGGCCGGCCTCGCGCTGGCCGCGGACCAGGTCGGTGACCACGCGGGCGACCCCGCCGTCCACCGGCTGGGAAATGTGAAGGATCGTCATATGCACGGCGGCGAGCCTAGGGTGGCACCACCGGGCCGGGCCGCTACCGTCACCCTCAGGTGGCGGCCGTCCACCCGTACGGCGTTCGGCTCGTACGGGTGTCCGAACTCATCGAATCCTCTTACGAGTCGGGCGGCGCGCCGAGCAGGGGGTCAGCGGACCTCGGCGGCGAGGTTGGCCAGCACCTGGTCGTGGATGCGGTTGAGGCCCTTCGGCGCGAAGGTCCGCTCGAAGAAGCCGCCGATACCGCCCGCGCCCTGCCAGGTCGCCGAGACGGTCACCTTGGACCGGCCCTCGCCGGCCGCCGAGACCGTCCAGGTGATCACCATGCTGGAGTTGGCGTCCTTCTCCACCAGCTGGTCGGGCGCCGGCGCCGAGACGGTGAACAGGCAGTCCCGCACCCGCTTCTCGGTGGCCTGCAGCCGCCAGTGCACCTGCGTCCCCGCACCGGTGCCGCCGGCCCGCACCTCGTACTCGCTGTACTGGGCGGGCAGCAGCTTCGGACGGGTCACCTGGTAGTCGGCGAGCGCCTCGTAGACCCGCTCCGGAGCGGCGTCGTACTCCCGCTCGGTGGTGGCCAGCACCTGTCCCATGTCCTGCTCTCCTCGTGAAGACGTCCGGTTTCACCGGCAAGCCAACCACAGCGCGGCGGTCACGCCAGCCGGAGGCCTCCGGTGCGCTGCGCCCGGGCCTCGCCGAGGCGCAGCGCCAGCGCCGCGCCGGCCAGCAGCAGCCCGCACAGGAGCACCAGCCAACCGAGGTCCGGGGCCAGCTCGCCGAGGCCCCGCCGCTCCAGCAGCGCTCCGCGCACCACCGTCAGACTGCCGGTGAGCGGCAGCGCCGCACCGAGGACCCGCAGGACGCCCGGCAGCGCGAAGGTCGGCAGCCGGACCCCGGCGACGAACCACATCGGGTCGTCCAGCACGGTGTAGACGAAGGCGGAGTCCCGGGAGAACACCATCAGGCTGTTGAGCAGCGCGCCCCAGGCCACCGCGGGCAGCAGCAGGGCGAGCAGCACCACCGGGTACATCCACGGCCCGGCCACGTCCAGGGCGCCGAAGCCGAACCCGGCGGCGCCCAGGAAGCAGGTGAGCAGCCAGGCGTTCTGCAGCAGTGCGCCGGCGCCGTTGGCGATCATCAGAACGAGCCGGTCGGCGGGCGAGAGGAAGAGCAGTTCGAGGGTGCCGGTGGTGCGCTCGTAGGTGAGGTTCCACGCGGACTGGACGAGCGAGAAGAAGAACGCCCAGGCCAGCGCGCCGGTGGCGAGGAAGCCGAGCAGCCGGGCCGGGTCGGCGGCGAGCGGCCAGCGGGCGGCGGCGGCCGAGCCGGCCGCGATCGGGTGCAACGTGTAGTAGGTGGCGGCGAGTTGGAGCAGCGGCCAGAGCAGCATCGAGGCGAGCACCAGCGGCTGGCCGAACAGGGTGCGGTGCTGCTTGAGCGCCTCGGCGGCGAACACCTTGGCGGCGTGCCGCAGCGCCCGGCCGGGGCGCCGGGCCTGCCGGCCGGGGTGCGGGGCCTGGGGCCGCGGCTCGGGCGGGGCCACCGGGAGCGGCGGCGGGAGGGCGCGGTCGGCCAGGGCGAACAGCGGGGCGTCGACGGGCGTCGGGCCGGTCATCCGGCCACCGCCAGGGGGGCGTCGGTCAGCGCGAGGACGGCGTCCTCCAGGCTGGCCTCGGTGACCTCCAGGCCGCCGATCGACCCGCCGGCGGCCACGATCGCACCGGCCAGCGGTCCGGCGATGTCCTCCGGGTGCCGGACGGTGACCAGCAGGGCGCCCTCCCCGGTGCCCTCGAGCTCCGTGCGGCCGCCGAGTCCGCGGGTGAAGGCGGCGATCCGCTCCGACAGCTCCGGCGAGGGGTTGGTGACGGTGACCCGGACGCTGCGGTGGCTGCCGGTCGCCGTCTTGAGCGCGGCCGGGCTGCCCGCGGCCAGGTGGCGGCCGCCGGAGATCACGTACACGTGCTCGCACAGCTCCTCGACCTCGGCCAGGTAGTGCGAGGTGAGCAGCACGCCCCGGCCCTCGGCGGCGAGTTCGGCGACCACCCGGCGCAGGTCGCGGGCGATCGGCGCGTCCAGTCCGAGGGTGGGCTCGTCCAGCAGCAGGTAGGCCGGGTCGTTGATCAGGCCGCGGGCGATGGAGAGCCGCTGGGTCATGCCGCGCGAGTACCGCTCGACCGGGGTGTCGGCGGCGTCGGTGAGGCCGACCAGCTCCAGCAGCTCGCCGATCCGCACCCGCAGCACGGCGGTGGGGACGTCGTAGAGGCGGCCGAAGTAGCGCAGGTTCTCGGCGCCGGTGAGCCTGCCGTAGACCATCCGCTCGCCGCCCGCGATCAGGTTGATCCGGCGGCGGGCCTCGCGGGCGTGCTCGACCACGTCCAGGCCGTCCAGGGTGACGCTGCCGGAGCTGGGGCGGAGCAGGGTGGCGAGGATCTTGATGGTGGAGGTCTTGCCGGCGCCGTTGAGGCCGAGCAGCCCGGTGACCCGGCCGCGCGGGATCTCCAGGTCGAGGCCGTCGACGGCGGTCTTCACGGTGCGCGGGCCGAACAGGCCCTTCTCCCGGGTCTGGAAGGTCTTGCGCAGGGCGTGGGTGCGGATCATGTCAGCGGCTCCGGGTGCGGGGTGGTCCGGTTCACGGTCAGAAGCTCCGTTCGATGGCGCGGCGCTCGGCGGCGGGCAGCAGGCGCAGGCCGAGCAGCAGGTAGCCGATGCTGAGCGCGAGGCAGGTGACCAGCCTCGGGAGCAGGTCGGCGAGCGGCCGCCCCTCGCCGAGGGCGCCGCGCAGCACGTCCATCGCGGAGGTCATCGGCAGCAGTTCGGCCAGCCACTGGGCGGGCGCGGGCAGGTAGCTGTTGGGGAAGGTGATGCCGCAGAGCAGCGAGACCGCGAGGAAGACGGTGTTCTGCGAGATGTGCGCCTCGCCGGCGACGATCATCAGCGCGCCGAGCAGCACGGCGACGCCGAACACGGCCGCACTGAGTGCGAGCACCCCGGCGAGGGCGGCCAGCGGGTGCCAGGCCGGCAGGGTGATGCCGAGCGCCGCGGCGAAGCCGCCGAGCAGTCCGACCTCGACGGCGGTGTTGAGCAGCGCGAATCCGGTGAAGCCGAGCAGGTACGGCAGCCGGGTGGCCGGGGCGATCAGCAGCGCCCCGAGGGTGCCCTGGCGCTGTTCGGTGATCAGCGCCTTGCTGCTCCAGAGCAGCATCCGCACGGTGAACATGTAGCCGCCCGCGCCGATCGCGATGTAGCCGAGGTAGTCGGCGCCGCCGGTGCGGGCCGTGAAGTCCTCGGCCACCGAGCCGCCGCCGATGGCGTGCAGGCCCAGGTAGGACAGTCCGATGGTGAACACGCCGATCAGCAGGCAGCCGACGGCGTACGACCACGGGTAGGCCCGGCTGGTCATGGTCCAGGTCCGGTGCAGGGTCGCCCAGGCGACGGGCATCCGTGTTCCCCCGATCTCTCAATGAGTTCCGATAAGGAACTTACAAGTTTCCTTTCGGAACCCGCAAGGGGGTGCAAGGATGGACCGCTCGATCGGTGAGGAGGATCAACGGTGCTCAGAGACGTGCCCGCACACGATGCGCACTGCGCGATCGCCCAGTCGGCGGCGGTGATCGGCGACTGGTGGAGCATCCTGATCGTCCGCGAGTCGGCCCGCGGGCGGCTGCGCTTCGACGAGCTCCAGCAGGAGCTGGGCATCTCCCGCAAGGTGCTCACCGAGCGGCTCGGCCACCTTACCGAGTCCGGCGTCCTGGAACGGGTGCCGTACCAGCAGGGTCCGGTGCGCTACGAGTACCGGCTGACCGAGTCCGGGCGGGCGCTGCTGCCGGTCCTGGTCGCCATGCAGGACTGGGCCGACCGCTGGCTGCTCGGCGACGGCTCGCTCTCCGGCTCCGCCGCGCCCGACAGCGCCGAGGCCGCCCGGATGGCCGGGCTCCCGGGCACCCGGCTGCCCGCCCTCACCCTGCCCGCCCACACCGGCGGCGAGCTCGACCCGGTCGACCCGGCGGCCGGCGCCACCGTGCTGTTCTGCTACCCCGCCACCGGCCGGCCCGCGCCGCTGCCCGCCTCCTGGGGTGCCATCCCCGGCGCCGCCGGCTGCACCCTGGAGAACCGGCTGTTCCGCGAGGCCTACCCGGAGTTCCGCGCGGCCGGGCTGGCGCTGCGCGGGATCTCCACCCAGCGACCGGACGAGCAGCGGGAGTTCGCCGAGGCCGAGGAGATCCCCTTCCCGCTGCTGTCCGACCTCGACGTCCGGCTCGCGGCCGCCCTGCGGCTGCCCACCTTCCACGTCGGCCAGGGCCTGCGGCTCAAGCGGGCGATCCTGGTGCTGGACCGCGAGCGGGTGGTGCGCCGGGCCGTCTTCCCCGTCACCGACATCCCGGGCGCCGTCCGGCAGGCGCTGGCGGACGCCCGCGAGGTGGCGGGCCCCGGCCGGTAGGAGGGCCGCGCTAGGGTGGCCGGTGTGCTCGATCAGGTGACAGCAGTGCGCTACGTCGACCCGCTACGGGCCGGCGGCTCGGTACCCGGCGTCGTGGAGACCGACGACCTGGGCACCTACGTGGTGAAGTTCACCGGCGCCGCGCAGGGCCGCAAGGCGCTGGTGGCCGAGGTGATCGTCGGCGAGCTCGCCCGCCGGCTCGGACTGCGCGTCCCGGAGCTGCGGCTGGTCGACTTCGACCCGGCGGTCGCCGACGGCGAGCCCGACGCCGAGATCCAGGGCGTCCTGCGGGCCAGCGGCGGGATCAACCTCGGGATGGACCTGCTGCCCGGCGCGGTCGACTTCAAGCCCGGCATGATCCCCGTCGACCCGGCCGAGGCCGGGCGGGTGGTCTGGCTGGACGCGCTCACCGGCAACGTCGACCGCACCGTGCACAACCCCAACCTGATGGTCTGGCACCGCCGGCTCTGGCTGATCGACAACGGCGCCGCGCTGATCTTCCACCACCGCTGGGCCGGCGCCGAGGCGGCCGTCGGCAAGCGCTACGACCTCAGCGCCCACGCCCTCGGCGGCTACCGGCCGGACGTCCGGCTGGCCGACGAGGAGCTCGGTCCGCTGGTCACCACCGGGCTGCTGGAGGAGGTGCTCGCGCTCGTCCCCGAGCAGTGGCTGGCCGACGAGCCCGGCTTCGACTCGGTGGCGGCGCTGCGCCGCGCGTACGTCGCCCATCTGGCCGCCCGGGCGGCCCGCTCGCCCGAGTGGCTGCCGGAGGGTTTCGCCACCACCGAGCAGCTGCGCGAGGCCGAGGCCCGCCGGGCCGCCCGGTCCAGGGCGGGGCGGCCCGCCTGGCTCCAGGAGGTCCCGGACCTGCACGGCAAGCCCTCCGTCGGGACGCAGTGGGGCCGGCACGTGGAGTGACCGGCCCGCAGGCGGGGTTCGACGGCGTGCCCCGGGCCTTCGGTCAGCCCATCGCGGGGCGGACCCAGCCGAAGTAGGCGACCGCCGTGCCGACCAGCAGGCCGAGGCAGTGCAGCGCGAAGAGCGCGGCCCGGTTCACCCGGCGCACCGAGGGCGAGAACAGCGCCAGCGCCGGTACCGCCAGGCCCGCCAGGGGGCCCGCGACCAGCCCCAGCAGCACCGGCAGCACATCGCCGACGCCCGCGCCGGAGGCGAGCCCCATCACACCGACCACCAGCCCGCCGCCGGCCATCAGGCCCAGCATCGGGCCGGCGGCGAGCAGCTGGGCGATGCCCACCAGCAGCCACGGCCAGCTCCGCCCGCCGCCCTGGCGGACCGGGGGCTGCCATCCGCTGAAGGTCTGTGCCATGCCGCTCTGCTCCTCGAAGACGTTCCCGGTCGCGCTGACGGGTCCATTCTGGCGATCCGGCCGGGGCCGCCACCTGAGTACCGGTACTCAAAAAAGGGTGGGGAGCGGGACGATGAGTCCCGCTCCCCACCCTTCGGTGGTTCAGTGCCGGGTCAGGCCGTCAGGCCCGGTCCGGCGGGGTGTCAGCGCCTCAGCGCCACCACTGGACCGCCTTCTCGGCGTTGATGATGCCCGCGCCGTAGAAGCCGTTGTCGTCCGCGCCGCCCTCGCAGTTGGCGGTCCACTCACCGGCGCCGCCCGGGTTGAACGGGGCGGTCGGGCAGGCGTGCGACTCGGCCTGGCTGGTCAGCATCTCGGTCAGCTCCTCCGGGCTCGCCCACGGGAAGGTGCTGGCGAGCAGGGCGAGCACGCCGGCGGCGTGCGGCGAGGCCATCGAGGTGCCCTGCATGTAGCCGTACTTGCCACCCGGGATGGTGGACAGGGTGCGGCCGTTCTTGTCCGGGGTGTCCGGGATCTGGTAGCGGCGGTCGCCACCGGGGGCGGCCACGGTGACCTTGTTCTTGCCGTAGCTGGAGTAGTACGACTTGTCGCCGTTGACACCCACCGAGGAGACCGAAACGACGCCGTCCAGCTCGGTCGGCAGGTTCAGGCAGTCCTGGGTGATCGGGCGCTCGCCCGGGGTGGTGTCGTCCGGGCTGGCGACGTCCTTGGTCTTGTGGGCGAGGTCGATGTTCTCGTTGCCCGCCGCGGCCACGTTGAGGACGCCCTTGCGCTGCGAGAACTCGACCGCGCGGCGGACGGCGGTGGTGATCGCCGCCTGGTCCGCGTCGTTCTGGCAGTTGAACATCCACGGGTCGACGAAGTAGCTGTTGTTCGTCACCTTGAAGTGGTGCTCACCGGCCCAGACGAAGCCGCATACCGCGTACTCCGGGTAGATGAACCCGCCGTCGTCGACCACCTTGACGGCGGCCAGCTTGACGTTCGGGGCGATGCCCTCGATGCCCTTGCCGTTCTTGGCGGCGGCGATGGTGCCGGCCACGTGGGTGCCGTGGTCGCCGTCGACGCCGGGCTGCCAGGCCTCGAAGGCGGTGTTCGGCTTGCCGCCGTCGATGCAGGAGACCGACTGCGAGGCGTCCACGTTGGCCTTGAGGTCCTCGTGGTTGGCGTCGATGCCGGAGTCCAGCACGCCGACGGTGACCTTGTTGCTGCCGAGCGAGAGCTTGTGCGCCTTGTCCACGCCGATCTGGCGCATGTCCCACTGGTTGGCCCAGTTGGGCTCCTCGCCGGCGGCCGCGGCGGCGGCGACGGCCTCGGGGGTCGGGTCGGCGGCGACCTCGGCCTTCCGGGTCTCGGCGGCCGTGATGCCCTTGGTGCGGCTGGCGCCGACGGACTGGACGCCCTTGGCGCCCCGCAGCTTGGCGGCGAACTGGGTGTCGGTCGAGCGGGCGATCACCACGCCGATCTGCTCGTACGAGTACACCACGGAGCCGCCGAGGGTCGTGATGGCCTTCTCGACCTTCTGCACCTGGCCGTGGTTGGCCTGGGTGTTCACGACGTAGCTGAGCAGCGGTCCGGTGGTCGGCTCGGCCCCGGTGGCCGCGACGGCGGTACCGGCCGGCAGCACCATGGCGCCGGCCGTGGCGAGGACGAGGCCCACCGCGGCGTACCGGGTCCGGCTGATCCGAGGAACACTCATAGGGGTTGGCCCTCCCGAGTCGTCATGCACAACTGCGGTTGGCAGGTGCACTGGAATGATCGGGACGCTAGTGAACATGCGTTGCAATCCGCAAGAGGTAGTCATCTAATCGACACAGTTCGAACACTTGCGAGGTCGATGACTCCAGGCCACGGACGGGATGTCAATCCATACGGTGAATAAACTGGCTTCCCCGCGCCGTCAATTCGGCCGAGCGCAGACGATCCACCGCGAACAACCCGCCAGACGGGTGACGGCGGCGCGCCCTCGGCCGATTCCCCGGCACCGGGCGGGGGCGGGGTGGCGGTCAGCACCCGGCCGGGGTGGCGGTCGGAGCCGGGCCGGGCAGCGTTCGACGCCGGGCCGGGGTGGCGGTCAGAGCCGGTACAGGCGGCGGGCGTTGCCGGCGGCCACCTGCCGGGCGAGGCGCTGCGCGTCGGCCGCCGTGCAGGCGCCGTCGGCCCGCCAGCCGTCCAGCAGGCTGCCCAGGCCGTGCCGGAACTGGGCCGCGCCGACCAGGTACAGCTCCGGCAGGCCGTAGGCGTCGGTGGAGAACAGCAGCTTGCCGAACGGCACCAGCTCCAGCATCTCGCCGAGCACGGCGGCCGCCCGGGGGCCGACGTAGGAGGCCGTCAGCCCGAGGTCGGTGTACACCTGTGGGAAGGCCTGGGCCAGCCAGCCGGCCTGCCGGTGGTACGGGTAGCAGTGCAGGAGCACCAGCGGCACGCCGCTCGGCTCGGCCGCCCGGACGAACCCCGTCAGCAGCGACGGGTCGGCCCGGTGCAGGGTCAGATCCGGATCCCCGAAGCCGGTGTGCAGCTGGAGCGGCAGACCGAGCCCGGCGCAGACGTCCAGGGCCGTCCACAGCAGGTGGTGCAGCAGGACCGGGTCGGTCAGCCGCCCGCGGCCGGCCCGCAGCCGCGCCCCGGCGGCGGCGACCACCTCCCGGGTGGCGGGCCGCTCGGGGGGCACCGCCAGGCCGCTGCGGTAGGCCAGCACCGACTTGACCGCCACCGCGCCGGCCGCCGCCGACTCCAGCGCCGCACGCACGGCGGCCGGCCAGTCGGCGGCCGCCGGGGCGAGCGACTCGACGACGGCCTCCAGCCGGACCACCTCGCGCACCCGGGCCCCCGACACCTCGGCGAACTCGCCCAGCGGCAGCAGCGGGTGGCCGCCCGCCGTGGTCAGCCCGGTGTCCACCAGGCAGGTGTCCAGGGCGGCGGCCGCGAGCAGCCGCCGGGTGGCCTCGGCGGCGCCGAGCTCGCGCCGGCGGGCCAGGTAGTCGGCGGCCGGGGCGTGTGCCGGGAGCCCGAGCGCGGGCGGGCACCAGCGGCGGACGGCGAGGCCGAGCGCGCTGTCGAACGGCGAGCAGCCGGGCGCGGGCGGCCGGTCGGACTCGGTGAGCAGCCCGGCCAGGACGTCGTCGGCGAGCTCGGCCGCCACCACGCTGTGGCAGTGGTGGTCGACCAGTGCGGGGACGTCCAGCGGGGCCACCGGTCAGTACCGCCAGCGGGTGGCCGCCACCAGCTGTTCGGGGGTGGCCGAGGCGTACTGCTCGACCTCCGCCTGCCGGACGGCCAGCACCGCCTCGAACAGGGGGTCGCCGAGCGCCTCGCGGAGCACCGCGGACTTCTGGTAGGCCGCGACCGCCTCGGCCGGGCCGGCCGGCAGCCGGGGGACCGTCCCGGGTGCGGCATGGGCCGGATCGCCGGTGAACTCCGGTGGCAGCGCGAGCCGTTGGTCCAGTCCGGCGAGGCCGGCCGCGAGCACCGCACCGACCGCGAGGTACGGGTTGGCGGTGGCGTCGAAGCACTTGACCTCGGCGTTGGCGACGGTGGAGCGCTCCCCCGAGGAGCCGGTGACCAGCCGCAGCGCGGCCTCCCGGTTCTCCAGGCCCCAGCACTGGTAGGCGCCGGCCCAGTGCGAGGGCACCAGCCGCAGGTACCCGGCGGGGCTGGAGCAGCCGAGCACCAGCAGCTCGGGCAGCGCGCCGAGCACCCCGGCGAGGAAGCCCTCGGCCTCGGCCGTCAGCCCGTGCGGGCCGGGGCCGCCGCGGCCGAGGTTCTGCCCGTCGTGCCACAGGCTCAGATGGAGGTGGCCGCCGTTGCCGACCGCGCCGGCCTCGACCACGGGGGCGAAGGAGGCCCGCAGCCCGTGCCGGGCGCCGACCGCCCGGATGGTGTGCCGGACCAGAACGGAGGTGTCGGCGGCGCCGACCGGGCCCTCGGGGGCGAGCGACACCTCGAACTGGCCCGGGGCGTACTCGGGGTGGATCTGGAGCACCGTCAGCCCCTGCTCGCCGAGCGCGCGCAGGACGTCCCGCAGGTAGTCGGAGAGGTCGGTCAGCCGCTGCATGCCGTAGGCCGGGCCGTACGTCGGGTACTGCGGCTCCTGCTGCGGCGGGCCGGCCAGGGCGACCGTCCACTCGACCTCGATGCCGGCCTTGACGCCGAGCCCGCGGGTGGCGGCGGCGGCCTCCATCCGGCGGGCGAACAGCCGCTGGCAGCCCGGGTGCGGGCCGCCCGCCTGGGTGTACCGCTCCCCCGGCGCCCAGGCCCAGCCGGGCTGGGCGGCCAGCGGGACGACCCGGTCGAGATCCGGGTAGAGCCGCAGATCGCCCGTCGGGCCGCCGATCAGCCGGCTGGTGGTGATGGAGTCGTCGGCCAGGAAGACGTCGAAGCAGGGCGCGGCGCCGACGCCCCACTGGGCCGCGTGCACCAGGCCGTCCAGCGGTACCGCCTTGGCCCGGGCGATCCCGGCGTTGTCCACCCAGGTGACGGCCACCGCCTCCACCCCGCCCGCGCGCAGCCGCTCGGCGGCCTGCCGGGCCCGCTCGGCCCGCTCGGCGCGCGGCGGCAGCGCGACGGCGGCCGGACCGGCGGGGCCGGCAGGGCCGGTGGGGCCGACGGGCGGCTCGGAGGAGTCGGCGAGGCCTGCGGACGCGACGGTTCCGGTGCTCATTCCTCCATGCTGCCGCGCCCGCTGACCAGGGGGAATTCCCCTATCGGGTGGTTCGGGCGGACGCCCGTCCGCCCGTTCACCCCTCCGGGTCGAACAGGGCCACCAGATCCCCTGCGGTGAGCCGCTCCAGGGTGTCGGGCGCGGCGTCCAGCGGGCCCGGGTAGAGCCGGTAGAGCGCGCCCGAGACGGGGACGGGCACCGGGACGTCGGCGTGCACCAGTGCGGTGAACACCCGGCGCAGGACCAGCTGCTCGGCCAGCACCCGGTCGAGGCCCGGGCCCGTCACCCTGCCGTCGGCCCCGTACCCCTCGCGCAGCCGCTCGGCGAAGTCCGCCACCGGCTCGCCGGCGGCCCGGCGGTAGCTGCTGAGCACGCCGCCGGAGCGGTCCCGGACCAGCACCTCGTCGGTGCGGGCGGCGGCGGTGGCGCAGGCGAGGTCCCAGAGCGTGGCGCGGGAGCCCTCGGCGAAGTGCGCCAGCACGTCCGAGGCCAGGGCGCCGATCCGGTCCCGGTAGCGCCAGACGTTGTGGAAGGCGCCGGAGGTGCCGGTGTTGAGGTCCGTCCAGGTGTACGTGCGCCGGCCGAGGTCGACGATCATCGGGACGCAGATCTTGGCGTCCCCGCTCAGGTCGAGCCGCTGGCGGACGGCCTCCGCCCGGAAGTGGCCGCTGCGGTGGCGGGCCGCCTCCGGGGCGTCCAGCTCCATGAACCCGGCGAAGGCGTCGGCGAGCTCCTCGAACGGGACGTCGTTGTAGCTGAAGACGATGACGACCGCGTACCGGGCGCCCCCCTCGGCCAGCGCCGGCAGGTCGAGGTCCACGTACTCGGTGGCGCCGTGCGGGGGCGGGGCCGAGGTGAAGTCGCCGGAGTGCACGGCGGCGCGCTTGCCGTACACCAGGCGGGTGTAGTCGCACAGGCCGACGAACTCCCACCGCTCGTCGTACAGCGCCACCGAGAGGTCGAGGTCCACCCGCTGGTGCGGGGTCTGCATCCAGTGCAGGAAGAGCCGGACCCGGCCGCCGTCGGGCAGCCGCTGGACGCTGCCGCGCGGCAGGGCGACCAGCGTCTTGGCACTGGCCCGCTCGGCGAACGGGACCACCAGGTCGGCCAGCCCCTCGTCGAGGACGGCGAGGTCGAAGCGCTCGTGCCCGCCGGCCCGGCGCAGCAGCTCGGCCTCGATCAGCGTGCAGACGGGGGCGCTGAGCGCGGCCGGGACCTCGGTGCCCCAGTCGTCGCGGGCGTGCGCCAGCGAGACCCGCCCGCGCGGGAAGTAGAGCCGGCGCTCGCCGACCTCCCGCGGGCCGCGCAGCCGCCCGTACGCGCCGAGCAGCGGGCCGGGCGCGACCTTGCGCAGGGCGGCGGGCAGGGCCTCGGCGAGTGCGGCGGGCAGCGGCTCGCCGGGGCTCCAGGAGGCGTGCACCCGCAGCAGGTGGTGCAGTCGGCGGACCAGCTCGCCGGGGCGGCGGGCCAGCAGGGCGACGGCGGCGGGCACGTCACCGCCCGCGAGGGCCCGCTCGACCCGGGCGGCGAAGGTGGCGACGACCAGCCGGGTGTGGCCGCCCGGGGTCTCGGCGACCCGCAGCGGGGCGGGCGCCTCGCGCAGCTCGGGTCCGAGGCCGTGCAGGTCGAGGTCGCTCTGCCGGAGCACGGCGAACGCGGCGGTGGCGTACGGGAACCGGGCCCGGTGCTCGTACGGGTGCAGCAGCTCGCCGGCGCGCAGCCAGGCGGCGCGGTGCCGGCCGAGGTCCTCGGCGAGGGTGCCGAGCGGGAGCGCGTCCAGGACGGCGAGCAGGTCGCGGCGCAGCGGGCGGGGCAGGTTGCGCAGCCGCAGGCCCTTGGCGGTGGCGGGCAGCAGGTCGGGCTCGGCGCCGGACCAGGCCCAGATCAGCCGCAGCACGTCGGTGGCGGTGGTGAGGTGGGCGGCGAGCAGCGGCCGGGCGGTGGCCTGGTCGCTGCGGAGCAGGGCGGTGAGGACGGTGGCCCGGCTCTCCCGGACGGGGATGTCGGCGGGCAGCCAGTCGGCCGGGTCGGCGGGGGCGTGGTCGAGCAGCAGGGCGAGGTCCTCGCGGTCCTGCGGGTTCAGCGGGGTGCGGCGGCCCAGCAGCCGGCCCAGCTCGGCGGCCGCGGCGGCGGCCGGGTCGGTGCCCTCGGCCAGCCGCAGCGGGCGCAGCAGGGTGTCCTGGCCGTGCTCGCGGGCGGCGTTGCGCACGGCCTTGGCGTCCAGCGACAGGTGGCGCTGCTCGGCGATCGGGGTGCCGCAGAGCGGGCAGGCGTGGTCGGCCAGCTCGTCGTAGCAGTCGCCGCAGAGCAGGTGGGCGCAGGGCGCGAGGGCGCCGATGCCGGACTCGGCGCCGACGCACTCGCAGCAGGCGCAGATCTGGTTCGGCTGGTTGAGCAGGAAGGCGCGCACGTGCGCGGAGTAGTAGCTGTGCGCGTGGTCCGGCACGCCGTCGGGGAAGCGCCGGAACAGCGCCTGGTGCTTGCGGTCGGCGCCGGTCGCCGCGTCGAGCCGGCGCAGCAGCGCCTGCCCCGTGTCGGCCAGCGCGGCCGGCCGCAGCCGCCCGAGCGCGGCGCGCAGCGGAGCGGTCAGCAGGTGTCCGCGCTGGGCGAGGTCCGCCTCCAGGGCGAGCAGCCCGCGCGCGCTCCACGGGTCGGACTCCCCGGCCCCGCCGCCGGGGACGGCGACGGCGCCGAGCCGTCGCAGCAGGTAGTCGTCGAGGCGGGTGTCGGGCGCGGTGGTGCTCTGCTTCTTCACTGGTGGATCCCCCGGAGATACGACGAAGCGGGGGCGGAGAGTGGGCGCACTCGGGTCATTTTGGAGATGAGAGAAGGAAGCACGCCGCGGAGCCGCCCCCGCGCCGCCCACCCTAGCGAAGCCCGCTCGGTGCACCGAACGAATTTCCGCAGAAGGGCTCCTCCGCCCTCTTCCTACTCGGCGGTAGCTTCGCTACAGTGACCGCACGCACCACCGCCGGGCTTCGGGAGCCGCACCGGCGGGGTCGTTCGTCGGCGCGCGGGATTCGCGCGTGGCGGGCGGCGGTTGGCGGTGCGTCTTTCACCGGCCGGTGCCGCGGATCGCGGCGGGCCGGATTCTCTCCTCGTATCAGAGCCGCTTCCTTCACCTTGAGCGCCTGAGTACCACGGCACACCTGCAGCACGGCCGGAGCGGACCGGCGGCTGCGCGCGTGCGCCGCAACCGTCATCTCCCAAGCCCCCGCGCGCGAACCCTCCTCCGGCGGCGGCCGCCCCCGGCGTACGGGCGCGGCGGCGCGCCCGCCGGAGCGCGCGCGGGCCTCCCATGACAAGGAGTCAGGACAATGAAGCGTCCCTTCCCCACGGTCGCCGTGGTCGGCCTCGGCACGATGGGCTCCGGCGTCGCTGTGGCGGTCGCGCAGAGCGGCCGCCGGGTGATCGGCATCGAGGCCAACGAGGACTCCGCCGCCCGGGCGCTCGCCCGGATCGAGGAGGCGACCGCGCACGCGGTGGCACGTGAGCGGATCACCGCCGAGGACCGGGCCGCGGCGCTCGCGCTGATCACGGTGGGCACCTCGCTGGAGGCCGCCGCCGAGGCGGACCTGGTGATCGAGGAGGTCCCCGAGCAGCTGGAGCTGAAGCGGGAGCTGTTCGCCGAGCTGGACCGGATCTGCCCGCCGCAGACGGTGCTGGCGACCGGGACCACCGCCCTGTCGGTGACCCGGATCGCCGCCGCCACCGCCCGCCCCGAGCGGGTGCTGGGCCTGCACTTCTTCAACCCGGTGCACACCATGAAGCTGGTCGAGGTGGTCCGCACCGTGCTGACCGCCCCGCAGGTGGCCGTGGACGCCTCGGCCTTCGCCCGGGACCTCGGCAAGGAGCCGGTCGCGGCCGGCGACCGGGCCGGCTTCGTGGTGAACGGCCTGCTCTTCGCGTACCTGAACCAGGCCGCCGCGATGTTCGAGTCCCGGTACGCCACCCGCGAGGACATCGACGCCGCGATGCGGCTCGGCTGCGGCCTGCCGATGGGCCCGCTGGCGCTGCTCGACCTGATCGGCGTGGACACCGCCCGCACGGTGCTGGAGGCGATGTACGAGCAGTCCCGGGACCGCCTGCACGCGCCCGCGCCGATCCTCGGCCAGCTGGTGGCGGCCGGGCTGCTGGGCCGCAAGTCGGGCCGGGGCTTCTACACCTACGAGGCACCGGGCTCCTCCAAGGCGGTCGACGCGGCCGCCGGCGGCGCCACCGCCCGGGTGCCGGGCCGCGAGGTGCGCAGCGTCGGCGTCTGCGGCTCGGGCACCATGGCCACCGGCATCGTCGAGGTGTTCGCCAAGGCCGGCCACCCGGTGCTGCTGGCCGCCCGCAGCCAGGAGAAGGCGGACCGGGCGAAGGTCCAGCTGGCGAAGTCGCTGGACCGCTCGGTGGCCAAGGGCCGGCTGACCGAGGAGCAGCGCGACGCGGCGCTGGCCCTGGTGACGCCGGTCGGGCAGTACGCCGAGCTGGCCCAGGTGGACCTGGTGGTCGAGGCGGTCGCCGAGGACCTCGCGGTCAAGCAGGAGCTGTTCGCCACCCTGGACAAGATCGTCAAGCCGGGTGCGGTGCTCGCCACCACCACCTCCTCGCTGCCGGTGATCAGCTGCGCCACGGCCACCTCGCGGCCGCAGGACGTGGTCGGCATGCACTTCTTCAACCCGGCGCCGGCCATGAAGCTGGTCGAGGTGGTCTCCACCGTGCTGACCGCCCCGGACGTCACCGCGACCGCGCTGGAGCTGTGCGCCAAGGTGCGCAAGCACCCGGTGGAGTGCGGCGACCGGGCCGGGTTCATCGTCAACGCGCTGCTCTTCCCGTACCTGAACGACGCGGTGCGGATGCTGCAGGAGCACTACGCGACGGTGGACGACATCGACACCGCGATGAAGCTCGGCTGCGGCTACCCGATGGGCCCGTTCGAGCTGCTGGACGTGGTCGGCCTGGACGTCTCGCTGACCATCGAGCAGGTGC
This sequence comes from Kitasatospora sp. NPDC048239, assembly GCF_043202015.1. Classification (NCBI taxonomy): domain Bacteria; kingdom Bacillati; phylum Actinomycetota; class Actinomycetes; order Kitasatosporales; family Streptomycetaceae; genus Kitasatospora; species Kitasatospora sp. NPDC048239. The sequence goes on along the minus strand of NZ_JBICZP010000008.1, from coordinate 310,993 downwards.
TGCACCAGGAGTTCCGCGAGCCGGGGCTGGCGGCGGCGCCGCTGCTGGAGCACCTGGTGGCGGCGGGCTGCCTGGGCCGCAAGACCGGCCGCGGCTTCCGCGACCACGCGCGCCGGTGAGCACGCCGTCGGCGGGCGGGCCCGGCGCGGGCCCGGTGGGCGGCGGCGCGTCGGCCGGGGGCGCGCTGCCGGTCGGCCCGGTGCCGACCGGAGCGGTGCCGACCGGGCAGCCGCGGACCGGCTGGATCCCCGGTACGGTGTCCGCCCGGTGGCCGAGACCGGCCGTGACCGGCCCGGTCGCGCCGGTCCGCCGGGGAAGGCCCGCAGGGCCGGGGCCGGGGGCGTGTAGCGTTCCGGCCATGGATCGGGTTCAGTCAGCCTCCCCGCAGCACTCCGCCGTACCGCGCGGCGCCGACCGGCCGTCCGGTGCCGGGCCGGCCGCCGCCGAGCCGGGGCCGGGCAGCCGCCGGGCGGCCGCCCAGCGCCAGCAGATGCGCCAGGACCTGGCCACGGCCGCGATGGAGCTGTTCGCCTCGCAGGGCTACGAGGAGACCACGGTCGACCAGATCGCGGCCGCCGCCGGAGTGGCCCGGCGGACCTTCTTCCGGTACTTCCGGTCCAAGGAGGAGGCGATCTTCCCGGACCACGACGACACCCTGGTCCGGGTCGCCGACCTGCTGGCCAGCGCCGAGTCCGAGGAGCACCCGCTGGACGTGGTCTGCCGGGGCATCAAGGAGGTGCTGCGGATGTACGCCTCCACCCCGGCGGTGTCGGTGGCGCGGTACCAGCTGATCCGTCAGGTCCCGGCGCTGCGCGAGCGGGAGATCGCGGTGGTGGCCCGCTACGAGCGGCTGTTCACCCGCTACCTGCTCGGGCGCTTCGACACCGCCGAGGAGATCCCGCCGGGCTGGCAGCGCGGCGGCGAGGACGACTCGATGCTGGCCGAGGTGTCGGCGGCGGCGGTCGTGGCGGCGCACAACCACGTGCTGCGGCGCTGGCTGCGGGCCGGCGGCCGGGGCGACGTGGAGGCGCAGCTGGACCACTCCTTCGAGGTGATCCGGGGCACCTTCTGGGCGTCCGCGGCACCGGGCGCCCGTCGGCGTGGGTCTCTGGTGGCACCCGGTGCCAGTGTGACGCCGCTGGAGGCCGCCGCCGTGAGCGCACTGAGTGCCAGCCCCGGAGGTGAGGTACTCATCACAGTGGCCCGCACCGACGCCCCGCTGGACGTGGTGGTGGACAGCATCAGAGCCGCGCTGAGCGGCGCACGGGAGGCCTGAGCGGGAGCATTTCCGCAGGTCGGAGCAGTTTTCCAGGGCCCGTACCGGATTGCCGGTACGGGCCCTTCGCATGCCCGCGCAAGGCCCGCGACCGGGCGGTCGAACGGGGATTTGATTCACCTGAATTGATGACACCCGGTGTCTTTACGAGTGGCACAGGGTGCCACTACCTTGTTACCCACCAGTCGCGGCGCCGCGGCTCCCCACCTCGGCGCGCCGTCGTCAGGCGCTCCCACACCCCGGGGGCGAGCAGCAGCCAGGCCTACCAGCCGAACCCACCCACCACCCATCTCAGCGAAGCCGGTGTCCGCTCCCGGCTCCCCCAGACGCCCTGTGCCCCTCACACAGGTACGCCTTCGGAGGCAGCCATGAAGGAAATCCTCGACGCGATCCTCAGCTCCGACAGCAGCTCCGCGGACTTCGCCGCGCTCAAGCTGCCGGAGTCCTACCGGGCCGTCACGCTCCACAAGGACGAGGAGCAGATGTTCGCGGGCCTCGACAGCCGCGACAAGGACCCCCGCAAGTCCCTCCACCTCGACGAGGTCGCCCTGCCCGAGCTGGGCCCGGGCGAGGCACTGGTCGCCGTCATGGCCAGCGCCGTGAACTACAACACCGTGTGGAGCTCGATCTTCGAGCCGGTCTCCACCTTCGGCTTCCTGGAGCGCTACGGCCGGCTCTCCCCGCTCACCAAGCGCCACGACCTGCCGTACCACGTGCTCGGTTCGGACCTCGCGGGCGTGGTGCTGCGCACCGGCGCCGGGGTCAACGCCTGGAAGCCGGGCGACGAGGTCGTCGCCCACTGCCTCTCGGTCGAGCTGGAGTCCTCCGACGGCCACAACGACACGATGATGGACCCGGAGCAGCGGATCTGGGGCTTCGAGACCAACTTCGGCGGCCTCGCCCAGCTGGCCCTGGTGAAGACCAACCAGCTGATGCCCAAGCCCGCCCACCTGACCTGGGAGGAGGCCGCCTCCCCCGGCCTGGTCAACTCCACCGCCTACCGCCAGCTGGTCTCGCGGAACGGCGCGGGCATGAAGCAGGGCGACAACGTGCTGATCTGGGGCGCCAGCGGCGGCCTCGGCTCCTACGCCACCCAGTACGCGCTGGCCGGCGGCGCCACCCCGATCTGCGTGGTCTCCAACGAGCAGAAGGCCGACATCTGCCGGGCGATGGGCGCCGAGGCGATCATCGACCGCTCCGCCGAGGGCTACCGGTTCTGGAAGGACGAGAACACCCAGGACCCGCGCGAGTGGAAGCGCCTGGGCAGCCGGATCCGCGAGCTGACCGGCGGCGAGGACGTGGACATCGTCTTCGAGCACCCGGGCCGCGAGACCTTCGGCGCCTCGGTGTACGTCACCCGCAAGGGCGGCACCATCGTCACCTGCGCCTCCACCTCCGGCTTCATGCACCAGTACGACAACCGCTACCTGTGGATGTCGCTGAAGAAGATCGTCGGCTCGCACTTCGCCAACTACCGCGAGGCCTGGGAGGCCAACCGCCTGGTGGCCAAGGGCAAGATCCACCCGACCGTCTCCAAGGTCTACAGCCTCGACCAGTCCGGCCAGGCCGCGCTCGACGTCCACCAGAACAAGCACCAGGGCAAGGTGGGCGTGCTCTGCCTCGCGCCGACCGAGGGCCTGGGCGTGCGCAACGCCGAGCTGCGCGAGAAGCACCTGCCCGCGATCAACCTGTTCCGCGAGGCCTCCGAGCGGGCCGACCGGTCCAGCCGCGACATCTAAGGCGATCCGATGACTGATCAGAAGCGTGATCGGCCCTGGCTGATGCGGACCTACGCGGGGCACTCGACCGCGAGCGACTCCAACGCGCTGTACCGCAGGAACCTCGCCAAGGGCCAGACCGGCCTCTCGGTGGCCTTCGACCTGCCGACCCAGACGGGCTACGACTCCGACCACATCCTCGCCCGCGGCGAGGTCGGCCGGGTCGGCGTGCCGGTGGGCCACGTCGGGGACATGCGCGCCCTGTTCGACGGCATCCCGCTCGAGCAGACCAACACCTCCATGACGATCAACGCCACCGCGATGTGGCTGCTGGCGCTCTACCAGGTGGTCGCCGAGGAGCAGGGCGCCGACATCGCCAAGCTCACCGGCACCACCCAGAACGACATCGTCAAGGAGTACCTCTCGCGCGGGACGCACGTCTTCCCGCCCGGGCCCTCGGTACGCCTGATCACCGACATGATCGCCTACACGGTCGGGAACATCCCCAAGTGGAACCCGATCAACATCTGCAGCTACCACCTCCAGGAGGCCGGGGCCACCCCGGTCCAGGAGATCGCCTACGCGATGTGCACCGCGATCTCGGTGCTGGACGCGGTCCGCGACTCCGGCCAGGTGCCGGCCGAGCGGATGGGCGAGGTGGTCGCCCGGATCTCCTTCTTCGTCAACGCCGGCGTGCGCTTCGTCGAGGAGATGTGCAAGATGCGCGCCTTCGCCCGCCTCTGGGAGAAGGTCACCCTGGAGCGCTACGGCATCCAGGACCCGAAGCAGCGCCGCTTCCGCTACGGCGTCCAGGTCAACTCGCTGGGCCTGACCGAGGCGCAGCCGGAGAACAACGTCCAGCGGATCGTGCTGGAGATGCTCGCCGTCACGCTCTCCAAGGACGCCCGCGCCCGGGCCGTCCAGCTGCCCGCCTGGAACGAGGCGCTCGGCCTGCCCCGCCCGTGGGACCAGCAGTGGTCGCTGCGCATCCAGCAGGTGCTCGCCTACGAGTCCGACCTGCTGGAGTACGGGGACATCTTCAACGGCTCCGAGGTGATCGAGACCAAGACCGCCGAGCTGCTGGCCGGCGCGGAGGCCGAGATCGCCAAGGTGCTGGAGATGGGCGCCAAGGCGGGCAACCGGGGCATCATCCCGGCCGTCGAGTCCGGCTACCTCAAGTCCAACCTGGTCGCCTCGCACGCCGCCCGCCGGGCCCGGATCGAGTCCGGTGAGGACAAGATCATCGGGGTGAACTGCTTCGACACCACCGAGGAGAGCCCGCTCACGGCCGACCTCGACACCGCGATCATGGTGGTCGACCCGGCCTCCGAGCAGTCCGTGCTCGCCGCCCTGGAGCAGTGGCGGGGCAGCCGCGACGAGGCCGTCGCCCAGCTGGCCCTCGACGAGCTCAAGAGCGTCGCGCGCACCGAGGCCAACCTGATGCCCGCCACGCTCGCCTGCGCCCGCGCCGGGGTCACCACCGGCGAGTGGTCCTTCGCCCTGCGCGAGGTCTTCGGCGAGTACCGCGCGCCCACCGGCGTCGGCGGCGCCCCGGTCGCGGTGGCGGCCGAGCCCGGCGGCGAGCTGGCGGCCGTCCGCGAGGCGGTCACCGCGACCGCCGCCGAGCTGGGCGCCGGCAAGCTGCGCCTGCTGGTCGGCAAGCCCGGCCTGGACGGGCACTCCAACGGCGCCGAGCAGATCGCCGTCCGGGCCCGCGACGCCGGGTTCGAGGTGGTCTACCAGGGCATCCGGCTGACGCCCGAGCAGATCGTCTCCGCGGCCGTCGCGGAGGACGTGCACTGCGTGGGCCTGTCGATCCTCTCCGGGGCCCACCCCGAGCTGGTGCCCGACGTCCTGCACCGGCTGCGCCGGGCCGGGGTGGAGGATGTGCCAGTGATCGTGGGTGGCATCATCCCGGCAGCGGACGGCGAGGCCCTCAAGGCCGCCGGCGTCGCTGCCGTGTTCACCCCGAAGGACTTCGGCATCACCACCATCATCGGCCGGATCGTGGACGAGATCCGGCTGGCCAACAGGCTCCAGCCGTGGACGCCCGCCCCCGCCGCGACGACCACCAGCTGACCCCGGAAGGACTGACCCACCCTCATGGCCAACGTCAACAGGCTCCGCCCCCGCCGCTCCTGCCTCGCCGTGCCGGGCTCCAACCCGCGCTTCCTGGAGAAGGCCCAGGGCCTGCCCGCCGACCAGGTCTTCCTCGACCTGGAGGACGCCTGCGCCCCCCTGGTCAAGGAGAGCGCCCGGCACCACATCGTCGACGCGCTGAACAACGGCGACTGGGGCAAGAAGACCAAGGTCGTCCGTGTCAACGACTGGACGACCCACTGGACCTACCGCGACGTGATCACCGTCGTCGAGGGCGCCGGCCCGAACCTCGACTGCATCATGCTGCCCAAGGTCCAGGACGCCGAGCAGGTCAAGGCACTCGACCTGCTGCTCACCCAGATCGAGAAGACCATGGGCTTCGAGGTCGGCAAGATCGGCATCGAGGCGCAGATCGAGAACGCCAAGGGCCTGATCAACGTCGACGCGATCGCCGAGGCCTCCCCGCGCCTGGAGACGATCATCTTCGGCCCGGCCGACTTCATGGCCTCGATCAACATGAAGTCCCTGGTGGTCGGCGAGCAGCCGGCCGGCTACCCGGCCGACGCGTACCACTACATCCTGATGCGCATCCTGATGGCCGCCCGCGCCAACGACCTCCAGGCGATCGACGGCCCCTACCTGCAGATCCGCAACCAGGAGGGCTACCGCGAGGTGGCCGGCCGCGCCGCCGCGCTCGGTTTCGACGGCAAGTGGGTGCTCCACCCGGACCAGGTCGGCGCCGCGAACGAGATCTTCTCGCCCTCGCAGGAGGACTACGACCACGCCGAGCTGATCCTCGACGCCTACGACTGGTGCACCTCCGCGGCGGGCGGCGCCAAGGGCTCCGCGATGCTCGGCGACGAGATGATCGACGAGGCCAGCCGCAAGATGGCCCTGGTCATCGCCGGCAAGGGCCGGGCCGCCGGGTTCCAGCGCACCTCCAAGTTCGAGCCCCCGCAGGCCTGACCCCCTAAGGACCACTGAGATGCAGTTCGGACGCACCTACGAAGAGTTCGAGGTCGGCGCGGTCTACAAGCACTGGCCCGGCAAGACGGTCACCGAGTACGACGACCACCTCTTCTGCCTGCTCACCATGAACCACCACCCGCTCCACATGGACACCAACTATGCGGAGAAGACGACGGACTTCGGCAAGAACGTCGTGGTGGGCAACTACATCTACTCGCTGCTGCTCGGCATGTCCGTCCCGGACGTCTCCGGCAAGGCGATCGCCAACCTGGAGATCGAGTCGCTGCGCCACATCGCGCCGACCTTCCACGGCGACACCCTCTACGGCGAGACGACCGTGCTCGACAAGTGGCCCTCCAAGTCCAAGGACGACCGGGGCATCGTCTACGTCGAGACCAAGGGGTACAAGCAGGACGGCACGGTCGTCTGCGTCTTCCGCCGCAAGGTGATGGTGCCGACCGCGACCTACATCAAGGAGCGCGGCGGGGAGCAGCCCGGCCGTCCCACCCCGCTGTCCTGACCCGCCCCTCCCAGACCCCGGACGGGTAGGCCGCCGTCATCGGCCGATCCCCACTCCGGAACGGGGGCCCTGCTGCCGCAGCCACGCCGGCAGGGCCCCCGGCAATCCCCCCCCCCGCTCTCCCTCCCTCTCCCCCACCCTCTTCCCTATCTCCACAGGAGCCGCACGATGGGACGCCTCGCACAGACCGACGGCCTCACCGAGATCCAGCGGGACATCCTCGCCACCGTGCGGGATTTCGTCGACAAGGAGATCATTCCGGTCGCCACGGAGCTGGAGCACAAGGACGAGTACCCGACCGCAATCGTCGAGGGGATGAAGCAGCTGGGCCTCTTCGGCCTCACCATCCCCGAGGAGTACGGCGGCCTCGGCGAGTCGCTGCTCACCTACGCCCTGGTGGTGGAGGAGATCGCCCGCGGCTGGATGTCCGTCTCCGGCATCGTCAACACCCACTTCATCGTGGCGCACATGATCAACGCGCACGGCACCCAGGAGCAGAAGGACTACTTCCTGCCGAAGATGGCGGCCGGCGAGATCCGCGGCGCCTTCTCGATGTCCGAGCCGGGCCTCGGCTCCGACGTCTCGGCGATCTCCACCAAGGGCGTGCGGGACGGCGACCACTACGTCCTCAACGGCCAGAAGATGTGGCTCACCAACGGCGGCACCTCCACCCTCGTCGCGGTGCTCTGCAAGACCGACGAGGGCGGCGGCAGCCCGTACAAGAACATGACCACCTTCCTGATCGAGAAGACGGCCGGGTTCGGCCCGAACCCGACCGTCCCCGGCCTCACCGTCCCGGGGAAGATCGAGAAGATGGGCTACAAGGGCGTCGACACCACCGAGCTGGTGCTCCAGGACGTCCGCATCCCGGCCGACCGCGTCCTCGGCGGCGTCCCCGGCAAGGGCTTCTACCAGATGATGGACGGCGTCGAGGTCGGCCGGGTCAACGTGGCCGCCCGCGGCTGCGGTGTCGCCCGGCGCGCCTTCGAGCTGGGCATCTCCTACGCCCAGCAGCGCTCCACCTTCGGCAAGAAGATCGCCGAGCACCAGGCCATCCAGTTCAAGCTCGCCGAGATGGCCACCAAGGTCGAGGCCGCCCACCAGATGATGGTGATGGCCGCCCGCAAGAAGGACGGCGGCGAGCGCAACGACCTCGAGGCCGGCATGGCCAAGTACCTCGCCTCGGAGTACTGCAAGGAGGTCGTCGAGGACTCCTTCCGGATCCACGGCGGCTACGGCTTCTCCAAGGAGTACGAGATCGAGCGCCTCTACCGGGAGGCCCCGATGCTGCTCATCGGTGAAGGTACTGCGGAGATCCAGAAGATGATCGTCGGTCGTCGTCTGCTGGAGGAGTACCGGATCGCCGAGTAGGCGCTCCCCGAAGGACGGCCGGTCGACGGGCGTGCGGGCCCGTCCCGGCACGGTGCCGTGCCGCCGGGGCCCGGCCTGGTCCGCCTGGGCCCGGCACGGCCACCGAGGAGCGGCCGCAGGGCGCGTAGCTGCCGAGACGCGCCCTGCGGCCGCTCCCACATGCCCGCGCGCCGCCCCGACACGCCCTGCCCCGGGCACGGTTCATCCGACACGCCCGTTGAGACAAGTGTCACCAGGTCTGTCCGGACCCTTGGGAACCGGACGGGGCCGAGCTACGGTCGTATACACAGGAGGCGCATCGGCGCCTTGCACAGGACACCTGACCGAGCAGGCGGGTTGCCCACCCACCGTGTGCTCCCGATAGCATCCACCGGGACAGCAGCCGTCCCTTTATTACTCGATCCCCGCGGTGGCCCCCGTCCAGCGGCCATGATCCCCCGCGACAAAGGTCTTCGATGCCCATCAGCCCGTCCCCTCACACCTCCGTCACGGACCGCGATGCCCTCGCAGCCACGACGGCCGGTCGGCGACCCCGCGTGACCATCGCGCGCGGAGCCACCCCCTGGTTCGTCCCCACCCTCGCCACGGCCGCCGTGACCACCGCCCTCACCCGGCGCAGCGGCAAGTGGGCCCTGGCGGCGGTACCCGCCTGCGCGCTCAGTGCGGGCATGCTGTGGTTCTTCCGCGACCCCGAGCGTGAGATCGGCACCGGCTCGGTGATCTGCCCCGCTGACGGCGTGGTGCAGAGCATCGACGCCTGGCCGGACGGCCGCACCCGGGTGGCGGTCTTCATGAGCCCGCTCAACGTGCACGTCAACCGGGCGCCGCTGTCCGGCACGGTGACGTCCGTCGAGCACGTCGCGGGCGGTTTCGTGCCCGCGTTCAACAAGGACAGCGACCAGAACGAGCGGGTCGTCTGGCATTTCGACACCGAGCTCGGCGACATCGAGATGGTGCAGATCGCGGGGGCCGTGGCCCGTCGCATCGTGCCGTACGTGGATGCCGGAACCAAGGTCGAGCAGGGCGAACGGATCGGTCTGATCCGCTTCGGGTCCCGGGTCGACACCTACCTGCCGGCCGGCGTCGAGGTCGGCGTCGAGGTCGGCCAGAAGACCACAGCCGGGGTGACGCGCCTTGACCGTGACTGAACCTGAGACGATCGTCGGACTGGACGACGAGGAGACGGCCCTGCGCCGGCGCCGCTGGGCGCGCGACCGCGAGCTGCGTGCTCCGCGCTCTCCCCAGCACCTGTCCACCGCCGACTTCCTGACCCTGGGGAACGCCGTCTGCGGCTTCCTGGCGATCTACTCGATCACCACCGGGGTGCTCGTCCCGCACATCACCAACCCGGACGTCGCGCCGGACCGGCACAGCGCCGCCACCGCGGTGACGCTGCTGCTGATCGGCTCGATGTGCGACCTCTTCGACGGGCTGGTGGCGCGCAAGCTGCGCTCCTCCGCCCTCGGGGCCGAGCTCGACAACCTGGCCGACCTGATCAGCTTCGGTATCGCGCCGGCCTACTTCGTCGCGGTCTGGGGCATGGTCTCCCCGGGTTCCGACAGCCGGCTCTCGGCGCTGATCGCGCTGACGGTGCTGCTGTCCGTGGTGCTGCGGCTGGCCCGCTTCTCGGCCGTGAAGATGCGGCCCGGGGTGTTCCAGGGCATGCCCTGCCCGATGGGCGCGATGACGGTGATCGCCATCGTGCTGCTCGACCCGCCGTTCCTGCCCGGTCTGCTCGCCATCGCCGGCACCGCGTACCTGATGATGAGCCGGATCGAGTACCCGAAGCCGCAGGGGCTGCTGGCCACCGCCACGCTCTGCTGGATCGTGGTCTCCATCGGCTGCCTGGCGGCCTGGGCCACCGGTCTGCCGGGCGGCGACATGCTGCTGCACGTCGGCGCCTTCGCCCAGATCGCGCTGGCCGCGATGGCCCCGCTGCTGGTCATCCGCCGCAAGGTCGGCCAGAAGGTCGGCGACGTGCGGGCGCGCCGCGCGGAGTCGCGGGTCGGCTGACCCGCCGAAGCACACCGCCCGGGCGCCACGCCGGGGCACGACGAAGGGCCCGGATCCGGTCAAGGATCCGGGCCCTTCGTCGTGCGGTCGGTCAGGCCCCGCCGCGGTGGACGCTGAAGGCCGAGCGGCGGGCCGCACGGGCCACGGCCGGGTCGGGGTGGACGCCGGAGACGGCGGTCAGCACCGAGGCGGCCCGGGGGTGCCCGGACTGCCGGGCGCGGGCGAACAGCCGCACCGGGTCGCCGGCCGAGGCGCCCTCGACGTGGCCGACCAGCAGCTCCGTCTCACCGTGGTCCAGGACGGCGGCGGCGGTGTCCACCCAGAGCCAGGCGGCGTCCTCCGCGCCCAGCACGTCGGCCGGGGAGACCCCCTCGTCCGACTGCTCGGCCAGCCAGAGCAGCGCGTACGGGCGCAGCACCGGCTCGTCCACGGCGGCCCGGACGGCCTGCTCGGCGGTGCCGCCGGCCACCCGCAGCGCCTCGAAGGCCAGGCCGCGCACCAGCGCGTCGTCGCCCTGTGCGGCGTCCAGGAGCTCGGCGACGGCCCGGTCGGCCGGGCGGGCGGCCACCCAGGCGCGGTACTCGGCGCGGGCCGGGCCCGGGGAGTAGTCGGCGCAGGCGTTGAGCAGTTCCAGGGCGCTCTGCTCGATGTGCCCGGCGGCGGTCTGGGCGACGGTGCAGATCTCCTCCAGCTTGGCCCGCACCGCCCAGTGCCCGAGCGGGGACAGCTCGGCGGCGTCGTCCTTGCGGACCACCGCGCCGACGGCGGCGAGGCCGTCCAGCATCCAGTCCAGGACGGCGGCGACGTCGGCGGACGCGGCCGGGGTGTCGATCTGCGGCTCGCGGCAGGTGCCGCGGACGGCCGACACCGCGGAGGCGGCGTGCGGGACGGGCGACAGGCCCAGCGCCCCGGTGCCGCCGCCGACCCGGCGCTCGTCCAGGCCGCGGCGGAGCAGCTCCAGCAGCTCGCTGTCGGGGACCGGGCCGGCCACCAGGTGCAGGAAGGAGAGCAGCTGCGGCGCCTGGTCGACGGCCTGCCCGGCGAGGACCGCGAAGACCCCGCGCAGTGCGGCGGGCGGCACGGGGGCGAGCAGCGTCCAGGCGTCGAACAGCGCGGACCAGCCGCGGACCACGGCCTCGTCGTCGTGCTCCCAGGCGTGCAGGCGCCAGCCGGGGGCGGCGCCGCCGTCCCGGGCCTCGACCAGACCGACCAGCAGGGCCTGGCCCCAGGCCCTGGCGGCGGCGCCCACCGTCATGGCGAGTGCGCGGCCGGCCGCGCGGGCGTCCTCGGGGAGCAGTTCGCCGCGCTTGTCGACCTCGCCGAGCTCGCCGGCCCAGCGGGCGATCCGGACGGCGTCGACCAGCATGCGGCGGGCCAGCGGGGCGAGTTCGGCAGGGGCGGGGAAGCCCTCGGGCACCGGGACCCGGCCACGGCCGGGGGCGGGTGCGGGGCCTCGTCGGCGGGGTACGCCGGACCCGCCCGGCCTGGCGCCTGCGGGTCGGTGGGCTGTACCGGGGAGACGGGTCACCGTCGCACCGGTACCGATCGTCGGCGGGAGCGGGGCATCACGGTCGCGCGGGTTCCGAGACGTCACGTCGAGCAGTCTTCCCCTTGTACCGGCCTTCTGTCACATCCGCTTGGCCACCGGCTTGGGGAGGGGGCCGCGGCGGGTCCACAAGATCGGGCAACAGAGGCCAAACCGCCTGGCCGGATCTTTGTGACACGAACACGCCAGGTCAGCGGGCCGGGCGGGTCCGGGGCCGGCGCGACCCGGCCGGACAGGGCCCGGGGCCGGGTCCAGCCGGGGCCGGGCCCAGGGCCTGTCATTCGGATCACGTCGGGTCAGTGGGCGGCGCTGGAGTGCGTGCATCGGCGGTGCGGAGGAGGGAGTCCATGCGGTGGGGGCACCTCCCGGCCGAAGGCCGGGGGCCATCGGCGACCGACGACAAGCCGGCGTGACCCGAAAGAGAGGCCCTAGAGGAGCGGGGTGAGCCAGCGGCGCAGGAGCTCGGTGTAGTGGTCGGGGTCGGCGTTCCAGAGGGCCGCGTGGTCGGCCCCGGGGAAGGCCTGGAGGCCGACCACGTCGCCGCGGCGGTCGGCGAGCCGGGCGGCGGCCCGCCAGGGCGCCACCGGGTCGTCCGGGCTGTGCAGGAGGAGGGTGGGCACCCGCAGATCGGTGCCGTCGGCGATCCGGGCGAAGTCGGCCAGATCCACGCCGGTGCGGCCCTCGGCGGCCAGCGCGCCCAGTTCGGCCGCCGGGGGGCTGAACCCGGCCCGGGTGGCGCCGCGGCGCGCGGTGGCCGACAGGTCGAGGACCGGCGAGTCCAGGATCAGACCGCTGATCGCGGAGGCCCAGGCCGAGCGGGCGGCGGTCTGCAGGACCATCGTGGCGCCCAGCGACCAGCCGTAGAGGATCACCCGGCCCGCACCGGCGTCCAGCGCCAGGCGCAGCGCCGCCTCGACGTCCCGCCACTCGGTCTCGCCGAAGTGGCCGAGCCCGTCGGGGGAGGCGGGCGCGCCCTGGTCGCCGCGGTAGGTGACGGCGAGGGCGGGCAGGCCGAACCGCTGCAGGACGGGCAGCACCGGGAGGGTCTGCCGGCGGTCGGTGTCCGGGCCGTGCACCAGCAGCACCCAGGTGCCGCGCTTGCCGTCCAGCCACCAGGCGGGCAGGGCGCCCAGCTCGCCCTCGGCGGCGGTCTCGGTGAAGTCCAGGCCGAGCGCGCTCGTCGGGTCGCCGCGGTAGACGTCGGGGGTGAAGCGGACGGCGGTACCGGCCTTCAGGGTGCCCCGGTCGGCGCGCTCCAGCCGCCGGGTGACGCCCTGCCCGTCCTGGTGCAGGATCTCGCCGACCACCGCGTGGCCGTCCTCGCCCCACTCGACGGCCCAGCGGCCGGGGCGGGCGCTGGCCTGGCTGCGGGTGAAGGTGGCCCGCCCGGCGGCCAGGCTCTGCACCAGCACGGGGCCCGCCGGCCGCCGCGCGGCCGCCGGGTGGACCATCCGTTCGGACGCCTTCCGGCCGATCACCAGGACGGCCGCCCCGGTCCCGACGACGGCTGCCGCCACGACGGCTGCGGTTCCCCAACGCATACTCGCTCCCCGCTCTGTTGATCGCGGACTGGGCCGGGCGCCTCCCCGGCCGCGCACGCCCGGCGGGGGTTGCTCGGACAGACAGCCCCAGTCCACTCGCGGGGGCGGGCGACGGCCACCGGACAGGGCCGTCCGGGTCACCCGGGGCCGGACCGGACCGGCCTCAGACCGGGATGTCGGTCGGCCGCCGCCCGAGCAGCTCCCAGAACCGCTCGCCGACCGGGCGGTCCTGCGGCTGCGCCGGGCGGGCCGCCGGGGCCGGGGAGCCCCAGCTGCCTGCGCCCCAGTGCGAGGCGACCTGGTACTCGCCCTGCAACGCCGTCAGCACCGCGGCGAGGTCGCTCTCGTGCACCGGCACGATCCGGCCGATCGCGCGGGTCTGCGCCTGCCAGCGGCCGTCCACGCACTGGCGCAGCCGCTGGTCCAGCTCCTCCCTGCGGTCCGTCACCGCGACCAGCTCGCGCAGCGTCAGGCCGAGCACCTGCGCGAGCGCGTACGTCTGCTCCTCGTCGCCGTCCCAGCGGCCGGTGGCCTCGGCGGCCTGGTAGTGCCGCAGCGGGATGCCGATCCGCCGGGCGGCGGCCTCCTGGTTGAGCTCCCGGGCGACCCGGAAGTCCCGCAGCCGGGCCGGGCGGGTGCCCATCAGCTGGGCGGGCGGGCACCAGAGCGCTCGGGCCAGTGCGATGAACTCCTCCTCGGCGGGGCGCAGCTCGCCGCTCTCCCAGCCGAGTACGTGGGAGGGCAGCAGCCGGACGCCGTGCGCCGCCATGCCCTCGGCGACCTGGGCCGGGGTCAGCCCGAGTCCGGCGCGGTGCGCGCGGGCGGCCGTGGGCGAGAAGGGCACCGGGGGCACGGCCGGGGGCCGTCTGCGTCGCATGGGACCAGACGGTAGGCCTTGGTGCATCGGCGCCCCAGCCGCCGAACACACGAAGCGCGGCTGTAGGCGTCTACAGGGCGCTGGACGATCCCACAGGCTGTCATGCCCCTGCGGGGGCCGCGACTCGGAGGTAGCGACGGGGCGGGAAGGGAGCGGGAGGGGGGCGGGAAACCTCCGGGGGGTGTGACCAAACCCTCCGTGACCTTGGTTGACTCCCGGTTCGGCCGCGTGATGGGATCCTTCAGCCAATACGGAGGCATGCAGAGGAAGCCGGTGCGAGTCCGGCGCGGTCCCGCCACTGTCACCGGGGAGCACGTTCGGAGAGTCACCTCCTCACCCGTCAGCGGGGCGGGGGGTGCCCATCGGCAGGCCGTCAGAAGCCGCTGGAAGGCCCGGAGGTGCGTTCGGACCCGGAAGCCAGGAGACTCTCGCCGCCGGTACGTCGATCCAGGGCGCGGACCCTGAGTGAGGACACGCACGCGATGCAGGCTGCCCCGACCGACCGAGCCCCCGGCTGCCCGCCGCCGTGCGCCCGCTGACCCGCGCCGCCGCCTTCGCGCTGGGCGCCGTCGCGGGCCATCTCGCCGACGCCCGCTTCGCCGATCCGCGGCGCGGCCACCCGGTGGCCGCCTTCGGCAGCGCGGCGGGCCGGCTGGAACGGCCGCTCTGGCGCGACCACCGCGGCGCCGGCGCCGCCTACACCGCGCTCTGCGTGGGCACCGTCGCGGCCGGCGCGGTGGCCGCCGACCGGACGCTCGGCCGCCGGCCGCTCGGGCGGGCCGCGCTCACCGCGGCCGCGACCTGGACGGTCCTCGGCGGCACCTCGCTGACCCGGGAGGCCCGCACCATCGGCCGCTCGCTGTCCGCGGGCGACCTGGCGGCGGCCCGCAGCCGGCTGCCGCACCTGTGCGGCCGCGACCCGAGTGCGCTGGACGAGCAGCAGATCGCCCGCGCGGTGGTCGAGTCGGTCGCCGAGAACACCGCCGACGCCGTGGTGAACGCCCTGGTCTGGGGCGCGCTCGCGGGCACGCCCGGACTGCTGGCGTTCCGCGCCGTCAACACCCTGGACGCGATGGTCGGCCACCGCTCGCCGCGCTACGCCCGGTTCGGCTGGGCCTCGGCCCGGCTGGACGACGTGGCGGGCTGGCCGGGCGCCCGGCTGACCGCGCTGCTGACCGTCGCCGCCTCGCCCGAGCCCCGGACCGCCTGGCGGGTCTGGCGCCGGGACGGCTCCGCGCACCCCAGCCCCAACGCGGGCCAGGCCGAGTCGGCCTTCGCGGGGGCGATCGGCGTGCGGCTGGGCGGCACGCTGGCCTACGGGACCAGGGTGGAGCACCGGCCCGTCCTCGGCGGCGAGCTGCGGCCGGTGACGGTGGACGACATCGAGCGGGCCTGCCGGCTCTCCCGCCGGGTGGGGCTGCTCGCCCTGGGGACGGCGGTCGCCGGGCACGCCCTCGGGCAGGCCCTCCGGACGGGGCTGACGGCGCGGCGTACGCCGGCCCGGACGGCAGCACCCCCGGCAGGACTTCTGCCGGGGCTCACGGCACGGAAGCGGAGGGGGAGCGCATGAGCAACGCGCTGCTGGTCGCCGGGACGACCTCGGACGCGGGCAAGAGCGTGGTCACCGCGGGCATCTGCCGCTGGCTGGCCCGCCAGGGCGTCGCCGTGGCGCCGTTCAAGGCCCAGAACATGTCGCTGAACTCCTTCGTCACCGCCGACGGCGCCGAGATCGGCCGTGCGCAGGCGATGCAGGCGCAGGCGGCCCGGGTGGAGCCCGAGGCCGCGATGAACCCGGTGCTGCTCAAGCCGGGCGCGGACGGCCGCAGCCAGGTGGTGCTGCTGGGCCGGGCCGTCGCCGAGGTCGGCGCGATGGACTACCGCGACCGCAAGCCCCTCCTGCTGGAGCGGGCCCTGGAGTGCCTGGCGGACCTGCGCGGCCGCTACGACGTGGTGGTCTGCGAGGGCGCCGGCTCGCCCGCCGAGATCAACCTGCGGGACCGGGACATCGCCAACATGGGCCTGGCCACCGCCGCCGGGCTGCCGGTGGTGGTGGTCGGGGACATCGACCGCGGCGGGGTGTTCGCCGCGATGTACGGGACGCTGGCGCTGCTGTCGGCCGAGGACCAGCGGCACGTCGCGGGCTGGTTCGTCAACAAGTTCCGGGGCGACGCGCGGCTGCTCGCCCCCGGCCTCGACATGTTGAACCGGCTCACCGGCCGGCCGGTGCTCGGCACCCTGCCGATGCTGTCCGGGCTCTGGCTGGACGCCGAGGACTCGCTCGACCTGACCACCGTGGTGGACCGCACGGAGGGCCGCGGGCCGCTCGGCGCGGACGTGCTGCGGGTGGCCGTGCTGCGCTTCCCGCGGCTGTCCAACTTCACCGACATGGACGCGCTGGCCCAGGAGCCGGGCGTACTGGTCCGCTGGGCCACCCGGCCCGAGGAGCTGGCCGACGCCGACCTGGTGATCCTGCCCGGCACCCGGGCCACCGTCGCCGACCTGGCCTGGCTGCGCGAGCGCGGCCTGGAGCCGGCCCTCAGGGCGCGGGCGGCGGCCGGGCAGCCGGTCCTCGGCGTCTGCGGCGGCTACCAGATGCTGGCCGGCACGATCGTGGACGAGGTGGAGTCGAAGGCCGGCTCCGTGGACGGTCTCGGCCTGCTGCCCACCCGGGTCCGCTTCGGCGCCGCGAAGGTGCTCGGCCGACCGGTCGGCGAGGCGTACGGGCAGCGGGTCGAGGGGTACGAGATCCACCACGGTGTGGTGACCGTCGAGGGCGGGGAGGCCTTCCTGGACGGCTGCCGGGTGGGGGCGGTGTGGGGCACGACCTGGCACGGCGCGCTGGAGAACGACGGCTTCCGGCGCGAGCTGCTGCGCGAGGTGGCGCAGGCGGCGGGCCGGGCGTTCGTGCCCGCGCCGGACACCTCGTTCGCCGAGGCGCGCGAGGCCCGGCTGGACCGGCTGGGCGACCTGATCGAGGAGCACGCGGACACCGACGCGCTGTGGAAGCTGATCGAGGGCGGGGTACCGGCGGCGGGGTCGCTGCCGTTCCTCCCGCCCGGAGCCCTCTTGGAGAATCATGAGTGACGTCCGCTATCCCTTCACGGCCATCGTCGGCATGGCCGACCTGCGGCTCGGGCTGCTGCTCAACGCCGTCTCCCCGGCCGTGGGCGGGGTGCTGGTCCGGGGCGAGAAGGGCACCGCCAAGTCCACCATGGTGCGCGCACTGGCCGGCCTGCTGCCGTCCATCGCCACCGTGGACGGCTGCCGCTTCGCCTGCGACCCGGCAGCGCCGGACCCGCAGTGCCCGGACGGCGCGCACACCGCCGACGCCTCCGAGCGCCCCGCCCTGCTGGTCGAGCTGCCGGTCGGCGTCACCGAGGACCGGATCGTCGGCTCGCTGGACCTGGAGCGGGCGCTGTCCGAGGGCGTCAAGGCGTACGAGCCGGGGCTGCTGGCCCGCGCCCACCGCGGCGTGCTCTACATCGACGAGGTCAACCTGCTCCAGGACCACGTGGTGGACCTGCTGCTGGACGCCGCCGCGATGGGCCGCTCCTACGTCGAGCGCGAGGGCGTCTCGGTGCGGCACGCGGCGCGGTTCCTGCTGGTCGGCACGATGAACCCGGAGGAGGGCGAGCTGCGTCCGCAGCTGCTCGACCGGTTCGGCCTGACCGTGGAGATCGCCGCCACCCGGGACCCCGCGGAGCGCGCCGAGGTGGTCCGCCGCCGGCTGGCGTACGACGCCGACCCGGCCGGCTTCGCCGCCCGGTTCGCCGAGGACGAGCGGCGGCTCGCCGAACGGATCACCACCGCGCGGGAGTTGCTGCCCGAGGTCGAGCTGACCGACGCGGCGCTGCGCCAGCTCACCGCCGTCTGCGCGGCCTTCGAGGTGGACGGGCTGCGTGCGGACATCGTGATGGCCCGCACCGCCGTCGCGCTGGCCGCCTGGGCGGGCCGCACCGAGGTGCTGGAGGAGGACGTCCGCAAGGCCGCCCAGCTGGCCCTGCCGCACCGCCGCCGGCGCAACCCCTTCGACGCACCCGGTCTGGACGAGGAGCAGCTGGACCGCACGCTGGAGGAGCACGCGGAGCCCGAGCAGCCCGAGCCTGAGCAGCCCGACAACGGCCCGGAAGGCAGCGGCCCCGACGGCGGTGGCCCCGACGGCGGCGGCCCCGAGGACGAGGGGCCCGGCCCGGACGGCGGCCCCGACAACGGCGGGGGCGGCGGCGCACCCGACCCCGCGGACACCCCCGGCGCCCCCGACGGCTCCGCCGCCGCGGAACCGGAGCAGGAGCAGCCGGCCGACGGGGAGCCGATCCCCCGGCAGGGCCAGGGCGGCGCCCGCGAGTCGGCCCCGGTCGCGGCCGGCGAGCCGTACCGGACCAGGCTGTTCAAGGTGCCCGGCACCGGCCGCGGCGCCCAGGGCCGCCGCTCCCCCGCGGAGACCGACGGCGGGCACACCATCCGCGCCCGCCGCCCGCAGGGCCGGCTCGCCCGGCTGCACCTGAGCGCCACCCTGCAGGCCGCCGCCCCGTACCAGGCCGCCCGCGGTCGCAGCGGCCGGGCGCTGGAGCTGCGCCCGGACGACTTCCGCGAGCAGGTGCGCCAGGGCCGGGAGTCCAACCTGGTGCTGTTCGTGGTGGACGCCTCCGGTTCGATGGCCGCCCGGCAGCGGATGGGCGCCGTCAAGGGTGCCGTGCTGTCCCTGCTGATGGACGCCTACCAGCGGCGCGACAAGGTCGGCCTGGTCACCTTCCGCGGCAGCGGCGCCGAGCTGGCGCTGCCGCCGACCTCCTCGGTGGAGGTGGGCGCGGCCCGGCTGGAGTCCCTGCCGACCGGCGGCCGGACCCCGCTGGCGGCCGGTCTGCTGCGCGCCCACGAGGTGCTGCGGGTGGAGCGGATGCGCGATCCGCACCGCCGCCCGCTGCTGGTCGTGGTCACCGACGGCCGGGCCACCGGCGGCCGCGACGCGCTGCCCGCCGCCGACCGGGCGGCCGGGCTGCTGGCCGCCCAGGGCATCGCCAGCGTGGTGCTCGACTGCGAGTCCGGGCCGGTGCGGCTCGGCCTCGCCCACAAGCTGGCGGCCCGCCTGGGCGCCTCCGCCGTCTCCCTGGCCGAGCTGCGCGCCGAGGGCGTGGCGGCGCTCGTCCAGGCCCACCGCACCACCGACCTCCACCGAAAGGCGGCCTGATCCCCATGCCCAAGGGCGTAGCCGAGAACGTCCCCGACGACGGCCTGACCACCCGCCAGCGCCGTACGCTGCCGATCACCGCCGTGCACACCGGCCCGGGGAAGGGCAAGTCCACGGCCGCCTTCGGCATGGCGCTGCGGGCCTGGAACCAGGGCTGGCCGATCGGGGTGTTCCAGTTCGTCAAGTCCGCCAAGTGGAAGGTGGGCGAGGAGAACGCGCTGCGCGTGCTCGGCGCCTCCGGCGAGGGCGGCACGGTGGACTGGCACAAGATGGGCGAGGGCTGGTCCTGGGTCCAGCGGTCCACCGAGATGGAGCAGTCCAGCGAGGAGGCGGCCAAGGAGGGCTGGGAGCAGGTCAAGCGCGACCTGGCCGCCGAGACCTACCGCTTCTACGTGCTGGACGAGTTCACGTACCCGATGCACTGGGGCTGGGTGGACGTGGACGAGGTGGTGGCCGTTCTCAGGGACCGCCCGGGCAGCCAGCACGTGGTGATCACCGGCCGCTACGCCAAGGAGCCGCTCACCGAACTCGCCGACCTGGTAACCGAGATGACCAAGGTGAAGCACCCCATGGACGCCGGCCGCAAGGGCCAGCGCGGTATCGAGTGGTAAGTCGGAACACGTGAACATCCCCCGTCTCGTCATCGCCGCGCCGTCCTCCGGCTCCGGCAAGACCACCGTCGCCACCGGTCTGATCGCGGCGCTCGCCGCCCGCGGTCTGGCGGTGTCGCCGCACAAGGTGGGCCCGGACTACATCGACCCGGGCTACCACGCGCTGGCCGCCGGGCGCCCGGGCCGCAACCTGGACGCCTTCATGTGCGGGCCGGAGCGGATCGCGCCGCTGTTCCTGCACGGCGCGGCCGGGGCCGACGTGGCGGTGGTCGAGGGCGTGATGGGGCTGTTCGACGGGGCGTCGGGGCGCGGCGAGCTGGCCTCCACGGCGCACGTCGCCAAGCTGCTGAAGGCGCCGGTGGTCCTCGTGGTGGACGCCTCCTCGCAGTCCCGTTCGGTGGCCGCGCTGGTGCACGGCTTCGCCTCCTGGGACCCGCAGGTGCGGCTCGCCGGGGTGATCCTCAACCGGGTCGCCTCCGACCGGCACGAGCAGCTGCTGCGCGAGGCCCTGGAGGAGGGCTCCGGCGTGCCCGTGCTGGGCGCCGTGCGCCGCTCGGCGGCGGTCGCCACGCCCTCCCGCCACCTGGGCCTGATCCCCGCCGTGGAGCGCTCCGCGCAGGCGCTGCAGGCCGTCCGGGACATGGGCGAACTGGTCGCCTCCTCGGTGGACCTGGACGCGCTGCTGGCGCTGGCCCGGACCGCTCCCCCGCTGGACGGTGCACCCTGGGACCCGGCCGCCGAGGTGGCCGCGGCCGCCGGCGCGGTGACCGGCACGGCGGCCGGAGCAGTGTCCGGCGCGCCCCGGATCGCGATGGCCGGCGGCGCGGCGTTCTCGTTCTCGTACGCCGAGAACGCCGAACTGCTGGCGGCGGCCGGCGCCGAGGTCGTGCCGTTCGACCCGCTGCACGACGACGCCCTGCCCGAGGGCACCGCGGGCCTGGTGATCGGCGGCGGCTTCCCCGAGCTGTACGTCCGGGAGCTCAGCGCGAACACCGGGTTGCGCAGCGCGATCGCCGCACTCGCCGGCCGGGGCGCCCCGATCGCCGCCGAGTGCGCCGGACTGCTCTATCTCGGGAGGGAGTTGGACGGCCTGCCGATGTGCGGCGTGCTGGACACCACGGCCCGGATGACCGAGCGGCTGACCCTCGGGTACCGGGAGGCCGTCGCGCTGCACGACTCGCCTCTGGGCCCGGCCGGCACCCGGGTACGCGGCCACGAGTTCCACCGGACGGTCTGCGAGCCCGGCTCGGGCGAACAGCCCGCCTGGGGCTGGCGGCTGCCGACCGGGTCGCGGACGGAGGGTTTCACCGCCGGCGGTGTTCACGCTTCGTATCTGCACCTTCACTGGGCAGGATCACCGCAGCTGGCGGCCTCGTTCGTCGCGGCGGCCGCCGCGATCCCCCTGCAGTAGGCAGGCGAAGGGTCTGGTGTTATCACCGTCCGGGGCGTCAAAATAGGGACAGATAGCCGCAAATCGCTCCACCCGCACTCGGTGCCGGTGACCCGACCGCCTTCCGGCGCGCCGACCGACCGCCGACGGCCCCGCGGATCCGACGGAGCGTGCGGACACGCCTCGCCAGTGAGCCGGCCCTAGGGAGCCGTCACCATGCGTCACACGTTAACCCCGCTGCATCACCACCATCACTCCGCCGACCAACCCTGCCTCGCGCCTCTCTCCCCGAAGTCGCTGGGGCAGCTCTATGCCGAGTACCTGAATCTCAAACAGTCCCGGCGGCTGCCGCCCGACATCACCTTCGACCAGTTCTACGTCGTCTGGCGGGCCGAACGGCGCGGCGGCGGCATGGTCGGCCTCGACGACGGCGCCACCAGCCCCGCCCCGGCCGTGGGCGCGCAGCTGATCTCCCGTCCCGAGACCCCGCTGAAGGGCGAGGTCCACACCCTCGTCCTGCTGGTGGACTTCCCCGACAAGCCGCACCAGAGCGAGTTCACCCCGGGCCACTACGAGCAGCTGCTGTTCAGCAAGAACCACACCTTCCCCAGCGGCAGCCTGCGCGACTACTACCGGCAGTTGAGCGGCTTCGACCCGGACGGCGCCCACGGCATCGACGTCGTGGGCGAGGTGCACGGCTGGCTGCGGCTGCCGCAGCCGATCTCCTTCTACGTCGACGGCCGGACCGGCCAGGGCACGTTCCCGCGCAACTCCCAGGGCATGGCCCGGGACGCCATCGCGGCCGCGCGCGCCCAGGGCATCGACTTCACGCCCTTCGACGCCCTCAAGGAGGGGTTCGTCACCGCGCTGTTCATCGTGCACGCCGGCCGGGGCGCCGAGGCCACCAAGGGCAACGTGAACAACTTCTGGAGCCTCAAGTGGAACGTCCCGCCGCCCCCGCCGTTCCTGGACCCCCCTGGTCCGGAGGGTGTGGAGGTCGCCCCCGGCCTGCGGGTGGGCACCTTCCTCACCGTGCCGGAGGACTGCAGCGTCGGCCTCTGCGCCCATGAGTGGGGCCACCTCGCCGCCCGGTGGGACGACTACTACGACATCGGCGACTTCGCCCTGACCAAGTCCGCCGGGCTCGGGGACTACTGCCTGATGGCCTCCGGCAACTGGGGCGACAACGGCCAGACCCCGGTCTTCGCCAACGGCATGCTCCGGATGTTCCACGGCTGGACCAGCCCCCAGCGCATCACCCGGACCACCCCCGACATCACCCTGCGGCCCGCCGCCGAGGGCGGCGGCATGCTGTTCATCCAGAACGCCCGGACGATGAAGGAGAAGCAGTACATCGTCGTCGAGTACCGGCGCAGGAAGGGCCAGGACGCCTTCCTGCCGGACGAGGGCATCGCCGTCTACGTGGTCGACGAGGACATCCTCGACGTCGAGGACGAGGAGAACCTCGCCATCGAGCTCCTGCAGGCCGACGGCCGGCGCGACCTCGCGGCGATCTTCCGCCAGGGCAACCGCGGCGACGCCGACGACCTCTACCCCTCCGGTTCCAACCGGCTCGTCGGCCAGACGAGCAACCCCGCGCTCAACCTGCCGGACGGGCACTGGACCGGCGTCACGGTCACGGTGGCCGGCACGGCGGGCGCGGACGAGATGAAGGTGGACGTCAAGGTCGAGTGACCTCGGCCCCACCGTCTCCCCCCACCTCCCCCCTCTCCCCCTCCACCTCTTCCCCCGCACCCCGCACCCCGCACCGCCCCGGACGCGCAGCGTTCGGGACATGCGGGTGAACGGACCCGGCCGGACGTTCGGCGAACCGGCCCGCGGCGGTATCCCTGCCTGGGTCGAATACCCGTCAGGGCGACCGCGTGCGCCCGGAAGAGGTGGATTGATGAGATCGAGAGCGATCGCCCGAGGTCTGCGCGCCGTGGCCGCCGTCACCGCGGCGGCGGCCACCGCCATGACCGCGGGCACCGCGAGCGCGGCGCCCGCCGGATCCGACGGGCTCAGCCCGGACATCCTGGCGATCATGCACAAGCCCGCCTACGAGCACGCGCAGTGGGGCCTGCTGGAGATCGACGACACGACCGGCGAGGTCATCCACTCCCAGTACCCCGACCAGTTCTTCATCCCCGGGTCGACGGCCAAGCTGGTCAGCGTCTCCGGCGCCTGGCACACCCTCGGCACCGACCACCGGTTCACCACACCCGTGCAGGCCCTCGGCACCCGCAGCGGCTCCGTCCTGGACGGCTCGCTGGCCCTGATCGCCCAGGGCGACCTCACGATGGGCGGCCGCACCAAGCCGGACGGCACCGTCGCCTTCACCCCGATCGACCACACCTACGCCAACGACGTCCCCGGCGCGACGCTCACCCCCGAGGACCCGCTCGCCGGGCTGGACCTGATCGCCGGCCAGGTGCGCGACACCGGCATCACCGAGGTGCGGGGCGACGTGGCGATCGACCCCCGGCTCTTCGCCCCCGACACCGAGCTGGACCCGACCCCGACCCCGCTGATCGTCAACGACAACCTGATCGACCTGCTGTCCACCGCCACCACCCCCGGGCAGCCGGCGCAGCTCAGCTGGCGGCCGCAGGTCGCGCCGTACCAGGTGGAGTCGACCGTGCGGACGGTCGAGGCCGGCGGCGCCACCGCCATCGCGGTCTCCGCCTCGCCGGACGGTACCCACATCACCCTCTCCGGCACGATCGCGGCCGACGCACCGCCGACCCTGCGCGTCTCCCACGTCCAGGACCCGAACGCCTTCGGGCGCACCGCCCTGATCGAGGCGCTCGCCCGGGCCGGCGTCACCGTCACCGCGCCGCCGACCGGGCCCAACCCGGTCGGCCTGCTGCCGGACTCCTACGACGGCACCCAGCGCGTCGCCGCGTACGTCTCCCCGGTCTTCGAGCAGTACGCGCGGCTGATCCTCAAGGTCAGCCACAACCTCGGGGCCAACCTCGCCATCTGCCTGATGGCCGTGGCCACCGGCAGCCACCAGTGCGCGGACGGTTTCCCCGTGCTGCGGGACTTCCTGAGCGGCGCCGGGATCGACCCGACCAAGGTGCAGCTGCTGGACGGGCGCGGCGGCAACCCGGTGGACCGGGTCACGCCCGACGTGGAGAACGAGATCCTGCACTACTGGCAGGGCACCCCGGACGCCGACCGGTTCCGGGAGGCGCTGCCGATCCTCGGGGTGGACGGCTCGCTCGCCTCCGCCTGCGACGGCTGCCCGACCTGCCCGGGCAAGGGCAAGGTGTGGGCGAAGCCCGGCTCCGTGATCGGCTACGACGCCGTCAACGACCGGCTCGCCGTCGGCGGTGAGACCCTCGGCGGCTACCTCGCGGCGGGCCACGGGCGGCTGCACACCTTCTACCTGGCCGTGAACGGCGCCTCGACGCCGAACATCGACACCTTCTTCGACATCCTCAACGACCTGAACCGGATCGCCGGCCTGCTCCAGCAGCAGGCCGAGGCCCGCCCCTGACGCCTTCTCCGGCCCGCCCCGAGGGCCCCGACCGCCGGACGGTCGGGGCCCTCGGCCGTGCGCCGGCGGCGCTCCCCGGCCGGGGCCGGGTCAGCTGCGGGTGATGAGGAGGGTGGTGCCGTCGAGGATGCGGTCCAGGCCGAAGGTCAGGGGGTCGGCGGTTGTGGGGGCGAAGGCTCCGGCGGCGATGGCGGCGGTCAGGGCGGGGTAGCGGTGGCCGTGGCGTTCGAGGACGTCGGCGGAGAGGCGGTTCCACTCCTGGTCGCCCTCCTCGTCGCGGTCGACGAGCTGCTGGGCGAGGTTGCGGATGTGGCCGATGACCAGGAGGACGGTGTCGTGCTGCTGGGCGGCGGGCAGCCCGGTCGGGGCCAGGGTGGCCAGGGCGGCGTCGAGCCAGGCCAGTTGGTTGGGGCCCATCAGCTGGCGACGCATCGCGGTGGCGGTCAGGATCCACGGGTGGCGGCGGTACAGCGCCCAGCACTGGCGGGCCCAGTCGGCGAGTCCGGCGCGCCAGCCCTCGGACGGGTCGACGGCCTCGACGGGGACGCCGAGGGCGGCGTCCACCATCAGGTCGACCAGTTCGGCCTTGCCGGGGAAGTAGCGGTACAGGGCCATCGTGGTGACGCCGAGGACGGCGGCGACGCGCTGCATGGAGACGGCGTCCAGGCCCTCCGCGTCGGCGAGTTCGACGGCGCAGGCGACGATGCGCTCGGCGGTCAGTGACGGCTTCGGGCCGCGCCGGGGCTGGTCCTGCTCGCCCCACAGCAGCGCCAGGCTGGCCCTGGGGTCGCGCTTCTTCTCCTTGCTCGCCCTGCTCGCGGCCATGCGGGCCCTCCTCGGTGCGCTCGGGGTGCTCTGCGCTCGGTGCGTTGACGGTCGGTTCGAAACTGTGTATAACATAGACTCAATTGCTTAGCCGATACACAGTTCAGGGGAGTAACCGTGATCAGCGCCGTTCTCATCGCCTCCGCCGCCGCCCTCGCCGTGCCCGTCGCCGGCGCCCTCGGCCACCGCCGCCTCCGGCAGGCCGCCGGCGCCCGGCTGATGCGGATCACCACGCCGAACGGCGTCGACGAGCAGGGCTTCGTCCGCATCGGCGGCATCGAGCAGTGGATCTCCGTCCGCGGGGAGGACCGGGGAAACCCGGTGGTGCTGGAGATCCACGGCGGCCCCGGCGCCTCCAACACGGTCTACGGGCCGCGCACCCGGGCCTGGGAGAAGCACTTCACCGTCGTCCGCTGGGACATGCGCGGCACCGGCAGGACCCTCGGCCGCTCCGGCGCCGACGGCCAGGGCGAGCTGTGCTTCGCCCGGATGTACCGGGACGCCGTCGAGGTCACCGACCACGTGCGCGCCAGGATGGGCGTCGACCAGGTCGTCCTGGTCGCCAACTCCTTCGGCAGCACCTTCGGGCTCCGGCTGGCCCGGCAGTACCCGGACCGCTACTCCGCCTACGTCGGCACCGACCAGAACATCCACGACGCCGGCCGTGACGACTGCGCCCACCGGGCGCTGCTGGCCCGGCTGCGCGCCGCGGGCAAGGGCAGGGAACTCGCCGCCGTCGAGGAGCTCGGCTCCGACCGGCGCACCTGGACCGCCGAGCAGTACGGCGTCTACAACAAGATCGCCGCCACCAGCGACCCGCTGACCTTCCGGACCGTGAAGTCCGTGGTGCTGAAGTCCCTCTGGTTCTCCCCGCTGCACTCGCTGCGCGACCTGGGCACCCTCGGCAAGGGCATGAAGCTCTCCGAGCAGATCCTGCCCGCCACCGCCGGCTTCGACGACTGGGCCGACGGCACCCGCTTCGACCTGCCGTTCTTCGTGTTCCAGGGCGACCAGGACGTGCTCACCCCGGCCGACCGGGCCAGGCGCTTCCTCGACGACGTGCAGGCGCCGGTCAAGGAGTTCGCCCTCATCGAGGACGCCGCCCACTTCGCGTCCTTCCTGCACCCCGACCGCTTCCTCGACCTGATGCTGACCAGGGTGCGACCGGTCGTCACCGGTGCGCTCCACGCCGTCCGGTGAGCCCGCGCTCGCGGGGCGCGGACGCGGACGGCGGCCCCTGCCGTCCGCTGGGGAGGGCGGGGACCGCCGCCCGTTCGGGCGTGGTCCGCGTTCACCTGGGCCCAGGGGGCCCGGTGGGGTGGGTCAGTTGTACTGGGTGGTGACGCTGACGCCGCTGAAGTCCTGCGAGGCGGCGAGGCTGAAGTAGACCCAGCCGGACGGCGGGTTGGCGATGGTCAGGGTCTCGCCGTTGCCGGCGCTGGTGGACCTCGCCTGGTAGCTGCCGGTGGTGGCCCAGGTGCCGCCGCCGTAGTAGAGGTCGGCGTTGCCGGTGCCGCCGCCGCTGGTGATGGTCAGCTGCTGGACGCCGGCCGGCAGGTACAGGAAGTGGTAGCTGTAGTTGCCGGTGGTGGCCGCGAGGTTGTCCCGGCGGCAGTTCTTGTCGAACTGGCGCGGGTCGGCGATGGTGCAGAGCGGGGTGGCCGGGACGACCGGGGCGTCCGGCAGGGGGCCGCAGTCGTTGGTCGCACAGGTGGTCGTCAGCCAGGTGTCGAAGCCAGCGTCGTAGCCGGTGCCGATGGTCTGCTTCAGGATGGTGCGGGCGCCGTTCCAGTCCCCGGTGCGGTACTTGGCGAGCACGGCCTGGATGTCCGCCGGGTGCTCCTGCAGCATGTAGCGGACGGCCAGCCAGCCCCAGCGGTAGACCCGGTTCGAGTTGACGTCCGGGTCGCCGGTCTGGTCGTAGACGGTGTCGAAGAGCTCGCTGAGCTTGTAGGTCTTCTTGCCGGCCTCGGCGATCGCGTCGCTGTTGCGCGCGTTGCGGTAGCCGAAGGAGACGTTCTCGGCGATGCCCTCGACCCACCAGATGGTCGGGGTGACGATGCCGGCCTCGAAGTCGCCGTACATGTTGTAGCGGCCGTCGAGGTAGTGGGTGTACTCGTGGTTGAGGTTCCAGATCTGGAAGCTCGGGCGCAGCCAGCTGGCCTCGTGGGCGATGAACCGGGCCTGGTTGCCGGGCAGGGCCGGGTTGCCCTCCTCGTACATGCCGCCGTTGTCGACGTCGATGTCGTAGAAGGACCAGGCGTACAGCGAGTAGTTGTAGTAGTCGTCGAAGGCGACGACCTCAAGGTTGGTGTTCACGTCACCGGGGATGGCGCCCTTGTCACCGATCACCTTGTGGAAGTAGGCGTCCTGGTTGACCAGGCTGGTGCAGGTGGTGGCCAGCTGCGCGGCGGACATGTCCTGGGCGCGGATCTTCAGCCCCGGGTTGCAGGTGTGCTGGGTCGGCAGGATCACCGGCATCAGGCGGGTGTTCATGTCGCAGATGCCGTAGGCCGCGCAGTTGCCCTTGTCGAACTTGCGGGTCGCCCAGGCCAGGTTCATGGTGATCGGGGCGGTGGGGCCGACGTTCGGGTACCGGTTGATCAGGTCCTTGAGCAGCGGCCGGAGCTGGGTCTTGAGCTCGGGCACCACGAGGGCGTAGCCGAGGTAGCGGCCCATGTTGCTGACCATGTCGTCGCGGTTCAGCAGGTCTTCGTTGCGGGTGATGAAGTCGGCCCAGGTGGTGAGCAGGCCGCTATCGGCCTTGAGGGCCGCCTTCAGGCCCTGGCTGTCGGCCTTGGGGTCGAAGGCCTCCTCGATGATCCAGTCGAAGTGCTTCAGGGACAGGTTCATCCGCTCGGGCCAGGTGCCGTTGTAGCCGGCCAGCATCCGCTGGAGGACGCCGTCGTACCGGCCGAGCGTCTTGGTCTGGCCGATCACCGTGACGACCTCGTTGAGGATGTCGCCGTTGGCGTCGGTGATGTCCTTGCTGTGCGGGGCGGCGAAGAAGGCGTCCAGTGCGCCGTGGGCCGCGGTCTCCAGCGCCGGACCGTAGGTGCCGATGACGCCCGGGTTGACCTCGTGCAGGTAGTAGCCGGCGCGCAGGAACATCACCAGCTGCCCGACGGACGTGCTGTTGTCGCCCGGGTAGGTGGCCGAGGTGTCGCGCAGCGCGTTGGCGACGGTCACCATCTTGGCTTCGCCGAAGGCGTTCGCGGCGTCGGTGCCGGTGAGGTTGAACAGCGGGTAGGCGCAGGGGACGTTCGGCAGTGCCTTGAGCTGCTGGACCAGCGCACTGCCGGTGGCGTTGACCAGCCCGGACAGGTTCGGACAGGGCTCCCCGGCGGCGGCCGAGAACTGCTTGGCCGCCTTGACGGGCGCGGAGACCGGCGCTCCCGGCGCGGTGGGCTCCTTGCCGTAGTCCTGTGAGGAGAGCTTGAACGTGCTGCTGTTCGTGGCCTCGGGCGACTTGGGGACCGGGATGGACCGCGGCGCGGGGGCCGCGGCTCCGGCGGTGCTCGCGCCGGCCGGGGCCGCCGTGGCGCCGACGGGGGTGGCCTGGCTCTGCGGGGTGAACAGGCCGAGCGCGATGAAGAAGGCCGCGCCGAGTGCAGGGATTCTGCGCGCGTTGGCCTTTGATATCCGGGAGAGGCGCATCTGTGGGGGCCTCCGGGGGCCGTAGTGGTCACGTGTTGGGGACGTAACCGTTTGATGTATGACATGTAAAATTTCACATGTCGCATCACAACCGGAAGGCCTCAGCCGGATCGGCACCGCACCGAAACTGAAACGTTGTCATCCTGTGGGCGCCGACGGGCTTGCGCCGTGACCTCTTGGGACGGCGCGTAGTTGACGCCGGAGTGGCTGCGGAGCGGCGGTCAGCCGGAGGCGCGCACGTAGATGTCGGTGGCGCCGGTGAGGCCGCCGGAGGTGGTCGCGACGTAGATCCGGCGGCCGGCGGTGGGGGTGCGGATGACCGTCGGGCTCGGGGTGGCCGTGGGACTCGGCGTGACGGTGGGGCTCGGCGCGGCCGTCGGTACGGGCTCGGGCTCGGCCACCGCCGCGGCCGGTACGAGTACCGGGGCCTGGGTCTGGGCCTGGGTCTGGGCCTCGGTCGCGGACACGGTGGGGGTCGGGCTCGGTGTCTGCGCCGCCTCCTCGCCGTCCCCCTCCTCGTCGCCTTCGTCGTCCCCCTCCGCGGACTCTCCGGTCGGCCTCGCGGAGGCGGTGCACGGGTCGGACGGCGAGGGCGAGGTCTCGGGCGACGAGGGCGACGGCTGCGGGTCCGGCGGTGCCGTCGCGGTCGGGCTGGCCATCGGGCCCGGCGTCGGTGCGGGCGGCTCCGCGAGCGACGGCGAAGGCGAGGCCGAGGGCGACTCCTCGGGCGCGGTCGTCCCGGAGGGCGGCAGGGAGGGCGTCCCGGCCGTCCCCACCTCCGGCAGCTCCGAGGCTTCGGCCGGCTCGTCCCCGCCGAGGGCCGCCGTCAGGTCGGCCGGCAGCGGGGCCAGCGGACCGGGCGCGGGCAGGTCGTAGGTGCGCAGGAAGTCGGCGACGTCGACCGGCCGCCCGCTGCCCAGCCGGTAGTGCAGATAGGCCACCGGCACGCCGTCCGGGGTGTGCGTGTACACCGCGCCGACCGGCACGTAGTACCGCCCCGCCCCCGGGTGCTGGGACGGGTGCAGGCCAGCCAGCAGCTCGGCGCGGTCCCGGTCGGTCTCCGGCACCGGGCGCCCGATCGTCAGCGCGTTGACGCCCCGGACCAGCAGCACGCCCATGAACGCCACACAGAGCACCAGGCCCACCGCGATCGAGCGCCGCAGCACCGGCCGGCCCTGCAGGGCCGGCCACGAGTCACCCGGTGTCCGCTCCCCCGCCGGCCCGCCGCCCCCGCGTGCTCCGCCCGGCTCCCTCACCTTCACCGTCCCGCTCCCCCGTCAGTCGGCACGCCCCCGTGCCCTCGCTCTGCTCGACGTGGGCCTCTCCCCCGACGTTCCGGAGCCCACCGTGCGCCGTCGGTCCACGGTCGGCGCCACCCCCGCAGCCTCCCACACCCGACCCGACGCGGACCGGTCAGCCCGGGAATGCCGGTGCCACGGCCGCCTCCAGCAGCCGCCGCGGCTCGCCGGTGCCGTCCGCCGGGGCGGTCCAGAGGTCCGCCCCGAAGTCGCCCGGCAGCGCGTAGAGCAGGGTCGAGGAGTCGGCCCAGACGGCCTGGTCGTCGATGTTGCGCTGCTCGGCGGTGGGGGTCTCCGCCATGGTGGCGAGGTCGAGCACGTAGAGCCGCCAGGGGGCGTCCGGCGAGGCCCCGGCCACCCGCTTCTTGTAGGCGATCCGCGTCCCGTCCGGGGAGAGCGAGGGGCACTCGACGTTCTCGTGGAGGGTGGTGAGCGTACGGGCGGCGAGGTCGCCGCGCACCAGGTACGTCTTGCCACCGGTCGCGACGGTGGCGTAGAAGGCGTTGTCGTCGGCGAAGGTCACGCCCCAGACGTTGACGTCGGGCGCCCGGTACGGCTTGCCGTCCACGGTCAGGTCGAAGGCCTCCAGGTTGTCCCGGAGGTTCCAGTCCCGGACGTCCACGATGGACGTCCGGGTGGAGAAGTCGGTGCCCGCGTAGGAGTCGCCGCTGACGAAGACCGTCCACGCCGCGAGGTGGCCGGACGGCGAGACCCGGGAGCGGGTCGGGATGCCGGCCGCCGGGAAGGACCGCAGCTCGTGCAGCCGGTCGTCGAGGACGACGGCCCGGTAGGTGTCCTGGAGCGCACCGCGCTCCGCCTGGAGGCAGACGCCCGTGCCGCCGGCCGTGTGGAAGCGCAGGCACTGCACGCCCGAGGCGGTCCGCGGGCCGTCCGGGTGGTCGGCGGGCACGGTGGCCAGCTCGTCGCGGTGCGGGCCCCAGGCCATGTTGCGGAACACCAGCCGGCGCCCGTCACCGGAGGCGTCCAGCGAGACCGGGCCCTTGGTGACCACCGGGCCGCCCGGCTGCACCTGGTCCTTGCGGGCCGACTGGCCGGACGCGTACAGCACGGCGCCGGTGCCGACCGAGCCCAGCAGCAGGACGGCGACCAGCAGGATCACCACCCGGCCGCGCGTCTGGAGCGACTGGTTCACTGCGGACCCTCCGGGGACGGGCGAAGGACGAAGGACGCCCCGACGACGCAGCCGGCCAGGGCGGCGGCCGACCAGGCCAGGGCGGTGGTGCCGCCGACGGCGCTCCACAGCGCGCCGAACGCCAGCGAGCAGGCGAACCGG
The DNA here is from genome assembly GCF_043202015.1 of Kitasatospora sp. NPDC048239. NCBI lineage: Bacteria > Bacillati > Actinomycetota > Actinomycetes > Kitasatosporales > Streptomycetaceae > Kitasatospora > Kitasatospora sp. NPDC048239. The sequence continues at coordinate 279,297 of NZ_JBICZP010000008.1, read as the reverse complement.
GCGAGCGCCTGGCCCGTCCCGACCAGGGCGAGCCCGGCACCGCGCTGCTCGGCGGGCACCGCGTCGGCCGCGGCGGCGGCGAGCACGCCGTCCGTCGCCGCGTAGAACGCGCCGTGCAGCACCAGCACGCAGACCACCGCCGGCAGACCGCCCAGCGGCGAGAGCAGCAGCCCGTAGGCCAGCAGCAGCAGGCCGTGCCCGGCGAGGAAGAGCCGGCGGCGGCCGATCCGGTCGGCGAGCGCACCGAGCGGGACGGCGAGCAGCAGGAAGGCGGCGGCGGTGCCGAGCGGCAGCAGCGGGAAGAGGTGGGTGGCCAGGCCGAACCGGCGCTGGACCAGCAGGTAGAGGAAGGAGTCGCTGACGGTGGTCAGCCCGAGCAGCACCGCGCAGAGCGCGAGCCGGCGCAGCGCCGGGCGCCGCAGCAGGGCGAGCCCGTCCCGCAGCGACGGGGCCGTCCGCGGCGGGCCGTCGGCCCGCAGCCGGCTCGGCACGAACAGCAGCAGCACCAGGACGCCGAGCACCGCGACGCACGCGCTGACCGTGAACACCGCGTTGTAGCCGTGCCGCTCGCCGTTGTCGGCGAGCATCGGCCCGCCCGCGAGGCGCAGCACCAGGAAGGCGGTGAGCGGTCCGAGCAGCGCGCCGGCCGTGTCCATCGCCCGGTGCACGCCGAACGCGCGCCCGCGGTGCTCGGGTTCGGTCGCCAGCGAGATCATCGCGTCCCTGGGCGCGGTGCGCAGCCCCTTGCCGGTGCGGTCGGCCGCGATCACGGCGCCGATCAGCGGCACGGTGTGGACGAGCAGCAGCAGCGGTTTGCAGAGCGCCGACAGCCCGTAGCCGACCGCCGCGACCGCCTTGTGCCGCGGTGCGCCGTCCGCGCCGCGCCGGTCGGCGAGGTGGCCGCCGGTGAGCCGGACCAGTGCGCTGAAGCCGTTCTGGATGCCGTCCAGCAGCCCGAAGCCGAGCGGGGACAGGCCGAGCCCGGTGAGCAGGTAGAGCGGCAGGACGGCGCTGACCATCTCGGAGGACACGTCGGTGATCAGGCTGACGGTGCCCAGCACCAGCACGGTGGCGGGGACGGCGGCCACCCGCCGCCCCGACTTCTCAGCCGGGGCGGCGGGGGCCTTGGAGCTGCGGGAGTCCGCGAGGTACACGGGCGTCAGTTCCAGATGCCGGTGATGGTGGCGGCGGTGGCGGCGTTGCCCGCGTGGCTGGTGAGACCCGCCAGGTCCTCCACGGTGCGCAGCACGTTGTAGTGGTTGTAGGTGGTGGCGGTGGTGCTGCCGGGCGTGACGTGCTCGCCGTACAGGACCGTCGGGATGCGGTTTCCGGAGAGCTTGTTGTCCTCGTCGAAGGTGACGACCAGGATGCTGTTGTGGGTCTTGGCCCAGGTCGCGTAGGCGCCGAGCTTGTTCTTCACCCAGGTGTCGCCGGTGCCGACCGAGCAGTCGTGCATGTCGTTGCAGAGGTCCGGCACCACGAAGGAGACCTTCGGCAGCGTGGTGTAGTCGGTGGGGAACTGGGTGAAGGTGAACGCGCTGCTGGTCGGCACGTTGCTGAAGCCGAACCAGGGGTTGTGCTTCTGCGCGTACTTGCCGCTGCTGCAGGTGGTCGAACCCTGGCTCGGCAGGCCCTCGTTGTAGCTGGCCCAGGTCTTGCCCGCGGCGATCAGCTCGGAGGCCAGGTTGGGCTTGTTGATCGAGCCGACCGGCACGCAGCTGTCGTCGGTGCGGCCCTGGGTGGCGCCGGAGAACAGCATGTAGTAGTTGGGCTCGCTCGGGTGGGTCAGCCCGTACGACTGGGTGAGGGTGGCGCCGCCGGCCTTGAGCGTGCCGTTGATGTACGGCGCGCTGGAGCTGCCGATGACCTGCGAGTAGGCGTGGTTCTCCAGGACCACCACGACCACGTGGTCGGGGGCCGGCAGGGCGGCGGCCTGCGCGGTGCTGCCGGTGGCGGCCCAGAGGCCGAGCGAGCCGGCCATCAGGCCGAGGCCGGCGGCGAGCGCGGTCAGCGGGCGGCGGGAGCCGGGCGCGGCGGCGGGGCGGAGTCGTGCGAAGGCCATGGGTGTCCTCCGTGCGTCGTGAAGCTGCGGATTCAGAGCGCCGCAAACAGTAGGAGGGTGGCGGTGGCGTGGACCGCGCAAGGCAGGTGAAGAACAGGCGAACAGCGGCCCTCCCGTCGTCGGTGTCGGGGTCGCCGGGCGGCGGCGGACGTCACAGCCGTCCCGATTGACCCGTCCGTCACCACCATGGTGGGATTTCCCGGCCGCCGCCTCCTGACCGTGCGGCTTTCGGAGGAAGGCGGCCGTGCTGCCGAGGGAGCGGAACGTGATCGGTCTGGTCGCCGTCGACACGGCGGGCCGCACGCTCGCCGCGGAGCTGCGGGCGGCGTGGCCGGGAGCCCTGCCGACGACCCCGTCGACGACCCTGCCGACGGCCGTGGACGGTCCCGGCGGCGGGAGCCCGCTGGAGGCCCTGGGCTCGGCCCTGGGCCGGTACCGCCGGGTGGTCTGCCTCGGGCCCGCCCCAACCGTCGTGGGGCTGCTCTGTGCGGTCCCGCCTGACCTCCTGGAGCGGCCCGACGGCCCGTACGGGCGGCCCGACAGCCTGCCGGGGCGGCCCGCCCTCGTCTGCGTGGACCCTTCGCGGCGCCGGGCCGTCGCCCTGGCCGGGGGCGCCGAGGAGGCCCGGGCGCTGGCCGCGGAGGTGTCGGCGGTCCTGGGCACCCGGCCGGTCGACACCGGGGAGCCGGCGGACGGGTGGCTGCCACGGCTCACCGACCGGGCAGTCGCCGCCGGGGACGCGCCGGTGGTGCACCCGCGCACCCTGACCGTCGGGGTCGGCGCCGGGAGCGCGGCCGGGCCCGACGACGTGCTCGACCTGGTCCTGGAGTCGCTGGCCGCCGCCGGGCTGGCCACCGCGTCCGTCGCCCGGCTGGCCACCGTGGACGGCAAGGCCGACCACCCGGCGGTGCGCCGGGCCGCGGCCCTGCTGGACGTGCCGGTGGGAGGCCACCCGGCCGCCGCCCTGGCGGCGGTGCGGGTGCCCAACCCCTCGGCCGGGGTCCGGGCCGCCGTCGGCACCGCGAGCGTCGCCGAGGCGGCGGCGCTGCTCGGTGCGCCCGGCGGCCGGCTCGTCGTGCCCAAGCGGAAGTCGGGGGCGGCGACGGCCGCGATCGCCCGGTCGGCGGCCCGCGGACGGCTGGCGGTGGTCGGCCTGCGCCTCGACGGGCCCGACCCGTTCACCGGGCGCGGTACGGCGGAGCTGCGGCGCGCGTCGCTGGTCGTCGGTGCGCCCGGCGTACTCGACCGCCTCACCCCCGTGCTGCGGCCGACCGCCCGCCGCGTCGCCGTGGCGGACCACCTCGACACCGCCGTCGCGCTCGCCACCCAGGGGCAGGCCGTCGTCCTCGCCGTCCCCGGAGGCGCCTGCGCGCTGCCGGTGGAGCCCGGCCCCTACGACCTCATCCGCGTCCCCGCCCCGCCCCTCCCCCGTGCAGGAGATCCCTCGTGACCAGCGCCACCCCCCGGACCGAGCCCGACCTGCGCCACCACGGCGACGCGGAGGTGCGCTCCCCCGGCCTGGTCGACCTGGCCGTCAACGTCCGCACCGGCACGCCCCCGCCGTGGCTGCGCGAGCACCTCGCGGCCACCCTCGGCGATCTCGCCACCTACCCCGACCCGGCCGCCGCCCGCGCGGCCGTCGCGGACCGGCACCGGCGGCCGGTGGCGGAGGTCCTGCTCACGGCGGGTGCGGCCGAGGCCTTCGTGCTGCTCGCCCGAGTTCTGACGCCACGTCATGTTACGGTGGTGCACCCGCAGTTCACCGAGCCGGAGGCGGCCCTGCGGGATGCCGGGCACACCGTCCACCGGGTGCTGCTCTCCCCCGCGGACGGCTTCCGGCTGGCGGCCGTCCCGGAGGAGGCCGACCTGGTGGTCCTCGGCAACCCCACCAACCCGACCTCCGTCCTGCACCCGGCCGCCGCCGTCGCCGCCCTCGCCCGGCCCGGTCGGACCCTGGTGGTGGACGAGGCGTTCATGGACACCGTGCCCGGCGAGAGCGAGTCGCTGGCCTCCGTCCGGGACCTGCCCGGGCAGGTGGTCGTCCTGCGCAGCCTGACCAAGACCTGGGGCCTGGCCGGCCTGCGGATCGGCTACGTCCTCGGCCCGGCGCCGCTGATCGCCGGGCTCGCCGCCGCCCAGCCGCTCTGGCCCGTCTCCACTCCCGCCCTCGTCGCCGCCGAGGCCTGCAGCGCCCCGGCCGCCCTCGCCGAGGCCGAGGAGGCCGCCGCCGACCTGGCCGGACACCGTGCGCACCTGCTGAAGGGGCTGGCCGGCGTCCCGTCCGTGCGGGTGCACGGCGAGCCGGCCTCCTCCTTCGTCCTGATCGAGCTGCCCGGAGCAGCGGCCGTCCGCGAGCGCCTGCGCGAGCGCGGCTTCGCCGTCCGGCGGGGGGACACCTTTCCCGGGCTGGGGCCCGACTGGCTGCGCATCGCCGTCCGGGATCCCGCGACGACGGACCGCTTCCTGGCGGCGCTCGACGCGGTGCTGGGCGCGAGTCCGCGTACCTCCCGAGCCGACGCCTGAACCCCTGGGACAGGACCGGGACATTTCAAGCACCAGCCGGTGATCAGGCTCGACCTACCGTGGAGGCAGACAGCGATCCACCCCGGACAGAAGGAAGTTGGGCCCTCCATGCGCTCGCGAATCGCCCTCGCCGCTCTTGCCGTCACCGCTCTCGCGGCCACCGCGACCGCCTGCGGCCCCGACAACAGCGACGCGCCGACGGCCGTGGGCGGCGCCCCGACGACCACTGCCCCGGCTGCCGCGCCGAGCACCGCCGCGCCGACCACCGCTCCCCCGGCTGCCGCGCCGAGCACCGCCGCGCCGACCTCCGCCGCACCTTCCAAGCCGGCGAAGCCGTCGACCCCCGCCCCGGGCGCGGGCGACAAGACCGGCTACGGCCAGGCCTGCGGCGCCAACGACCTCACCTTCAGCGCCAAGCTGGAGACCCAGGCCGGCGGCTACATCCAGATCTCCGCCAAGGCCAAGCCCGGCATCACCTGCGTCCTGTCCGGCGAGCACCCGGTCATCGCCTTCGGCTCGGGCGGCATCGAGGCCGCCAACGCCGAGCAGGCCGTTGGCGCGCCGATCACCCTCAGCGGCTCCACCGTCGCCTACGCGGGGATCAACCCGAAGAGCACCAACACCAACCAGGTCATCGAGTTCAAGGACGTCATCATCGGCATCGGCAACGGGGACCCGAACCCGGTGAGCATTCCCGTCGGCACCGTCAAGGTCGACAAGCCGGTCGTCACCAACTGGCACACCAGCGCCAAGGACGCCGTCCCCGGCGTCTGATCCTTGATGATTGACGATCGGTCAAAACCATTGTTCCGAGCGCCTGGAGCGCATTCGCGACCGTTTGTCGAATTCCTCCGCTGCCGAACCATGTCTGTGCCACGTTCCGAATTCCCAACAGAACATCAAATTCACCGCCAGCAACTCGCCGGGTGGGGTGGGCTCCGGGACCGACGCCCCCGTCACTTCAGCGAGGGCGGGCGGGGGATCGAGCTCGTCCGCGAGCCGGCCTTCGACTTCGGGGTAGTCATACGACGCGGTACGGGCAAGCGCGTCCGGGTACGCGTCCTGCTCGACGACGACCAGAACCCGTACTCACCGCCCCGGAGTTGAGCGCCGATGCAATCCCGTACCGGCCGGCACGCCCACCGGCAACGCGAGCAGGCCAGGGCGGCCGTCGCCGAGCCGACCGACGCCCTGGCCACCGCGAACATCGTCCTGCCGTCATCCGGCGTGGACAGCCCTTCCCTCTTCACCGGTGAGGTACCGGTGGAACTCGGCCGGGCCCGCCCCGAGGTGGTCGTCCGGCTCGCCGCACTCATCCGCCGCGGGACGGACCGGTGAACCGGCCGACGCCCCTCGAAGTGGCCGCCACCGTCCTCGTGCTCGCCGCAAGCATCGCGCTCGCCTTCGGTGCGGCCGCGCTGGTCGGCCCCGACCGGCGCGGCACCGCCGGCATCGTCTGGTGGACGACCCTCGCAGCCTCGCTCCTCCGGGGCCTCAGCTGGTCCGAGACCGCCCTAGACCGGCGCCGGACACCGCCACAGTGATCAGCACAGCTCGACCACGTCCCCCACCCTCACCGCTCCCGGCTCCACCACCTGCGCGTACACCCCCGCGCAGGGCAGCGCCGCCATCCCCTCCATCGGGACCAGCCGGTTCCGCTCGGCGAGGGTGCGCAGGGCGGCGGTGTCGCGCGGCAGTTCGCCATGAGCGAGGGTGGGGACGGCGCAGCGCGGCGTCGGCACGACCACCCGCACCCGAACCTCCGGGCCGATGCCCAACTCCCGCCCCACCCAGGCGTTCTCGACGAAGCCCTCCCCCTCGGTACGGATCACCAGATTGGGGCGGTAGCGCTCGGCCTCGACCGGCACGGCGTCCAGGGTGGAGGTGGTGAGCAGGTGCAGCGGCGCGAAGTCGAAGAACGTCCCGCCGGGGGCCGCCCGGCCGAGCCCGTTGACGGTGACGGCGACCTCCGCCTCGATACCGTGGGCCAGCACCTCCTCCGGGACGGCCCGTTCCAGCATTGCCCCGGGTGGCGGCTCGTCCACCAACCGGACCGACCGGCCCAGCAGTTCGGAGAGCTCCCGCTCGCCGACCGCCCGCCCGTCGGGGCCGGTGACGGCGACCCCGTCCGCCGTCAGCACGGCGGTGCACCCGAGCATCCCGGCCCACAGCCGCGGGTTCTTGGCGCTCACCACCCGCCCGCCGGCCACGTCCACCAGCGCCCGGCCGCGGTCCCCGTCGATCCCGCACGCCGACACCCCGGCCGACCGCAGCTCCTCCCCGAGCATCGACTTCACCGGGTACCGCCGCAGCCGCTCCACCACTCCGACCCTCACGCCGCCCACTCCCACACCATCGCGAAGCCCCCCTCCCGCACCCCGAGTCGGGCGCCGATCCGCAGGACCATCGCCTCCCCCTGGTGGTTCGCCGCCGAGCGCGAGCGCGCCGAGCGGGCCCGCACCGGGGAGGGCATCGAGCTGACGTGGTCCGCGGTAGGTGCCGGCCGCTGGGCCATCACCGGGTCCGGCCATGACCGCCGCTTCGAAGTCACCCTCAACGACCGCGACTTCGCCCACGACTCCTACGAGGTTCGGGAGAACGGACACTTTATCTCCCGCCACCGCTTCGAGCACCAGGTCGACGCCGCCGTACGGCAGCTCCTCGCCGACGGCGTCGAGATCAGCGAGCGGACACCAGGGCCCACCCCCGCCGACTCCATTGAGGCCTGCCCAACCAGCCCCGTCGGCCGGTGGCATCAGGCCCCACCCCCGCCACCCTTCGCAACCCCTGTCTACGGCCCAGGGCCTGTCGAACAGTGGGGCGAGCCTGGCTTTCCGCGTACCCGCCCGGCTACTTGCGCTCTCGGAGGACGCCGTGCGGCTGAACTGGCAGTTCGCCAGAAAGGAAAACGCCTGACAGGCAGGTCGTGTACGCGCCAGGATGAGCCCGCCGGTTGTACAACTACGCAGAACCAGAGTCCCAGGGAGCATCGTGGAGCCTCTACAGTTCATCGGGATCATCTCCAACACGCCAGAGGTTGACTCGCCGACCATCTGGCGCGACCCGGAGAACGGTGACCTGCTCATCCAGTCCTACAAGGCCAGCGATGAGGACTTGAGCCGCTGCAAGGAGGTTGGTTCGGTCCCTGGGCACTCGACTGACGTGCCCGACCACGAGACCGTGATCCGCCTCCCGGAAGAAATGATCAAGTTCATCGTGGACCTCGCCGCAAGGCTGGCCACTCAAGAGGACGAGAGGGAGTAGCGTGGCCAACCCGATCGCCACGGCCATGGCAGAGGCCAGGTTCTCTGCCGTGCACCTGGAGATGCGCGACAACTACACGCCGAACGACCCGCAGTTCCAGCGCTATCGGGAGGGTCTTCGCTACAACCCGGACGACCGGCCGGAGTGGTTCCAGTACTGGACCAACTTCGCTGGAGAGGCGATTGACCGTGGCGTGATCATGCGTCGGGCTCGCATCGTCTCCGAGCCGGTCACGGAGTACATCCGCTACGAGCACCACGTGACATTCCTGAACGTGGCTATCGGCGAGCAGGTTCGCTGGCTTCCGCGCCGGTCGGCGGCAGACATCGCTCTGCCCGGGACTGACTTGTGGATGTTCGACGACTCCAAGATCATGTTCACCTTTTTCTCAGGCGACGGGGATGTGGTGGACCGGGAGTGGACCACCGAGCCTGACGTCGTTCAGCTCGTAAAGAGCGCCTTCGAGACCGTGTGGCATAGGGCGACGCCGCACAAGGACTACGTGCTTAAGTAGCCGTACGAGATGCGCACCTCCCGCTCATCGAGCGTTCAGCAGGCCCGGAAGGCTCTAGCCGAACGGCTTAAGGAGATTCGGAGGGACTCCGGGCTCACCGGGCCTGCTCTCGCCCTCGCATGCGGTTGGAGCAAGTCGAAGTGCTCCCGCATCGAGAACGCGATCACCGCACCTTCCGAGCAGGACATCAGGGATTGGTGTCGAGCGTGCGGCGCAGACGACTGCGCCGCAGACCTGGTGGCTTCCCTTCGCTCGGTGGAGACCATGTTCACCGAATGGCGACGCATGGAGCGGAGCGGACTCAAACGCGCCCAAGAGATGGTCCTGCCTTTGTACGAGCGAACCACGCGGTTCCGGGCGTACACACCTGGCATCCTGCACGGGCTCCTACAGACCCGGGACTACACCCGCTCGGTACTCCAAGCCACCCAACGCCGTCGTGTTGCCGTGGACGACGTGGAAGAGGCCGTGCAGGTGCGTATGGAGCGACAGGAGATCCTGAGAGACCACGGGAAGACCTTCGCCTTCATCATCGAAGAGGCATGCCTGCACCACGGCCTCGGCGGCACGGAGGTAGCCGCCGGCCAACTCACCCACCTGATCGCCGTCGCGTCCCTGGCGAACGTGAGCCTGGGGATCGTTCCGAGGGGCTATTTGCGTCACTCGATGCACGTCGAAGCGTTCTCGCTCTACGACTCGTCACGGGCCAACGTCGAACTCGTCTCCGGGTACCTCCAGATCACACAGCCTTCCGAGGTGGCCATGTATGTCAGCCGGTTCGCGGAACTGTCCACAGATGCCGTGCACGGCGCTGCCGCTCGCGCCCTGATCACAGAGGCGATTGACTCTCTCGGGTGACTGCGTTGCAACTACGTGCAACTTGCTGGAGAGCGTCTGGCTGAAACTCCTACGGTCTATCACGCACCCCCCACCGCCACGGCGAAGGAGGACAGACCGATGGCGAGACGTAACCCCGAGCGTGAGTACCGCGAGGTCGTGACCGGCCCAGCGAAGCACGAGCTGAACCAGCCCAAGGCCGACTGGAACCCGCTGGACGACTACCTGGCGGCCAACGCCTCGCGCAGTGCCCCCTCCGGGGGCTCGCTGATACAGCGCGACGCCGTGCGTTCCACCTGCCCCTGCTCGGATTGCGCGGCTTACCGAACGGCCGGGTGACCTCGTGGCCATCCGCCAGGGTATGGAACCGCCGCCGTCGTGCCCGGCCTGCTTCCTCCAGACGATGTATGACTCCCCGTCGCCCACCGACGACACCTGGGGCTGCGGCATCTGCGGGCGCTACGGCTTCCTACTGCCGGCCGAGTACGCCACAGCTCCAACGACCCCTACCCGCAGATGGTCCTCCTGACCGACTTGGAGTCCGCGGAGTGAGTACCCCGCCGCCGCCCGTCCGCGTGACCACGCCGCTGCCCGTCCGAGCGGGTACCCCGCCGCCGCCCGTCCGGATCACGGGCGAGGGGATGGTCGTGGACCGCCCCGACGGCTACCGGCAAGGGACCTGCTGGGCCTGCCACCGGGAGACGTTGGTCTGCGCGGGCACCATGCTCCAGGCCCCCGGCGAGACCGAGGGCATCTGCCACTCGATCTGTGACGACTGCATCGACCGTGCCCGTCGGCCCCAGCGCCGCGCCGCGATGCGGGCCGCGCTCGACAAGCGCCCGGCGTAGGCCGCCGTGGACGACGGCCGGGAGGAGTACCGCGAGGCTGCCGACCGGACCGCCCGTGGACTCCCGACGCCGCTGCCGGTCGCCATCGCCCAGACGGTCGCGCTGGTCCTGCTGGCGGTCGTGGCAACCGCGCTCATCACCTCCGGCCGCTACTGACCGCCACCCCTGTGCCCCCGGTCGCCATGAACTCCCGGCCCGTCGTGAAGCTTCTTACGGGCCGGGGCACCACGCACGACTGCTCGCGCGCACCCGGGCGGGCAGAGCCAACCCGATTGGAGAGGCACGTGAGCACCGCCACCATCACCGGCTCCACCGTGGAGCTGGACGAGCTGGGCAAGTTCTTCAGGATCACCGCGCGGCGGATCGACGCGGGCGAGACCGCGCCGCAGATGTTCTCCGCCGCGATCGACGCGGCGTGGCACACCCTCGTCGCGGACCCCGCCGCGCACGACGCGTTCGCGCTCCGGCACGCCGGCCGCAAGCTGGAGCACGTCGAGATGCAGGGCTTCGGGCCCATCGCCTGGGTGGCCGCGTACGAGGAGGCGTACGGCCCCCTGCCGGAGGTGTGGTTCACCGACGCCGACGGCACCGTGAACACCGAAGCCCTCGCCCAGTACCGGGAGACCGGCACCGTCACCGCCGAGTGGGACTGCGGCCCCAAGCCCGGCCCCGGCGACGGCGACGACCTGACCTCGGCGGCTTCCTACCTGTGATCACAGCACCGTTCGACGGACCGTCCCGGCCCACCGCCGGGGCGCTCCGCCTCACCGAGGCCCGGACGGAGAACCCCGCCAGCGTCGACGTGGACGGCTACCTCGCTGGGCTGTACGAGCACTGCCCGTTCCTGCGCCCTTCCACCCGACGGGGCATGGCCGGGTGGACCGTCTACGAGATCACCCCGGGTAGCCATCGGTACGCGGTGGAAGCGGAGTTGTTCCACGCCGGGGTCCAGGCAGCAGAGTGGGTCCGCCCGCTCATGGGCCGCCCGTACGGTGTCCTCGCATGCGAGAACATCGTGCTGGTCGGGCAGTGCGAGGGGGCGGACCACCGTGAGCTGATGGCGTGGCCGCACTGGGCGTTGAAGAACTTGTACGCCCAGGTCGGCATCATGTTCGGGAAGTTCGCCCAAGGCGCGGCCGAGACCGGCCGGCGCGGCCAGAGCATCCCGCCACCGCCGTTCTCGTTCCTCCCGGTGCGGGCGGGCGTTCGGCCGCTGGACCCGAAGTTTCTGGAGGCGACACCCGACCTCGCCATGGCACTGTCCGTGGCGGCCGACGACGGCGGGGACGTCTTCGAGCACATCCCCTGCGAGTGGAAGGCGGTACGAGAATGGGCGAGTTCCCTTCCGAGGCCAGAGCAGCACTGACGGCGGCGGAGGCCGACTGCGGGCCGCTGGAGCTGGAGGAGATCAGCGACCGGCGGGGCTCGGCGGTGTGGAAGGCCAGCGGCCCGCGCGGGGTGGTGAGCATCAAGCTCGGCACCGGCGAGGCCGCCGAGGTCACCGCTCGCGAAGCCTCCGTGTTAGACCAGCTCCCCGACTACACCGTGACCGTCGGCCACTTCGACGGCGGGGTCTGGTTCGTCACCCCGTGGCTGGCCGGACCGTCCACCTGGGACGTCTTCCGCCCCGTCCGCAGGGACGAGGGTGGGAGGGAGGAAGCCCTCGCTGCTGCGGTCGCCCTATGCCGCGTGGTGGCCGACCTGCACGCCAACGATTGGGTGCACGGGGACCTCCAGCCCCAGCACGGCATCCACACCGAGGACGGCGTCCGCCTCCTGGACTTCGCGTGGTCCCGGCGGCTCGGCATCACCCCCTGGTCGACGTTCGACGGCACGATGATCCACCTCACCGCGCCCGAACTGGCCGCCCGGATCATCAACGGCCCTCAACCTGTTGAGACCACGCAGACCGCCGACGTCTATGCCCTCGCCGGAACCCTGTTGACCTGCATCACCGGCCGCTGGCCGCTGGACTACGAGGCTGGCGGAATCGGCAGCGACGCCCCGGTGGAGGACAAGCGCAAGGCCATCGCCCACCGCGCCGCACCCCTGGCCACCTCGCTGCCCTGGCCGTCCCTCCAAGCACGCCTGCGCCACGTGCTGCTGGCCGCCCCCGACGAACGGCCGACTGCCGCTGAGCTGACCGGGCTCGTGAAGGCGGCGGACGCGTGATCGAGCTGCGGGAGCTGGTCCCCGGCGACGCCGACGCCCTACTGCGCATTTACAGCGCGGAGGCGACGAAGTACCTGGGCAGGGCCCCGATGGACGCCGCCGAGGCCCGATCCTACGCCCGCACCATCGCAGCCTCCGCAGCGCAGAGCCCGCGCCCGCTGTACACCCTCGGGCTGGTCGCGGCCGGCGACCTCCTCGGAGTCGTCAAGCTCCACTTGGACCGGCCCGTCGCCGCGATCAGCTACATCCTGCGACCGGATGCTTGGGGCCGGGGACACGCCACCGAGGGCGTCCGCAAAGTTCTCGCCCTGGCCTTCGGCCTCCTCGGGCTGCCGGAGGTCAGCGCCAAGCACCACCCGGACAACCCCGCCTCCGGCCGCGTCCTAGTGAAGGCCGGGTTCGCACCGACCGCAGAGCACGCCGGGTTCCTCACCTACACCATCCGGCCGCCATCGGTCGCCAGCTCGTCCCCGTACAACCGGAGCACCCCATGGAACGCGCTGTCCTTGTCCTCGCCCTGCCCGTCTACGCCGTGACCGGCGTCCGGTACTACCGCACGCCCCGGGATGCCGCGGACCTCGGCACGCTCCGGTGCGCCCGCGTCGGCGACCGGCGAACGGTGGAGGTCTGGCAGAAGGGTCTGGGGTTCAAGGTCCAGGTCTTCGACACGTACTGGCCAACTCGCGCCCCCGCCGCCCTCAACCCCCAGCGGCGGGCACGCCCCCGCCCTGTGACTGCCCCCGCGGCCACAGGGCGGGGGTCCTTCTCAACCCGGAGGACTCCCATGTGGGCCAACACCGAGCCCGACCGGCAGGCCATGCTCAAGAAGCCCGTGATCGCCGCCTTGCCCGCCATTGCCCGCCGCTACGAGTCGGGTGTGGGCATGAGGATCATCGGCACGATGTACGGCTGCGATCCGAACTGGCTCCGCGACCAGATGCTCAAGGCCGACCACCGCGTCCGGCCGTTGGACGAGGCCACCGGAATGCGCCCCACGGCCCCGCTGCCCTGGTCGCCGATACGGCTTCCGGGGCGGAAGACGATGCCGTGAGCCCCCGGTGCAAGGGCAGTGCGTTCCTCCAGGCGGTGGCCCAGAGCAACTCGCAGGGCAGTGAGAGCAGTTCTGGGCCGTACCGCGGGTTGAGCCACAGTCGCAGCGGGCGCACGTGCAGGCCTGGCCCGCGGGGGAAGCGGGCGACCCAGGAGTCCGGCGTGACCCGGTGCGTCAGGTACCCCTCGGGCCGCCTGTGCGGCTTCGCGGCGTAGGGGTTCAGCGGACCGTCGACGTCCAGGAACAGGAGCGGCCGCAAGGACCGCGGCCCGCCGGGCGGTGGTGCGGCGGCTCGGCGGGTTGCGGCATACCGGCATCCTGGCGCGGGGTGCCATCGGGGGCCACCGTTTTTCGGTGGGCGCGGGTGCCGCGGTGCGGCACCCGCGTGGTCGACCGGGGTTGCTCAGCCGAACTGCAGCGGGTGGCCCGGGGCGAGCGCCTCGGAGATCCGGCTCGCGATGGTGTCGGCGGAGTTGACGTCCGGCGAGTCCGGGCCCTTGGTCACGGAGACCGCGATGGCCAGCCGGTCGCAGGGCAGGTAGGCCTGGATGGCCGCGAAGCCGGTGAAGGAGGGGTTCTGGAGGACCCAGTCGTTCACCACGATCGCGGTGAACCCGAAGTGCTTCTGTTCGGTGTTCACCAGGCAGATCTCCGCCGGGCAGGTCTTGGTCGCACCGCCCAGGCCCACCGTGCCGGGGTTCAGCAGCTCCTGGTAGGAGTGCGGTGAGAGCAGCTCACCGGCGCCGATGCCCACCGCCGAGCGGGCCAGGTCGCAGATGTCGGTGGTGATGACCGCCCCGGGGACGGTGGTCCAGGACGGGTTCCAGAAGGTGGACTCCTCGTAGATGCCCCGATCGGAGGTGAAGGCGTGCAGGACGGGCGCCGGGATCTCGGGGGTGGTGCCGTCGAAGGTCTCGTGCAGGCCGAGCGGGCGGTAGATCCGCTCGTGGAGCAGGCGGTCCAGCGGGGTGCCGGTGATCTTCTCCAGGGCCTGGCCGAGCAGCACGAAGTTGGCGTGCGAGTAGCTCCAGTTGGTGCCCGGGTCGTACCAGCGCGGCCGGGCGAGCGCGATGTCCAGCACCTCCTGCGGCGTCCACTGCCGGAAGGGCGCCGCGTAGAGCGCGGCGAGGAAGTCCGGGTCGGTGACGTAGTCGGCGATCCCGGTGGTGGAGCTGCCCAGCATCCGCAGGGTGATCTCGTCGCCGTGCGGGAGGTCGGGCAGCCAGCGCGCGACCGGGTCGTCGAGGCTCACCACCCCCTCGTCGACGAGCTGGAGGAGGGCGGTGCCCATGAAGGCGATGCCCACCGAGCCGGCCCGGAAGTGCATCGCCGGCTCGGCCGGTACGCCGGTCATCGACTCGCCGAGCCCGGCGGTGACCAGCTCGCGGCCGTCCTGGGTGACGCGCAGGATCACCGACTTGAGATCCAGCTCCTGCTTGGCCTGCCCGGCGATCCGCAGCACCTCGGCGGCCGGGCCGCCGTCGGGTGGCGGCGAGGCGACGCAGGGCCGGTGCGGTGCTCCCTCGGGGGCGGCGGCAACCTCCGGACCGGTGGCGGTCGCGGGGCCGGCGCCGGCCGTGACCTGGAAGCTCGCCGCGGTGAGCAGGGCCGCGCAGAGCGCGGTGGTGAGGCGGGTACGTGTCATGGCCGCAGTGTCCGGGCCCGGCGTCCCGGGCCGGGTCGACGCCGCCCCGACCCGCCCGGGGATCACCCGTAGTGCTCCACCCAGCGTCTCAGGGCCCTGTCGTAACGGGCGGCCGAACCGGGCAGGATCGCGGTGATCGGCAGCCACTCCTCCCCGGGGTCCGGCGCGAAGGGGCTCGGCGCCCAGGAGGCGAGGATCCGGCCGTCCTCCACCTCGGCCACCCAGCCGAGGAAGTCCCGCCCGTCGGCGAGCGAGAAGCCCACCTTCTCCGCACTGTCCAGGCAGTGGTCGAGGAACTCCCGAAGCGCTCGTGAATCCGACACCGCGTCAGCATAGCCCGGCGTCAGCACCCCGGCCCGGCCCCGGCGCCCGGCCCAGCGCCCGACGGCAGCGCGTCTGCCTGGCCCTGGCGCACCCGGGTTGCGACGGGCCTGGTTGCGTCCGGCGGCGCCGACCACGCTGGGGTCCATGAGCAACCCCACCTCCTCCCCGGGCACCTTCCACGACTTCCACGACCGCGTCGTCCTGATCACCGGCGGCACCAGCGGGATGGGCCTGGCCACCGCCCGCCTGCTCCTGGAGCGCGGCGCCCACGTCGTCATCACCGGCCGCGACCAGGACCGCCTCGACCGGGCGGCCGAGCGGCTGACCGGGAGCCCGTCCACGCCCGGCGGACGCCTGCTGACCGTCCGGGCGGACGTGGCCGTCCGAGCCGGCCTCGACCGGCTGACCGCGACGATCCGGGACCGCCACGGGCGGCTGGACGGCGTCTTCGCCAACGCGGGTGTCGGGATCTTCCAGCGCGGCTGCGACGTCACCGAGCAGGACTTCGACCACACCGTGGACGTGAACTTCAAGGGCGTCTTCTTCACCATCCAGCAGGCCCTGCCCCTGCTGGACGCGGCCGGCGGCGGCTCCGTCGTGATCAACGCCTCCTGGACGCTGCACCGCGGTATGGCCGAGGCACCCGTGTACGCGGCCACCAAGGCCGCCGTCCACAACCTCGCCCGGACCCTGTCGAGCGACCTCGCCCCGCGCGGGATCCGGGTGAACTCGGTCAGCCCCGGCTACATCGTCACGGAGATGTTCGAGGCGCTCATCCCGGACGACCCCGCCGTGTACGAGGGCATCCGCGCCCGGATCCCGCTGGGGCGGCTGGGCCGGGCCGAGGACGTCACCGAGGCGGTGGCCTTCCTGCTCTCGCCCGCCTCCTCCTACATCACCGCCCAGGACCTCGCCGTCGACGGCGGCCTGGTCAACGCCCTCCCGGCCTGACCTCCGGCCGCCGTCCCACCGCCCCGCCTGCCGGCCGCCCGCTGCCTGGCCCCGCCAGGGCCAGGCAGCGCCGCGCGCAACCGGCGACACTTCTTCCATGACCACCGCGACCAGCCTCGGCGACTTCCTCCGTTCGCGCCGCTCCGGCCTCCGGCCGCAGGACGTGGCCCTGCCGGACTACGGCGGCACCCGCCGGGTCGCCGGCCTGCGCCGCGAGGAACTCGCCCTGCTCGCCGGCGTCAGCGTCGACTACTACACGCGGATGGAACAGGACCGCGTCCCCAACCCCTCCGGCGGGGTGCTCGACGCCCTCGCCCGCGCCCTGCGGCTGACCGCCGACGAGACCCGCCACCTGCACGACCTGGCCCGCCCGGCCCCGCGCCGCCCGCCGCTGGACCAGCCGCCCCGGCCCGAGCAGCCGGTGCGGCCGATGCTCCGGCGGCTGCTGGCCGAGCTGCGGGACGTCCCGGCCCTGGTGATGGGCCGCCGGATGGACATCCTGGCCTGGAATCCGGCCGCCCGCGCCCTGCTCGGCGACTACGGCGCCATGGCCCCCGCCGAGCGCAACATCGCCCGGATCACCTTCCTCGACCCGACCTCCCGCGACCTCTACGCGGACTGGGACTCCTGCGCCCGGGAGAACGTCGCCTACCTCCACCTGGAGGCCGGACGCCACCCCGACGACCCCCGGCTCGCCTCCCTCATCGGCGAGCTGTCCATGCAGAGCGAGGACTTCCGCCGCTGGTGGGCCGAGCACCCCGTCCAGGACAAGACCGCGGGCACCAAGCGCTTCCACCACCCGCTCGTCGGCACCCTCTCCCTCACCTACGACACCCTGCGCGCCGCCGACGACCCCGACCAGGCCCTGATCACCTACGGCGCCGCCCCCGGCAGCCCCTCCCACGACGCCCTCCGGATGCTCCTCGCCTGGACCACCGCCGGGGCCGAACCGCGCGTCTGAGCCCTCCCACCCCCCGCCCGCTCCGGCGAGCGTCCCGTTCCGGCGTTCCAGGCTCGCGCGTTTCCGCAGGTCAGAGGGGCTGGAACGTCCCGGCGTCCCGGATTGGCCGTCGGCTCTGGCGGGTGGGACGACGTCTGGGCCATGGTCGTTGCAGATCGACCAGAGCACGCGTCACCGCAGCACAGACCCGGGGGAGTTCCCATGCGTACGTTCCACAGCCGCACCGCCGTCCTGACCGCGACGGGTACCGCCGTACTCGCCCTGGCCCTGGCCGCCTGTGGTCCGGACCCGGCGCCCGCGAGCCCCAAGGCCGGCGACCCGAAGCCCGCTGGTGCGGCGGCACCCGCCGCACCGGGGGCACCCGCGGCCCCCGCGGCCGCACCCGCTGAACCTGCCGCACCGGCTGCACCCGCCGCACCCGCCGCACCCGCCGCACCCGCCGCACCCGCCGCGCCGGCCGGGAAGGGCTCCGGCGCCGCCCAGCCCGCCACCGCCTCCCCGAAGCCGCCGGTCGAGCCGGCCGCCGCGCCCTCGGCGGCTTCGGCGGCCACGCCGCTGTGCGCCGTCAAGGACCTCGCCATCAGCGCCGCCCGCCAGGACGGGCCGCCCTACACCCACATCGTCCTGACCGCGCGGAACACCTCCGGCCACAGCTGCCGGCTGAGCGAGTTCCCGCAGATCCGGTTCCTGGAGAGCCACCGGGAGAACGTGCCGGCCGTCGCCAAGAGCAAGCCGGGCACCCCGGTCGTCCTCGCCGCCGGCGCCCCCGCCTACGCCCTGGTGCGGCTGTCCAACGGCGGGGTCCACGAGAACAACGAGCCCGTGTCCGCGTTCTCCGTCGGGCTCGGCGGCAGCACCGGCCTGGCCACCGTCAAGGCCCCCGGCGAGGGCGGCATCGCCGTCGACCCGGCCGTCTGGGCCACCGGCTACTGGACGCCCGAGCTGCGCAACGGCGCCGACGAGTTCTAGCAGGAGTCCTGGACCGCCCGGGCAAAGGAGTGGGAAGTCGGCCCCGCCGACTTCCCACTGCGCCAATCCCGCCTAGGCCGATCCGAGGCCGCCGGGCAGGTTGACCACGATCGCCTCCTGGCTCGACCGGGCGATCACCACCACGGCCTCCTCCTCCGGCCCGGGGTTCTCCTCGCGGTGGGGGACGAAGGGCGGGATGAAGACGTAGTCCCCCGGGCCGGTGCGGATCCGCTCCTCCGTGCCGTCCTCGCCCAGGAACACGAACTCGGGGCGGCCGCTCAGCACGTAGATCGCCGTCTCCGAGTCGCCGTGGTGGTGGTCGGCCGAGGCCGTCTGGGGCGCGACGTGGGTCTGGCCCATCCAGAGCCGTTCGGCGCCGACCCGCCCGCCGCTGATCGCGGCGAAGCGGTGCATGCCGCCGGTCTGGGCGGTGTCCGCGTCCAGCGAGCCGGCCGGGACGTGGTGCAGGCGGGGGTGGAAGGCGTCGCTCACGATCGGCTCCAGAGGTTGCGGGCGGCCAGCAGGGGAAGCACGCCCTCGCCGAACCAATATGCCTCTTCCAGGTGGGGGATCCCCGACAGCACGAACTCGTCGACGCCCAGTTCGTGGTACTCGGAGACCAGGTCGGCGACCTCCCGGTGGCTTCCCACCAGCGCCGTTCCGGCTCCCCCGCGCAGCAGGCCGATGCCGGCCCACAGCCCCGGGTGGACCTCCAGCCGCTCGGCGGAGCCCCCGTGCAGGGCGAGCATCCTGCGCTGGCCCTCCGACTCGCTCGTGGCGAGGGCCCGCTGGGTCTCCCGGACGCGCTGCGGGTCCATCCCCGCGAGCAGCCGCTCGGTCTCCGCCCAGGCCTGGGCGGAGGTGTCCCGGGTGATCACGTGCAGCCGGATCCCGAACCGGACCACCCGGCCCTGGGCGGCGGCCAGTCCACGGATCCAGGCGATCTTCTCCCGGACCTGTGCGGGCGGCTCCCCCCAGGTCAGGTACACGTCGGCGTACCGCGCCGCGACCTCGCCCGCCGCCGGGGAGGAGCCGCCGAAGTACACCGGCGGCACCGGATCGGGCAGCCGGTTCAGCCGCGCCCGCTCGACCCGCAGGTGCCCGCCGTCCCGGTCGACCGTCTCCCCCGCCCAGAGCCGCCGGGTGATGTCGAGGAACTCCCCGGTCCGGGCGTACCGGGCGTCCTTGTCCAGGAAGTCCCCGTACGCCCGCTGCTCCGCCGACTCCCCGCCCGTCACCACGTTCAGCAGCAGCCGTCCACCGGACTGCCGCTGGTAGGTCGCCGCCATCTGCGCGGCCAGCGTCGGGCTGATCTGCCCCGGCCGGAAGGCGACCAGGTACTTCAGCCGCTCCGTCACCTGCGTCAGCATCGCCGTGGTCAGCCAGGCGTCCTCGCACCACGCGCCGGTCGGTGTCAGCACCCCCTCGAAGCCCAGCTGCTCGGCGCTGCGGGCGATCTGGCCGAGGTAGCCGATGCTCGGCGGCCGGTCCGACCCGGCCGTCCCGGGGGTGGAGCCGTGGCCGCCCCCGACGATCTGCCGGCTGTCGCCGTTGGTGGGGAGGAACCAGTGGAAGCCGAGGGACATGGACGTACGCTCCTGCGCCGGGGGTCGCCTGTGGGACGGGGCCGCGAGTACCGAGCGGGAGCCCGGTGCGGGCTCGACGGGGCTCGGTGGGACTCAGGGGCGACAGGCGGCCGCGCACACGCGCACCAGGTCGACGTGCAGCCGTCGGACCAGGGGGTGGCGGGCGGGGGCGTTCATGACGGTGATTATCCGACCACCGGAGCAGCAGGATCAAGGGCTGGACCGGGCCGGGTCGCAGGCACGGCGAAGCCCGCAGGCCCTCCCCGATACGGGAAGGGCCTGCGGGCTTGGAAAGCGGTGAGCCGGGGAGCCGGAAGGCTCAGACCAGGCCGGCCTTCTCCAGGGCGGAGCAGCAGGTGTTGACCAGCAGACGGGTCACCACGTACGGGTCGACGTTCGCGTTCGGGCGACGGTCCTCGATGTAGCCCTTCTGCTCGACCTCGACCTGCCACGGGATGCGGACCGAGGCACCGCGGTTGGAGACGCCGTAGCTGTAGACGTTCCACGGGGCGGTCTCGTGCTTGCCGGTCAGGCGCGACTCGATGTCGGCGCCGTACTGGGTGACGTGCTCCAGGACGATCTCCTGGGAGGCGCCGAGCGACTCGCAGGCGGTGATGATCGCGTCGTAGTTCTCGCGCATCGCCTTGGTGGAGAAGTTGGTGTGCGCGCCGGCACCGTTCCAGTCGCCGCGGGCGGGCTTGGCGTCGAGGGTGGCGTCGATGCCGAACTCCTCGGCGGTGCGGTAGAGCAGGTAACGGGCGACCCACATGTGGTCGGAGACCGTCAGCGCGTCGACCGGGCCGATCTGGAACTCCCACTGGCCGGGCATGACCTCGGCGTTGATGCCGCAGAGCGACAGGCCGGCCGCGAGGCAGCGGTCCATGTGCAGCTCGACGATCTCGCGACCGAAGACCTCCTCGGCGCCGACGCCGCAGTAGTAGCCGCCCTGCGGGGCCGGGAAGCCGCCCTCGGGGAAGCCGAGCGGGCGGGAGCCCTTGAAGAAGGTGTACTCCTGCTCGATGCCGAAGATCGACTCCTGAGCGGCGAACTGCTCGGCGATCGGGCGCAGCAGGGCGCGGGTGTTCGACTCGTGCGGGGTGCCGTCGATCTCGTTGACCTCGCACAGGACGAGGATGTTGTCGCCGCCGCGGATCGGGTCCGGGAAGGTGGCAACCGGCGCGAGCACGCGGTCCGAGGCGTGACCCTCGGCCTGGTTGGTGGAGGAACCGTCGAAGCCCCAGGTGGGGATCTTGTCCGCGTTGGCCAGGATCCGAGTCTTGGAACGGAGCTTGGCGGTCGGCTTGGTGCCGTCGATCCAGATGTACTCGGCCTTGATTGCCACGGCGGTGAACCTCGCAAGCTGGGTGGTGGGTGCCCGCGTAGCGTCGCAAGCCGCCGTTTCCCGGTTGTTCCCCTCATGTAACGCGCAGGTGAACCAACCGTCCGCGTTGACACGGTCACGGTGCGAGAGTGCCGCGGGTGGCACTCCCGCACCGCGGGGTGGCGCGCCGTTGCCGGGCGCGCCCGGTCAGTGCCGGCGGGCGTGCGCGGCGCGGCGCCGGCGGGTGGCCAGCAGGGCGCAGCCGCCGGCCGCGAGCAGGGCGACCGCCCCGGCGGCGATCGGGCCGGTGGAGCTGCTGCTGCCGGTGGCGGCGAGGCTGCCCGTCGGGCTCGCGGTGGCGGCCTGCGGGACGGCCCGGCGGCCGGCCGGGGACGTCGCGTCGGCGACCGGCTGGACGGCCGCGGTGCCGACGGGCGCGGTGCCGGAGGGCGCGGGGGCGACGGGCGCGCTCGACGAAGGCGCGGCGGTAGGTGTGGCGGGCGCGGTCGGCTTCTCGCAGCTCACCGAGGCCACGGTGATCTTCCCGCTCACCTTGGCCACGTTGAGGTTCAGCGGGTTCACCTCGACCTGGACCTCCAGGGCCGAGGCGGCGGCCGTGGCCGAGGTGGTGCTCTTCTTCGAGAACTCCACCGAGACGCTGCCGATCAGCGGCACGTCCACCTTGGTCGGCCCGTACAGGCTGAGGGTGACGGGCTTGCCGAGGACGGTCAGCCTGGCGGGCGCGACGACGTCGGCCGTCGGCGGCCCGTCGACCGGACAGGTGACCTCCGAGCTGAGCGCCTCCAGGCCCAGCAGGGTGGTGGCCGGCAGGCCCGGGGCGTGCACGTCGGCGTTGACCAGTCGGACGGAGGCGGCGGTGCCCTTGGCGTCGGACCTGGTCACGGACGTGCCCACGTCCGCCTTGACCAGGGTGACCGGCCCCTTCTGGTCGACGCCGTCGACCGTGGCGGTGAGCATCGAGCCGTCGCGCTGCGCGGGGGTCTCGACCTTGTTGAGCGAGACGTTCACCGGGACGTCCACCGTCTTGTTCAACAGGCTGACGTCCAGGTCGAGTTCGGCGGTGACGGCGCGCGCCTTGCCGGGGCTCGCCGCGGCGGGCGGCGCCCCGGCCGGCCCGGTGGCGTACGCGGGCGGTACGGCGAGCAGGGCCGAGGCCACCACCGCGGCGGCGACGGAGACGGAACGCGAAGAAGAAGACATGGCGGTACCCCCACGGGTGGTGCTGCGGTGGAGCGCGCCTCCGACATCACCCGCGGGACGGGGTAAGGGGCCGGCGCTCCGAACGATGAGCCGCCAGTCTTCTCGAACAATCCGTCACATGAGTCACACAGAACGTCATTTCACTCATTCGAGTGAGCTTGACGCCGAACACTGACCTGCGGCCGGGGAAAGGGGGAAAGCCCGCCCGCAGCCCCCTCAAGAGCTACGGCAGCCGCCAGTCCACCGGCTGCGCGCCCTGCTGCACCAGCAGCTCGTTCGCCCGGCTGAACGGCCGCGAGCCGAAGAAGCCCGAACTCGCCGAGTACGGGCTCGGATGCGCGGACTCGACGGCCGGCACCTCGCCCAGCAACGGGCGCAGGTTGCGGGCGTCGCGCCCCCAGAGGATCGCCACCAGCGGGCCCCCGCGCGCCACCAGGGCCCGGATCGCCTGCTCGGTGACCTCCTCCCAGCCCTTGCCGCGGTGCGCGGCGGGCTTGCGCGGGGCGGTGGTCAGGGCCCGGTTGAGCAGCAGTACGCCCTGCTCCGTCCACGGGGTGAGATCCCCGGTGGTCGGCTGCGGCAGGCCGAGGTCGCGCCCGTACTCGTCGAAGATGTTCACCAGGCTGGCCGGGATCGGCCGGACGTCCGGCGCCACCGAGAAGCTGAGCCCGACGGCGTGGCCGGGCGTCGGGTACGGGTCCTGTCCGACGATCAGCACCCGCACCGAGGCGAAGGGCTGCTGGAAGGCCCGCAGCACGTTCGGCCCGGAGGGCAGGTACGTCCGGCCGGCGGCCAGCTCGGTGCGCAGGAAGTCGCCCATGGCGGCGACCCGCCCGGCCACCGGCTCCAGGGCGGTGGCCCAGCCGGGTTCGACGATCTCGTTCAGGGGACGCGGTGCCATGGGCGCCACCCTATCGGCCTACCCCGACAGCCCGGCGCCCCCAGGCCCCGCCCTGGTCGGTCACCCGACCGGGCGCCCGCGCAGCACCACCAACTGCGGGTCCGCGAGCACCCGGACGTCGGCGCGCGGGTCCTGCGCGTACACCACGAAGTCCGCGGGGGCGCCCTCCTCCAGGCCCGGGCGGCCCAGCCACGCGCGCGCCCCCCAGCTCGCCGCCGAGAGCGCCTCGGTGGGGCTGAGCCCGGCCTTCACCAGCTCGGCCACCTCCTCGGCGACCAGGCCGTGGGCGAGCGAGCCGCCCGCGTCGGTGCCGACGAAGACCGGGATGCCCGCGTCGTGCGCCGCGCCCACCGTGTCGTAGCGGCGCTCGTGCAGCCGGCGCATGTGCGCGGACCAGGCCGGGTACCGGGCCTCGCCGCCGAGCGCCAGCGCCGGGAAGGTGGCGATGTTGACCAGCGTCGGCACGATCGCGACCCCGCGCTCGGCGAAGGCCGGGATCAGCTCCTCGGTGAGCCCGGTGGCGTGCTCGACGCAGTCGATGCCGGCCGCCAGCAGGTCCGGCAGCGACTCGGCGGCGAAGCAGTGCGCGGTGACCCGCGCCCCCTCCTCGTGCGCCGCGGCGATCGCCTCGGCGAGCGCGTCGCCGGGCCAGCAGGCGGCGAGGTCGCCGCGGTCCCGGTCGATCCAGTCGCCGACCAGCTTGACCCAGCCGTCACCGCGCCGGGCCTCGGCCCGGACGTAGGCGGCGAGGTCGCCGGGCTCGATCTCGTGCGCGTAGTTGCGGATGTAGCGGCGGGTGCGGGCGATGTGCCGGCCGGCCCGGATGATCTGCGGCAGGTCCTCGCGGTCGTCGATCCAGCGGGTGTCGGCGGGCGAGCCCGCGTCGCGGATCAGCAGGGTGCCGGCGTCGCGGTCGGTGAGCGCCTGCTTCTCGCTGGTCTCGGCGTCGACGGCGCCGTGCGCGTCCAGGCCGACGTGGCAGTGCGCGTCCACCAGGCCGGGCAGCACCCAGCCGGTGACGGTCCGCACGTCGTCCGCGGCCGGCGGCCGCGAGAGGCTCACCCGCCCGTCCACCACCCAGAGTTCGTCCCGGACGTCCTCCGGACCGACCAGGACCCGCCCCCGGACGTGCAGCACCGCGCCATCGCTCATGGCCGCACTCTACCGAGGCGGCCGTTCCCGGCGGGCAGGGGAAGTGCGGCAGACTCGTCCCTGCCCGAACCGCCCCACCTGTGAAAGGCCGGCCGCCACCGTGAGCCCCTTCCTCGACCTGCCCCCGCTCAGCGCCGCCGACTTCGCGGCGATCGAGGACCGGGTCGCCGCACTGCTGCACACCTCCGCCGACGTGATCATCACCCAGGGCGAGGCGCTGCTGCCGCTGGAGGCCGCGATCCGCGGCGCCGCGCACCCCGGCTCCACCGCGCTGAACATCGTCACCGGCCCGTACGGGCAGACCTTCGGCAACTGGCTGCGCGACTGCGGTGCCGAGGTGGTGGACCTGGCCGTCCCCTTCGACGGGGCGGTGAGCGCCAAGCAGGTCGCCGCGGCGCTGGAGGCCCACCCGGCGATCGACTTCGTCTCGCTGGTCCACGCCGAGGCCGCCACCGGCAACACCAACCCGGTGGCCGAGATCGCCGCGGTGGTCCGCGCGCACGGCGCACTGCTGATGCTGGACGCCGTCGCCTCGGTGGCCGCCGAGCCGCTGCTCACCGACGAGTGGGGCGTCGACCTGTGCGTCGTCGGCGGCCAGAAGGCGATGGGCGGCCCGGCCGGCGTCTCGGCCGTCTCGGTCTCCGACCGCGCCTGGGAGCGGATCGCCGCCAACCCCGCCGCCCCGCGCCGCTCCTACCTCTCCCTGCTGGACTGGAAGGAGCGCTGGACGGACGCCGGCCGCACCGTACTCCCGCACGCGCCCGCCCAGTTGGAGATGCTGGCGCTGGGCGCCTGCCTGGACCGGATCGCCGCGGACGGCCTGCCCGCCGTGATCACCCGCCACCGCGCGGCCGCGGCCGCCACCCGCGCCGGGGTCCGCGCCCTGGGCACCCTCACCCCGTTCGTCCCCGAGGACGCCCACGCCGCCCCCGTCGCCACCACGGTGCGCACCCCGCCCGGCCTCGCGGCCACCGCCCTCGCCGCCGAGCTGCTCCGGCTGGACCCGGCCCTCCCCGTCCAGCCCGGCGGCGGCGCGCTGGCCGCCGGGATGCTCCGCGTCAACCACTACGGCCGGGCGGCCTCACTGGAGACGGTGCTCGGCGTCCTGACCGCCCTGGCCACCACCCTGGCCGCCGACCCCGCCGCGGCCCGCCGGGCGGCGGAGCAGGCCTGGGAGGCCGCCGTCCGGCACTGACGGCATCGGACACCGGGCCGGCCGCCCGAGCGGCCGGCCCGGTGTCCGATGCCCGCGCGTAGGCGCCCTGTTCCCGAGGGGTTCACCGCCGCGCCACCCGGATCTCACCATCGCCGGGCAGGCTCCCCACGAGGTGAAGTTGGCTATACAACTTCACGGATCACCGAGGAGGAGCACCGTGTCCGAGCTGCCGCCGTACTGGTTGCGCGACAACTGCCCGTGTGCCGAGTGCCGGGATCCCCGGAGCGGGCAGAAGCTGTTCCAGATCACCGACCTGCCGGACGACCTGGCCGTCGCCGCGCACACCGAGTCCGGCGGGCGGCTGGAGGTGCTCTGGTCGGACGGGCACCGCTCCCGCTACCCGCTGGAGTGGCTGGCGCAGGGCGCCGAGGGGGACGGGCGGACGGAGGCGGACAAGCGGCTCTGGACGGCCGCCGACTTCGCGGACGGGCTGCCGTCGGCGCAGTGGACGGCGTACGTCGAGGACCCGGCGGAGCGCGCCGCGGTGCTCGGGGCCGTCCGGCGCAGCGGCTTCGCGGTGCTGCACGGGGTGCCGGTGGCCGAACGCCAGGTGCTGGCGGTGGCGGAGACCTTCGGCTTCGTACGGGTGACCAACTACGGCGAGCTGTTCGACGTCCGGGTCGAGCCCGACCCCAACAACCTCGCCTTCACCAGCGTCGCGATCGCCCCGCACACCGACAACCCCTACCGGGACCCGGTGCCCACCCTCCAACTGCTGCACTGCCTGGACAACTCCGCGGCCGGCGGCGACTCCGGCCTGGTGGACGGCTTCCAGGCGGCGGCGCTGCTGCGCGCCGAGGCCCCGGCGGACTTCGCCGTGCTGACCCGCACGGTCGTCCCGTTCGTCTTCCGCGACCGGGGCACCGAACTGCGCGCCGACCGGCCGCTGATCGAGGTGGACCCGCTCGGCCGGATCCGCGAGGTGCGGTTCAACAACCGCTCGATCGGCACCCTGCGCGGCCCGGCCGAGGAGCTGGAGGCCTTCTACGCCGCGTACCGCCGCTTCGCCGCGATCACCCTGCGCCCGGAGCTGCGGCTGGACCTCCGGCTCGACCCGGGCGACTGCCTGATCTTCGACAACGTCCGACTGCTGCACGCCCGGACGGCGTTCGAGCAGGACGGCTCGCGCCACCTCCAGGGCTGCTACGCCGACCTGGACTCGCTGACCAGCACACTGGCCGTGCTGCACCACCGGGGCGCCGGACTGGACGCGCTCGCCGACCTGTTCGCCGGCGAGGGCGCCGGGGAGTACCTGGGCGAGGCGGTCACCATGGCCGAGCACATGCTCCAGGCCGGTGCGCTCGCCGAGGCCGCCGGGGCGCCCCCGCACCTGGTCGCGGCCGCCCTGCTGCACGATGTCGGCCACTTCGAAGGCGCCCTGCACGGACGGGATCTGATGCAGGGCCAGGACAACCACCACAGCGACACCGGCGCCGACTGGCTGGCCCGCTGGTTCGGCCCCGAGGTCACCGGGCCGATCCGGCTGCACGTGGCCGCCAAGCGCTACCTGTGCACCGTCGAGCCGGAGTACCGGGCGCGGCTCTCCGAGGCCTCCGAGTACACCCTCCAGGTGCAGGGCGGCCCGATGAGCGCCGGGCAGGCCGCCGCCTTCGCCGCCCTCCCGGGGGCCGCCGACGCCGTCGCCGTCCGCCGCTGGGACGACCGGGCCAAACAGGCGGGCGCCGTGACGCCCGGCTTCGAGCACTTCCGCCCGCTGCTCGCCGCCCTCATGGGCTGAGACGGGGCGGGGAGTCGGCGCGGCCGGCTCCCCGCCCAGCCCGGCGGGCTCAGTCGCCCTCCCGGGCGTGCCGCGAAAGCGCCGAGGTGGCCAGCGAGTTGTGGATGCTGAACGCCACCGTTCCCGGCAGGTAGCGGTCCTGGGACCACTCCACCGGCGTCCCGGTCGGGTCGGTGGTGCGCCGCCGCTCGCGCAGCAGCGGGCCGCCGCGCCGGCAGCCGAGCAGCCGGGCGTCCTCCGCGTTGGCGGCCACGATGTCGATGGTGTGGTCGGCGTCGGTGAACAGGATGCCGTGCTCGCGCAGCACCTCGGTGTGCGAGACCACGTCGGCCGGCAGCTGCGCCACGATCTCGCCGACCCGGGACGGGTAGACGGTCCGCTCGACCATCACCGGCGTCCCGGAGAGCGTGCGCAGACGCACCGTCACGAACACCTCGGCGCCCGGCTCCAGCCGCAGCTGCTCGCGCTCG
Source organism: Kitasatospora sp. NPDC048239 (assembly GCF_043202015.1). Classification (NCBI taxonomy): domain Bacteria; kingdom Bacillati; phylum Actinomycetota; class Actinomycetes; order Kitasatosporales; family Streptomycetaceae; genus Kitasatospora; species Kitasatospora sp. NPDC048239. The sequence goes on along the minus strand of NZ_JBICZP010000008.1, from coordinate 251,571 downwards.
GCGGCGTCGGCCGGGCGGCGGACCAGCGAGTCCAGGATGCCGCCGGGCTCCTCGCCCATCGAGTACGCCCAGTGCGTGAAGCTCAGCAGCTCGGAGAAGCTCTGCACCCGGGCGGTGCCCAGCACCACCCGGCGGGTGCCGCGCCGCGAGGTGACCAGCCCGTCCGAGCGCAGCACGGCCAGCGCCTGGCGCACGGTGCCGCGCGAGACCCCGTACTGCTCGGCGAGCGCGCCCTCGGCGGGCAGCCGGCCGGCCTCGCCGAAGGCACCGGTGGTGATGGCCTCCCGAAGGTCGGCGGCGACCTTGCGGTACAGCGCGCCGGAGCCGCGCTCCTCGGCGGCGGGTCGGCCGCGTTCCTCGGCGGCGGATCGGCCGGGCTCCAGTGCCACGTCAGTCAAGATCCCTCCTGGGGCGGTGTCCTGCACAGCCGTACCGGCGCGGACAGCCCGACCTTATCCCGCTGCGCCCTCGAAGCATCGCACCCGGGAGATCGCCCTCCGAGGGCCTGATTCGACCGTTCCCGCAGCCGACCCCGGTTCTGGGCCGTCCGTTCACCTTCCCGTCACCGGGCTCCGGCGTACTTACCCCCGTCGGCGAAGTTGGCTAGTCAACTCGGGGGCATCCGAACTCACAGCGGACGCCCCGCGGACCAGCCCCAGGCTCGCCGCCCCTCCCCCGAACGCTCCCCGCAGTACGCCCCGATCAGGAGACTGACCAGTGACCGTGCACCGTGCCCGCGCCGCCGCCTTCGCGGCCGTACTGACCGCTGCCGCGCTCTCCCTCACCGCCTGCGGCTCCGCCGGTTCGACCAAGTCCGGCGACGCCGCCAAGGCCGGCGCCAAGGACGCCAAGGAGGCCACCTCCGCCGCCGACTTCGGCGGAATGGACGCGCTGGTCGCCGCCGCCAAGAAGGAGGGCAAGCTGCACGTCATCACGCTGCCCAAGGACTGGGCGAACTACGGCAAGATCATGGACTCGTTCAAGGCCAAGTACGGTATCGAGATCGAGGACGAGAACCCGGACGGCTCCAGCCAGGACGAGATCAACGCGATCACCTCCCGCAAGGGCCAGGACCGCGCCCCCGACGTCGTCGACCTCGGCAGCGCCTTCGCCCTGCAGGCGGTCAAGGACGGCCTGCTCGCCCCCTACAAGGTCGCCACCTTCGCCAAGGTGCCGGACACCATGAAGGACGCGAACGGCGCCGCCGTCAACGACTACGGCGGCTACGTCTCCATCGGCTGCGACGCCAAGAAGATCGCCAACTGCCCGAAGACCTTCGCCGACCTGCTCAAGCCGGAGTACAAGGGCCAGGTCGCCCTGAACGGCAACCCGACCAAGTCCGGCTCGGCCTTCGGCGGCGTCTACGCGGCCGCGCTCGCCAACGGCGGCTCGCTGGACAACATCCAGCCCGGCATCGACTTCTTCGGCAAGCTGAAGCAGGCCGGCAACTTCAACCCGGTCGAGTCCACCCCGGCCACCATCGAGAAGGGCGAGACCCCGATCTCGATCGACTGGTCCTACCTGAACGCCGGCTACACCGACGAGTTCAAGGAGAAGGGCGTCGACTGGAAGGTCGCCGTCCCGGTCGACGGCAGCTACGCCCAGTTCTACAACCAGGGCGTCAACAAGTGGGCCCCGCACCCGGCGGCCGCCCGCCTGTGGCAGGAGTACCTCTTCAGCACCGAGGGCCAGAACCTCTTCCTCGGCGGCTACGCCACCCCGGCGACCTTCGAGGCGCTGAAGAAGGACGGCACCCTCGACACCGCGGCCGCCGCCAAGCTGCCCGTCGTCGAGAAGCCCTTCACCACCTTCCCCACCCAGGACCAGATCACGGCCGCCAAGAAGGTCGTGACCGAGAACTGGACCAAGGCCATCGCCGGCTGACCCGGCCCAACCGGACAGGCTGAGAACCCACCTCATGACCACGGCTCCCACCCCGGTGCCGACCACCCCCGCCGCCACCGAAACCGGTGGCGGCGCGGGGGCGTCCACCGCGACCACCACCCCCACCCCCCGCAGGCGTCCGCGCCTGCGCATCCGGGGCGGCTCCTGGCTCGCCACCGCCCCGCTGTTCGTCTTCTTCGCCATCGGCTTCGGCCTTCCGGCCGTCGCCATCGTGATCGGCGCCTTCACCACCTCCACCGACGCGGAGGGCGGCGGCGGCCAGTTCACCCTGGACAACGTCACCGCCTCCGTCCAGGGCGCCTACTGGACCGCGATGGTCAGCAGCCTCAAGCTCTCCGCGCTCACCGCGCTGCTCTCCACCGTGATCGGCCTGCCGATCGCCCAGGCCGTGGTGACCTCCCGGTTCACCTGGCTGCGCCAGGCGGTGCTCACCGCCTCCGGTGTACTCGCCAACTTCGGCGGACTGCCGCTCGCCTTCGCCTTCGTCGCCACCCTCGGCAACGCCGGCGAGGTCACCGAGCTGCTGCACCTCACCGACCACGGCTGGTCGCTCTACACCTTCACCGGCCTCACCATCGTCTACCTGTACTTCCTCATCCCGCTGATGGTGCTGACCATCACCCCGGCCCTGGACGGCCTGCGGGTGCAGTGGCGCGAGGCGGCCCACAACAACCGGGCCACCACCTTCCAGTACTGGCGGCACGTCGCACTGCCGATCCTGCTGCCCTCGCTGCTCGGAGGATTCGTCCTGCTCTTCGGCAGCGCCTTCGCCGCGTACGCCACCGCCGCGGCCATGGTCGGCGCCACCGTGCCGCTGGTCAGCCGCTCGATCGCGGACGCGCTCTCCGGCAACGTGCTGGTCGGCCAGGGCAACCTCGCCCTCGCCCTCAGCCTCAACATGATCGTGGTCGCCGTCCTGGTGATGGCCGTCTACCTGCCCCTCCAGCGCCGGAGTGCCCGATGGCTCAGCTGACCTCCGCCCGCCCCCGGTCCACCCGGCCCAAGCTGCGCTGGTGGCGCGGCGCCGTCCTGCTGGTCGCGGGCGTGTACTTCATCGTCCCGCTCGCCGCCGCCGGCTACTTCTCCGTCGACGACCCGAAGGGCTACTCCTTCGAGGCGTACACCGGCCTGCTCGGCGCCCCCGGCTTCCTGGACAGCCTCTGGCTCACCCTGGAACTCGCCGTCGTCACCGTCCTGGTGCTGCTGCTCCTGCTGGTGCCCGCGCTGATCGCGGTCCGGCTCGGCTCGCCGCGGCTGCGCCCGGTGATCGACGTGCTCTGCACCCTGCCGCTGGTCGTCCCGCCGGTCGCGCTGACCGCCGGCCTGATCGGCGTGCTGCGCTGGGGCCCGGACTACCTGATGGACACGCCGTTCTTCCAGACCTTCGTGTTCATCCAGGACCCGGACTTCCCGCTCGTGCTGGTCATCGCCTACGTGCTGATGTCCCTGCCGCTCGCCTACCGGGCCCTGGACGCGGGTCTGCGCGCGGTGGACGTCCGCACCCTGGTCGAGGCCGCCCGCAACTGCGGCGCCGGCTGGCCGCGCGCGGTGTTCACCGTCGTGCTGCCCAACCTGCGCGGCGCGCTGCTGAACGCCTCCTTCCTCACCCTGGCCCTGGTGCTCGGCGAGTTCACCGCCGCCTCGATCCTCGGCTACCAGCCCTTCCCGGTGTGGATCTACTCGGTCGGCAACAGCCAGGCCCACATGTCGGTCGCGGTCTCCATCCTGAGCCTGCTGATCACCTGGCTGCTGCTGCTCCTGCTGGCCACCGTCGGCCGCGAGCGCCGCCACAAGACCACCACCTCCTGAAGCCCCCGGAGTTACCCACCATGACCACGGTTACCGCCCCCGTCGCCGGCGTCCCCCTCGCACCCGGCGGCGCGACCGTCGAGTTCCGCACCCTGCGCCGCTCGTTCGGCGCGACCACCGCCCTGGACGGCCTCGACCTGACCGTCCACCCGGGCGAACTGGTCGCCCTGCTCGGCCCGTCCGGCTGCGGCAAGACCACCGCGCTGCGCATCCTGGCCGGCTTCGAACAGCACGACTCCGGCCAGGTGCTGGTGGACGGCAAGGACATCACCCAGATCCCCGCCCACCGCCGCGATGCCGGCATGGTGTTCCAGTCGTACAGCCTCTTCCCGCACCTGACGGCGGCCGACAACGTCGCCTTCGGGATGCGGATGCGCGGCACCGGCAAGGCCGAACGCCGCAAGCGCGCCCAGGAGTTGCTGGAGCTGGTCGGTCTGCCGCAGCACGCCGACCGCTACCCGCACCAGATGTCCGGCGGCCAGCAGCAGCGCATCGCCCTGGCCCGCGCGCTGGCCCTGCAGCCGCGCGTCCTGCTGCTGGACGAGCCGCTGTCCGCGCTGGACGCCAAGGTGCGCCTGACCCTGCGCGAGGAGATCCGCCGCCTCCAGCAGGAGTTGGGGATCACCACCCTGTTCGTCACGCACGACCAGGAGGAGGCGCTCTCGATGGCCGACCGGGTCGCGGTGCTGCGCGCGGGCCGGCTGGAGCAGTGCGCCACGCCGTCCGAGCTGTACGCCCGCCCGGCGACCGCCTTCGTCGCCGAGTTCGTCGGCACCATGAGCCGCATCCCGTGCACCCGCACCGCGGACGGCGTCGAGGTGCTCGGCCGCCGGCACGCGGTGGACGGCGCGCTGCCGGCCGACGGCTCGCTGCAGGTGCTGGTCCGCCCCGAGAACGTCTCGCTGACCCCCTCCGCGCACGGCCCCGCCCTGGTGGTCGGCGCCTCCTTCCTGGGCGCCGTCACCCGCCTCACCGTCCGGCTCGCCGACGGCACCGAGGTCAAGGCCGACCTGCCGACCGAGGCCGCCGCCGCGCTGCCGATCGGCTCCACCGCCGACCTGGCCCTCCCGGAGCGCCCGGTGCTGGTGGACCGCCGTACCGTCTGATCCGTCCGCACGCTCCTGATGAACCACCGAAGGTACCGCCATGCCTGAAAACCCCCCGCTCCAAGCCGCCGCACCCGCCGCCGTCCTGTTCGACATGGACGGCACCCTGGTCGACACCGAGCACCTCTGGTGGCAGGCCGCCGCCGAACTCGCCGACGAGCTGCACCACGCGCTGACCGACTCCGACGTCCCCGAGGTGCTCGGCCAGGCCATCGAGCACACCGCCGCCCATCTGCACCGGGTCAGCGGCACCGCGCTCAGCGAGGCCGAACTCGCGGACCGGCTCGGCGACTCCTTCGCCGGAAAGGTCGCCGCCGAGACCGTCCCCCGCCCCGGCGCGCTCGCCCTGCTCGCCGAGCTGCGGGACGCCCACGTGCCCACCGCGCTGGTCTCCGCCTCCCCGCGCCGGGTGGTCGACCTGGTGCTCTCCACCATCGGCCGCGACTGGTTCGCGGTGACCCTCGCCGCCGAGGACACCGAGCGGACCAAGCCCGCCCCGGACCCGTACCTCGCCGCCGCCGCCCGCCTCGGCCTGGACCCGGCGGCCTGCGTGGCCGTCGAGGACACCCCGACCGGCGTCGCCTCCGCCAGCGCCGCGGGCTGCGCCGTCCTCGCGGTGCCCTCCTCGGACGTGCCGATCCCGGGCGGCTCCCGGGTCACCCTGCTCGACAGCCTGGAGCACGCCGACCTCGCGCTGCTCGGGAAGCTCACCGCCGCACCGGCGGTTTGACCGGCCATGGCCTATCTCCTGCTCGCCCTCGCCATCGTCAGCGAGGTCTGCGCCACCAGCGCCCTCAAGCTCACCGAGGGCTTCACCCGCCTCTGGCCGAGCATCGGCGTCGCCGTGGGCTACGTGCTCTCCTTCGCCCTGCTCGGCCGGGCGCTGAAGCACATCCCGGTGTCGGTGGCCTACGCCGTCTGGTCCGGCGCCGGCACCGCCGCGGTGGCCGGGATAGGCGTGGTCGCCTTCGGCGAGTCCCTGGGCCGGATGCAGTGGCTGGGCCTGGCGCTGATCATCGTCGGCGTGGTGGTGCTCAACCTGAAGGGCGGCCACTGAGCCTCCCCGCCGAACGACGGCGCCCCGCACCACCGGAGGGTGGTGCGGGGCGCCGTCGTACCGGGGATCACCCCAGCCAGACCACCATCGCCGCCCGCTCGGCGGCCGAGGCGGTGTAGAAGTCCCGCAGCTCGCGGAAGTGCCGGACGTAGCGCTCCGGCGGGTCCAGCAGCACCCCGTCCTCGGCACCGTGGCACCCGGTCAGGTCCACCGTGGCGCAGCGCCGCCGGATCTCCTCCTCCGCGAGCCCCTGGAGTTCGGCGGCGATCGCCGCGACCTCCTCGGGCGCGTGCATCCGGGTACCGCCGTAGTCGGCGTCCTCCCCGTCCTCCAGCACCACTCCCCCGGTGATCGCCGCCCCGGCGAGCGGCCCGGCGCCGGGCGGGGTGAGCAGCCGGAGCAGCACGCTCCACCCCTTGGCGATCCGGCCGTCCTCGGCGGTGTGGACGCCGTCCAGGTGCCGGGTGTCCAGCGCCTGCCGGTAGGTCTCCGGTGTGATCCGCCACATCGTGAACTCGATGCTCATCGCGCCCCTCCCCTCCTCGTCACTCGTGCGCTCCAGTGTTCCCCGTCCCCGGGCCGCCGGTCATGCGGCCAGCCCGAAGAGCTCCTGGCCGACGACCTTCGCGCCCCGGCCGACCAGGCGCACGGACCCGGCCCCGGCCAGGATCAGATCCCAGGCGAGCCCGTGCAGCGCGTCCCGGATCGGTCCGACGAAGTCGAAGTCGTCCGAGCCCCCGTGGTAGGAGCCGGAGGAGCCGTATCCGTGGCTCACCCTGACCGGCTCGGGGGCCGGCGGCATGTACAGCGGGTTCGGGTCGATCACGTCGATCGGCCCGGCCGGGAAGGCCGTCAGCGCGGTCAGCGAGGCGACGCTGGAGATGTCCGCGCCGGTGGCCTGGCCGATGGTGCGCAGCGGCTCGTGGACGGCGGTGGCGACACCGGTCGGCTGGCAGACCGTCACGGAGGTGCCGGCCTGGGCGCCCTGGGCGGAGAGCGCCTGCAGCGCCGCGAGCCGCTCGGACCAGCCCTGGTTCCTGGAGTGCCGCAGCAGCCGGTAGTAGATCAGGCCGGAGGTGTCCCCGACCGGTGCGATGTCGGCATCGGGGTAGAGGCCGTTGGCCTTCGGTTCGGGGGCGCCGAACGTGCTCCAGTTGGCACCGTTGAACATCAGCATCAGGCCCTCGGCGCCGCGCCGGTCCCGCGGGTAGGGGCGCATCTCCGGGACGATCGGGTCGCCCGCCATCGCGGGCCAGCCGGACATCTGGCTGAAGCCGCGGATGTAGCCGGCCAGCTTGTTGACGGAGGCCGTGAGGCTGCGGCCGTACGCGGACGCCGGCTTGACGTCCCAGAGCGCGAAACCGCGGCCGCGGGGCGTGAGCACCCCGGCGGCGACCAGGTCCGGCTCGGCGTAGTCGGACCAGTAGGTGGGGTAGTTCATCAGCTGGTTGCCCCAGGCCGACCGGGGGGTTCCGGCCAGGTCGGCGTAGACGTTCTCCACGCCGTGCAGGGCGACCTCCTGCTCGTAGGCCATCTGCAGGACGAAGTCGTGCTGTTCGCCTCCTCCGCCGTCCCACCAGCCGTTGCCGGGGGTGGGCTCGGGCGCGAGCCCGCTGGGGTCGGTGAGGTCGGTGGGGCGGTTGGCGGCGTAGGCGTAGTCGGAGGTGTAGGCCTCGGCCGGGCGCAGCCCGATCGGGTCGCGGCCGGTGAAGCGACCGGTCACCGGGTCGTAGGAGCGCGCCCGCAGGTCCTGCTTGCCGGTCAGGACCGGGTCGTTGAGCTCCCCGGTGAAGCCGAACGCCTCGCCGGCGGCCGGGGTGCCGGGGGCGGCGGTGGTCTGCACCCCGAACGGGTCGTAGCCGTAGCGGGCCAGGGCGGTGCCGTCGGCGCCCGCCACCTCGGCGACCGAGCCGAGCTGGTCGTGCAGTTCGTAGCTGTCGCCCGCCGGGGTGTGCGTGGACTGCGGGCGGCCGAGCGGGTCGGTGCGGTAGTCGCCGAGCAGGGCGCCGGAGCCGTCGGTCTGGGTGGCGAGCTCGGGCAGCGGGTTGTTGGCGTCCCAGACGGCGGTGCGGCTGACCGCGCCGGCCACCCGGGTGGTGACGCGGTTGCCCTGGTCGTCGTTGGTGAACGTGAAGGCCACCCCGGCCTGTACGGCGCTGATCGGGCGGTTCCCGGCGTCGTAGGCGATGGTGTTGGCTGAGGAGCCGTTGCCGGTGTAGTTGCCGTCGGCGTCGTAGGTGTAGTTCTGCCGGACCAGGCCCGAGGCGCTGAGGGTGAGCTGGTCGGCGGCGTCGTAGGTGTAGGTGGTGGTGCGGCCGGCCCTGGTCAGCGAGGTGCGGTTGCCGACCTTGTCGTAGCCGTAGGCGACCTGGCTCGACCCGTCCGGGCAGCCGGCGGTGCCGGCGGCCGGCGCGGTGCACCAGGAGGTGAGCCGGTCGGCGTTGTCGTAGCCGTAGGTCTGCTGCGGCTGCGGGCTGCCGGCGGTCACGGTGTCGAGGCCGACGGTCCGGCCGGCCGCGTCGCGGGTGACCGTCCAGGAGGAGGTCACGGCGCCCGCCCGGCTCGTGGAGGCCGAGGTGAGGCGGCCGACCGGGTCGTAGCCGCGGTTCTCGGAGCGGCCGACGGCGGCCGGCAGGGTGGTGCCGGTGAGGTTGCCGTCGGCGTCGTAGCCGTAGGCCGTGGTGGCGGAGCCGACGGTCTGCGAGGTGCGGCGGCCGTCGCTGTCGTAGCCGAACGCGGTCGTGGCACCGTCCGGGTAGGTGCGGCCGGTGACCCGGCCGGCCTTGTCGTAGACGTAGCCGAAGCTGCCGCTGATCCCGCCGCCCACCGTGCTGGTGAGCAGTCGGCCGGCGTCGTCGTAGGTGAGGGTGCGGCTGCCGGTGGCGTCGGTGATGCCGGTCCGGCGGCCGGCCGGGTCGTAGGTGTAGGACACCTCCGGGGTGGCGTCGCTGTGGCTGAGCCTGGTGGTCAGGCCGCGGGCGTCGACGGTCGCGGTGCTGACCGTGTGGCGCGCGTTGGTGGTGGTGATGCGGTTGCCGTCCGGGTCGTACCCGTAGGCGGTGGTCCGGGACAGCGGGTCGAGGACGCCGAGGAGCTGGTGGGCGTCGTCGTAGGTGTAGCCGGTGGTGTGGCCGTTCGGGTCCTGCCGGGTGGTCAGGTTGCCGGTCGTGTCGTAGCCGTAGCCGGTGGCGGCGCCGGTCGGGTCGGTCACCCCGGTGATCCGGCCGGCCTTGTCGTAGGTGTAGCCGGTCAGCCTGCCGAGCGGGTCGGTGGCGGTGATGCGGCGGTTGAGGGCGTCGTAGCCGACGGTCGTGGCATGGCCGAGCGGGTCCGTGACCGAGGTCTGGTTGCCGGCCGGGTCGTAGCCGTAGCGGGTGGTGAAGTCGGCGGGGTTGGCGCCGTTCGCGTTGCCTCGCGGGCTGGTGCTGGAGACCACCCGTCCGTCCGCGTCGTAGCCGCGGGTGAGGGTGGCCCCGAGCGGGGACACCCGGCGCTGCTGGTGTCCGGCCGCGTCGTAGCCGAAGGTGGTCACGTTGCCCAGCGGGTCGGTCGAGCCGGTGAGCCGGCCGGCCGGGTCGTAGCCGCTGCGGACCACGGCGCCGGTCGGGTCGGTCACCTTGACCACCTGGCCGGCCTTGTCGTACTCGGTGGCGGTGGCGTGGCCGAGCTGGTCGGTCACCGAGACCGGCCGGTTGACGGCGTCGTAGGCGGTGCGGGTGACCCCGCCCAGCGGGTCGGTGACGGAGGTGCGGTTGCCGACCGGGTCGTAGCCGTACCGCGTGGTGTACGCGGAGGGCTGGGCTCCGGCGGCGTTGCCGCGGGGTGTGGTGACGGAGGCCGGGCGGTCCGCCGCGTCGTAGCTGTAGCCGGTCCGGTTGCCGAGCTCGTCGACGGTCTCGACGGCGCGGCCGGCCGCGTCGAAGCCGGTGGTGCGGACCTTTCCGTTCGGGTCGGTGACGGTGTTCTGCCGTCCCGCGAGGTCGTAGCCGTAGCCGGTGGTGTTGCCGAGCGGGTCGACGACGGCGGTCAGCTGGCCTGCGCCGTCGTAGCGGTAGCCGGTCTTCCCGCCGAGCGGGTCGGTGACCGAGTACGGCAGTCCGGACACGTCGTAGGCGCGGACGGTCGTGAAGGCGGCCGGGTCGGCGCCGGGGGTGTTGCCGCGCGGGTCGGTTTCGGTCAGCTGGCGCCCTGCGGCGTCGTACGTCCAGCTGGTCTTCGCGCCGAGCGGCGTGGTGCGCAGCACCGGGTGGCCGTCCGGATCGTAGGCGTACCTGGTGGTGTTGCCCAGCGGGTCGGTGGCGGCGGTCAGCCGGCCGTCCTTGTCGTAGGTGCTGCGGGTGACGGCGCCGGTCGGGCCGGTGACGGAGACCGGCCGGCCGGCCTGGTCGTAGCCGGTGACGGTGGTGTGGCCGAGCGGGTCGGTCACCGAGACCGGCCGGTTGGCGGCGTCGTACGCGGTCTTCGTGGTGTTGCCGAGCGGGTCGGTGACGGCGATCGGGTTGCCCGCCGCGTCGTAGCGGCGGGTGGTCGTGTAGTCCGCGGCGGTCGCCCCGGCGGCGTTGCCGCGCGGGTCGGTGGTGGTCAGCAGTCGGCCTTCGGCGTCGTACGTGAAGGTGGTCCGGGCGCCGGCCGCGTCGGTGACGGAGCCCACCCGGCCTGCCGGGGTGTAGCTGGTGGTGGTGGTGTGGCCGTTGGCGTCGGTGCGCCCGGTCTGCCGGCCGAGGTCGTCGTAGGCGTAGTGGACGATCTTGCCCGCCGGGTCGGTGACCGTGGTCAGGTTGCCCGCCGGGTCGTAGCCGTTGCGGGTGGCCCGTCCGAGCGGGTCGGTCTGCTTGGCGACCCGGCCCACGCCGTCGTACTCGAAGCCGGTGGTGTAGTCCGCCGCCCTGGCCCCGGGGGCGTTGCCGCGCGGGTCGGTTCGGGTGAGCAGCCGGCCTGCGCCGTCGTAGCCGAACGTCGTCCGGCCACCGGTCGGGTCGGTGGTGGAGACCAGGTTCCCGGCCTGGTCGTAGCCGTTCGTGGTGGTGTGCCCGTTGCGGGTCACGGTCTCCACGAGCCCGCCGGAGGTGTAGCCGAACTCCGTGCGGCTGCCGCCCGGGGTGAGGGCGGAGCGGAGGTGGTTGGCCGTGTCGTAGGTGAAGGTGGTGGTGTTGCCGAGCGCGTCGGTCTGGGTGAGCGGGTTGTGACGGGTGTCGTACGTCCAGCTCTCGGTGCCGGACGGGCTGCCGGGCAGCGTCCGGGAGACGAGGTTGCCGGCCTCGTCGTAGGACATCCGGGCGGTGTTGCCGTTGGGGTCGGTGACGGAGGTCAGGTTGAGCCTGTCGTCGTAGGTGTAGCTGGTCCGGCCGCCGACCGCGTCGACGTGCGAGACCAGGACGTTGTCGGCGTAGTAGTCGGTGGTCGTGTGGTTCTCGGCGTCCTTGGCCGTCGCGGTGCCGCTCGCGGCGTCCCAGGCCAGGGTGAGCCGGGAGCCGCCGTTCTGGGCCTGGGCGACCACCCGGCCGGTCGCCGGGTCGTAGGTGTTGGTGACGAGGAGGTGGCCCGCGGGGTCGGTCACCGTGGTGAGCCGGCCGCCGGGGTCGTAGCCGTAGGTGGTGGCGCCGTCGGCGGTGGTCACCGTGGTGAGCCGCTTGGCGGTGTCGTAGCCGTAGCTCGTGGTGCGGCCGTCCGGCATGGTCAGCTTGCTGATCTGCCCGCTCGACGGGTCGCGGTCGAACCCGACCGTCCGGCCGCCGCTATCGGTGACGCCGGTGAGCTGCGCGCCGGTGTAGCCGAGGGTGAGCCCGCGGCCGTCCCGGTCGGTCATCGCGGTGAGCCGGCCGTTCTGGTCGAAGGTGTCGACCTGCCCGTCGGGGGTGGTCAGGGTGTATCCGCCGCCGCTCTTCGCGGCCAGGGCGGACCGGACGCCGGCCGGGGCCCGGTAGGAGCCGTCCGGCTGCTTGGTGTAGACGGCCGCGGCGCCGCCCTCGTCGGTCAGCGTGACGGTCGCGGCGGTCGGGGTGAGCGACATGCCGTAGGGCGCGGACCACCCCGGTCCGAACGGCCCGGCCACGCCGGCCGCCGCCGAGTTGTAGCTGCGGCGCAGGTCGAACTGCAGGCCCTCGCCCTGGAGGACGCCGTCCTGGACGGACTCGGTGTAGGAGCCGGTGGCGGTGTTGACCGGGTCGCCGACGAAGGACTGCAGGGCCGAGGTCGGTACCCGGCTGGTGCGGCAGACGCAGCCCAGGGTCTGGGTCGGCAGGACGCCGACCGCGCCGGTCGCAAGGTCGACCAGGGAGACGTCCGGTGTGCAGCGCCGACCCGCGTTGGTGTCGGTGACGGGTTCGCAGTCGGTGCGTCCGAGCATGTTCGGCGCCATCGAGACGATGGCGACCTTGCGGCCCGTCCCGTCCACGTCCGCGGAGTTGTAGCCGGCGTCCATGCCGGCGTTGGACAGTTCGCCGTTGATCTGGGAGGCCACGGTGAGCTGGCCCGAGACCGTGTCGATCACCGCGGTCTGGGTCTGGTGGCCGTCGCTCGACCCCCTGCCGACCAGTGCCACCAGCGTCCGGCCGTCCCGCGAGACGGTGTAGTCCCAGGCGCTGTCGCCGCCGGCGAAGGCGGCCGGCGCCGCGGTGGGCGTGTCGGGGTCGAAGCGGACGAAGGCCTGTCCCGTCGCCGACTGGAGCTGTCCGATGCCGGTGCGCCCGTCGTCGCTCAGGTAGACCGGCTCCTTGATGCCGAAGCTGTAGCCCTCCTGGAGCGGGATCCAGGTGCTGGCCGCCGGGCCGACGACGGGGATGTCGGTGACGACCGCCTGGTTGAAGCGGCGCAGCGTCGAGCCGCCCGCGTTGTGGTAGACGAAGTCGATCCGCAGCAGCAGGCGACCGCCGTCGGCGGTGACGGCCGGTTTCGCGTTGGTCTCGTCCGGGAGGACGCAGTCGATGAACGCGTTCTCGTTGGTGAAGGAGATCTGGATCCGGGAGAGGTACCGGATCGAGGTGTCGAAGCGGTAGACGTCGACCGGTTCGGTCGGGCCGCCGCTGTAGTTGCGGCCCACCCCGCAGCCGTCGCCGTGGGAGGCCATGTCACTGCTGCCCTCCACCACGAAGGTCAGGAAGCGGCCGTCGCCGGAGAGGGTGCCCGCGTGCACCCGGCCCGCGGTCGGCCCGCCCGCGGCGTTGTTGCTGGCCCGCACCACCTCGCCGGTGTCGGCGTACCAGACGTAGAGCTGCTCGCCGCCGAAGCCGCTGAAGACCTTGCCGTCGAAGCTGACGGACTCCGGGTGCTCAGCGAAGAGCTGGAGCGGGATCTCGCTTGCGGAGGCGTAGTTCCAGACCGGGATGGTCGCGCCCGTCTGCATGTCGTAGCGGTACCAGCCGCTCTGCACCGCGGAGTTCCCGGCGGCCAGTTCGGCGTAGTAGAAGAGGAAGCGTCCGTTTCCGGAGAGCTTCGCCGCGTAGCGCTGTTCCACGAAGGGTCCGCCGACCGGCGGGCCGGCCGTCTTCGGCGAGTGCTTCACGTCTCCGACCGGGCGGGTGGCCTTGGAGCTGAGGGCGCCGGCCTGCGCGGACGCCGAGACGGGGCCGCTGGTGACGGCGTTCGCCGCCTTGACCGACACGGTGTAGGAGACGCCGTTGTCCAGCCCGGAGAAGAGGGCGCTGGCCGAGCCGACCTGCTTGTTGACGGTCGATCCGTCGGAGCCGGTCAGGGTCGCGGTGTACGAGGTGATCGGGCTGCCGCCGTCGGTCGGCGGCGGTGCCCATTCGATGAAGGCGGCCTTGTTGGCCGGGTGCGAGACGATCCCGCCCGGCGCGCCGGGAGCGGCGGCCGGGGTCACCAGGGCGGTGTACCAGGCGGGGCCGGCGCCGCTGGCGTTGGCGGCCGAGATTCCGAAGAAGTATGAACTGCCGTTGGTCAGACCGGAGATGGTGGCGGAGCGGGCGCTCGCGCCGACCGTGACCGGACTGCCGACGGCGTTGCTCGCCGCGTCGTAGGTGCGCACGGTGTACCCCGTCACCGGGGAGCCGCCGTCCTGGACCGGCGGGGTCCAGGTGACGGTGGCCGCGCCGGTGCCCGGGCTGGCCAGGACGCTGGCCGGCGGGGCCGGCTGCGGGCCCGCCACGGGGGTGAAGTCGGCCGAGGTGACGATCGGGCCGACGTAGTTGGACCGGTTCTTGGCGTACAGCGTGACGTAGAACGCGGTGCCGACGGGCAGGTTCCCGATACTGGCGCTGGTCGCCGTCGCCGACAGCGAGCCGCTGCCGACGAAGGACCTGTCCGAGGCGCGGTAGACCTGCAGGATCTGCCCGGTCAGGTCGGCGCCGCCGTCGGAGGCGGGCAGGGTCCAGGTCACCGTGGCGCGCGCGTTCCCGGGCGCGACCTGGAGGTTGCCGACCCCGGAGGGCTGGGTGGCCGCCTTCGGGGTGACCGGTGCCGAGGCGGCGGAGGCCGCACTGCTGCCCGTTGCGTTGGCCGCGGCGACGGTGAAGGTGTAGGGGGTGCCGTTGGTCAGGTAGTACAGGCTGACGCTGGTCGCACCGGCGGGGGCCGTCACACCGGCTCCGCCGGGCGAGGCCGCGACGGTGTAGCCGGTGATCGGGCTGCCGCCGTCGGAGGCGGGGGGCGTCCACGAGATCCTGGCGCCGCCGTCCCGGGCTATCGCCGAGATGCCGGTGGGCACTCCGGGGGCGGAGGCCGCGGCGGCGCTCTGCTCCTCGGCGGGCGCCTTGGCGAGCTCGGCGGCCTTGGGCACGTCGGCCTTGGGCGCGTCGGCCTTGGGCGCGTCGGCGGGTGCTGCCGCCGCGACGGTCGGGGCGGGCGGGGCGGGCGGCTCGACCAGGGCGGCAGGCCCGGTCAGCCGGCCCCTGTCGTCGGTCTTGACCGGCTCGGGCTCAAGGATGACGAGGCCGTCCGGCCGCCGCGGTGCGCCGGCCGGACGCTGCGCGGCCGCGGCAGCACCGTGCGTCCCGTCCTTGGCGGCCGGGCTCCGACCCGCCGGGCCGTCGGCCTGCGCACCCTCGGCCGCGCCCGACGGGTCCGCGGCGGCGGCCGTCGGGACCGGCGGCTTCGGCGCCGGGAGCGTGGTCACCGGCCGCCGGGGCTCGGTGGGGCTGTCGTCATCGGGCGCCGTCGGGGCTCCGGCCCTGGCGGGAGCCGAGGCCTTGGCCGGACCGCCACCCGCCAGGGGCATGAGCCCGAAGGCCGGCGGGGCCGGCAGGCCCGCCAGCAGGGCGGCCGCGACCGGCGCCCCTATCCAGCGCAAACGCACCCGGCGATTCATGAACTCCCCCTGTGGATGTGACTCGTGGACATGCGGATGGGTGCGGCGGCCCAGGGCCCGCTCATGCGGAACCCACCAGCTCCCGGCCGACCAGGTGCCAGACCTTGGCGGGGCGCCCGGCGGACCGCACCGCGGCGGCCTTGCCCTGGGCCCCGATCACAAAGGTCGGCGGGTCGGTCACCCCGTCCGGGTCGACCACGCTCAGGCCCGCCAGGCCGGCGGCCGTCGCGCTCAGTTGGTTGCCGTGGGCGTCGTCGGCGGTCAGTGCCACCGGGGTCCACCTGGTACCGGCGGGCGAGAGCGGCAGCTGGTCGGTATCGGCGCACCAGGAGTACTCGCCGCCGGCACCGGAGTAGTTGCCCTCCGGCGTGAAGTCGACCGACCAGTCGGTGGCCGCGTCGGGGGCACCGCCCGCGACGGGTGCGGCCTGGTAGTGCAGGCGCCCGCTGACGGTCTCCGGGTGCAGGCCGGCGAAGTGCCAGATCAGGCAGACCATCGGGGCCCCGCTGCCGGGGTCGGTGGTCCGCCAGGCACCGAGCGCGGTGACGCCGAGCCCGGTCACCAGGCCGACGTTGCCCGATCGGACCGCGGGACCGGTCAGGCCGGCCGCGTTGCGCGCCCGGACCACGGCGTACACGACGGCGCCGGACGGCAGTTGGCCCACGGTGGCGGTGCCGCCCGGCGCGGGCACGGTCTGCGTGCCGAGCAACGCGTCCCCTGCCGCCGCGTGGATCTCCACCACGGTGGCCGCCAGGTCGGATCCGCCGTCGGCCGCCGGTGCCGTCCAGGACACCGCGAGCTGCCCGACCCCGGGGGTCACCGCGAGCGCCGTGACCGCGCCGGGTGCGACGGCCGCCTGCGGGGTGACGGTGGCACTCGCCCCCGGGCCGGCGCCGTTGGCGTTGGTGGCGGCCACGGTGACGGTGTAGCCGGTGCCGTTGACCAGTCCGGTCACGGTGGCCGTGGTGGCATCCGCCGGCAGCGCGAGGGGCACGCCGACCACGCTGCCGCCGCCGGTCAGGCCGCCGGTCACGGTCACCCGGTAGCCGGTGAAGCCGCCACCGGCCGGTGCGGTCCAGCCGATCCGGGCGCCGCCGTCCCGGCCCGCCGCCGTGACTCCGACGGGTGCGCCGCCGGGGAGCGGGAGGACGACGGTGTAGCCGACCGGGGTGGAGGTGGCGGTGCGCCCGGACGGGTCGGTGAACACCGCCCGGAGCTGGACGGCCCCGCCGCCGGTGACGGTCCGGGCCGCGTTCCAGCTCAGCCCGGGCGCGGCTCCGTTCGGGGCGGTGGACACCGGCCAGGCGGCGATCGCGGCGCCGCCGGCGGTGACATCGCCGACCGGCAGATCGGTGAACGTCCCGGTGGTGCCGAGGCGGTACTGGTAGCGCACCCCGGTCAGCCCCGGGGCCGAGGTGGCACCGAGCGCGACCGCGCCGCCGTCGCCGGAGGCGCCGTTGGCGGGTGCGGTCACCGCGGCCGCCCCGACGCCGAAGGAGTAGGCGGCGGTCGACGAGCGGTTGCCGGCGGCGTCGAGGGCGACGACGTTCAGGCTGTGCCAGCCGGCGGCGGGGTTGAGCTGCACCGGGCCGGTGGCGGCGGGGACGCTCGCCGGTGCGTCCAGGCCGTACTGCAGGCCGCTCGCCCCCGCCGGGGCGGTGAGGTCGAAGGCGACGGGGCCGGCCGCGGGAGCGGTCCAGGCCCCGGCCGGGTAGGCCGCGGCGGCGACCGTGGGCGCCGGCGGCGCCGTGGTGTCCACCGTCAGCGACTGCGCGGCCGACCAGGCACCGCGGTCCTGCCCGTCGAACGCGCGGGCCTGCCAGGTGTAGGCGGCGTCCGCCAGCGCGGTGGAGGGGGTCCAGCTTCCGGGGCTGCCGGAGGCGACCGCACCGGAGGTGCCGGACGCAACGACCGTCGAACCGGCCAGCACCTGGAACTCCAGCTGCACCTGGTCGCCGTCCGGATCGGTGGCGGTGGCGGTGAACGCCGGCCGGCTGTCGGTGCTGTACACGGCGGCGCCCACCGTCGTGCCGGGCGTCACGGTGAAGCCGGTCGGCGTGCGGGGCGCCGTGTCGTACCGGATCGTCAGCACCGGGTCGGGGGCGAACCTGGTGTACCGCAGCTTGTCGCTCTCGCCCTGCTGGCGCAGGCCGAGGGTGACGGACGACTGGCCGCCCAGCACGGCCGCGGCCACCGGCTGGGTGGCGTCGAGGCTGATCGAGGAGCTGCCGTTGGAGCCGACCGTGGTGTAGGCCCTGCTGGAGACCGGGCCGCTGACGGCGGGTTGGTTGATCCAGGTGGTCGAGGAGCCGATCGACCCGGACTGCCAGAGCTCCGCGGTGGCCTGGGCCCCGGTGCTCGGCGCGAAGACCTGGGTGGCGACCAGATCGGCGCCGAGCACATGGCTGCCGGCGATGTTCGCGGGCAGGCCCAGCTGGTAGTAGACGCGGTGCCGGCCGTACGGCGCGGCCCACCCGTTGTAGCCGATCGCGAGGCCCGCACCGGGCGGCGAGTTGTAGTAGGCGCCGTTCGGGTACTCCTCCTTGACCTCCGCGTACCCCTGGGTGGCGGCCGAGGCGGGGTGCGGCTCGAAGGCGGGGTCGATGTAGACGGGGTAGACGGTCTCCGCGCCGGTGAGCAGCCGCTGGTCCGGCTGGACGGCGATGGCGCCGTCCACGACGGTGGTGGCCACCGGGGCGACGCGGGCCGACCGGCCCGGCCGGTCGGCCGTGGACACGTCCTGCGGGCCGTCCTGCCCCTCGCGGACACCGGACGCCCTCGCCGACGCGGGTGCGGTCCTCGGGCCCGCCGCCGTGGAGGAGTCCCACATCAGGGCCGGCGGCGAGTCGAAGGCGACCCGGCCGTGCGCGTCCGCCACGGCCACCGTGCCGCCGTCCCGGGCGCCGAGGGTCAGGCCTTCGCCGACCTCCACCGCCAGCCGCAGGCCGGACAGAGCCGGATCCGCGGCGGCCTCGGCGTTCTTGACGACCAGGACCTCCTCGAAGCCTCCGGTCGGGCTGGCGGCGACCCGCAGGTCGACACCGCTGGGCAGCACGTCCGGGTAGGTCAGGGCGGCGCCCTGCGCTACCGGCACGGGGAGTTCGGCGGGCCAGCTCAGCGCGAGCCGGCGGCCGTCCTCGGTGGTGAGCACGGCCAGCGGGCCCTTGCCGCCGCCCGACAGCTCCAGCCGGGACGGGACGGCCACCGGGGCGTACGTACCGCTCGCCGTGCGGCGCAGCGTGGAGTCCACCGGCGCCCAGCCGCCGCCCTGGCGGGTCCAGCGCGGCCGGACGGTGCTCTCGTAGGTGTACGTGCCGTCACGGTTGGCGAAGGTCTGCGAGGTCTCGGTCCGCAGGGCCACCACCTCGGTGCGCTCCGCGGCGGGGGGTGTGCTCCCGTGGGCGGCAGCCGGGGCGGCCTCGGCCAGTCCGGCGATCAGCAGAAGTGCACCGAGCAGTGCTCCTGCGGGCCGGTGCACGCCGGTTCGACCGGCACCCGTTCTCCCACGAAGCGCATTCCTGCGGGTACTGCTGGCCATCCGACGCCCCCCGTCCCATGGGGGTGCCGTTGTTCGCCGCCCCCCGACGGCGATCACTGTCGAGGCGTCCTGACCTGGTGTCAACGCCCGTCCGTGGAACGGACGTCCGGTTTCATCGGGTTCGTAGCGGTGTCGCCGCGCACGCCTGGACATCGGCCCAGCAGCGGTTATCCAATCGAGACCCGCGCACACCGGCGGGCGGAACTGGCCGAAAGCCTCCTTCCGCGCACCCTGTGCACCACCCCGTGCGCCCCTGTCGCGACCTGCTCGTTCGCCGCCGGGGCGCGGCCGCCGGCGGGGCGGTCGGGCGAGGGCAGCGCCCGCCCCCGCGCCCCCGCCCGCCGGTAAGGGCGGGTTCTCGCCAACCCGGACGGCCGCCGCACGGACCGCCGCCGACCCCGGCCGCCACAGGGGTCACCGGTGTCACACCAGCCCCAGCCGGTTCGCCAACGATCGTTATTCAAGGCGGAGTTGTCCATCCTCCCGGCGTCCGGTCATGTCTCGTTCACACGGAGTATGTCGCTCTTCGGGTCAATAGGCGTCTAGTTGTTCAGCCAACTGGACGCCCTCCCTGACCCGAAGGACCCTCGTGGCCACAGGCAGCACCCTCACCCTCGCCTCGCCGGCCGGCCCCGTCGAAGGTGACAGGCTCACCTTCCACTGGACCACCACCGCCCCCGACACCAAGAACTGGGTCGGCATCTACGACGGCACCCGTCAGCCCGGCACCGGCTCCTCCCTGCTCTGGAAGTACACGCCGGGCGCCTCCGGCGACATCCAGCTCGACACCTCCGCGCTCACCGGCGGCCCGTACACCGCGTACCTGCTGGCCAAGGACGGCTACGGCATCCTCGCGCAGACCGCGCCGTTCACCTTCCGCCCCAAGCCCGCACCCGTCCGCCCGCACCTGGCCGTGGACGCCCTCACCGCGACCGCCGTCGCGCCGGGCGCCGCCGTCTCCGTCAAGCTCGGCGGCCTCTGGTGCCGGGCCGCCGGCACGCCCACCTTCCGCAAGATCAGCGGTCCGTCCTGGCTCGCGGTGGCCGCCGACGGCACGGTCACCGGCACCGCACCCTCGACCACCGGCGAGGTGCAGCTGCTGGTCGGCGTCAAGGACGCCGGCGGCGCCGACACCATCACCGTCACCGTGCCGGTCGTCGATCCGGCCGCCCCGATGCGGCTGAAGACGGCCGCCTGGAACCTCGCCAACGCGGGCGCCGCCTTCACCGACGCCCCGGAGAAGCAGCTGCGCACCGTCCTCACCCAGGGCCTGGACGTCCTCGCCCTGCTGGAGACCGCCGGCACCGCCGCCCAGACGCTGGCCACCGCGCTCGGCTGGTACGCCTACCAGAGCGCGGGCAGCGTGGGCATCCTCAGCCGCTACCCGCTGAGCGCCGTCACGGCCGTCACCACCGCGCTGCCCGCCGCCGGGGCCACCGTCCAGCTGCCCGGCGGCCGGACCGTCCGGTTCTGGGCCGCGCACCTGGACGAGGCGAACTACGGGCCGTACGCCGTCCAGGACGGCCAGAGCGCCGCCCAGGTGCTGGCCACCGAGAACGCCTCCGTCCGCCTCCAGCAGGCCAAGGCCCTGGCCGCCGCCGTCCAGGGCGAGCGCACGGCCGGCCGGACGGTCGTCCTCGGCGCCGACCTGGCCTCGCCGTCCCACCTGGACTGGACGGCGGCCACCGCCGCCGCGCACGGCGGGGTCGGCCCGCTCGCCTGGCCGGTCACGGCGGCCCTTCAGGGCGCCGGGCTCACCGACGCCTACCGCGCCGCCCACCCCGACCCGGCGGCCGCCCCCGGCGCCACCTGGTCGCCGACCCGCAAGCAGCGCGGCCCCAAGCCCGAGCCGCAGGACCGCATCGCCGCCGTGCACAGCGCCGGGCCGCTCACCCTCGTCGAGGCCCACACCCTCACCACCGGCTGGCCGCAGCCGGACCCGAACGCCGCCGGAAACGGCTGGCCCTCGGACTGCGCCGCCGCCGTCGCCACCTTCCAGCTCTGAGAGGCCCGACCGCCATGCCCGAACTCTCCCGCCGCACCTTCGTCGGCGCCACCGCGGCCGCCGGCGCCGCCGCCCTGACCGGCCTCCCCGCCGCCTCCGCGAAGGCCGCCACCGGTGGCGGCATCTCCGACGTCAGGCACGTCGTCGTCCTGATGCAGGAGAACCGCAGCTTCGACCACTACTTCGGCACCCTGAACGGCGTCCGGGGCTTCGGGGACCGGCAGGCGCTCCAGTTCCCGGACGGCACCGACGTGTTCCGCCAGCCGGACACCGGGCGCAGCGACGGCGGCGCGATGCTGCCGTACCGGATGGACACCGCGAAGTACAACGCGCAGAACGCCGGCGGCCTCGCACACGACTGGGCGACCGGCCACCAGGCGATCAACAACGGCGCGATGAACAAGTGGATCGCCGCCAAGGGCGAGCGCACCATGGGCTACTTCACCCGCGCCGACATCCCCTACCAGTACGCCCTGGCGGACGCCTTCACCCTCTGCGACGCGTACTTCTGTTCGCTGGCCGGTCCGACCGACCCCAACCGCCTCTACCTCTGGACGGGCACCGCGGGCCCGGGCCGGGACGGTACCACCGGCCCGTGGATCGACAACACCCCCGTCACCGACAACCCGGTGGCCGACTGGACGACGTACGCCGAGCGCCTCCAGGCGGCCGGCGTCTCCTGGCGGGTGTACCACAACCCCAGCAAGGACGACCGCACCGGCGACTACGACGACAACGCGCTCTCCTACTTCAAGCAGTTCCACAACTTCCCCGCCACCGACCCGCGTTACGTCAACGCGATGACGAAGTTCGACCCGGCCGCCTTCGACCGGGACTGCAGGGCCGGCACCCTGCCCACCATCTCCTGGCTGGTCGCGCCCTACCTGTTCTCCGAACACCCCACCGCCAGCCCGGACTACGGCGCGCACTGGGTCAACACCGCGCTGCAGTCGCTGATGTCCAACCCGGCCGTCTGGCAGCACACCGTCTTCCTGGTGATGTACGACGAGAACGACGGCTACTTCGACCACATGGTCCCGCCCACCCCCGAGCCGGGCACCCCCGAGGAGTTCACCCAGGGACGCGCCATCGGCCTCGGCAACCGGGTACCGCTCTGGGTCGCCTCACCCTGGTCGCGCGGCGGGTACGTCAACTCCCAGGTCTTCGACCACACGTCGGTCCTGCGCTTCATGGAGCTGGTCACCGGCGTCGCCGAGCCCAACATCTCGGCCTGGCGCCGCTCGGTCTGCGGCGACCTCACCAGCTGCTTCGACTTCTCCTCCCCCGACTACTCGATCCCCGGGCTCCCCGACACCGTGGCCCTGATGGCCAAGGCGGACGCGGGCAGCAAGCTCCCCGGCGTCCAACTCCCCGCCGTCGGAGCGCAGTCCATGCCCGTCCAGGAGCCGGGTGCGCGCCCGCACCGCCGACTGCCGTACCGGCCCTGGGCGGACGTCGCCGTCGACCGGGCCACCGGCCTGATCACCTGCACGCTGGCCAACACCGGCACGGCGGCCTTCCCGTTCACCGTGTACCCGAACATCGTGTACGCCTTCGCCGGCACGCCCTACACCGTCGCCCCCGGCGCCACCCGTACCCACACCTGGGACGCCGCCGCCACCGACGGCCGCTACGACTTCACCGTCCACGGCCCCGACGGCTTCGTCCGCCGCTTCGCCGGCACCGTCGTCCGCGCCGACCAGGACGACATCGCCGTCCCCGTCGTGACCGCCCGCCCCGGCGGCACCGAGCTGGCCTTCGACCTGACCAACGCCGGGCAGACGGCGATCACGTTCACCCTCACCCCGAACGACTACGCGGGCACCCCGCAGACCGTCCGGGTCGCCCCCGCCTCCACGGCCTCGGTCGGCTACCCGCTCGACCAGTCCCGCTACGACGTCACCGTCACCGCCCCCACCGGCACCCGCTTCACCCAGCGCTACGCGGGCACCCTGCACTAGGCCTGTCCGGTCCTAGGCGGGAGCGGGGGGCCGGCCCGGCCGGCCCCCCGCCTCCGTCGGCGGCTCAGCCCGCGAGCAGCCCCGGCAGCTCGGCGACGGACTTCAGCACGTGCGTCGCCCCGTCCGCCCGCAGCCGCTCCTCGCCGTGGGCACCGGTGAGGACCCCGGCCACCACGGAGGCGCCGGCCCGCGCGCCGGTCAGCATGTCGTAGCCGGTGTCCCCGGCGACGGCGATCTGCCGGACGTCGTCCGTGCCGGTGCGCAGCAGCGCGCTCAGGGCCAGGTCGGGGTACGGGCGGCCGCGGCCGGCCTCGGCGGGGCAGAGCGTGAGGTCGGCGACCGACTCCCAGCCGAGGGCGCGCAGGATCCGGTCCTGGGTGGACCGGGAGAAGCCGGTGGTGAGGACCACCTTCCGCCCCTGGCCGCGCAGTTCGGCGATCGCCTCGGCCGCGCCGGGGAGCGCGGCGCAGTGCCCGGCGTCGACCAGGTCGTGGTAGGCGGCCTCGAATCCGGCGTTCGCCCGCCGGGCCTTCTCCTCCTCGCCGAACAGGTGCCGGAAGACGGAGATCTTGGACTCGCCCATGGTGGCCCGGACGTGCTCCAGCATCCGGGCGTGCTCGGGGCTGCCGGCCTCGACGCCGAGCGCGCCGGCCGCGGCCTGGAAGGCCTGCTCGACCAGGCCGTCGTCGGCGACGGTGGTGCCGGCCATGTCGAGCACGACCAGGCGGATATCAATCGACATGTCAACTACCTCTACAGGTTGGCGAGTTCGGCGGTGGTCTCGGCGATGGCCGGTG
Organism: Kitasatospora sp. NPDC048239; assembly: GCF_043202015.1. Classification (NCBI taxonomy): domain Bacteria; kingdom Bacillati; phylum Actinomycetota; class Actinomycetes; order Kitasatosporales; family Streptomycetaceae; genus Kitasatospora; species Kitasatospora sp. NPDC048239. Next base: position 228,131 of record NZ_JBICZP010000008.1, on the reverse strand, counting down.
AGCAGGTCATGCCGCGGCCGCCGGGGCCGGTGACCAGCCAGACGCCGTCGCGGACCCGCTCGCGGTGGACCACCCGGGTGGTGTCGACGCACTGGGCGTACACGCCGGCCCAGCGGCGGCGCACCCGGGGCAGCGGGCGGCCGAGCAGCTCCTCGGCCACGCCGACCAGGTGGTCGTACGGGTCCTCGACCACGTCGAAGCCGAACGGCTGGTCGTACTCGTGGGTGTCGCCGATGGTGAGGCCGCCGTCGAGGCGCTGGACCATCAGCAGCTGCATCTTGTGCTCGGCGGCCACCGGCGGCTGCGGCTGCGCCTCCTTCAGGCGCTCCAGCGCGGCGCCGGCGAAGGCGGGGTAGTAGCGGAAGCTGTCGCCGTCGGCGACCGAGGTGGTCAGCGTCTCGCCCAGCGGGTCGGTCTGCATCATCTGCAGCCGCACCTTGCGGACGGGCAGTTCGGGTGCCAGCTCGCGGACCAGCCCGCCCAGCCAGGCGCCGGTGCAGAGGATCACCAGGTCACCGCTGTGCACCTGGCCGTGGTCGTCCCGCACCGCGTGCTCGCCGATTACCTCCCGGACCTCGCGTCCGGGCAGGAAGGTGTACCGGCCGCTCGCCGCGAGGGCGGCGCGCAGCGCGGGCTGGGCGGTCCGCGGCTCGACGGCGGCGTCCCGCTCACAGGCGAGGGCGCCGAGCAGCCTGCCCCGCAGCGCCGGGTTGGCCGCCCCGGCCTCGTCCGCGTCGAGCAGCCGGAAGCCGCGCTCGGCCGCGTCGGGCAGGGTCAGCGCCTGCTCGGCGACCGCGAGTTCGGCCTCGGTGCGGATGGCGGTGAGCGAGCCGTTGGCCCGGAACCCGAGGTCGGGCACCTGCGCCCCGATCCGCTCCCACAGCTCGCGGGCGCGCAGCGCGGTGTCGAGCTCCTCGCCACCCGCGCGGCCGCTGACCCAGACCAGGCCGAAGTTCCGGACGGAGGCGCCGCGCGCCTCGGCCTCGCGCTCCAGGTGGACGACCTCGTGGCCGCGTTCGACGGCCTGCCAGGCGTGCATGGTGCCGAGCACGCCTGCTCCTACGACGATGACTCTCATGCGGCCAGGCTGATGCCGCGAGGTGTCCGCGGGGCGTCCGGATCGCAGCGCCCAGGTGAACCGACCGAAAAGTTGTACAGACAACCCTCGGGCAACCCTCGGGCAACCTCCTCGGGCAACCCCCTCGGAAGGGCCCGGCCGGCCCCCTCCCGCCGGGTCAGCGCAGCACGGCCGCCCGCAGGTAGTTGCGCCGCCCGAAGTTCGGCTCGTCCACCGCCGTCAGCTCCTCCACCTGGAACCGGTACAGCGCCGCCGCACCGCCGCCCGTCAGGAACTGCCGCCGCACCTCCTCGTCCTGCGCGAACGACGGGTACCGCGCCTGGTACGCGGCCAGCGCCGCCTCCGCCTGCAGCCCCCAGGCCTCGCCGGCGCCGCCGGTCAGCTGGACGCCGCGCAGCTGCTCGCCGAAGGCCGGCGGCGGCAGGAAGACCGTCGCCGCGGCCCGCGCCTCCTCCGCCAGGTGGTGGCTGTGCCGGGTCGAGCGCTCGCTGACGAAGTACAGGACGAGGTCGTCGTCGTACGCGAAGAAGGCCAGGTTGGCGTGCGGTCCGTGCTCGTGGCCGGCGGTCGCGAGGGTGAGCACCATCGCCTCCGCCAGCAGGCCCTCCACCCCCTTGTGGAGCTCCTCGGCGGGCCAGTCCCCCTGCTGGATCTCAAGTCTGTACGGCATATCGGCGCATCCCTCCCGCTGGCACGGCTGAGCTGACACGGCTTGAGCCGGCACGGCCGAGCCGGCACAACGGCGCCCGGCACGACTGAGCCGGGCGGGCGCCCGATCGACAGGGGCCCCACGCCCGGCTCACATGCTCTCCCCGTCGCCGCGGCCACACAAGGGCCGGGCCAGGACCGCCCGAACTCAGCGGCGCTGCGCCTCCAGTGGCGGCCCGCCGGCCGCCGACACCGCGACGGCGCCCGCACCGAGCAGCGGCCGCAGCGGCCCGCTGCGCGCCCGGTCCACCAGCGGCGCGGCCCGCCCGGCGGCCAGCGCGAGCGGGACGGCGACCAGGACGCCGACCACCGCGCCGACCAGCACGTCGTGCGGGTAGTGCACGCCGACCCAGACCCGCGAGGCGCCCATCAGCACGGCGGCCACGTACGCCACCGCGCCGAGCCGCCGGTTCACGAACCAGAGCGCGGTCGCGGCCGCGAACGCGATCACCGTGTGGTTGCTCGGGAAGGACCAGTCACCCGCCCCGGGGCAGGCCTCCAGCGACACGGTGCCCGCGATCTGCGCACACGGCCGGACCTCCTCCACCGCCCCCTTGAACCCGGAGTTGACGGCGTAGGCCACCACCACGATCAGCGGCGAGGCCAGCACCCGCGCTATCACCGCCGATCCGGCGCCGCGCGCCCGCCACCAGGCGTAGAGCATGAACACCGCGAACAGGCCGAGGCCGACCGCCGACCACACCGTGACCAGCTGGTCCAGCCAGTGCGGCGCCCGGTCGGCCCACCCGGTCACCCGGGTGTAGAGGCCGCCGTCGATTCCGCTGCCGTCGTACACGGCGAGCCGCCGGGGCGCCATCAGGCGTCACCGTCGCGACGCCGGGCCCGCCGGGCTCGGAACACTTCAAGAACAATCGGGATCACGGAGACAACTACTACCAGACCGATGATGGGTAGCAGATAACGGTCGATACTGGGCACCGACGAGCCGAGCAGGTATCCGGCCATCACCACGCCGACCACCCAGACCGTGCCGCCCACCACCTGCCAGAGGGTGAACGAGCGGACCGGCACGTCCATGACGCCGCAGAGCGGGTTCAGCACCGTTCGGACGATCGGGATGAACCGCGCCAGGACGATCGCCTTGCCGTGGCCGTACCTGGCGAGCAGCACCTCGGCCCGCTCCACGCCCTCCTGCAGGCTCCTGCGCTTCGAGCGCCGCAACAGCGTCCGCCCGCCCCGCCGCCCGATCACGTACCCGGTCTGGGCGCCGAGCAGCGCCCCGGCGAGGGCCGACGGCAGCACCTGGTACAGCTCCAGCTGCGGGCCGCGGGTGGCGCCGGGCACGCAGAGCAGGCCGGCGGTGAACAGCAGCGAGTCGCCGGGCAGGAAGAACCCGACCAGCAGGCCGGTCTCGGCGAACAGCACGACGCCGATGCCGATCGCGCCGAAGGCCGCGATCAGCGAGGAGGCGTCCAACGGGTTCACGGCCAGGGCACCGGAGGCCAGGGCGTGGGAGGCCAGGGCGTGCACGGCTGGAGCGGCGGGCGACTGGAGCAAGGCTGGCGGACCTCCGTACGTGGGAGGGCGGCACCAGCGGAGCACGCCCTCGACCGTCTACAGTGATGTAGACGGTCTACGTGACTGTAGACCAAACCGGGAGGAATCGCCGCCATGCTCGACCTGCCGCCCGATCCGCGGACCGACCCGAGGCCGCACCCGGCGCCCGAGACGGCGCCCGACCCGGCGTCCGACCCGGCCTCCGCCCGCCGACCCGCCGGTGAACTGGAGACGGAGGTGCTGGCCGCCCTCTGGACCGCACGCCACCCGCTGACCCCGCAGGACGTCCAGGCCGCCCTCGGCGGCGGCCTCGCCCGGACCACCGTCGCCACGATCCTCGCCCGGCTGCACGACAAGGGCACCGTGGAACGCACCCGGGCGGGCCGCGCCTACGCCTACACCCCGACCGTCCAGGACCCGGCCGGCCTGGCCGCCCGCCGGATGCACACCGAGCTGGGCCGCGAGCCGGACCGCCCCACCGTGCTGGCCCGCTTCGTCTCCGACCTCTCCAGCGAGGACGAGCGGCTGCTGCGCGAACTCCTCGGCGACGGCCGCGACCACCCCGCCACCTCGTGATCATCGCCGTCTGGGCGCCGCTGCTGCTGCCCTTCCTCGCCGCCCCGCCCGCCCGCCGCCTCGCCGACGCGCTCACCCCCCGGGCCGCCGCCTGGAGCCTGGCCGTCTCCGCCGCGGCCCTGGCCGGCGGCACCCTCTGCTCACTCGGCCTGCTCATGGCCGCCGGCCTCCTCCAGCTCCCCCCGGTCGCCGCCCTCGGCCACCTCTCGCCCCACTGGCTCTCCGCCGCCGCACCCCGGGCCGCGCCGTCGGCGGCACTGGCCGGCCCGGTCCTCGCCGCCCTGGCCGCCCTCACCGCGCGCACCGCCCGCCGGCACCGAAGCGAACTCCGCCGCACCCGCGCCGCCCTGGCCGAGCACCCCACCCCCGCCGCCACGACCGAGCGCCCCACCCGCGCACCAGTGCGCCGGGCGCGCGCCCGACCCCCGTACGCCCTGCGGCAACAGCTCACCCGGGCCCGTGCGCTCCTGCGCCCGACCGAGCACCCCCTCACCGTCCTGGACGACGAACGCGCCGACGCCTTCGCCCTCCCCGGCCGCCTCCGCCGCCCCGGCCACCCCGCCGAACCGGGCCGGATCGTGGTCACCTCCGGCATGCTGCGCGCCCTCGACGCCCCCGAACGGGCCGCCCTGCTCGCCCACGAACGCGCCCACCTCGACGGGCGCCACCACCTCTTCCTCGCCCTCGCCGAGCACGCCGCCACCATCCACCCGGCCCTGCGCCCACTGCGCGGCCCCCTCGCCTACCACCTGGAACGCTGGGCCGACGAGACCGCCGCCGCCCGCATCGGCGACCGGGCCACCACCGCCCGCGCCGTCGGCCGCGCCGCCCTCGCCGCCGGCCGCACCCCCCGCCCGGCCCGCCCGCAGCGGGCCGCCGCCGCCCACACGGGCCCGGTCCCCCGCCGGGTGGCCGCCCTCCTGCACCCCGCCGCCGGCACCGCCCCCCGCCGCCGCGCCGCCGCCCTGGCCCTCACCGCCTGCCTGGCCCTCACCGCCGCCGCCACCCTGGACGCCACCGCCGACCTCCACCACGCCGTCGAGGCCGCCCAGCGCGGGCCCGCCGCCCCCTGACCCCGCCGCGGCACCCGCCCCGCCCCCCGTTCCGACTTGGCGGACCCCATCCCCATCCCCCGGCCGCCCCCGTACTCTTTCGTCAGCGCGCCGACCCCGACGCGCCCTCGAACGGCGGCGAGGAGCAACCCGAGTGCGGCAGACCGGACAGCAGACCCGGCGACCGGAGCGTCGCACCCCGCAGAGCGCGGCGGAGCTGGCCAAGGTCCACGACCGCACCCTGGCCGAGGCCGCCACCCGCAGCGCCGCCCGGGACACCGCCGGCGCCGAGGCCTTCCCCCAGCCCCGCCCCGAGATCGGCGACTCCTGGGCCCGCCTGCGCCGCCTCGGCCTCGACCCCGACGCCGGCGCCGCCGCCGTCCACCTCGGCCCCGCCGAGCTCGAACACCGGCGCCGCACCAGCGGCCTCGACCCGCTGCTCCCCGTCCTGCGCGACACCCTTCTCGACCAGTCCGGCCAGGCCCCGCTGATCCTCGCCATCGCCGACGCCGACGGCCACATCCTCTGGCAGGAGGGCGAGCGCGGCCTGCGCCGCAGCGCCGACCGGATCGGCTTCCTCACCGGCGCCCGCTGGATCGAGGAGAGCGTCGGCACGAACGGCATCGCCGCCGCCCTGCGCGCCCAGCGCCCGATGCAGGTCCACTCCGCCGAGCACTACCTGCGCAGCCACCACTCCTGGACGTGTGTCGCCGCCCCCGTGCACGACCCCGGCACCGGCCGCCTGGTCGGCGCGGTCAACCTCAGCGGCCCGGCCCACCACGTCCAGCCGTACCTGCTGCAGCTGACCGCCACCGCCGCCCGGCTCGCCGAGACCGAGCTGCGCGCCCGCCGCCTGGAGTCCCTGCACCACCTGCGCACCCTGGCCGCCCCGCTGCTGGCCCGGGTGAGCGGCCCGGCCCTGGTGGTGGACGCGGCCGGCTGGACGGCCGCCGCGGCCGGCTTCCCGCCGCCCACCCGGCTGCGGCTGCCCGCCGAGGGCTGGGGCGCGGCCGCGGTGCACTGGCTGCCCGGCCTCGGCGAGTGCGCGATAGAACCGCTCGCCGACGGCTGGCTGGTCCGACCGGTGCAACCCCTGGACCACGGCGACCCGACGGACGGCGGCGCCACCGCCGAGCAGGCGGAGGGCGCCCGGCTCCGGCTCGACCTGCGCCGCCCCGACCGCCCCGAACTGTCCGTCCAGGGCGCGGCCGGCAGCTGGTCCCACACGCTCTCCCCGCGCCACGCCGAGCTGCTGCTCCTGCTCGCCACCGAGCGGGAGGGGCACAGTGCCGCGCAGCTCGCGGACGCGCTGTTCGGGGATCCGGGCAGGACGGTCACGGTGCGCGCCGAGCTCTCCCGGCTGCGCCGCTACCTGGGCGGCCTGCTGGCCCACCGGCCGTATCGTTTCGCCGAGTCGGTACTGGTCACCGTCCTCGGGCCGGACGACCCCTACAACCTGCTGCCGGTCTCCTCGGCCCCGGCGGTCCGCCGGCTGCGCACGGGCCTGGCGGCCGGCACGGTCCGCCTGCCGGGCGCGGTCTCGTTACCCGCCCAGCGGGTGCAGCCGCCGCCCACCCGGGCGCGGGCCGTTCAGCCCCCGGCGAGCAGCGCGGAGAGCTGGGCGTCCGTCGGCCCGTAGGCGCGCTCCGCCTCCTCCGACACCAGCGCGTACGTGCGGTCCAGCCACGCCTGCACCCTGGGCTTGGAGACCTCCAGCAGGGCGCTGCCGTGCGGCGATTCAAGCGCCAGGTGCAACGTCGAACCGTGGCACGGGCAGTACGCCGGCCACAGTTTGACGTCGCCCTGGCCGCTCAACGAGCAGAGGCCGTCCCGCAGTAGGTCGCGGGAGAACACCCAGTCGGCCTCGTCCGGCCGGCCGAGATGGAACGTCAGCAGCACCTCGTACGGGCGCTCGGCGTCGAACCGGAACCTGGTGCGGACCTCGCCGACCACCTCCTCGCCCAACGAGATCCGCAGGGTCAGCACCTCCTCCACCGCCGCCGGAGCGGCGGTGGAGCCTTCCTCATCGCCGCCCGTGGGGGTAGCGGCGAGAGGGGCACTGGAAGGTGCTGACAGCGGGTCGGACGGCATGACGGTCTCTCCGGAACGGCGTGGGATTCCACCACCCTGCGCCACCGCCCGCCTGGCGGGCAAGGGTTGCAAGGAGGTTGCAATAATCCCCGTCGGCGCCGGGCGGCCCTTACCCGGTCTTGTCAGACAGAACGTCAACTTCCTTTTCCCAAAAGGCTTTCCATAAAATCGACCGGTTCTGCGCGAAGACCGGCCGGGTGACCGCCACCCGCTGCTACGCTCAGGCCCCTGCCGGCGCGGACACGCGCGCGTACACCGGCGGACCCGCACGGGCGCTGCCCGGCGGTGGTCCGTCCGTGACGGTGATTCGGGCCCGCCTGTGGTGCGTGGGAGAATACGGCGACTGCGACGGCGACTTCGGGGAGGGGGTCCGGTGGCTCTGCGCGAGGACACCGAGCGGGACGTGCACGGCGAGCAGGCCCGGTGCCACGAGCGGCGCGGCCGGCACGGCAGGCCCAGGCCGTTCGGCGGCCGCCTGCGACTGCCCACCCTCCGGTTCTCCGGCGCCGCGATGGCGATGTCCACCGTCGTCGGCATCAGCATCGCCACCACCCTGCTGCTCAACGAGCAGCAGGGCGTGGGCCGCCGGGCCGGCGTCGCCCGGGTCGGCTCCAGCGCGCCCCCGCCGAGCCCGGCCGCGACCGACCGGGCCGAGGCGGCGGCCGACCACGCCCCCGCCGCGCCAGAGCCACCCGCCCTCCCCGCCGACGCCCCCTCGCCCGGGGCGTCCGCACCCCGCCCGGCCGCCTCCGGCACGCCCACCGCCCGCGCCTCGGCGCCCGCCGTCCCGGCGACGGCCCGCCCCGTGGCCGGCGCCTCCGCGACCGCCCCGCACGCCGGCGGCGACCCGTCCGCCCAGGCGCTCGGCCCCGCCCGGTCCCGGCCCGGCACCGAGCCGCCCGCCGCCTCGCCGACGGCCGGTCCGACCGCGCACACCCAGGCCGTCGACGCCCCACCGGCCGACGCCCCACTGGCCGACACCCCGCTGGCCGGCATCCCTCCCGAACAGCCGACCGCACCGCAGCCGCCCTCCGCCCGCCCGCTCACCGGCGCCCCCGGCACCCCGGTGCCCGACGCACCCGCCGACGCCGCGGAGCCGGGCACCGCGCCCAGGCCCGACAGCCCCAAGCCCGACGCCCCCAAGCCCGACCCCGCCGAGGTCGGCGACTCCGCCCTGACCGGCGCGGCCTTCGTCCAGACGCTCGGCCGCGACGGCACCCGGCACCTGCTCACCCTCACCGTCACCGAGCCGCTCACCGCCCTCCAGGCCGAGTTCCGCCTCGCCCCGGGTGAGGCGGCGGCCGCTCCCGGCACCGCCTGGACCGACCTCTCCGGCGCCGTGGTCACCGCCCACCAGGAGCGCGGCACGCTCGTCTACCGCTTCACCGCCCCGCCCGGCACCGACGTCCGGCCCGGGCAGTACACCTTCGGCGTCCGCGGCACCCGCCCGGCGGCCCCGGCCACGCCCTCCGCCCAGCCCGCACCGTCCGTATCGGCGTCCGCGTCGCCGTCCGCCCGGCCCGCCGGGAGGCCCTGCCGGACGACCCCCGCGGAGACCTGGAACGCCGCCGCCTTCGGCATCCGCCACCCCCGCGCCGTCGCCGCGCTCGGCACCTTCGCACCGACCCGCTGACCCGACCCGCCGACCCGCCCCGGCGGGCCGCGCCGGTCCGCCCGCACCACCCGGCCCGATCCGACAACCCGACAGGTCACGGGCCGTCTCGGGCTCCTCTCAGCAACCCCGTTCGTTACTGTGGGTACCACTCGGCGCGGTGGCACCTCAACGGCCCCGCACACCGCGCCACCGCATCCGAGGAGGATCTCGTGTCCACGGTCCTGACCCAAGGCGGCAACGCCCCGCTGACCGCTGCGCGGGTGACCGTCGAGGTCACCGCGCCCAAGGCGCTGGACGTCTCGGGCCTGCTGCTGACCGACGCCGGAAAGGTCCGCTCGGACGCCGACTTCGTGTTCTTCAACGCCCCCCACGGCCCGGGCGTGACCCACCGCCCCGCCTCCGGCGGCACCCCGGACGCCATCACCATCGACACCGCCGCCGTCCCGGCCGGCATCACCAAGATCGTGGTGACGGCCAGCCCCGACGAGGCGGGCGCGACCTTCGCGGGCATCGAGCCCACCGCCACCGTCCGCGACGCCGACTCCGGCCAGGTGCTGGTCACCTTCACCCCGCCGCAGCTCGGCCGCGAGACCGCGCTGATCGTGGTCGAGGTCTACCAGCGCGGCGGCGCCTGGAAGGTCCGCGCGGTCGGCCAGGGCTACGCCAACGGCCTGGCCGGCATCGCCACCGACTTCGGCGTCACCGTCGAGGACGAGCCCGCCCCCGCGGCGGCCGCCCCCGTCCAGGCCCCGGTCGCACCGCCCGCACCGGCCCCGGTCGCGCCGCCCGTCCCGCCCGCGCCCCCGGCCCAGGCCCCGCCGGCCCCGCAGTTCGCTCCCCCGGCCCCGCCCGCGCCGCCCGCCGAGGCCCCCGCGCCGTCCCTCACCAAGGTCACCCTGGACAAGGGCCGGGTCAGCCTCACCAAGGGCGGCTCGGTCTCGCTGGAGAAGAACGGCAAGCCCTTCCTCTCCTCCATCCGGATGGGCCTCGGCTGGGAGCCCGCCGGCCGCGGCCGCAACATCGACCTCGACGCCTCCTGCATCGCCTTCGACGCCAAGCGCGAGAAGCTCGACACCGCCTGGTTCATGAAGCTCGGCATCTTCAACGGCGCCATCGCCCACTCCGGTGACAACCTCACCGGCGAGGGCGGCGGGGACGACGAGTCGATCACCGTCCACCTCAACGGCCTGCCGCCCGAGGTCTGCGGCCTGGTGTTCGTGGTGAACTCCTTCTCCGGCCAGAAGTTCACCGACGTCAAGAACGCCTACTGCCGCCTGGTGGACGCGGGTTCCGGGCAGGAGCTGGTCCGCTTCGACCTCACCCAGTCCGAGGCCCACACCGGCGTGGTGATGTGCAAGCTGGTCCGCCAGTTCTCCGGCGAGTGGGTGATGACGGCGATCGGCGAGTACGTCGACGCCAAGACCGCCCGCGCCATGGTCAAGCCCGCCTCCTCGATGCTCTGACCCTCCGGGTGCCCGGGCCCACCGCCCGGGCACCCGAAAACGGCTGGTCACCCGGCCGACCGGCCTGGCATCCTGTCCGGATGCTGATCAGGGAAGCCACCCCCGGGGACTGGCCGGCCGTCTGGCCGTTCTTCCACGCCATCGCCGCCGCCGGCGAGACGTTCACCTACCCGCTCGACCTGAGCTTCGAGCAGGGTCGTGACTGGTGGCTCCTCCCGGCCCCGAGCCGCACCGTGGTGGCGGTCGACGAGGACGGCACCGTCCTCGGCAGCGCCAAGATGAACCGCAACCACCAGGGCAACGGCTCGCACATCGCGAGCGCCAGCTACATGGTCGACCCGGCGCACTCCGGCCGGGGCGTCGGGCGTGCCCTGACCGAGTACACCCTGGACTGGGCCCGGGCGGCGGGCTTCCGCGCCATGCAGTTCAACGCGGTGGTGGCCTCCAACGAGCGCGCGGTGAAGCTGTACCGGTCGCTCGGCTTCGAGATCCTGGGCACCCTCCCCGAGGGCTTCCACCACCCCGTCCACGGCTACGTCGGCCTGCACGTCATGCACCGCGCGCTCTGAACCCCCGGGGCCCGCCCGCTACTCCTCGATCGCGCCGCCGACGCGCCGCAGATGCCGCCGGAAGCTGTACGAGGGATCGGCGGCCCGCCGCTCCAGGTACTCGTCGAACGCGGTCTGCCGGCGCAGCGTGTCGCCGGAGCGGATCCGCTCGGCCTGCGCCCGCTCGGTCCGCGCGATCCCGGCGGCCGTCTCCAGCACCTCGTCGAGCCGCGCGACCGGGACGAACAGCACACCGTCCGCGTCGGCGAACACGACGTCGTCCGCGCCGACCGCGTGCGGCCCGAACCGGGCCTCGGTCAGCGCCTTCGGCTCCCGCTCGTCGAGCCGCATCGGGCCGAGCGGCAGAGCCCCGTAGCTGAACACCGGCAGCCCGATCTCCACCAGCTCCGGGGTGTCCCGGTGCAGCCCCCACACCACCAGCGCGGCCACCCCGGCGGCCCGCGCCTCCAGCACGGCCAGGTCCCCGACGCACGCCTCGTCGACCCGCCCGCCGTTGTCGACGACCAGCACGTCCCCGGGCCCGGCCGCACCGTACGCCTCCAGGAAGACGTCCACGCTCCCGTAGTGCCGCACCGGCAGCACCCGCCCCGCGACCCGCTGCCCCGCCACCACCGCACGGATCCCCGCCGGCGCCGCCCGCAGCTCCACCCCCGACCGCACGCACGCGTCCGCCACCAACGGCGTCGACAGCTCCGCGAAGGCCTTCAGCACCACAGCCACCTGCCCAACTCGTCGTGATCCGACCACAGTTCACCAGTGCCGCGATCCTAGGGCGGCCGACACGCTCACACCCTCGAGTGAAAACCGGCCGTGCACGGCATATCTCACCGAAACCCTCGCTAGCGTGACTCACACCTGAAGGAGCTCGTCGACCGCGAGAAGTCCCAGGTCAGCATCTTCAGCAGGCCGCTGCGCGACGAGTACACCGAGGTCCACCTCGCGCCCTTCGGCCAACCGCTCGAACTGCCCGCCCCCTTCGGCTTCGAGCTGGACACCAAGCCCTTCCTGTAGCCCGGCCCGGCACGACGAACGGCCCGCACCCCCCTTCCACAAGGGGTGCGGGCCGTTCGCGTTACGGGGGCCTCAGCCGCGCGTCGCCATGGCGCGCAGGAAGAAGGTCAGGTTGGCCGGGCGCTCGGCGAGCCGGCGCATGAAGTAGCCGTACCACTCCTGGCCGTAGGGCAGGTACACCCGCATGGTGTTGCCCTCGGCCGCCAGCCGCAGCTGCTCCTCGGGGCGGATGCCGTAGAGCATCTGGTACTCGAAGGAGTCGCGCTTGCGGCCGTTCCACTGGGCGAGCTGGCCGGCGATCTTGATCATGTTGGGGTCGTGCGAGGCGATCATCGGGTAGCCCTCGCCGGCCATCAGGACCTTCAGCGCGCGGACGTAGGCGAGGTCGACCTCGTGCTTGCCCTGGAAGGCGACCGACTCGGGCTCCTTGTAGGCGCCCTTGCACAGCCGCACCCGCGAACCGGCGCCGGCGAACTCGCGGCAGTCGGCCTCGGTGCGGCGCAGGTAGGCCTGGAGCACGACGCCCAGCCACGGGAAGTCGGCCCGCAGCTCCCGCGCGATGGCGAGGGTGGAGTCGGTGGTGGTGTGGTCCTCCATGTCGAGGGTCACCGTGGTGCCGGCGTCCGCCGCGGCGGCACAGATCCGGCGGGCGTTCTCCAGGGCGATCTTCTCGCCGTCCACCGGGAGGAACTGGCCGACGGCCGAGAGCTTGACCGAGACCTCGGCGCCGACCGCGAGGCCGGTGTCCTTGAGGGCGGCCAGGAGGTGCTCGTAGGCCTCGGCGGTGCCGGCGGCCTGGGTGGCGTCCTGGGTGTCCTCGCCGAGGTGGTCCAGGGTGACCTTGCGGCCGGTGGCGACCAGGTCGTCGCAGGCCGTGACGGCGTCGTCGAGGGCCTCGCCGGCGACGAAGCGCTCGACTATGGCGTGCGTCGGCGGGAACTTCTCGACGACGGTGCGGACCTGCGGGGAGCGGGAGGCCGCGAGGAGGGCGGAACGGAGCATCGTGACTCCTGGAGCTGGTGCTTCTAAGGGTGGCAGAAAACGGGCGGCGGACCGGGGGTAGGGTCCGCCGCCCGGGTGCGCCCGGCTGCGGGGCCGGGCGCGGTGGGGCACTCAGCCCATGTGCGGGTAGCGGTAGTCCGTCGGCGGGACGAAGGTCTCCTTGACCGAGCGGGTCGAGGTCCAGCGCGCCAGGTTCTGCTTGGCACCGGCCTTGTCGTTGGTGCCCGAGGCCCGGCCGCCGCCGAAGGGCTGCTGGCCGACCACCGCGCCGGTCGGCTTGTCGTTGATGTAGAAGTTGCCGGCCGCGAAGCGCAGCTTGTGCATCGCGTCCTGGGCCGCGGCGCGGTCCTGGGCGATGATCGCGCCGGTCAGGCCGTACGGCGAGGCCGACTCCATCTGCGCCAGCATCTCCTCGTACTTCTCGTCCTCGTACACCAGGACGGCGAGGATCGGGCCGAAGTACTCGTCCCGGAAGTACTCGCTCTCCGGGTCCTCGCAGACCAGCACGGTCGGGCGGACGAAGTAGCCCACCGAGTCGTCGTACGTGCCGCCGGCCAGCACCTCGACCTTCGGGTCCGCCTGGGCCCGGTCGATGGCGGCCTTGTTCTTGGCGAACGAGCGCTCGTCGATGACGGCGGACATGAAGTTCGACAGGTCGGTGACGTCGCCCATGGTCAGGCCCTCGACCTCGTCGCGGAACGCGTCCTTCAGACCGGCCCAGAGCGAGGCGGGGACGTACGCCCGGGACAGCGCCGAACACTTCTGGCCCTGGAACTCGAAGGCGCCGCGGGTCATCGCGGTCTTGAGCACGGCCGGGTCGGCGGACGGGTGGGCGACCAGGAAGTCCTTGCCGCCGGTCTCGCCGACGATCCGCGGGTAGGTGCGGTAGCCGGCGATGTTCTCGCCGACCGAGCGCCACAGGTGCTGGAAGGTCGCGGTCGAGCCGGTGAAGTGGATGCCGGCCAGCGACGGGTGCTTCAGCGCCACGGCGGAGACGTCCAGGCCGTCACCGGTCACCATGTTGATGACGCCCTTGGGCAGCCCGGCCTCCTCCAGCAGCTGCATCAGCAGGTGCGCGGAGAACTGCTGGGTCGGGGAGGGCTTCCACAGCACCACGTTGCCCATCAGCGCCGGCGCGGTCGGCAGGTTGCCGGCGATGGCGGTGAAGTTGAACGGGGTGATCGCGTAGACGAAGCCCTCCAGCGGGCGGTGGTCGCTGCGGTTCCACACGCCGTCCGAGGAGATCGGCTGCTCGGCCATGATCTGCCGGGCGAAGTGCACGTTGAAGCGCAGGAAGTCGACCAGCTCGCAGGGGGTGTCGATCTCGGCCTGCTGGGCGGTCTTGGACTGGCCGAGCATGGTGGCGGCGGCCAGGGTCTCGCGCCAGGGGCCGGCCAGCAGGTCGGCGGCCTTGAGGAAGATCGCGGCCCGGGAGTCGAAGGAGAGCGCCTGCCAGGCCGGGGCTGCGGCCAGGGCAGTGTCGATGGCGTCCTGCGCGTCGGCCTGGGTGGCGTTGCGCAGGGTGCCGAGCCTCGCCGCGTGGTTGTGCGGCTGGACGACGTGGATCTCGGTGCCGGCGCCCATGCGGCGCTCACCGTTGATCGTCATGGTCAGCTGGACCGGCTCCTGGCCGCCCAGCTCCTTCAGCTTCGCCTCCAGGCGGGCCCGTTCGGGGCTGCCGGGGGCGTAGCTGTGGACCGGCTCGTTCACCGGCGCGGGGACCTGGGTCACAGCATCCATGAGCGCACGCTCTCCTTCGGTTCATGGGGGATGCCGACGTGGGTCGCACGTCGGCCACAGGACGAACGCTATTCCTGCACCGGGGGCCACATGATTGGCCGGGCGGCTAAAGTCATCCGTACGGCGTTGTCCGGGCCGACGAAGGGATTACGGCGCGGTCACGGCCGCCGCCCCCCACACCCTCCCGGCCGGGCCGTCCCGCCCGCACCCTCCCGGCCGCCACCCCGTGCCCCGCCCGTCCGCCGCAGCCCCTCCCGGCTTCGTCCACAGCACTGAATCGCCCCCACGGCGTTGTCCGGGCGGATGAAGGAAGGCCGCATGTCCCAGCCCCCGGGCCTCCCGCTCCGACAGCTGCTGATGTCCCTCGGCGAGCCGCTGGTCGAACTCCAGGCCGCGCCGCAGGGCTTGGACGTCCCGGTGCGCGACGTCGCGATCCTCGACCCGGAGGATCCGCCGACCGCCGCCCCCGGCGAGCTGGTCCTCGCCATCGGCGCCCGCGGCCGGGCCGCCCTCCCGGCGCTGCGCGCGGCCGGCCGGTCCCGCGCGGCGGCGGTCGCCGTCAAGCTCGACGGCCCCGGACAGGCCGACGCGCTGCGCGAGGCGGCCACCGAGGCCGGCGTCGCCCTGCTCTCGGTCCGCCGGGAGACCCGCTGGGAGCACCTGGACTCGCTCGCCCGCGCGATCATCGCCGGACCGGACGCCCCGGACGCGCCGGGCGCCCCCGAGCACAACGCCGGCGACCTCTTCTCCCTCGCCCAGACCGTCGCGGTCCTCACCAGCGGCATCGTCTCGATCGAGGACACCTCCAGCCGGGTGCTGGCCTACTCCCGCTCCTCCGACTCCGACGAGGTGGACGACCTCCGCCGGCTCTCCATCCTCGGCTGGCAGGGCCCCGAGCCGTACCTGTCGAAGCTCCGCGAGTGGGGCATCTTCCAGCACCTGCGCAGCTCGGACGCCCCGATCGCGGTCGATCCGCACCCGGAGCTCGGCCTGCGCCGTCGGCTGGCGATCGGCATCCGGGCCGGGGCGCAGCCGCTCGGCACCATCTGGGTGCAGGAGGGCGCCCAGCCGCTCGCCCCGCTGGCCGAGCAGGCCCTGGTCGGTGCGGCCCGGGTGGCCGCCGCGCAGCTGGTGCGCCGGCGCCGGGAGCTGTCGGCGGACGTCCGGCTGACCCGCACCCTGCTCACCGGCCTGCTGGAGGGCTCGACCGGCCCGCAGTCGCTCGCCACCCACCTGGGCCTGGACCTGCGCCGCCCGGCGACCGTCCTGGCGTACAGCGCGCACACCACCGAGGCGCTCGCCCGGGCCGACGTGACCGGCCTGATCTCGGTGCACACGGCCGCCCGGCACCGCAGCGCGCTGCTCGCGCCGATCGACTCCCGGGTGTACGTGCTGCTGCCCGAGCTGCCCGCCGGGCTGCCGATGACCACCGTCCGCGACTGGGCCCACGAGGTGGTCGAGGCGGCCCGGGACCACCTGGGGATCCCGCTGCGCGCGGCGATCGGCTCGACGGTGGACGCTCTGGCCCAGGTGCCCGACTCCCGGGCGCAGGCGGACCGGATCCTGGACGCGATGGGCCGCGGCGGGGTGGATCTGGAGGTCGCCGCGCTGATCGACGTCCAGGCGGAGGTGCTGGTCAGCGAGATGCTGGCGCTGCTGCAGGAGCGGGCCGGGCTGCGCGACCCCCGGCTGACGGCGCTGGCCGCGTACGACCGGCGGCACGGCACCCGGCTGGCCGAGTCGGTGCTGGCCTGGCTGGACGCGCTGGGCGAGGTGCGGGTCGCCGCGGACGCCCTGCACATCCACCCCAACACCCTGCGCTACCGGGTGCGCCGGGCCGAGCAGCTGACCGGTATCGACCTGTCCCAGCCGCAGCAGCGGCTGCTGGCCATGCTCCAGCTGCGGCTGCCGGAGGACTGAGCCGCCGGGCCAAGGCACGGCCCGGACGGCGGAGGACGGCGGAGGAGACGGCGGAGAGGGGCCCGCCGAAGCGGGCCCCTCCCCTGCGTGCCTGGCGGCGACCGCGTGTGCCTGGCGGCGACGGATCAGGCGCCGTAGCCCTGGCCGCGCTTGTGCTCGTTCAGGCGGTGCCAAGGACCGGTGATGGCCAGCTGGATGCCCGGGACCTGGATGTTGGCGAACAGCGTCTTGCCGTCGTCCGAGAAGGTGACGCCGGTGAACTCGCTGAACTCGGGCTTCTCGGCGGTGCCGATGTTGAGGTCGTTGCGGGCGATCGGGTAGACCAGACCGTCCTCGGTGGCGCCGAACAGGTGCGAGACACCCTCGCCGTCCTCGGCGATCACGATGCCGCCGTAGGGCGAGACGGTGATGTTGTCCGGGCCGTCGTAGTTGTCGTGGTCGCCGAAGACGTCGGTGTTGACGCCGAGCAGCACCTTCAGGGTGATGGTGCGGCGGACCGGGTTGAAGAACCAGACCTGGCCGTCGTGCTGGAGCGGGCTCTCCGAGCGGGCGAAGCTGGAGACGAAGTAGAAGCCGCCGTCGCCCCACCACATGCCCTCGAGCTTGCGGGCGCGGGTGACCTCGCCGTCCTTGAACTGCTTGCGGACGGAGACGGTCCTGGCGTCGCGGTCCTGGACCTTGACCCAGTCCACGCCGTACGTGGTGCCGACCTTGGTGGCGCGCGACAGGTCGTCGATGAACTTGCCCTGCGCGTCGAACACCTTGAAGGCCTCGAGCACGCCGGCGTCGTCGGCGAGCTTGCGCAGCTGGTAGCGGCCGTGCTTGAAGCCGGCCGGCGGGGTCCAGCGGAACAGCAGGCCGTTCGGGTTGGAGGCGTCCTCGGTCAGGTAGACCTGGCCGCGCTTGGGGTCGACCACGACGGCCTCGTGCGCGTAGCGCCCGAACGCCTTCACCGGCTGCGGGTTCTGGTTGTACTCGTCGTCGAACGGGTCGACCTCGAAGATGTAGCCGTGGTCCTTGGTGAAGCCGTTCTTGCCGGCCTTGTCCTCGGTCTCCTCGCCGGACAGCCAGGTGCCCCACGGGCTCACGCCACCGGCGCAGTTGGTGGAGGTACCGGCGATGCCGACCCACTGCTCGACCTTGCCGTTGGCCTTGGCGTGCACGATGGTGCAGCCGCCGGCCGCGCCCGGGTCGTAGACGTGGCCCTCGATCAGCGGCACGGGGTGCGGCCAGTTGGCGCGGGCGCCGCTCAGCTCGTGGTTGACGACCAGCAGGTTGCCGCCGCGCTCGTCCTCGAAGGCCGAGGTGCCGTCGTGGTTGCTCGGGGTGAACTCGCCGGTGCGCAGCTTGGTGACACCGGTCCGGTTCACGACCGTGTACTTGAAGCCCTTGGGCAGCGACAGCAGGTTCTCCGGGTCCTTCACCAGAGCGCCGTAGCCGACGGCGGCACGCTCGGCGTCGGCGGTGGTGGCGTCCTGCACCTCGCCGCCGACCGGGGCGGCGATCGCGCCCGGGGCGCTGGCCAGCGCCTCGGCGCTGCCGGCGATCAGCACACCGGCCCCGACGAGGGTGGAACGGTTGACGAAGTCCCGGCGGGACAGCGACATGGCAGTCACTCCTGAGAGGTGGGCCGCCGACCGGGGCGGGGCCCGGCGCGTGGCGTGCGAGGTGTCGAGGGAGGTGTCCGACGCCCAGCAGACTCCGCCCGTCCGGTGAACGCACGGTGAAGCGGACACCTCGTCAGGGTGGTCATTTGCCGACCGTATTCGAACTCATGACTTCCTCTTTGCCGTCCTCCGACAACCCGGGCCGCCCGCGGGGCCCGCTCACCTCCCGCTGCGCGCCGCCCGCCACTGCTCCCAGGCCGACAGCCACAGCTGCTCGCCGAGCCGGTGCTCCTCCCAGCCGGAGCCGCCCGGCCGGTCGCGCCAGAGCTGCTCCCAGGCCCGCTGCGCCGGCAGGCTCGCCACCTCGCTGGCGAACACGGTGTACCGGATGACCTCCTCGA
This sequence comes from Kitasatospora sp. NPDC048239, assembly GCF_043202015.1. Taxonomy (NCBI): domain Bacteria; kingdom Bacillati; phylum Actinomycetota; class Actinomycetes; order Kitasatosporales; family Streptomycetaceae; genus Kitasatospora; species Kitasatospora sp. NPDC048239. Next base: position 209,780 of record NZ_JBICZP010000008.1, on the reverse strand, counting down.
CGGCGGCCGCGCCCTCCGGGGTGCCGACCACCCACTGGGTCTGCCGGGAGAGCCGGTTGAGGTGGTTCACCATCGTCGTCACCGCGGCCACCGCCTCCTCCCGGGTCTCCGAGGCGAGCCGCATCTGCTGGCGGACGGCGGCCTCCCAGCGCAGCAGGCCGGTCTCCCCGCGCAGGGCTCGCGGCAGCCGGGGCGTGCGCCCGGCCCGGACCTGCGCCTCCATCGCGGCGGACTCGGCGATGGTCTGGTGGATCACCTCGCGGTGCGCCTCCAGCCCGACGGCGGGGGTGAGCTCGCGCTCCTCGACCGGGATGCTCCGGCCGCGCCGGGCGGCGAGCCGGCGCAGCAGGTCGGTCCGGCCGAGCAGGTACCGCTCGAAGTCGCCGATCCGGGCCAGCTCGACGGCGCCGGGCGGCACGCCCCGCCCGCAGACGACGACGGTCAGTCCGTCCACCCACAGGCGGCCCGCCCAGACCGGGCCCGATCCGGACGCGGTGGCGTCGGGCCCGGCCCAGAGGGCGCGCCGGTCCTCGTGGACCTCCACCGCGCGGGGCTCGCCGTCCACGGTGATCCACTCGCGCAGCGCCCGGACCCGGCCGGGGCAGTCGCCCTCGTCGATGCCCAGTTGTTCGTAGACCCGGTCGCGCTCGTCCTCGACCACGTCCTCCAGCTCGGGCAGCGGGTCCTGGTACTCGGTGCCGGGCCGGTAGGTGCGGACGGTGATGTACGGGCCGGCGGGGGAGGTCCAGTCGCCGGAGCGGACCTCCACCCAGCGCAGCTCGCCGTTGGCGGTCTCGAACGCGGCCAGCGCGTCGCCGTCCGGGTCCGCCCCCTCCACGCCGTACACCGGGAAGTCCGCCGCGGCGAGGGTCCGGCGGGAGAACTCCTCCTGTTCGGCGAGCCGGTCGTCGAGTCGGCCCTCCTCCCGGAGACCCCCGCGGCGGGGGGCCTTTCGCCGGAGTTCGTCCTGCTCCTGGGGCCTGCCGTCGCTCTCCCGCACCATCCTGTGCCGCACCCCCGAGTACTCGCCGTGCCCTGCCGCGCTCGCGCCGCCTGCGGGAAACGATACGTGGACGGGACCTGCCGGGTCATCAGCTCCTCCCGGCCGGACGACGGATCGGGCCTTCCGGGTTCGTGTCAGCACGGGTGTTTGTCAGTCACCCTTCCTACGCTGTCGGGCATGACAGCACACCAGGACTTCCCGGCCCGCCTCAGCATCGTCACCCTCGGGGTGGCCGACCTCGACCGCAGCACCCGCTTCTACGAGGACCTCGGGTGGCGGCGGTCCTCCGCCTCCAGCCCGGAGATCGTCTGGTTCCGGACGGCCGACTCGGTGCTCGGCCTCTTCCCGCACGACGAGCTGGCCGCCGACGCGGGCGTGCCCGGCGGCGGCGAGCCGTCCTTCCGGGGCGTCACCCTCGCGGTGAACCTGGAGTCGCCCGAGCTGGTGGACGCCGCCCTGAAGACCGCCGTCGACGCCGGCGCCACGGTGGTGAAGCCGCCGACCGCGACCAGCTGGGGCGGCTACTCCGGCTACTTCGAGGATCCGGACGGCCACCTCTGGGAGCTGGCCCACAACCCGTTCTTCCCCTTCACCGAGGACGGCTCGCTGGACCTTCCGTAACGACCGGCCGCCACGGCCGACGCCACGACCGGCCGCGGCGACGTTCCGCCACGACCGGCCGCAGCGCCCGCCCGCTGCCTGCCCTGCCTGCCCCCTGCCGCCCCTTCGCTACCCCTTCGACCGTGCCTTGAAGGCCGCCTTGCGCGCCTCCTTGGCGACGGTCCGGTCCAGGTGCAGCTCGCCGACCGCCTCCAGCACGTCCGCCGTGTACGGGTGGTCCACCCGCCAGAGCTCGCCGAAGTAGCTCGCCGGGTTGTCCGTCACCGGCAGCCCGGTGATCAGCTCGCGCAGCAGCTCGGCGTCACCGCCGGTGTCGAGCAGCTGGGCGGCGAAGGTGTCGACCACCGTCCACAGCGCCATCGACCGCTCCGGCGCGGGTACGTCGGCCGCGTCGACGGAGGTCAGCCAGGCCCGCACGCCCCCGCCCAGCTCCGGGTCGTCCAGCACCTCCCGGGCGGCGGGCTCGGCCTCCGGCCCGATCATGCCCAGCGCCAGCTGGCAGAGCATCCGCCGCATCGGGGCGTACGCGTCATGGCCGCGCGCCGCCTCCAGCAGCTCGCGCGCCGCCGCCACGGGCTCCCGGCCGGTGACCCAGGCCAGCAGCTCCTGCTCGGGCAGCACATTGGTCGCCTCGCAGATCCCGCGGAGCAGGTCCGCGGCGTCGCCCTGGGCCAGCTCGCCGACCAGCGGGGCGTCGTAGCCGTCCTCCAGCAGCCACTGCCGGATCCCGTACTGGCCGAGCGGGGTCAGCCGGACCAGGCCGAAGCGGGCGGACTCCTCCTCATCCAGCGGCTCCTCCCCGAGCGCGGCCTCGGCGGGCGCCTCGCCCTCCTCCTCGTCGAACAGCTCCGGGTCGATCGGGCGGTAGTCCAGCAGGCCCAGCTCGGCGAGGTCCCCGAGCATCGGGTCCAGGGTGACCATCACATCGGTGATGTCGCCGAGCAGCTCCTCGCTCGGCTCCTCGCCCTCCGGGACGACCAGCAGCGCGGCCAGCACCCCCAGCGGCACGGTCTCGGTACCGGGCTCGGCAAAGGCGGTGGTCTCGTACAGCACCTGCAGCGCCTCGTCGAGCAGCTCGGCGGCCGCCTCCCGGGCCTCCTCGACCTCGGCCAGCCGCTCCTCGTCCTCCTCGCCGTCCTCGGGGCCCTCGCCCTCCGCCTCGTCGGGCAGCGAGTCCGCCTCCACGGCCAGCTCCCGGACGATCCCGGCGGCCGTCAGCCACAGCTCCAGGACGGTCTCCGCGTCCCCCTGCTCGGCGGGCTCCAGGTCGGGACCGGGGATGGCCACGTGTTCGCCGGCCGCCGTGGTGCCGATCTCGATCAGGTCCAGGTCGCAGGCCAGCGACCAGGCCCGCATCGCCTCGACCACGGCCTCCTCCGGCGCCTCGCCCTCCTCGGGGGCCAGGCCGAGCAGCCGCGCGGCGGGCGCCCGGTCCGGGCCGGTGAGGTCCCCGAGCTCGTCCACCGGGCGGTGCGGGGCGGTCCAGCGGGCGAGCTGCAGCGCGTACCCCAGCATCGGTACGGCCTTCGCCTGGGCGGCCAGCTCGTCCTCGGACGGCAGCCGCACCGGGGGTACCAGCACGGCGGAGTCGTCGAGGTCGTCGTCGTCCAGCCCGTGCGCGGCGAACGCCCCGTACAGGTCCTGCAGCTCCAGGTCGGCCGGGAGCACCGCCTCGGCCGCCCCCTCGGCGGGTCCGCCCGCCGAATCGGCCCCAGCGTTCTTTCGACGTCGTCCGGCCATCGTTGCGCGTTCTCCCTACAGCGAGCGGTCAGCCGACCGGTCCGCGGAGCATCGGCTCCGTGTAACCGGTCTATTACCTCAGCGTATAGGCCGGGCACCCTCGATGCCCGGCCTCCAGGGGCGCGCGCCGCAACCGTGCGCCCACCCCTTATCCTTCGAAATGGTGCCGTGCACACCCCGCGCGGGCCACCGGGCAATGACGCCCCCTTTCCCTCCTCTCCCGGGCACCGGGCCGGAGGGGCCCCACGCTCACCTGCTCCACCAGGGAGTCCCGCACCGAGGCCACCACCACAGCGCCGCAGGACGGGCGCATCGGCACACCCCGCCGACCCCGGTGGTGCCCGGCCACAGGAGACCCCTGCCATGGCGGACCTCTCCCCTGCCGGCTCCGGCCTGCGCACCGCGCAGTTCGACGGACGCCGACTGTCGGAGGCCCTGCTTCCCCTGGAGCTCGCGCCCCGCGCCCAGCTCCAGCTCGCCGCGATCAGCCGCTGGAACGCGCTGCGCGGCATCCGCGTCGGCCTGGTGGCCGCCGCCCTGCTGTTCATGCTGGTCGGAGCCAACCTGGCGACCCCGATCTACCCGCTGCTCCAGCAGCGGCTGGCCCTCGGCCCGTTCGACACCACGCTGCTGTTCACCGTCTACGTGTTCGCGCTGGTCCCGGTGCTCGCCGTGGTCGGCCACTGGTCGGACCACCTCGGCCGGCGCGCCCTGATCCTGCCGGCCGTGGCGCTGGCCGCCGCCGGGGACGTGGTGTTCGCCACCGCGGGGAGCTTCTGGCAGCTGGCGCTCGGCCGGGCCGTCCAGGGCATCGCGGTCGGCCTGTCCACCGGCGCCGCCGGAGCGGCGCTGGGCGATCTGCTGCCGGACCGCCCGACCCTGGCCGCCAAGCTCACCCTGGCCTGTTCGGCGGGCGGCGTCGCCCTCGGCCCGGTGGTCGGCGCCCTGCTGGCCGGCGGCTCGGACCCGCTGCTGACGCCCTTCCTGCTGCACGCCGTCGCCCTGCTGGCGCTCTGTGTGCCGCTGGCCCTGGTCCACCCCCGGATGCCCGGCCGCAACCGCCCGCCGGCCGCCCCGCCGCGCATCACCACCCCGGCCCACCTGCGCCCGCAGCGCCTCGCCCTGCCGGCCACCGGCCGCCGCGAGTTCCTGCTCGCGTCCGGGGCCGGCTTCGTCTCCTACGCGGTCTTCGGCGTCTACCTGAGCCTGGCCCCGGCCTTCTCGGCCAAGGTGCTGCACAGCGACTCCCGGCTGACCGGCGCGGTGGTGGCGGCCCTGCTGCTCGGCTCGTCCGCGGCCGCCCAGCTGCTCGTCCCGCCGACCGCCGACCGCCTGGTCATCGCGCTCGGCATGGCCGGCCTCGCCTCCGGCCTCGCCCTGGTCATCACCGCCCAGTACACCGGCACCGCCGCTCTGCTGTTCATCGGCAGCGTCCTCGGCGGCGCTTGCCAGGGCGTCGCCTTCCGGTCCCTGTTCACCTCCGCCGTCGCCGCGATGAACCCCGAGCGCCGGGGCTCCGAGCTGAGCTCCCTGTGGGTCATCGTCTACCTCGGCTCCTCGCTGCCCATCGTCGGCGTCGGCGCCCTCGTCCAGCACTACGGCCTGCTCCCGGCCACCAGCGGGTTCGCCGCCCTGGCCGCCCTCGCCTGCGTGGCCCTGGCCGTCGCCGTAGCCCGCTCCCCCAAGCGCGCCTGACCGCCGCGAACGCCGCTGCCCGGTACGGACCTCCGTACCGGGCAGCGGCGTTCGCGGGCTCAACTCGCCCAGGGCTTCCACGTGTCCGGGTGGATCTCGAACCCGAACGGTTCGGGCGGCTTCACCAGCTCACCGAACGACCGTTCGCCGAGCACCGCGCAACTCCCCTCGGCCTTGTTCGGCAAGATCCACCGCCCGGACACGACGACAGAGGGCATGCCCCGACCTCGCCGCCCGCTCGCAGACAGACCACTGCCGCGCGAGCACTTCCCCCGAAGGGGAGACTCGCGCGGCAGCGGGTTGACGGTCGACCGGTCTCAGACGTTGAAGCCGAGCGCGCGGAGCTGGTCGCGGCCGTCGTCGGTGATCTTGTCCGGGCCCCACGGCGGCATCCAGACCCAGTTGATGCGCAGGTCCTGGACGAGGCCGTCGGTGGCCGTCTTGGCCTGGTCCTCGATGACGTCGGTCAGCGGGCAGGCCGCCGAGGTGAGCGTCATGTCGATGGTCGCCACGTCGGACTCGTCGATGTGGATGCCGTAGATCAGGCCCAGGTTGACGACGTCGATGCCCAGCTCGGGGTCGACGACGTCCATCAGGGCCTCGGTCAGGTCCTCGACGGAGACGGTGCCGGCGGTGGTGCCGACGATGACGGTCGGACCGCCCTCAGCGGAAGGGGCGGGCGTCTCGGTGTCACTCATGTGTCTGTCCTCCTCTTCTGCTTCAGTCGTTGACGGCGGGGTGCTCGGCGAGCGCCTTGGCGGTGGCGTCCTTCCAAGCCATCCAGCTCAGCAGCGCGCACTTGACCCGGGCCGGGTACTTGGAGACGCCGGCGAACGCGACCGCGTCCTCCAGCACCTCCTCGTCGCCCTCGCCCTGGCCCTTGCTCTGCATCAGCTCCAGGAAGGCCTCCTGGACGGCCTGCGCGTCGCCGACGCTCTTGCCGACCACCAGGTCGTTCAGCACCGAGGCGCTGGCCTGGCTGATCGAACAGCCCTGGGACTCGTACGAGACGTCCGCGACCGTGGCGCCGTCGAGCCGCACCCGCAGGGTGATCTCGTCGCCACACGTCGGGTTGACGTGGTGCACCTCGGCGTCACCGGGCCGCAGTCCCTTGCCGTGGGGGTTGCGGTAGTGGTCCAGGATGATGTCCTGGTACATCGAGTCGAGCTTCATGTCGTGGGCCGTCCTGTCAGCCGAAGAAGTTCCGGACGTGGTGGAGCCCGTCGATCAGGGCGTCCACCTCACCGGGCGTCGAGTACAGGTAGAACGACGCCCGCGTGGTCGCCGGAATTCCGTACCGCAGGCAGACCGGCCGTGCGCAGTGGTGTCCGACGCGCACGGCGATGCCCTGCTCGTCCAGCACCTGGCCCACGTCGTGCGGGTGGATGTCTCCCAGCGTGAACGAGATCGCCGCACCGCGGTCCACGGCCGTGCGCGGGCCGATGATCCGCAGGTCCGGGACCTCCAGCAGCCGCTCGACCGCGTACTCGGTGATCGCGTGCTCGTGCGCGGCGATCCGGTCCATGCCGATGGCCGACAGGTAGTCGATGGCCGCACCGAGACCGACCGCCTGGGCGATCGGCGGGGTGCCGGCCTCGAACTTGTGCGGCGCCGGGGCGTAGGTGGACGAGCCCATCGTGACGGTCTCGATCATCTCGCCGCCGCCGAGGAACGGCGGGAGGTCCTCCAGCAGCTCCTGGCGGCCCCAGAGCACGCCGATGCCGGTCGGCGCCAGCATCTTGTGGCCGGTGAAGGCGACGAAGTCCGCCTCCAGCGCTTGCACGTCCAGCACCATGTGCGGCGCGGCCTGCGAGGCGTCGATGACGACCAGCGCGCCGACCGACTGGGCCTTGCGGACGATGGCCTCGACCGGGTTGACCGTGCCGAGCAGGTTGGAGACCAGCGTGAACGAGACGACCTTGGTCTTCTCGGTGATCAGCTCGTCGATGTTGGACAGGTCGAGCCGGCCCTCGTCGGTCAGCCCGAACCACTTCAGCTTCGCGCCGGTGCGCTGCGAGAGCAGCTGCCACGGGACGATGTTGGAGTGGTGCTCCATCTCCGTGATGACGATCTCGGACTCGGCGTCGACCCGGTACGGCTCGTCCGCCCAGGTCAGCATGTTGGCGACCAGGTTGAGCGACTCCGAGGCGTTCTTGGTGAAGACCACCTCGTTGCGGCTCGGCGCGTTGATGAAGGCCGCGACCTTGTCACGGGCGCCCTCGTAGAGCGCCGTGGCCTCCTCGGCGAGCACGTGCACGCCGCGGTGGACGTTGGAGTTGTGCCGCTCGTAGTAGGCGTTCAGGGCTTCCAGCACCTGGCGCGGCTTCTGCGAGGTCGCCGCGTTGTCCAGGTAGACCAGCGGCTTGTCGTCGTGCAGCAGCCGCTGCAGGACGGGGAAGTCCTTGCGGATCGCATCGGTGTCGAGCAGGCCCGACAGAACCGCCGACTCGTGAGTATGGGTCACTCGGAAGCGCCGCCCTTCACGTAGGACTCGTAGCCCTCGTTCTCCAGCTTGTCGGCCAGCTCGGCACCGCCGGACTCGACGATGCGGCCGGCCGCGAAGACGTGGACGTAGTCGGGCTTGATGTACCGCAGGATGCGGGTGTAGTGGGTCACCAGCAGGGTGCCGACCTCGCCGGTCGAGCGGACCCGGTTGATGCCCTCGGAGACGATGCGCAGCGCGTCGACGTCCAGGCCGGAGTCGGTCTCGTCGAGGATCGCGATCTTCGGCTTGAGCAGCTCCAGCTGGAGGATCTCGTGGCGCTTCTTCTCGCCGCCGGAGAAGCCCTCGTTGACGTTGCGCTCGGCGAACGCCGGGTCCATCTGAAGGGCGGCCATCGCCTCCTTGACCTCCTTCACCCACAGCCGCAGCTTGGGGGCGTCGCCGCGGACGGCGGTGGCGGCGGTGCGCAGGAAGTTGGAGACCGAGACACCGGGGACCTCGACCGGGTACTGCATGGCCAGGAAGACGCCGGCCCGGGCGCGCTCGTCGACGGACATCTCCAGGACGTCCTCGCCGTCCAGCAGTACCGAGCCGCCGGTGACGGTGTACTTCGGGTGGCCGGCCAGCGAGTAGGCCAGGGTGGACTTGCCGGAGCCGTTCGGACCCATGATCGCGTGGGTCTCGCCCTGCTTCACGGTCAGGTCGACGCCCTTCAGGATCTCCCGGGGGCCGTTCTCGGCCTCGACGGAGACGTGCAGGTCGCGGATTTCAAGGGTTGCCATGTGTACTCAGGACTCCTGGTTGACGGAGACGAGCACATCGTCCCCTTCGATCTTTACGGGGTAGACAGCGACCGGCTTGGTGGCGGGCAGGCCGGAGGGCTTGCCGGTGCGCAGGTCGAAGCTGGAGCCGTGCAGCCAGCACTCGATCATGCAGTCCTCGACCTCGCCCTCGGAGAGGGAGACGTTCGCGTGCGAGCAGGTGTCGTTGATCGCGAACACCCCCTCGTCGGTGCGCACGACGGAGACCGGCACGCCGTTGAGGTCGACGCGCCGGGGCACGTCCTCGGCCAGCTCGCTCAGCGCGCAGGCACGGAGAAAACTCATCAGACCGCCGCTTCCAGCTCGGCCTCGATCTTCTCCATCAGGTGGTCCTGGATCTCGGCGACGCCGATCTGCTGGACCAGCTCGGCGAAGAAGCCGCGGACCACCAGGCGGCGGGCCTCGTCGGCCGGGATGCCGCGGGCCTGCAGGTAGAAGAGCTGCTCGTCGTCGAAGCGGCCGGTCGCCGAGGCGTGGCCGGCGCCGACGATCTCGCCGGTCTCGATCTCCAGGTTCGGGATGGAGTCCACCCGGGCGCCGTCGGTGAGCACCAGGTTGCGGTTGAGCTCGTAGGTGTCGGTGCCCTCGGCGGCGGCGCGGATCAGCACGTCGCCGACCCAGACCGCGTGCGCGTCCTTGCCCTGCAGCGCGCCCTTGTAGACCACGTTGGAGCGGCAGTGCGGGGTGTCGTGGTCGATGACCAGACGGTGCTCCAGGTGCTGGCCGGCGTCGGCGAAGTAGAGGCCGAAGAGCTCGGCCTCGCCGCCCGGTCCGGCGTAGGAGATCCGCGGGTGGATGCGGACGACGTCGCCGCCGAAGCTGACGACCACGGACTTCAGCGAGGCGTCCCGGCCGACCAGGGCGGTCTGCTGGGCCACGTGCACCGCGTCCCGGTCCCAGTCCTGGACGGAGACGAAGGTCAGCTTGGCGCCGTCGCCGACCAGCAGCTCGACGTTGGCGGCCCGGGTGCCGGTACCGGTGTGGTTGATCACCACGACGGCCTCGGCGAACGGCTTGACGTCGACCACCACGTGGGCGAAGCGGGTGCCGCCCTCGCCGTGCACGTCGATCTTGACCGGCTCGGTGAGCACCGTCTCCTTGGGGACGGTGACCACGAGCGCCTGCTCGAAGGCGCTGAAGGCCTGGGCGGCGACCCGGTCGACCGGCTTGCCGGCCTTGCCCAGGCGGGCGTCGTCGCGGCCGACGGTCTCGGCGGTGACGCCGTCCGGCAGGCTCAGCTCGACCTTGTCCTCGCCCTTCTCGGCCTCGGCGGCGGTGCCGTCGTGCAGGCCGCCGAGACGGTGCAGCGGGGTGAACCGCCAGTCCTCCTCGCGCCCGGTCGGCACCGGGAAGTCGCCCACCTCGAAGGAGGGCTTGACCGCGACCCGGGCGTCGATCGGCTGCTGGACGGTGGCGCGGCCGGTGCCGGGGCCGGCGAGCTGCGCGCCCGCGCCGGCGGTACCGACCTCGATCGAACCGGCGGTGGTGGAGCCGGTGGGGGTGTTGACGTCAGCCATGGCTGTCGTGGTGCTCTCTTCCTAGGAATGCGGACGGGACCGTGTGCGGCTGCGTGTCAGCCGACAGAGCCTTCCATCTGCAGCTCGATCAGCCGGTTCAGCTCCAGCGCGTACTCCATCGGCAGCTCGCGCGCGATCGGCTCGACGAAGCCGCGGACGATCATCGCCATCGCCTCGAACTCGGTCATGCCCCGGCTCATCAGGTAGAAGAGCTGGTCCTCGCTGACCTTGGAGACCGTCGCCTCGTGGCCCATCGACACGTCGTCCTCGCGGACGTCCACGTACGGGTAGGTGTCCGAGCGGGAGATGGTGTCGACCAGCAGCGCGTCGCAGAGCACGTTGGACTTGGCGCCCTTGGAGCCCTCGCCGATCTCGATCAGACCGCGGTAGGAGGTGCGGCCGCCGCCTCGCGCCACCGACTTGGAGACGATGTTGGAGGAGGTGTTCGGCGCCATGTGGACCATCTTGGCCCCGGCGTCCTGGTGCTGGCCCTCGCCCGCGAAGGCGATCGACAGGGTCTCGCCCTTGGCGTGCTCGCCCATCAGGTAGACGGCCGGGTACTTCATGGTGACCTTGGAGCCGATGTTGCCGTCGACCCACTCCATGGTCGCGCCCTCGTACGCCACGGCGCGCTTGGTGACCAGGTTGTAGACGTTGTTCGACCAGTTCTGGATGGTCGTGTAGCGGCAGCGGCCGCCCTTCTTGACGATGATCTCCACGACCGCGGAGTGCAGCGAGTCCGAGGAGTAGATCGGCGCGGTGCAGCCCTCGACGTAGTGGACGTAGGCGTCCTCGTCGACGATGATCAGCGTCCGCTCGAACTGGCCCATGTTCTCGGTGTTGATCCGGAAGTAGGCCTGGAGCGGGATGTCGACGTGGACACCCTTCGGCACGTAGATGAAGGAGCCGCCGGACCAGACGGCCGTGTTCAGCGCGGCGAACTTGTTGTCGCCGGCCGGGATGACCGTGCCGAAGTACTCCTTGAAGATCTCCGGGTGCTCCTTGAGCGCGGTGTCGGTGTCCAGGAAGAGGACACCCTGCTCCTCCAGGTCCTCACGGATCTGGTGGTAGACCACCTCGGACTCGTACTGCGCGGCCACACCGGCGACCAGCCGCTGCTTCTCCGCCTCCGGGATGCCCAGCCGGTCGTACGTCGCCTTGATGTCCGCGGGCAGGTCCTCCCACGACTCGGCCTGCTTCTCGGTCGAGCGGACGAAGTACTTGATGTTGTCGAAGTCGATGCCGGTGAGGTCCGAGCCCCAGGTCGGCATGGGCTTCTTGCCGAACAGCTTCAGGCCCTTGAGGCGAAGGTTCAGCATCCACTCGGACTCGCTCTTCTTCGCCGAGATGTCGCGGACGACGTCCTCGCTGAGCCCGCGCTTGGCGGTGGCACCGGCGGTGTCCGGGTCCGCCCAGCCGTACTCGTAGGTGCCCAGGCCTTCGAGCTCCGGGTGCGAAACGGTGTCAGTCATGCGAGCTTCCTAACGCGCGGAGGCTGAATCATCGGTGGACGTACCGGCAGTCGGCACTGCATCGGAGCCGCCTGCGGAGCGCAGGGCGGGCGACGATGCGGCACCGGGTGCCGGCACATAGGTGGTGCAGACCCCGTCGCCGTGGGCGATCGTGGCCAGCCGTTGCACATGGGTGCCCAGCAGCTGGGAGAAGACCTCGGTCTCCGCCTCACAGAGCTGCGGGAACTGCTCGGCGATGTGCGCGACCGGGCAGTGGTGCTGGCAGAGCTGGGCGCCCGCCGGGGCTTTCGCCGCGGCCGACGGGACTCTCCGCACCGTGGCAGCGTACCCGTCGGCGCTCAGCGCCTGGGCGAGCGCCTCGGTGCGCTCCGCGGCCTCGACCTGGTCCAGCGCGTCGAGGTACCGCTCGCCCTGCTTGCCGAAGCGGGCCCGCGCGAAGGCGGCGACCGCCTCCTCGCCGGCCTTGCCGCCGCCGACCGCGTCGGAGATCCAGCGCAGGGCGTCGGCGGCGAGCTGGTCGTACGCCTGGTAGAAGGCGTCCCGACCGGCGTCGGTGAGGGCGAAGACCTTGGCCGGGCGGCCCCGGCCCCGGCTGCCGTACACCCGCTGCTCGCGGGCGTCGACCAGGCCGGCGGCGGCCAGTCCGTCCAGGTGGCGGCGGACCGCCGCGCTGGTCAGACCGAGCCGGTTGGCCAGGTCGGTGGCGGAGGACGGGCCGTGGTCCAGGATCGATCGGGCGACCCGGTCCCGGGTGGCGCGGTGGCCGTCCAGCAGCACCTCGGCCGCCGTCGCGGGCACGGCGCAGCCGGGGGCCGACTCGGCCTCCTGCTGCGTGGAGTGCTCGCGCATGTTTTTCACAACACCAGTGTTGCGTAATTACTTCCGGGAGGACAAGCCGTGACCCACGCCTCATCCGTGGCATCTGTCACGCAGGTAAGGCTTACCTGACCTGCGAAAACGATCAGTGGAGGCCTCTCCCCACCGGTCACTGCGGCCGTTCCGGGCCCGCCTGCGGGAAGCCCACCCATCTGGAATCCGACCCTCCGCAACCCCCGCCGCCCCGGCCCGCCGCCGCGGCCCGGCCTCCCGTCCGGCCGCCGTGTTCGGTCCTCTTAGACTCGCCGGTATGCACTCCGAACCCGCGGTCCAGATCACCGGGCTGGTCAAGCGCTACGGCGAGAAGACCGCGGTGGACGGTCTCGACCTCGTCATCGCGCGCGGCGCCGTCACCGCCGTCCTCGGCCCCAACGGCGCCGGGAAGACCACCACCATCGAGGTCTGCGAGGGCTACCGCCGCCCCGACGCCGGCACTGTCCGCGTCCTGGGCCTCGACCCGGTCGCCCGGGGCGCCGAGCTGCGCCCCCGGATCGGCGTGATGTTGCAGTCCGGCGGCGTGTACGCGGGCGCGCGCGCCGTCGAGATGCTGCGCCACACCGCCAAGCTGCACGCCCACCCGCTGGACGTGGACGCCCTGGTCGAGCGGCTCGGGCTGGGCTCCTGCGGCCGCACCACCTACCGGCGGCTCTCCGGCGGCCAGCAGCAGCGGCTCGCCCTCGCCATGGCCGTGGTCGGCCGCCCGGAGCTGGTCTTCCTGGACGAGCCCACCGCCGGGCTCGACCCGCAGGCCCGGCACGCCACCTGGGAGCTGGTCCGCGACCTGCGCCGGGACGGCGTCACCGTGGTCGTCACCACCCACCACATGGACGAGGCCGAACAACTCGCCGACCGGGTCGCCATCGTCGACCGCGGCCGGGTGGTCACCGAGGGCACCCCCGAGGAGCTCTGCCGCGGCGGCGCCGAGTCCACGCTGCGCTTCGACGGGCCGCCCGGGCTGGACCTCGGCCCGCTGCTCAAGGAGCTGCCCGAGGGCGCCACCGCCACCGAGCCCACCCCCGGCGGCTACCTGATCGGGGCTCCCGTGGACCCGCAGCTGCTGGCCACCGTCACCGGCTGGTGCGCGGCCTCCGGCATCCTGCCCGAGCGGCTCTCCGTGCAGCGCCGCAGCCTCGAAGACGTCTTCCTCGACCTGACCGGACGGGACCTCCGCTCATGACCTCCGTGGACTACTCCCCGAAGCCGGGCGCCGCGCCCGTCGGCCGGATGCTGCTCGCGCAGACCGCCTTCGAGACGAAGATGCTGCTGCGCAACGGCGAACAGCTGCTGCTCACGGTGATCATCCCGACGGTGCTGCTCGTCCTCTTTTCTTCCGTCGACATCGTCGCGGTGGAGGGCCCCGGCAAGCGGGTCGACTTCCTGGCGCCCGGCCTGCTGGCGCTGGCCGTGATGTCCACCGCCTTCACCGGGCAGGCCATCGCCACCGGCTTCGAGCGGCGGTACGGCGTGCTGAAGCGGCTCGGCGCCAGCCCGCTGCCGCGCTGGGCGCTGCTGACCGCGAAGACGGGCTGCGTGCTGGTGACTGAGGCGCTGCAGGTGGCGCTGCTGAGCGTGATCGCGCTGGCGCTCGGCTGGTCCCCGCAGGGGGACCCGTTCAGCGTCGTCGCCCTGCTGGCCCTCGGGACGGCCGCGTTCTCCGGCCTCGGCCTGCTGATGGCCGGGACGCTCAAGGCGGAGGCCACGCTGGCCGCGGCCAACCTGGTCTTCATCCTGCTGCTGCTGGCCGGCGGCGTGGTCGTGCCGCTGAGCAGGTTCCCCTCCGCCGTCCAGTCGGTGCTGGAGCTGACCCCGATCGCCGCACTGTCCGACGGCCTGCGGTCCGTCCTCCAGACCGGCGCGGGCGTGCCGTGGGCGGACCTCGGCATCCTGACCGGCTGGGCGGTACTCGGCCTGGCCGCGGCGGCCCGCTTCTTCCGCTGGGAGTGAGTGGCGGGGGCGGGCTCGCCGCGCGGCCCGGCCGGGCCGCGTCCTGAGGATCTGAGGATCAGGGTTCGTCCGGTTCATCCGGTTCCCTGGGTCGGCGGTAGCGGGCGATCTGCTGCCGGGTGCTGTGCCACCGCAGTCGCGCCTGGTCGATCACGGTGTGCCACTCGCGGCGGATCTCGTCGTCGGGCGGTCGCTCGCCCCTGGCGATGCCGACGAGCTCCTCGCGCACCTCCCGCCCGAGTGCGGCCGACCCGACGATGACGAGCATGGCGCCGAAGAGCGCCGAGAGCGTCGCGAAGACGGCGCCCACCGCGCCGTAGCGGGTGGCCGAGGAACTGAACAGGTGCGGCAGGTAGACCGTCGCGCCCACCGAGTACACCGCCACCAGGACGCCCCCGACGGCTCCGAACGGGATCAGGGCGCGCCAGGCGATCCGCCGCGCGGTGAGGATCCAACCGCTCCAGACGAGGAAGACCGCGGTCACCGGCGCCTCGACCGCGGCCGCGGCCACCCCCAGGCGCCCGTGACCGAGGAACCCGTAGACCAGGCCGGTGACCGTCCCGTAGCCCGCGAGGCCGGCCACCCACAACAGGTCGTTCAGCGTGTTGCGCACACTGAGCGGCCTGAGCTCCCAGGTCTGTTCGAACAGGCGCTGGACCGCACGCGCGAAGCTCAGCACCGAGATCACGAGGAACACCGCCCCGAAGATGCCGACGGTCGTACTCGTGTCGGACGACAGCGAGAGGACCTCCCGGACGGCCTCGGCGCCTTCCCCGGTGAGCTGGTAGCGGTTGATGATCCGGTCCGCCGCGTCCTGGTGCCCCGTGTGCGTCAGGATGCTGCCGACGAGGATCGAGAGCGGGACCGTCGCGGCCAGTGCCCCGGCGGCCAGGGCCATCGAGCGGTCGAAGCCCACGAGCTTCTGGAAGCGGCTGACGCAGCGCAGGGCGAAGGCCGGGCGCAGCCAGAACGTCAGCGTTCTGATGACGCGCTCGCGGCTGGTCTGGGCCGTCATGCGCTCCTTGGATCCCCGAGGTCCTGTCCTGGCTGTGAGCGTAGCCCGCCCGGCCCTTGGCGGGCGCTCGTGACGCGGCCGTACCGGTCCGCCCGCACGGGCGACCCGCCCGGCGGTCACGGGCAGCCCCATCGGTTTCCGACCGCGCCCGGCGCGCGAGGGCGGCGGGGTGCGGCGAGGCCCCCGCCCTGAGTGGGCGGGGGCCTTCGTGTCGCGCTCAGGTGGGTATGCGGTGGCGGCCCTGGGGGTTGGCGGTGGTGTTGCGGTGGTGGGTTTCGGGGCCGTAGTGGCCGGCCTGGCGGGCGATCCAGGCGTACTCGGCGGTGCCGTCGGGGAGTTGGCGCAGTTCCCAGCGGCCGTGGCGGGTGATCGGCTTCGGGGCGAGGGGCTGGGTGTCGTCGTTGACCTTGAGGGCGGTGAGGACGCCGAGGGCGACGGTGGCCAGGGCCAGCGCGAGGAGGGTGAGCAGGGCCGCGCCGACCAGGAAGCTCGCGGTGCCGGTCCTCATCGGCGGATCCCGATCACGCGGCGCCCGAGGTGGGCGGCGAGCGAGTGGAGGAGCTCCTCGGCCTGGTCGCGGGTGAGCGGGAGGGCGAGCTGCTCGCCGGGCCCGGCGTGCACGTCGAGGTCGACGGCCAGCCGGAGCTGGACGGCGGCGTCGGGGACGGTCTCGACGGTGAGGTAGGCAACGGTGGTGCGCTCCACGTGGGTGGAGGCCGTCACCATCGGGATCACGACTCCCACGGCTCGCTCCTCCCGGTGTCGCGGAGCAGCTGGAGGAGGTTGACGAGGGTGGCGAGCGGGGCGTGGCCGAAGTTGATCAGGATGCGGCCGTCCACGGGGCCGTGGTGGGTGGTGGCGGAGCCCCACCGGATGCCGAACTCGGCGCCCTTGGCGTGGAGTTCGCGGAGGAGTTCGGTGACCTGGGCCTCGGTGTAGTCGCGCATCCGGGGGTCGTCGGGCGCGATCGGGGAGCGGTTGTCGTTCACGCGACGGCGTCCAGCTCGAACCAGACGAACTTGCCCTTGCCCCGCTTGAGCGGCGCCGCGCCGAAGCGGTCGGTCAGCGAGCGGACCAGGTGCAGGCCCCGGCCGGAGAGCTCGTAGGGATCGGCGGACGTGCGCGGTTCGGGCAGGACGGGGCTGTCGTCCGCGACCGAGACGCGGACGGTGCGGTCGGCGAGGAGGGAGACGACCACGGTCGGCGCGGGGCTGCCCGCGTGGCGCCAGGCATTGACGAACAACTCATGCAGGGCGAGTTCGGCGTCGCGGATCAGGTCGTCCGGCCAGCCGACGGCGGCGAGGACGTCGCGCAACGCCTCCCGGGCGGCGGACCAGTCAGGGGGGTTGAGGGCACACATGGGGAACCTCCGGATGAGGTCAGTGGAGTGGGGTTCGTCGATCACCGGCGGATACGCCACCGTGAGCCAGGCCAGGACATGGCTGCTCTGCGGTGCGAGGGCAGCAGGCGCCTACTGCCCTGGAAACAGGCGTTACTGACGATCCGTCGGATCGTGACGAACGCTGACGCTACAGCAAGAGTTTCACATGAGGAACTCATTCGCCTGAACGTCACCCGCAGGCGGTACGCAGAGGCCGATTGGTGGACCGAAACGCCTGGCAGGCGGCAGACTTGGCACACTTCACGTAAGGAACGAACGAATGCCGCCACGTCGCAACCCATCCTTGAGGCAACGCCGACTCGGCGCCGAGCTTCGGAGGATTCGCGAGGCTTCGGCGCTCCGCGGGCCGCAGCTGGCCAGGATTCTCGACATCGACGTGAGCCAGGTCAGCCAGATGGAGTCCGGCAGGATCGGGGTCAGCCGTCAGCGCCTGCGGGACATCGCCAACGCTTGCAAGTGCCTGAACGAGCCACTGATCGACGCACTCGGCAATATGACGCAGGACCGGACAAAGGGCTGGTGGGAGGAGTATCGCGGACTACTACCCAGCGTCTTCCTCGAATCCGCCGAGCACGAGGACTTCGCATCAGGAACGCTCAAGGTCTGGACCTCGGCGTTCCTTCCGGGACTCCTGCAGACCAGTGACTACGCGAACGGGATGTTCAGTCGGAGGATCCCCCGCCTCACGGCCGACGAGATCGATCTACACACGGGCTTCCGCACTCAGCGCAGAAACATGCTCCTCCGAAGCCCTCAGAAGAGGCTGGAGGCATACGTACACGAGTCCAGCCTCCTCACCCGCTTCGGCGGCACTGAAGCCCTGCGCGACCAGCTTCGACGCATGATCGACGACTCGTTCCGGGACAACATAAGCATCCGTGTAGTCCCCTTCAACGTCCACACCCATCCAGGACCGATCGAGAGCATCATCTACAGCTTCGGCAAGGTTCCCGAGCTCGACACGGTCGAAATGGAGTCCTCGCGAGGCCCGATCTTCTTCGACGCCCCGAGTGAGCTTGCGTCCTATCGCGCCATCTTTGACCGTATCGAAAAGGCGGCACTCACCGAGGAAGATTCGCGAAACATGATCCACGATACGGTTCGAACGCTGAAAGACTGAAATGATTCAGATCAAATGGCAGAAGTCGTCCTTCAGTAGCTCCAGTGACAATTGCGTCGAGGTACGTGCCACCCACGACCTGGTCGAGCTCCGCGAATCCGACGACGGCGACATCATCCTCCGCACCACCCCCGCCAAGTTCGCCGCTTTCCTCCAGGACGCCAAGGCCGGCAAGTTCGACCACCACGCCGACCGCAGCGCCTGAGGACCAGCAGCACGAGACCTATGGGAGAACCACAATGCCTGATGCCAACTGGCAGAAGTCGTCCTTTAGCAGCGCCGGCGAGAACTGCGTCGAGGTGCGAACCGCCGACGGGCTGGTCGAGGTCCGCGAGTCCGACGACGGCGACATCATCGTCCGCACCACCCCCGCCAAGTTCGCCGCCTTCGTCCAGGGCATCAAGGCCGGCGAGTTCGACCACCACGCCTCCCCCCTGTAGCGAGCCGTTCCGGCGGCCCCTTGCTCCTCGCAAGGGGCCGCCGACGGGGTGACTGTTCGACGGGTCGTGACAGGTTCGCGACGGATTGACACTTAGCGTGACGGAATGACCACAGATCATCCTTCCGGTGTCGCCGCGCCCTCGCGGATCGTCCGGCACCCCGGCCTCGCGCCACTGTTCGTGCTGGCCCTGGCCCTGCTCACCCTCGTCGCCACCATCACCCCCGCCGCGGCCGCGCGCCGGGTGGGCGGCCTGCTCGGGGTGAACCTCGTCAACAGCAGCGACCGCGACCTGACCTTCACCACCCTCCAGGTCACCGACGGCTGTGCCTACACCAACCCGCCGGCGCGACTCGCCGCCCTCGGCGGCACCGGGCAGTTCAACGTCGGCGTGTGCGAGGGCTCCAACGGCGCCTCGGGCACCGTCAGCTACCAGGTGGGCGGCGAGAGCCAGGGCACCCTGATCACGCTCGGCTGGAACGTCCCGGCCCCGCTCGACCAGCCGAACACCTTCACCGAGGCCGTGCCCACGGGCTACGTGGCGAGCCACACCGGCGGCACCGACGCCTTCACCCCCGTCACCTTCACCGTCGACTGCAACTCCACCACCTGCGACGGGATCCCGGACGACTGGAAGCGCAACGGCGTCACGATCAAGCCCAGTGACGGCAGCCCCGACCAGTTCATCGACCTCAAGGCGATGGGCGCCGACGTGAACAAGCCGGACATCTTCGTCCAGGTCGACTGGATGGCCGACGACACCCACAGCCACGCGCTCACCAACGACGCGATCAGGAAGGTCGTCGACGCCTTCAAGAACTCCCCGTTCAACCGGCACAGCCCCACCACGGGGATCAACCTGCACGTCGACGCCGGGCCGGACAGCTTCCTCGACTACAGCAAGAACACCACCTGGGGGGCGCTCAGCAAGGCGAAGAAGCAGACCGAGGCGGCCAACCTCGGCACGGTGGACGCCAACGGGCGCTACCTGTGGAACGACTTCAACAAGATCAAGACGGCCAAGGGCGGCTTCATCAGCACCGGGCGGAGCTCGCTCTTCCACTACGCCATCGCGGCGCACAACCTCCAGCCCGGCGTCACGTACAGCGGCATCGCCGCCGGCGTGCCGGGCAGCGACTTCATCATCAGCCTGGGGAGCTTCGACAACAAGGTCGGCAACACCAACCAGCAGGCCGGCACGCTGATGCACGAGCTGGGGCACGACCTGGGCCTGAAGCACGGCGGAAACACCGACACGCCCAACCACCAGCCGCAGTACTTCAGCGTGATGAACTACTCCTACCAGCTGGGCGGCCTGTCGATCGGCACCACCACCGGGGTCATGGACTACTCGCGGGCGGTGGGCTCGCTGACCGAGCCGACGCTGAACGAGCGCCAGTTCCCGGCCAGCTCCGCCGGCTACGACGTCATGCACTGGTGCCCGAACACCAAGCAGGGCTCCCGGTTCGTCACCGTCCAGGCGAGCGCCGCCCAGGTCGACTGGAACTGTGACGGCATGATCAGCCCGAACATCGTCGCGTTCGACACCAACAACGACGGGGCCCAGACCACGCTGCCCGGCCACGGCGACTGGGACAACATCCAGCTGCGCGGCGGCTCGATCGCGCACTCGGGCGCAGCCGGGGTTCCGGCACCGACCGAGGAGAACGAGATCACCCTGGAGGAGGCCGCCATGGAGCTGCCGCTCGACACCCTGCCGCCGGTCACCACCGCGCGCACCCACCCCGGGCCCGACCGGCACGGTGTCTACCACTCGGACGTCCTGGTCACCCTCGACGCCACCGACGACATCAGCGGCGTCGCGATGACCGACTACCGGGTCGACGGCGGCGCGTGGACGCGCTACACCGACCCGTTCACGGTGAGTGGCGACGGCCGCCACGAGGTCGAGTACCGCTCGGACGACCACGCGCAGAACGTGGAGCAGGAGCACTGCCTGGAGATCCGGATCGATTGCGACCCCCACGACACGGAGCCGTGGGACGCCTCCGACGGCTCCCAGCAGGGCTGAGCCGGTCCCAGCCTGACGCAGCACCAACGGGCCCGGGCCACCGCGAGGTGGCCCGGGCCCGTGGTGTGCGGCGCGACCGCTATGGCGGAGGCACGCAGTGGCCGTTCCGGCGGCCCGCCGGCGGTGTGCGCGACCGAACCACGCCCCCGTACGGTGCACACGGCCCACCGGGAACGCCCCGCGCCGCACCGTCGCATCGGCGTTACGGTGAAGGGGACGGCAGGTGCCCAGGACCGCCACGGAGCCACGCGTCACGCCCGTCCGGCGATCGGTCCACCCGTCTCCCACGTCACCTCAGGGCCCACCCGGCCCGGAGATTGGAAGCCGATCGACATGGCGCTCGACCAGTTCATGAAGGAGTGTCCGGGCGGGTACCAGATCCAGGCCGCCGACGTCATGGCCTACGGCACCCTGGGGGCGACCGTCATGTGGGACGGCAAGTTGGCGTCCATCACGGCGGGCCACGTGGTGGACTCGGTCGGCGCGCCGGTCTTCCAGCCCTCATGGCACGGTAGGCGCCGTGAGGACGTGCACATCATCGGGCGCGTTTCGGGGCGGTCGAAGTACTTCACCTACCGGGACGCGGTGGAATACACGGCGCGCCGCGAGGACATGCTCTACGACTTCGCGTGGATGGCTCCGGTGGCGGGAGAGACGGTCTCACAGATCCCGGGGATCTACACCGGCGACGGTCCGCTGGGGACGCGGGATCCGAAGGACGGCGAGGTCGTGAGCTGGCTCGGCAAGAGCACAGGAGCCGTTCAGCACGGGAGGGTGGTGGACGTCGACCGCTGGGTGTTCCGAGGAGACAACCAGCAGGGGTACATCAGCCTCGGCCCGTGCACACAGATCGAGGGCGGTAACGGTCTGGACGGGGACTCCGGTGCGGCCATCGTGTCCCAGGAGGACGGAAAGGTCATCGGCGTGCACATCTTTGCCGAAACCAGAACCCGGACCTACACCTTGGCCTCCAGAATTCCCCCGACCTCCGAGGACCTGATCCAGCACAGCACCCAGACGGTGGACGAGGAGACACACCTCCGGAGACTGGAGAAATGGCGGAACAGCAGGCCCTGAATCGGCCCGGCGGGTCAGCGCCTCCCGGCTCAACCGCCGCCGGGCTGGGAGCCCTGCGTGCGGCGGTCCTGGAGCCAGCGCTCGCTCTGCCGCGCCCACACGCCCTGGTACTCGTCGAAGAGCGGGCGCAGCCGGTCCTGGGTGAGGTCGTCGGCGGGCGTCGAGGCGATGAGGTACTCCAACTCGGCGGCGAGACGCTGGAACCGGTACTGCGACTCCTCCATCAGCACCCAGCGCGACCGCCAGTTGAAGAACGACTCGACGGCTCCCAGCAGGGTCACCACGGCCACGAGGGCGAAGCCCAGCCCGGCCCAGAAGTCCAGGTCCTGTAGGCCGAGGATGATCGTCGAGGCGGCGGACAGCAGGAGCGTCAGCACCTTCAGGGCCGAGGAGGCCAGGCGGAAGGTCCGCTTCTTCCTCCGGACGTGGAGGCTGCCCTCCCGGATCCGCTCCAGGAGGTGCCCGGCGGTCTCCACCGGCGTCGGCCCCACGCGCCCAGACCCGTCAGCTTCCACGTCTCCCCCATCGTTGCCCTGCGCGACGCCCCCGCCGACCGCGACCGAAGGGTCTCACACCGCACCCCGCCACGGCCGCCGCTGCCCCCACCCCACCGGCCGGAACGGGAAGTCGGCCCCGCCGGGGACACCCCGCGCCGCGCCGCCGCATCGGCGTTACGGTGAATGAGGTAGCAGGTGCCCACTCCCTGAGCAGGGGCCCCGGCAGGCTAGGCCCCGTCCGGGCCTAGGCGACGGCCGCGAGGATCGGCGCCCAGACGGCACCGGTGAGCGCGTCCACCACCTGCTGCTCGGAGAGCGGCGGAGCGGGGCGGGTCAGCTTCGGCGTCTCGCTGCCGGTGCCGCCGCCGATGCTGTTCCACTCCACCAGCTGGAGCTGCGCACCGGTCGACTTCAGGGTCACCGTCACCGTCCAGCGGTGGGCGGTGTCGGCGCGGACCGGGTGCTCGGCCGCGCTCTTCTCCGACATCACCACGGCCCCGCCGGGAAGCTCGGCGCTGCTCGGCAGTTCACGCAGGGTGCAGGTGTCACCTGCGGCGCGGGCGGGCGTCTGCTTGCAGCTCAGCCCGCCGCCGTCCCCGAGCGGCATCTTGAGCCGCACCGTCGAGACGCCGACGAAGGCCGCGCCCTGGCCGTCGTCGAGGACGAGCCCGGCGTTGGCTACGAGCCCGCCGGACGGGTCCGAGGGGTTGTTGCTCTGACCGGTCACCTGGCTGAACCGGCCCCCGGGGAAGGTCCGTTCCAGGGCCTCGATCATCTGGGTGTCGGTGATCGCGGAGCGGGGCAGCGCCAGCGCCGCCGGCTCGAAGTCGGATCCGGCGGAGCGGCCCGCGGCGAGCACACCGGGCAGCGCCACGACGGTGGCCGCGATCACGGCGCAGGCGCCGACACCCGCGGCGATCCCGATATTGCGCCGGCGCCGTCGGCTGCGTCCGCGCTCGACGGCCCGGCCCATGAGCGCGGTCAGATCGGGTTCGAGGGAGTCGGTCGTACGGTCCAGGGCATGGGCGAGGTCTGCTTCGAACGGCATGCTGGCGTCACCTTGTTCTGTCGCTGTTCTGTCGCTGATGGAGGGCCTTGCGGCGGTTGTGACCTGTGCGCACACCGGTGCTCAGTGCGGAACCAGGTCGGAGAGGCTGTCGCCGAGCAGCGCACGCACCCTGGCGAGCGCCCGGGTGCCCTGGGAGCGGACCGCGCTCCTGCTCAGCCTGAGCATCTCGGCGGTCTCCTCGATGCTGCGGTCCTCCCAGTAGCGCAGCAGCAGCACCGCCCGGTCGCGGGGCGGCAGTTGGCCGAGCGCGTCCAGCAGGGTGAGCCGCAGGGCGGTGTCCGGGGCGGTCGCCGCGCCGTCGGGCATGGTCCCGGTGGGGCGCTCGCCGGTGCTTCGCCGACGCCGCAGGCTGAGGAAGGTGCGGACCAGGACCGTCTGGGCGTAGGCCGCCGGGTTCTGCGCACCGGACACCCGGTTCCAGTGCACGTACACCCGGCTGAGGGTCTCCTGGACCAGGTCCTCGGCGAGATGCGCGTCGCCGGCGGCGAGCACGTACGCCGAGCGGTACAGCGGCTTCGTCCTCGCGGCCACGAACTCCAGGTACGCATCCTCCTGTGCTGACTTCACTCGGTCCCCGCCTGTTCGCTTGCTTCGTGATCCCCGTGCATACCCCTCATGACTACGCGAGTCGGCGGGATGTCGTGCGGGCGAGCCACCTTCTTTTTGTTCCTCCGCCATTTGTCCCTCCGCCGCTGCGCGGGCGGCGCGGCCGCTTCCGATAGGTTCGAGCACATCCCGTGGCACGACGGGCCCGGACCAACGCATGAGGGAGCTCATGGCCGCCATTCACCACACCACGATGACGCCCACCAAGCTGGAGCTGCTCACCGGCTGGCTGCCGAAGCAGAGCTGGTACGCGGGCGATGCCGGGTCCCCTGAGCTGGTGCGGGCCGGCGGCTTCCGCCTGGACGATCCGGAGGGTGCGGTCGGGATCGAGTTCATGGTCGTGGTGGACTCCGCCGGGCGGCAGCCGGTGGCGTACCTGGTGCCCCTGGCCTACCGCGGTGCAGCGCTGGAGGGCGCCGACGACGAGGCGCTGATCGGCACCTCCGAGCACGGGGTGCTGGGCACCCGGTGGATCTACGACGGCGTCCACGACCCGGTGGTGAAGGCGCAGTTGCAGGCGCTGCTGCGGGGCGAGGCGGTGCCGCAGCACCAGAGCACGAGCGACACCCCCGACCCGACCGTCACCGTGCACGGAACCGGGCTCGGCGACGCGCCCGACGTTCGGCTCAACCGCGTGCTGCGGCCGACGGAGCCCGCGCAGGGCCCGTCCGTGGACCTCGTCGCCGGGTGGGTCTGGCCGGACGGCACGGCCGTGCGGGGCGTCCTCGCGACCGCCGCCCCGAGGTAGCAGCCCGCGCGAGCTCTCCCCGGGAGTGGGAAGTCGGCCGGTCCGACTTCCCACTCCGGATCAAGCTCCGTGGCAGCACGGCAACTTGGGAGAAAGTCCGAGCACCCGGCCGCGGTCGCGGCCTAGGATCGACGGCCATGGTTGACCTCTATCCCCCGACCCATCCCTACGACCACGGCATGCTCGACACCGGAGACGGCAACCGCGTCTACTACGAGCAGCTCGGCCACCCCGAGGGCAAGCCCGTCCTGCAGGTCCACGGCGGCCCGGGGGCGGGCACCCCGCAGCGGCCGACCAGGGCCTGGGATCCGGAGCGCTACCGCGTCATCCGCTTCGACCAGCGCAACTGCGGCCGCAGCACCCCCCACGCCAGCGACCCTGCGGCGGACATGGCGCTCAACACCACGCAGCACCTGATCGACGACATGGAGCGGCTGCGCGACCACCTCGGCATCGGGAAGTGGCTGCTGAACGGCGCCTCCTGGGGCTCGACGCTCCTGCTGGCCTACGCCCAGCAGCACCCCGAGCGGGTCAGCGAGATCATCATCCAGGCCGTGACGATGACCCGGGCCGAGGAGACCCACTGGCTCTACCGCGGCGCCGGGCGGTTCCACCCCGAGGCCTGGGACCGGTTCCGCGAGGGCGTCCCCGCGGACGAGCGGGAGGGCGACCTGCTCGCGGCCTACGCCCGGCTGATGGAGCACCCCGACCGGGCGGTCCGACAGAAGGCCGCCGACGACTGGCTCGCCTGGGAGGACGCGGTCGTCTCGGACGAGCCCAACGGGATCCCCGGCATGTACAGCGACCGGGAGCTCGACGCGCGGATCGCGTTCGTCCGGATCTGCGCCCACTACTTCAGCAACGGCGCCTGGCTGGAGGAGGACCAACTGCTGCGCGACGCCCACCGGCTGGCTGGGATCCCGGGGGTGCTGGTGCACGGCCGGCACGACATGGGCAGCCCGGTGCAGACGGCGTGGGAGCTGGCGAAGGCGTGGCCGGACGCGCGGCTGCACATCTTCGAGGACTCGGGACACGTCGGAAGCGACGCGATGACCAGGACCGTCCGGGAGGCCATCGAGGAGTTCAAGGACCGCTGACCCCGGGCCCGCACAGCGAAGCGGCCCCCCGCTCGACCGAGCAGGGGGCCGCCGTCGTCACCAGGCGAACGGGTCAGCCCTGGTTGCCGCTGCGACGCTTGCGGGCGAGCAGGACGAGGGCGCCGCCGACCAGGAGGACACCGGCGCCGGCCGCCGCGAGGACGGGGGTGGAGTCGCTGCTACCGGTCTGGGCGAGCACGGGGGCCGGGGAGCTGGCCACCGGGGAGGGCGTCTTGGCCGCGGTGGGCGACACGCTCGGGCTCGGCGTGGCCGAGGCGCTCGGGCTCGGAGCCACCGTCGGGGACGGGGACGGGGTCGAGGACTTCGTGGGAGTCGGAGTCGGGGTCGGGGTCTGGGTCGGGGTGGGCGTCGGGGTCGGGGTCTGGGTCTTGGTGGGAGTCGGCGTCGGGGTCGGCGTGTGGCAGACCGGGATCGTCTTGCTCTCCGTCTTGTTCCAGTCGGCGTTCTTCGGGTCCTCGGTGGTGGTCACCACGAAGGTCGCGGTGACCGGCTCCGAGTGGTCCTTCACCGGGAAGCTCCCGTGGTACTCCTTGCCGAACTGCTTCTGGTCGAGCACCTTCTCACCGGCGATGGTGAGGCTGACCGAGTTCTTTATGCCGTTCGAGTCGCTGTAGTTGGTCAGATCGATCGTGACCTTGTCACAGGTCACCTGCCAAGTCGGCGCGTGGGCCGACGCGTTGGTGGCCAGGGCCACCGGCATAAGGACGGCCGCGGCCGCCGCCCCGACGAGTGCCGTCTTCCTGATACCGAGTTGCCGCTGCTGTCGCGCCATTTCGTTGTCCCTCCGAACGGTCTTGTGCAGCAGGCATCTTGAGTGCTTCGCGGTTGGCCCGCCACGAGTGTCCCGGGGACTCTACCGGCACTCCCGCGCCTCTCCACACCCGCTGTAAGACCGGAATCCGTCTGTCCGTCCTGTCTAGGATGTGCACGAGCCAGCCCATCACACCCGCCACCTCCCAGGATGCGGATCGGGCAAGGTTGACCGGACTTCGTCACACCGACATGAAGAACGGCGCCCCCGGCGATTGGGTTCAATCACCGGGGGCGCCGAAACGATCAGCGGGCGACGGTCAGGCCTTCCTGGCCGCCCGACGACGGGTGGCCACCACGATCGCGGCACCGGCGGCGATCACCACCGCACCGCCGATCGCCAGCGGGACGACCGGACCTGATCCGGTGTGCGCGAGGCTGCCCCCGCCGCTGGCCGACGCCGACGGGCTCGCCGAGGCGGAGGCGGCGGGCGCGCCCGCCGAAGCCGACGCGGCGGCCGAGGCGGCAACCGAGCCGGAGGCCGAGGCCGACGCACTGGCCGAGGCGGAGCCGCTGGGCCTGGCCGAGCCGCTCGGGCTCGCCGAGCCGCCCGGCGTACCGGGGGCGCTCGGCGTGACGCTCGCCGACGGCGTGCCGGTCGGCACCACCGGCGGGACGGTCGGCGGCACGGTGGGCGGCACCGTCGGCGGTGCGGTCGGCGGCACCTCGACCGTCAGGCAGCCGGTGAACGGGTAGTGGTGCGTCTCCGCGCCGCCCTTGCCGGTCAGCGACTTGGCGATCACCGAGCCGTTGACCGGACCGCCGCTGCCGAGGTCGAAGGCGGCGTTCGGCGCCAGCACGGTGCCGGGCCAGGCGGCCGCGCTGTTCTTGACCACCTTGGTGGCGGTCGGGAGGTTCCAGAGCAGCTTGGAGCGGACGGCCCCGCCCGCCGCGCTCTGCAGCTTGTCGTCCAGGACGTACGTCTTCTTGGCCTCGTCCCACAGGTGGAAGCCGGTGGTCCTGGCGGCGGCCATGTCGTACACGTCGCCGGTGACCGTGACCACCGTGACCGAGCCGACCGGCACCTTGAGGAAGACGTTGGTGGCGCCCTGCAGCGTGGCGGCGCTCACCGTGAGGCTGTTGATCCTGGCGTCCGAGCTGCTCAGGTACAGGTCCGCACCCTTGGCCTCGACCTTGGCCGCGGCCGTCTGCGCCTGGGCGGCCAGCGTGGTGGAGACCGCGCGCTGGCGGGCGAACTCCGCACCGAAGTCGATCGGCGAGGCACCCTGGGAGATCTTGCCCTGGTGCGCCTCGACCACGGCACCCTCGGCCTTCGACCCGTAGACGCCGTTGCCCTTCATCACCTGGGTGTTGTGCCCGGTGAGCTTGCCGGCCACGACCAGCGCGTTGCCGCCCGGCAGCGCCGCCACCTGCTCGGCGGTGAGCTCCTGGCCGACCGAGAAGCCGCCGGTGAAGTCGGCGTTGCCGCCGACCGCCACCGCGCCCTCGGCGTCCGGCGTGTGGGTGTCGTCACCCTCGATGAACTCGCCGTAGAGGTTGGCGACCCCGAGGTTGAGGCACTGCTGGCCAGGCTCGGCGGCCTGGGCGGCGACCGGGGCGACCAGACCGGCCAGTGCGAGGGATCCGCCGAGTGCGAGCGCAGCGGCGGGCATGGGTATGCGCATGTGCAGGATCTCCGCTTGACGTGCGGGGGTGGGGGCGGCCCGAAAATGGTATGGACCAACCGCACTCTCTCGACCGGACCTGTGATTGGTCAAGACCAATATCCGATATGACCGAACAGTCCTGTTTACCCGCGGGGGCCGGCCGGCGCCCCGGCCGCGAAGGGCGCCCACCGGGCGGCGCGGCGCACCCGCCCGCCCCGCCCCAAGATCGGCTGTAAGGCCGCCTACGATTGACCCCGTGCGTACCCCCTTCTCCCTGCTCGCCGATCGCTGGCAGCCCTCCGCCGCCATGGTCCGGCGTGCCGCGTTCACCGCGCTGGTGATGAGCGTGGTCATCGTGGTCACCGGCGGCGCCGTCCGGCTCACCGCCTCCGGCCTCGGCTGCACCACCTGGCCCCGCTGCACCGGCGAGAGCCTGACGCCGACGCCCGAGATGGGCTTCCACGGTGTCGTCGAGTTCACCAACCGGATGCTCACCTACGTCCTGAGCGCCGCGGTCGGCTGGGCCATCCTCGCCGCCCGCTGCCACCGCCCGCGGCGGCGCGGCCTCACCCGGCTCGGCTGGGCCCAGTTCTGGCTGGTGATGAGCAACGCCGTGCTCGGCGGCATCACCGTGCTGACCGGCCTCAACCCCTACACCGTGGCGCTGCACCTGATCGCCGCGATGGCCCTGGTCTGGGTCGCGCTGCAGATGTGGGAGCGGGCGAAGGAGGGCGACGGTCCGCCGCAGCCCGCGGTGGCCCGCCCGATCGTCCAGCTGACCTACGTCCTGGTCACCGTGATCGGCCTGCTGGTCGCCGCCGGGACGCTGGTGACCGGCGCCGGCCACCACCCGGGCACGCCCAAGGACAACAAGCTGGTGCCCCGGATCCCGCTCGACTACGACCGCCTCGCCCAGGTGCACGCCGACCTGGCGTTCGTCTCGGTCGGCCTGGCGATCGCGGTGGTCTTCGTCTTCGCCGCGGTGAAGGCGCCGCCCGCCGCCCGGGCCCGGGCCCGCGAGCTGTTCCTGGTCCTGCTGGTCCAGGGGGTGCTCGGCTTCGTCCAGTACTTCACGGACGTCCCGGAGATCCTGGTCGGCCTGCACATGCTGGGCGCCACGCTCACCTGGATCGCCGCCCTGCGGATCCCGCTGGCGCTGCGGACCAGGGAGCAGGAGGCCCTCCCGGCCCAGACCCTGCCCGTCCCGGCTGCCGCCACCGCCTGACCGGCCGGCCCACCGGACGACCCGCGACAGCACACACGACGGCCCGGTTCCCCCGCGCGGGGGAACCGGGCCGTCGTCGTGACGGGATCAGCCGCCGATCTGGATACCGGCCATCCGCTTCCACTCGTACGGGCCGGTCTTCACCCGGAGCCCGAGCTCGCCCTCGAAGTCGTCGTGCAGGGTCAGCCCGGCCAGCTCGGCGGCCCGCCGGCCCACGGCGTAGCTCGGGGCGACCTGGTCGCCCCAGGCGCCGTCGGCACCGACCAGGACGATCCGGGTGGCCACGGCGCCGACGTACTCGACGACGCCGTCGGCGCTGCCCCCGTGCTGCTTGGCGAAGGCGGTGAGGTGCTTGGCGATGCGCTTGGCGCGGCGCTCGACGCGGGCGTCCGGCGCGGCGGTGGTGGCGGTCTCTGCGCTGCTCATAGCCGCATGCTACCGACCGGTAGCGCGACTCGCGACGGGAGCGGCGTGTGCACCGGACCACATACTGGAGGGGTGACCTTTCAAGGCTGGCCCGCCGAGGCGCTCGACTTCTACGCGCACCTGGAGGCCGACAACTCCAAGACCTTCTGGCAGGACCACAAGGCCCGGTACGAGCAGGACGTCCGCGAGCCGATGGAGCACCTGCTGGCCCGGCTGGAGCCGGAGTTCGGCCCGGGCAAGATCTTCCGGCCCAACCGCGACGTCCGGTTCAGCGCCGACAAGTCCCCGTACAAGACGCACATCGGCGCCCACCTCCAGGCGGGCGGCTACATCCAGCTCTCCGCCGACGGCCTGGCCTGCGGCAACGGCCTCTACCAGCTCGCCCCCGACCAGCTGGACCGCTACCGGTCCGCCGTCGCCGAGGACGTCGCGGGCGCCGAGCTGGAGCGGGTGATCGCCCGGGTGAGCGGGGCCGGCCCGCAGGTGGTCGGCCGGGACTCCCTGAAGACCGCCCCGCGCGGCTACCCCAAGGACCACCCGAGGATCGGGCTGCTGCGCCACAAGGGCCTGGTCGCCTGGCAGGAGTGGCCGCCCGAGGCCTGGCTCGGCACCCCCGCCGCCTACGACCGGATCACCGGCTTCCTGCGGGTCTCCCAACCCCTCAAGGACTGGCTGGACGGCCACGTCGGGCCCAGCACGCTGCCGTCCCGCTGAGCCCCGGCCCGGAGGAACGCCGAGGGGCCCCGGTCACCGACCGGGGCCCCTCGCGAACACTGCGGGTGACGACTACTTCACGAACGGGTCCACCGCGATCACCACGAAGAGCAGCGTCAGATAGGTGATCGACCAGTGGAACAGCCGCATCTCCTTCAGCTTCGCGCCCACCACCCCGGCCTTGGCCCGGGCGTACAGCCCGTGCGCCTCCTTCAGCCAGGCCGCGCCCAGCACCAGCGCCGAGACGGGGTACAGCCAGCTGGTCTCGGCCAGCGGCCAGAGCGCCATCGAGACGGCGACCATCACCCAGGAGTAGATGACGATCTGCTTGGCGACCGCCAGGTTGCCCTTGACCACCGGCAGCATCGGCACGCCGGCCCGCTCGTAGTCCTCGCGCACCTTCATCGACAGCGGCCAGTAGTGCGGCGGCGTCCAGAAGAAGATGACCAGGAAGAGCACCAGCGCGGACCACGACACCGTGTTGGTGACGGCCGCCCAGCCGACGAACACCGGCATGCAGCCGGCGATGCCGCCCCAGACGATGTTCTGCGCGGTGCGCCGCTTCAGCCCGAGCGTGTACACGAAGACGTAGAAGAGGAGTGCGGCCAGCGCCAGCAGCGAGGCGAGCGGGTTGACCAGGACGCCCAGCCAGACGGTCGAGGCGATCGCCAGCGTGATGCCGAAGACCAGCGCCTCGCGCGGCGAGACCATGCCGGTGACGATCGGCCGCCGCTCGGTCCGCGACATCACCGCGTCGATGTCCCGGTCGATGTACATGTTGAGGGCGTTGGCACCGCCGGCCGACAGGTAGCCGCCGACGACCACCTCCAGGACCAGCAACGGATCCGGGACACCGCGCTGCGCCAGGAACATCACCGGCACGGTGGTGATCAGCAGCAGCTCGATGATCCGAGGCTTGGTCAGTGCGACGAACGCACCGACACGGGCCCCGAACGGCCGGTGCGCAGGCTTCGCCCCGGTGACCCCGGCGGGACGGGATTCGACGGCGGTCACTAACACCCCAACTGAAGATGAAGCTTCGCAGGCGTCCCTGGGAACGAAGTTCCCGAATCGTCCGCTCTGCGCGTACCACGCCACCTTAGACGCTCCATATCTCCCCACCGGCTCCGGGGTCCCCCGGCGGGGCGGAACGCACACCCCTGGGTGAACCGACGAACCCGGCCCCGTGCGGCACCGGTCCCCCGTCCTGACCATCGGGCGGGCAGACACCGGGAAACCGGGAGAGCCTGGGACAAAACCGCCCATCGAACCCTCGTGGGAATCGCCATACGGAATTCCCCGTTGTCTCAGCACGGAGGGTGAGCCACGGCCCGGACGGTAGGCTCGCCCGAAGAAGCGGGATCTACCCTCCGTGACCGGCACCACCCAAGCGTCCGGACCACAGCGACGTGGCCGACCCGGTCCCCTTCACGGGGTCACTCTTCAATACGGAAGGAGCCCTGAGACAGGGTGAGCACGACGCCGACGAATGCATTCGAGTGGTCCGAGCTGGACGAGCGGACGGTGGACACCGCCCGGGTCCTGGCCATGGACGCGGTCCAGAAGGTCGGCAACGGACACCCCGGGACGGCCATGTCGCTGGCCCCCGCGGCGTACCTGATCTTCCAGCGCTTCCTGCGCCACGACCCGACCGACCCGGCCTGGGCGGGGCGCGACCGGTTCGTCCTCTCCCCCGGGCACACCAGCCTGACCCTCTACACCCAGCTCTACCTGTCCGGCTACGGACTGGAGCTGGACGACCTCAAGGCCTTCCGGGTCGCCGGCAGCCGCACCCCGGGCCACCCGGAGCACGGCCACACCGCAGGCGTCGAGACCACCACCGGCCCGCTCGGCCAGGGCATCGCCAACGCGGTGGGCATGGCGATGGCCGCCCGTTACGAGCGCGGCCTGTTCGACCCGGACGCCGCGGCCGGCGAGTCCCCCTTCGACCACACCATCTGGGCCATCGTCTCCGACGGCGACCTGGAGGAGGGCATCTCCGCCGAGGCCTCCTCGCTCGCCGGGCACCAGAAGCTGGGCAACCTCGTCGCCCTGTACGACGACAACCACATCTCGATCGAGGGCGACACCGAGACCGCCTTCTCCGAGGACGTCCTCAAGCGCTACGAGGCCTACGGCTGGCACGTCCAGCGGGTCGCCCCGAAGTCCAACGGCGACATCGACGTGGCGGCCCTCGCGGACGCCCTGGCCGCGGCCAAGGCCGAGACCGCCCGCCCCTCGATGATCGCGATGCGCACCATCATCGCCTGGCCGGCCCCGGACGCGCAGAACACCGCCAAGGCGCACGGCTCCGCGCTCGGCGGCGCCGAGATCGCCGCCACCAAGAAGGTCCTGGGCTTCGACCCGGAGAAGACCTTCGAGGTCAGCGACAAGGTGATCGAGCACGCCCGCCTGGTGATCAAGCGCGGCAAGGCCGACCGCTCCGGCTGGGAGCAGTCCTTCGCCGCCTGGCGCTCCGCCAACCCGCACCGCGCCGCCGAGTTCGACCGCATCCAGGCCGGCGAGCTGCCCGAGGGCTGGAAGAAGGCCGTCCCGGCGTTCGAGGCCGGCAAGGAGATCGCCACCCGCAAGGCCAGCGGCGAGACCCTCAAGGCGCTCGGCGCGGTGATCCCGGAGCTGTGGGGCGGCTCGGCCGACCTCGCGGAGTCCAACCTCACCACCATCGACGAGGACAGCTCCTTCCTCCCCGAGGGCAACCCGCTGAAGAGTGCGAGCCCGTACGGCCGCACCATCCACTTCGGCATCCGCGAGCACGCCATGGGCTCGACCATGAACGGCATCGCCCTGCACGGGAGGACCCGCGTCTTCGGCGGCACCTTCCTGGTCTTCGCCGACTACATGCGCCCGGCCGTCCGCCTGGCCGCGCTGATGAAGCTGCCGGTCACCTACGTCTGGACGCACGACTCGATCGGCCTCGGCGAGGACGGCCCGACGCACCAGCCGGTCGAGCACCTGGCCTCGCTGCGCGCCATCCCCGGCCTGTCCATGGTCCGCCCGGCCGACGCCAACGAGACGGCCGTCGCCTGGCGCACCGTGATCGAGCGGCAGACCACCCACCCGGGCCCGGTCGGCCTGGCGCTCACCCGCCAGAACGTCCCGACCTTCGACCGCGAGTCCTTCGGCTCCGCCGAGGGCACCGCCAGGGGCGGCTACATCCTGGCCGAGGCGTCCAACGGCGTCCCGCAGGTGATCCTGCTCGGCACCGGCTCCGAGGTCCAGCTGGCCGTCAAGGCCCGCGAGGTCCTGGAGGCCGAGGGCATCGCCACCCGGGTGGTCTCGCTGCCGTCCTTCGAGTGGTTCCAGGAGCAGGACCAGGCGTACCGCGACAGCGTGCTGCCGCCCACCGTCAAGGCCCGGGTCTCGGTCGAGGCCGGCATCGCCCAGGGCTGGCGCGAGCTGGTCGGCGACCACGGCCGGATCGTCTCCCTGGAGCACTTCGGCGCCTCCGCCGACTACAAGGTGCTCTACGAGGAGTTCGGCCTGACCTCCGAGCGGGTCGTCGCCGAGGCCCACAACGCGCTTCGCTCGCTCGAAGCCGTCAACCGCTGACACCGTGGGCCGCGCGCCCGGCCCGCACGTCGGGCGCGCGGCCCGGTCTGACGACCCCACAGACAGACTGCCAAGAAAAAAAGGACTGAAGCACCATGACTGACGCACTGAAGCGCCTCAGCGACGAAGGCGTGGCGATCTGGCTGGACGACCTCAGCCGCGAGCGGCTGAACACCGGCAACCTCGCCGAGCTGGTGCAGAACAAGCACGTGGTCGGCGTCACCACCAACCCGACCATCTTCCAGAAGGCGATCGGCGGCGGGCACAGCTCGTACGACGGCCAGCTGCGCGACCTCGCCGTCCGCAAGGTCACCACCGACGAGGCCGTCCGCATGATCACCACCTCGGACGTGCGCGACGCGGCCGACGTGCTGCGCCCGGTCTACGACGCCTCCAACGGCCGCGACGGCCGGGTCTCCATCGAGGTCGACCCGCGCCTGGCCCACGAGACGGCCGCCACCATCGCCGAGGCCAAGCAGCTGTGGTGGCTGGTCGACCGCCCGAACGTCTTCATCAAGATCCCCGCCACCAAGGCCGGCCTGCCCGCGATCAGCGAGGTCATCGGCAAGGGCATCAGCGTCAACGTCACGCTGATCTTCTCGCTGGAGCGCTACCGCGCGGTCATCGACGCCTACCTGACCGGCCTGGAGTCCGCCAAGGCCAAGGGCCTGGACCTCTCCCAGATCGAGTCGGTCGCCTCCTTCTTCGTGTCCCGCGTGGACACCGAGATCGACAAGCGCCTGGACAAGGTCGGCGGCGACGCCCGGCAGCTGCGGTCCAAGGCCGCCCTGGCCAACGCCCGCCTCGCCTACCAGGCGTACGAGGAGGTCTTCGGCAGCGTCGACGGCAAGGCCGCCGGCAGCGACCGCTGGAAGGCCCTGGAGGCCGCCGGCGCCAAGCCGCAGCGCCCGCTCTGGGCCTCGACCGGCGTCAAGGACCCGGCCCTGCCGGACACCCTGTACGTCACCGAGCTGGTCGCCCCGGGCACCGTCAACACCATGCCCGAGGCCACCCTGGACGCCACCGGCGACCACGGCGTGGTCACCGGCGGCACCATCGTCCCCAACTACGCCGACGCCAGGGCCGTCATGGACGCCATCGCCGCGGCCGGCGTGGACTACGACGACGTGGTGCAGGTCCTGGAGGACGAGGGCGTCGAGAAGTTCGAGCAGTCCTGGAACGAGCTGCTCGACACCGTCACCGCCTCGCTCGCCTCCTTCGCCGACGAGAAGTGACCCCTGCTCACAGCCAGCGCACGAAAGCGGAGCCCATCAAGTGAGCACTGATTTCCCTGAGTTGACATCGGACTCGGACGCGGGCGATGCCTCGCCGGCCCACGTCAACCCGCTTCGTGACCCGGCAGACCGGCGGCTCCCGCGCATCGCGGGGCCGTCCGGCCTGGTCATCTTCGGGGTCACCGGCGACCTGTCCCGCAAGAAGCTGATGCCGGCCATCTACGACCTGGCCAACCGCGGCCTGCTGCCGCCGGGCTTCTCGCTCGTCGGCTTCGCCCGCCGCGAGTGGGAGGACGAGGACTTCGCCAAGGAGGTCCACGACGCGGTCAAGGACCACGCGCGGACCCCCTTCCGCGAGGAGGTCTGGCAGCAGCTCGCCAAGGGCATGCGCTTCGTCCAGGGCAACTTCGACGACGACGACGCCTTCGACAAGCTCCGCGAGACCATCCAGGAGCTCGACAAGGCCCAGGGCACGGGCGGCAACTTCGCCTTCTACCTGTCCGTCCCGCCGAAGTTCTTCCCCACCGTCGTCCAGCAGCTGAAGAAGCACGGCCTGGCCGACCCGCCGCAGGGCTCGTGGCGCCGCGCCGTCATCGAGAAGCCCTTCGGCCACAACCTGGAGAGCGCCCAGGAGCTGAACCGGATCGTCCACGAGGTCTTCCCCCGGGACGAGGTCTTCCGGATCGACCACTACCTGGGCAAGGAGACCGTCCAGAACATCCTGGCGCTCCGCTTCGCCAACCAGATGTTCGAGCCGATCTGGAACCGGTCGTACGTCGACCACGTGCAGATCACCATGGCCGAGGACATCGGCATCGGCGGCCGGGCCGGCTACTACGACGGCATCGGCTCCGCCCGCGACGTCATCCAGAACCACCTGCTGCAGCTGATGGCGCTCACCGCCATCGAGGAGCCGGCGTCCTTCCACCCCAAGGCGCTGGTGGCCGAGAAGCTCAAGGTGCTCAGCGCCGTCAAGCTCCCGGCCGACCTCGGCAAGCACACCGTGCGCGGCCAGTACGCGTCCGGCTGGCAGGGCGGCGAGGAGGTCGTCGGGTACCTCGACGAGGACGGCATCAACCCGGACTCCACGACCGACACCTACGCGGCCATCAAGCTGGAGATCAACAACCGCCGCTGGGCGGGTGTGCCGTTCTACCTGCGCACCGGCAAGCGGCTCGGCCGCCGGGTCACCGAGATCGCGGTGGTCTTCCAGCGGGCGCCGTACCTGCCGTTCGACTCCTACGCGACCGAGGAGCTGGGGCAGAACGCCCTGGTCATCCGGGTCCAGCCGGACGAGGGCGTGACGGTGCGGTTCGGCTCCAAGGTGCCGGGCACCTCCTTCGAGGTCCGGGACGTCACGATGGACTTCGCCTACGGCGAGTCCTTCACCGAGTCCAGCCCCGAGGCCTACGAGCGGCTCATCCTCGACGTGCTGCTCGGGGACGCCAACCTGTTCCCGCGCCACCAGGAGGTCGAGCTGTCCTGGCAGATCCTCGACCCGATCGAGACGTACTGGGACACCCACGGCAAGCCCGCTCAGTACCCGGCGGGCACCTGGGGTCCCGTCGAAGGGGACGAGATGCTCGCACGAGACGGCAGGAGCTGGCGGCGGCCATGAAGATCGACCTCACGGACACCACGTCCAGCAAGATCAACGCGTCCCTGATGGAGGCCCGCCGGGCCAGCGGCTCCACCGCCGCCGGCATGGTGCTCACCCTGGTGATCGTGACCGACGAGGGCAGCGCGTACGACGCCCTCAAGGCCGCCAACGACGCCTCCCGCGAGCACCCCTCGCGCACCCTCGCGGTCATCAAGCGCGCCGGGCGCTCGCCCCGGGCCCGCGCCGAGACCCGCCTGGACGCCGAGATCCTGGTCGGCACCGACGCCGGCTCCGGTGAGACGGTCGTCCTGCGGATGCACGGCGAGCTCGCCTCGCACGCCCAGTCGGTCGTCCTGCCGCTGCTGCTGCCGGACGCCCCGGTGGTGGTCTGGTGGCCGGAGAACTCCCCCGCGCACCCCGCGCAGGACCCGCTGGGCTCGATCGCCCAGCGCCGGATCACCGACGCGGTCACCGCCGAGTCGCCGGTCGGCCAGCTCGCCCAGCGGGCCCAGAGCTACACCCCGGGCGACACCGACCTCGCCTGGACCAGGATCACCGGCTGGCGCTCGATGCTGGCCGCCGCGCTGGACCAGCGGCCCGCCACGATCCTCTCCGCGGTGGTCGAGGGCGAGTCGTACAACCCCAGCGTCGAACTGCTCGGCCTCTGGCTGCACAACCGGCTGCACGTACCGGTCGAGCGGGTCGTCACCGGCGGCCCCGGCATCACCGCGGTGCACCTGCGCACCAAGGACGGGGACATCACCCTGGACCGGCCGGACGGCCTGATGGGCACGCTCTCGATGCCCGGCTCCCCGGACCGCCAGGTGGCGCTCAAGCGCCGCGAGACCTCGGAGCTGATCGCCGAGGAGCTGCGCCGGCTCGACCCGGACGACATCTACGCGTCGGCCGTGCGCACGCCCGTCGAGCGGCTGCGCGAGCCGGACAACGCCGAGACGGCGGCGGCGGGCAAGGTCGCCCAGTCGGTCTCCGAGGCCGCCGTGGCCGCGCCGGTCCAGGTGACGGCCAAGGTGCCGGTCACCGAGGCCGCCGCCGCCGAGGCTCCGGTCACCGAGGTTCCGGTCACCGAGGCACTGGCGGGGAAGCCCGCCGACAAGAAGGCCGGCACGGCGAAGAAGGCCCCCGCCAAGGCCCCCGCCAAGGCTCCGGCCAAGGCGGCACCGGCCAAGACCCCGGCGAAGGCCTCCACCAAGGCCTCCGGCAAGGCGGCGGCGAAGCCCGCGGCCAAGCGCACCACCAAGCGGAGCGGCTCGTGAGCGGGCGGGCCGGGCGCCCGGCCCGCCCCGGGCCGGGCGGCTCCGGCGAGGTGCGCGGATGACCGCCGCCACCCCGCAGCTGGTGGTCCACCGGGACAAGGAGCTGATGGCCCAGGCGGCCGCGGCCCGGCTGATCACCCGGATCGTGGACGCCCAGGCCGCCCGCGGCTCCGCCTCGGTGGTGCTCACCGGCGGCCGCAACGGCAACGCCCTGCTGGCCGCCATCGCCGCCTCCCCGGCCCGGGACGCGGTCGACTGGGCCCGGCTGGACCTCTGGTGGGGCGACGAGCGCTTCGTCCCCGCCCAGGACCCGGACCGCAACGCCGTCCAGGCCCGGGCGGAGCTGCTCGACGCCGTCCCGCTCGACCCGGCGCGGGTGCACGAGATGCCCGCCTCGGACGGCGTGGACGGCTCGGACGTCGAGGCCGCCGCAGCCCGCTACGCGGAGGAGCTGGCGAAGGCGGCCGGCCCCGGCGACCGGCTCGGCGTCCCGGCCTTCGACGTGCTGCTGCTCGGCGTCGGCCCGGACACCCATGTCGCCTCGCTCTTCCCCGAGCACCCGGGCGTCCGGGAGACCGAGCTGACGGTGGTCGGCGTGCGCGGCGCGCCCAAGCCCCCGCCCACCCGGGTCTCGCTGACCCTCCCGGCCATCCGGGCGGCCCGCGAGGTCTGGCTGCTGGCGGCGGGCGAGGACAAGGCGGGCGCGGTCGCGCTGGCCCTGTCCGGCCCCGGCGAGCTCCAGGCGCCCGCCTCGGGCGCGTACGGGCGCGGCCGCACCCTGTGGCTGCTGGACCGGGCCGCGGCGGCGCAGATCCCGCCCCAGCTGTACCCGCCGTCCTCGGCCTGAGCGACCCCGGCGCCGACCGGGCGCCGACACACGAAGGGCGTCACCGTTCTCGAACGGTGACGCCCTTCCGTGGTTCGTCCTGCGGTTCGCCGCCCGCCTCGCGGCGCAGAGCCGCCTCGGGGCACTGCGACGGGTGCTCTCAGATCTCGCCGCGCAGCTTGGCCAGCGCCTCGGCGAGGATCGCCTCGCCGTCGGCGTCGGTGCGCCGCTCGCGGACGTACGCGAGGTGGGTCTTGTACGGCTCGTTGCGCGAGGGGGCCGGCGGGTTGTGCTCGTCCTGCCCGGCCGGGAAACCGCAGCGCGGGCAGTCCCAGGTGTCCGGGATGACGGCCTCGGCGGCGAAGCTCGGACGGGTCTCGTGCTTGTTGGCACACCAGAAGGTGATCCGGTTGCGGGGGGCGGACTCGCCGCGCTCCGCCTCACCCATCGGGCCGGCTCCGACCCTGCTGCCACGGATGGCGTTGCCACTTGCCACGGTCTGACTCCCTGCGTGCTGGTGCGCCGACCCGCCGCGTGCGCGCCGGTGGCGAAAGTCGTCCTAGTGTAAGCAGCAGTTAAGGTTCCACCACCACCGCCTCCGCCCCGGACCGTTCCAGCATAGGCCGCGGGGCGACAGGGCGTCAGAGATACGTCAGCTCTTGTACTTGAGCACCAGGCCGAGCACAACGATGCATGCGAACCAGCCAACGCCCACAATGATCGTGATGCGGTCCAGGTTGCGCTCGGCCACCGCCGAGCCGCCGCCGGTGGACATCGCGCCGCCGCCGAACATGTCCGACAGACCGCCGCCCTTCCCCTTGTGCAGCAGCACCAGGAGGATCATCAGCAGACTGAAGATGATCAGGGCAATCGAGAACCCGAGAACCACGACGGGACCAACTCTCTCGTATCTTCGGCGAAGGGGCCGGGCCGCCAAGATGCGGTCCGGCCCCAAAGCCTACGTTGCTGCAGCGGCGTTAGCCTACTGCCTGCTCACGGTAACGCACGATCTTGACGAACTCGTCGGCGTCCAGGGAGGCACCGCCGATCAGGCCGCCGTCGACGTCGGGCTTGGCCATCAGGCCGGCCGCGCTGGAGGACTTCACCGAACCGCCGTACAGCACGCGGACCTTGTCGGCCAGCTCGGCGTCGTACAGCTCGGCGATCCGCCGGCGGATCGCCGCGCAGACCTCCTGGGCGTCCTCGGGGGTCGCCACCTCGCCGGTGCCGATCGCCCAGACCGGCTCGTAGGCGACCACGATGGACTCGGCCTGGGAGGCCGGGACGTCCTGCAGGGCACCGTCGAGCTGGGCCAGCGTGTACTCGACGTGGGTGCCGGCCTTGCGGATGTCCAGCGGCTCGCCGATGCACAGGATCGGAGTGATCCCGCTGCGGTAGGCGGCCTTGACCTTGGCGTTGACGATCTCCTCGTTCTCGCCGTGGTACTGGCGGCGCTCCGAGTGGCCGATCACCGCGTAGGCGCACTTCAGCTTGGCCAGCATCGGGCCGGAGACCTCGCCGGTGTACGCGCCGGAGTCGTGCTGCGAGATGTCCTGCGAGCCGTACTTGATCTTCAGCTTGTCGCCGTCGACCAGGGTCTGCACCGAGCGCAGGTCGGTGAACGGCACCAGGACGGCGACCTCGACGGCCTCGTAGTCCTTGTCGGCCAGCGCGAAGGCCAGCTTCTGGGTGTGCTGGATGGCCTCAAGGTGGTTGAGGTTCATCTTCCAGTTGCCCGCCATCAGCGGGAGACGCTCAGTCATTGCCTCAGCCTTCCAGGGCGGCGAGACCGGGGAGGGTCTTGCCCTCCAGGTACTCGAGGCTCGCGCCACCGCCGGTCGAGATGTGCCCGAACTTCGTCTCGTCGAAGCCCAGGATGCGAACGGCCGCGGCGGAGTCGCCGCCACCGACCACGGTGAACGCGTCGCTGTCGAGTAGAGCCTGCGCGACGGCCTTGGTGCCCTCGGCGAACGCCGGGTGCTCGAAGACGCCCACCGGGCCGTTCCAGAACACCGTCTTGGCGTCGGCCAGCTTCTCCGCGAAGAGCGCCCGGGTCTTCGGGCCGATGTCCAGGCCCTCCTTGTCCGCCGGGATCGCGTCCGCGTCGACGACCGCGAAGTCCTCGACCGGGGCGTGCGTCTTGGTGTCGGGGAACTTCCCGGAGACCGCGACGTCCACCGGCAGCACGAACTCGACGCCGTTCTCCTTCGCCCGCTCCAGGTACTCCAGGACGGTGTCGACCTGGTCCTTCTGAAGCAGCGAGAGCCCGACCTCGTGACCCAGCGCGTACAGGAAGGTGTACGCCATCCCGCCGCCGATCAGGATGCGGTCGGCCTTGCCGAGCAGGTTGTCGATCACGCCGACCTTGTCGGACACCTTGGAGCCGCCGAGCACGACCACGTAGGGGCGCTCGACCTCCTCGGTGAGCCGCTTGAGGACGCCCACCTCGGTGGCGATCAGGTCGCCGACGGCGTGCGGCAGGCGGGCCGGCAGGTCGTACACCGAGGCGTGCTTGCGGTGCACGGCGCCGAAGCCGTCACCGACGTACAGGTCGGCCAGGGCCGCCAGCTCGTCGGCGAAGGCGCCGCGCTCGGCGTCGTCCTTGCTGGTCTCACCGGCGTTGAAGCGCAGGTTCTCAAGCAGCGTGACCTCGCCGTCGGCCAGGGCGGCGACGGTGGCCTTCGCGCTCTCGCCCACGGTGTCGGTCGCGAACGCCACCGACGTGCCGAGGATCTCGCCGAGGCGGACGGCCACCGGCGCGAGGGAGAACTGCGGGTCCGGCTCGCCCTTGGGGCGGCCGAGGTGGGAGGCGACGACGACCTTCGCGCCGCGCTCAACGAGCTTGGCGATGGTCGGGGCGACGGCGCGGATCCGGCCGTCGTCGGTGATCGTGCCGTCGGACAGCGGGACGTTCAGGTCCGCGCGCACGAACACGCGCTTGCCGGTGACGTCGAGGTCTTCGATGGTCTTCACTGTCTTCGGTCTCCTGGGGAGATACGGGCGCTGCGGTCGGCGGCACGACGGCGGGCCGCCAGGGAGTTGAGGGTTGGCGCAGGGGGAGGGCCCGGACGGTGGTGCGCAGTCGTCCGGGCCCTCCCCCCTTACTTCACGTCAGCTCCCGCTGCGTCAGAGCTGGCCGCCGACGAGGGAGGTCAGGTTGACGAGGCGGTTGGAGTAGCCCCACTCGTTGTCGTACCAGCCGAAGACCTTGACCTGGTTGCCCTGAACCATGGTCATCAGCGAGTCGAAGATCGTGGAGAACGGCGAGTTCACGATGTCGGAGGAGACGATCGGGTCCTCGGTGTACTGCAGGATGCCCTTGAGCGAGCCCTCGGACGCCTTCTGGAAGGCGGCGTTGACCTCCTCGACGGTGACGTCGCGCTCGAGGGTGACGACCAGGTCGGTGATCGAACCGGTCGGGACCGGGACGCGCAGCGAGGTGCCGTCCAGCTTGCCCTTCAGCTCCGGCAGCACCAGCGCGGTGGCCTTGGCGGCACCGGTGGAGGTCGGGATGATGTTCAGGGCGGCGGCGCGGGCGCGACGCAGGTCCTTGTGCGGGAAGTCCAGGGTGACCTGGTCGTTGGTGTACGCGTGCACCGTGGTCATCAGACCCTTGACGATGCCGAAGTTCTCGTTCAGCACCTTGGCCAGCGGCGCCACGCAGTTGGTGGTGCAGGAGGCGTTGGAGATGACGGTGTGCTTCGCGGCGTCGTACTTCTCGTCGTTGACGCCCATCACGATGGTGACGTCCTCGTCGGTGGCGGGCGCCGAGATGATGACCTTCTTGGCACCGGCGGTGACGTGCTTCTTGGCCGCCTCGGCCTTGGTGAAGATGCCGGTGGACTCGATCACGATGTCCACGCCCAGCTCGCCCCAGGGGAGGTTGGCCGGGTCGCGCTCGGCGATGACCTTGAAGGTCTTGCCGTTGACGGTGATGCTGTTCTCGGTGTGCGAGACCTCGCCCGGGAAGGTGCCCAGGATCGAGTCGTACTTGAGCAGGTGCGCCAGCGTCTTGGTGTCGGTGAGGTCGTTGACACCGACGATCTCGATGTCCGCGCCCTGGGACTGAACCGCCCGGAAGAAGTTGCGGCCGATGCGGCCGAATCCGTTGATGCCTACCCGGATCGTCACGAACCGATCTCCTCGTTAGGTACGCCGGAACTATGCCGACGGGGTGGAATTTGGGATGTCCCCGACCACCCATGACCCTACCTCTCCCAAGGCTGGGAGGGCACATCAGCCCGGGTGGGACACCTTGGCGTGGCGTGTCAAGAGGGCCCGAGCAGGGCTTCCACCCTTGGCTCCGGCGGCAGTTGGTCCAGGCCATCGGAGCGGGCCGCAAAACCGGCCCTTCGGGAAGTTCGGACGCGAAACGGCCGGCGTCCATGATCCAGGACGCCGGCCGTTCACTCTGTGAGACGGGATTGCGCT
The DNA here is from genome assembly GCF_043202015.1 of Kitasatospora sp. NPDC048239. Lineage (NCBI taxonomy): Bacteria > Bacillati > Actinomycetota > Actinomycetes > Kitasatosporales > Streptomycetaceae > Kitasatospora > Kitasatospora sp. NPDC048239. Next base: position 166,807 of record NZ_JBICZP010000008.1, on the reverse strand, counting down.
AGAACGGGGCCTAGTTCATCGCCATCTCGTCGGTCAGGTTCGCCTCCGTGCTGGGCAGTCCCAGCTCCGAGGCGCGCTTGTCGGCCATCGCCAGCAGGCGGCGGATCCGGCCGGCCACCGCGTCCTTGGTCAGCGGCGGATCGGCCAGCGCCCCCAGCTCCTCCAGCGAGGCCTGCTTGTGCTGCATCCGCAGCTGGCCGGCGGCGGCCAGGTGCTCCGGCACCTCCTCGCCGAGGATCTCCAGCGCGCGCTGCACCCGGGCGCCGGCCGCGACCGCGGCGCGGGCCGAGCGGCGCAGGTTGGCGTCGTCGAAGTTGGCCAGGCGGTTGGCGGTGGCGCGGACCTCGCGCCGCATCCGGCGCTCCTCCCAGGCCAGCACGGACTCGTGGGCGCCCAGGCGGGTCAGCAGCGCGCCGATGGCGTCGCCGTCGCGGATGACCACCCGGTCGACGCCGCGCACCTCGCGGGCCTTGGCGGGGATGCCGAGCCGGCGGGCCGCGCCGACCAGGGCGAGGGCCGCCTCGGATCCGGGGCAGGTGATCTCCAGCGAGGAGGACCGGCCGGGCTCGGTGAGCGAGCCGTGCGCCAGGAAGGCACCCCGCCAGGCCGCCTCGGCGTCGCAGGTCGCGCCGGAGACGACGGCCGGGGGCAGGCCCCGGATCGGCCGGCCCCGCCCGTCGACGAGTCCGGTCTGCCGAGCCAGCAGCTCGCCGTCCTTGACCACCCGCACCACGTAACGGCTGCCCCGGCGCAGGCCGCCGGGAGCCATCACCACCAGGTCCGAGGAGTGTCCGAAGATCTCCAGCAGGTCCTTGCGCAGTCGCCGGGCCGCCGCGCCCGTGTCCAGCTCCGCCTCGATCACGATGCGGCCGCTCACGATGTGGAGCCCGCCCGCGAAACGCAGGATCGCCGACACCTCCGCCTTGCGGCAGCAGGCCCTCGTGACCGGGAGCCGGCTGATTTCGTCCTTCACCGCTGGAGTCATCGCCATGGCCCGATCCTTCCATGTGTCCGGAAAATCCGGTCGTACGCGGCTGCCAACAGCTCCGGGTCGTGTCGCGGCGAGCCGTCGGTGCGGGCGACCTGCCCGAGCACCAGGGCCGCGCCCATCCGCTCGGCGGCCTTCTCCAGCCCGGCCAGGTCGGCCTGGCCGAACGCGCCGCCGGTGACGGCCCGCTCGTCCACCAGGATCGCATCCACCGCGAGGCCGGGGGCGTGGTCGGCGATGACCTCCAGGTGGCGCTGCGGGGTGAAGCCCTCGGTCTCGCCGGGCTGGGGGGCCAGGTTCAGGGTGAGCAGGCGGCGGGCGCGGGTCTCGGTGAGGGCCTCGGCCAGCTCGGGCACCAGCAGGTGCGGCAGCACGCTGGTGAACCAGGAGCCGGGGCCGAGCACCACCCAGTCCGCCTCCCGGACGGCGGTGACGGCCTGCGGGACGGCCGGCGGCTCGTCCGGCAGCAGCCGGATCGACTGCACGGTGCCGGGCGTGACCGCCACGCTGGCCTGGCCGCGCACGGCGGACAGCTCGCCGGGCCGGTCCGGGTCGTGGCCGCGGACGACCGCCTCGATGTCCAGCGGGACGGCCGACATCGGCAGGACCCGGCCCTGGACGTTCAGCAGCCGGCCCACCCAGTCCAGGGCGGCGACCGGATCGCCCAGCTTCTCCCAGAGGGCGACGATCAGCAGGTTGCCCACCGCGTGGCCGCCCAGCTCACCGCTGCCGGTGAAGCGCTGCTGGATCACCTCGGACCAGGTGCGGCCCCAGTCGTCGTCCCCGCAGAGGGCGGCCAGCGCCTTGCGCAGGTCCCCCGGGGGCAGCACGCCCAGCTCCTCGCGCAGCCGTCCGCTGGAGCCGCCGTCGTCGGCGACGGTGACCACGGCGGTGAGGTCGCTGGTGAGCCGGCGCAGCGCGGACAGCGAGGCGGACAGGCCCTGGCCGCCGCCGAGGGCGGTGATTCTGGGTGCCGGGTTGGTGCGGGCCGGGCTGGTGCGCGCCCGACCGGGCGTGGCGGTGCGCGCCGGGACTCCTGTCCGATCGGCGGCCCTGTGCTGAAGCTGCCGCCCGGGCACGTATCCCGTCACACCTACCTCGCGTTCCCTTTGCCGGCCGCCGGTCTCCGCCGGCGGCCCGGCAGGGTTACGGCGGCTACTCCCGTCCCATGTCACGGTGGACGAGCACCGTTTCGACGCCGTCCGCGATGAGACGCTTCGTCAGGCGCTCGGACATCGCGACGCTGCGGTGCTTGCCACCGGTGCAGCCTACGGCAAGCGTCATGTAGCGCTTCCCCTCGCGGCGGTACCCCTCGGTGACGATCCGCAGCAGCTCGGCGTACCCGTTGAGGAACTCGTTGGCTCCGGGCTGCTGGAACACGTAGTCGGCGACATCACTGTCGGTGCCGGTACGGGCACGCAGCTCGGGGACCCAGTGCGGGTTCGGCAGGAAGCGACAGTCCACCACAAGGTCGGCGTCGACCGGAAGACCGTACTTGAAGCCGAAGGACATCACGGTGGCCCGCAGCTCGGGCTCGTCGTGGTCGGCGAACTGGGCGTCGAGCTTGGCGCGCAGCTGGTGGACGTTGAGGTTGGAGGTGTCGATCACCAGGTCGGCCTCGCCGCGCAGCTCGCGCAGGAGGTCCCGCTCCTGGGCGATGCCGTCGACGATCCGGCCGTCGGCCTGCAGCGGGTGCGGGCGCCGGACGCTCTCGAAGCGGCGCACCAAGGCGTCGTCCGAGCTGTCCAGGAACACCACGCTGAGCCGGACGCCGCGCTTCTCCAGCTCGTCCAGCGAGGTGAGCAGGTCGTCGAAGAACTGCCGGCCCCGGACGTCCACCACGGCGCCGATCCTGGCCACGTTGCCCTGGGAGCGGGCGCCGAGGTCGACCATGGTCGGGATGAGGGCCGGCGGCAGGTTGTCCACCACGAACCAGCCCAGGTCCTCCAGGCACTTCGCGGCGGTTGATCGGCCGGCTCCGGACATGCCGGAGATGATCACCAGCTCCGGGGTGTTCTCTCCCCCGGCCTCCGGCCGGGTGGTACCCCCATGATCGGACACGGTCACTTCGGTTCCCCGCTCTCGATGGTTCTGCTGAGGAGAACGCGCGCGGTGCGGCCAGGCTTCCCCGTCTCACTCGGACGGGCGAATGCAGGGCGCACCGGCTGACGGGCGGCGTCGGCCGTCATGGCGTCTCCTGGGATGGTGCGGTCTGGGTCTCGGGCACTGCGCGCGCCGGCCCGACGGCCACGTCGGCGCTGTCATCGATGATCTCGCCCGTGGCGGTGTTCACGGCGAGTGCCGCGGGTGGACGGGACGACAACGCTGCCGCAACAGTTTCCGCCGTCCGCCGTCCGATGCCGGGTACGGCGCAGAGTTCGTCGACGGTGGCCGCCCGGAGCCTCTTCAACGAGCCGAAGTGCTTGAGCAGCGCCTGGCGGCGAGTCTCGCCGAGGCCGGGGACGGAGTCCAGCTCCCCGGCGGTGAGTCGCTTGGAACGCTTGTTGCGCTGGTAGCCGATCGCGAAGCGGTGCGCCTCGTCGCGGACCCGCTGGAGCAGGTAGAGGCCCTCGCTGCTGCGCGGCAGCACCACCGGGTCGTCCTCGCCCGGCAGCCAGACCTCCTCCAGGCGCTTGGCCAGGCCGCACAGGGCGATGTCGTCGATGCCGAGTTCGTCCAGGGCCCGTTGGGCGGCCGCGACCTGCGGCTGGCCGCCGTCGACCACCAGCAGCTGCGGCGGGTAGGCGAAGCGGCGCGGGCGCCCGGTCTCGTCCCTGGTCCCCGCGACGTCGGGGCCGGTGTCCTGGCCTGCGTCCTGGCCGGCGGCGTCATGACCGGTGTCCGAGCCGACGGCGTCCTGGCCGCCCGGGTCGTCGGCCTCGGGGACGGCCCACTCGCCGGTCTGCTCGCGCTCCTGGAGGTAGCGGCGGAAGCGGCGGCTGATCACCTCGTGCATCGAGCGGACGTCGTCCTGGCCCTCGAAGCCCTTGATCTGGAAGCGCCGGTACTCGCTCTTGCGGGCCAGGCCGTCCTCGAAGACCACCATCGAGGCGACCACGTCCTCGCCCTGGAGGTGGGAGATGTCGAAGCACTCGATGCGCAGCGGGACGGAGTCCAGCTCCAGCGCGTCGGCGATCTCCTGGAGGGCGCGGCTGCGGGTGGTGAGGTCGGAGGCGCGCTTGGTCTTGTGCAGGGCCAGCGCCTGGAGGGCGTTGCGCTGCACGGTGGCCATCAGGTCCTTCTTGTCGCCGCGCTGCGGGATGCGCAGGTCGACCTGGCTGCCGCGCAGTCCGGCCAGCCACTCCTTGACCGGTCCGACCGGCTCGGGCAGCGCCGGCACCAGGACCTCGCGCGGGACGGACTCGGTGCCGCCCCCGTAGAGCTGCTGGAGCGCGTGCTCGACCAGGCCGGCGGTGTCGACGTCCTCGACCTTGTCGGTGACCCAGCCGCGCTGTCCGCGCACCCGGCCGCCGCGCACGTGGAAGATCTGGACGGCGGCCTCCAGTTCGTCCTCCGCGAGGGCGAGCAGGTCGGCGTCGGTGGCGTCGGCGAGGACGATCGCGTTCTTCTCCATCGCGCGCCTGAGCGCCCCGATGTCGTCGCGCAGCCGGCCCGCCTTCTCGTACTCCAGCTCGGCGGCGGCCTCCTGCATCTGCTCTTCCAGCCGGCGCAGGTAGTTGCCGGTGCGCCCGGCCATGAAGTCGCAGAACTCCTCGGCGAGCGCCCGGTGTTCGTCCGCGCTGACCTTGCCGACGCAGGGCGCGGCGCACTTGCCGATGTAGCCGAGCAGACAGGGGCGGCCGACCTGCGCCGCGCGCTTGAACACGCCGTTGGAGCAGGTGCGGACGGGGAAGACCCGCAGCATCAGGTCGACGGTCTCGCGGATCGCCCAGGCGTGCCCGTAGGGGCCGAAGTAGCGCACGCCCTTCTTGTGCGCACCGCGCATCACCTGGACCCGCGGGTACTCCTCGTTGAGGGTGACCGCCAGCTCCGGATAGCTCTTGTCGTCGCGGTACTTGACGTTGAAGCGGGGGTCGAACTCCTTGATCCAGGAGTACTCCAGCTGGAGCGCCTCGACCTCGGTGGCGACCACCGTCCACTCCACCGAGGCCGCGGTGGTGACCATCGTCGCGGTGCGCGGGTGCAGCCCGGCGAGGTCCTGGAAGTAGGACGACAGCCGGGGCCGCAGGCTCTTGGCCTTCCCCACGTAGATGACCCGCCCGTGGGCGTCGCGGAACTTGTACACCCCCGGGGAGGTCGGGATCGCTCCCGGGGACGGTCGGTAGGTGGACGGGTCAGCCATGGGTCCACCGTACCGAGTCGCGCCGACGGCGTGGAGTCGAGATCAACTGCTGGATCGCGGGGACACCTTGATGTCGGTGCCCTGGACCTCCGCCTGGTACTGGGGAAGCCCCGTGGGGGCCGGGCCCTCGACGCGGGCGCCGGTGGTGGCGTTGAAGGTGCTGCCGTGGCAGGGGCACTTGATCAGCTGGTTCTCGACCTTGTCCACCACGCATCCGGCGTGGGTGCAGACCGCGCTGAAGGCCTCGTATGTGCCGGGCGAGGGCTGGGTGACGACGACCTTCTGCTCGCGGAAGACCTTGCCGCCGCCGACCGGGATGTCGGCGGCCGGGCCGACCACCACGGGATCCTTGAGCCCGCCCTTGGCGGACCCGGCGGACCCGGAGCCGGAGGAGGAGGAGCCGGAGCCCGAGGAGGCGCACCCGGTGACCGCGACCGCACCACCGGCGGCAAGCACGGCGGCGGCTCCGCAGAGCACGGTACGGCGGGAGGCGGCGGGGCTCTCAAAGGCCTCGGACATCGGTGCGTGCTCCTGGGTCGGTGACGGCTGCTCGACGACGGCCGGTCGGGGTGGCGGGTCTGCGGTGCGGGTCGGCGGTGCGGGCCCACGCGGCAGGCCCGGGTGGCCGGTCCGGTCCGGCGGAAGTCTATGCGCCGCAGGGTCGGCCGTACCGGTGATCCCCGGTACGGCCGACCCCGTGGGCGCCTACTTCTTCGCGGCGGCGGCCCGCTTGCGCGGTGCCTTCGCCTTCACCGGGGCGACCGGGGCGTCGGCGAACCCACCCGGCAGGATGTCCCGCAGGAACTTGCCGGTGTGGCTCTCCGACACCGCGGCGATCTGCTCCGGGGTGCCCTCGGCGACCACCGAACCGCCGCCGGAGCCGCCTTCGGGGCCCATGTCGACGATCCAGTCGGCGGTCTTGATCACATCGAGGTTGTGCTCGATGACGATGACCGTGTTGCCCTTCTCCACCAGCCCGGAGAGCACCTTGATCAGCTTGCTGATGTCCTCGAAGTGCAGACCGGTGGTGGGCTCGTCGAGCACGTAGACCGTCCGCCCGGTGGAGCGCTTCTGCAGCTCCGAGGCGAGCTTGACGCGCTGCGCCTCGCCGCCGGAGAGCGTCGGAGCGGACTGGCCGAGCCGGACGTAGCCGAGGCCGACGTCGTTGAGCGTCCTGAGGTGCCGGGCGATCGCCGGGACGGCCTCGAAGAAGTCCAGCGCCTCCTCGATCGGCATGTTGAGCACCTCGGCGATGGACTTGCCCTTGTAGTGCACCTCCAGCGTCTCCCGGTTGTACCGGTCGCCGTGGCAGACCTCGCACGGCACGTAGACGTCGGGCAGGAAGTTCATCTCGATCTTGATGGTGCCGTCGCCGGAGCAGTTCTCGCAGCGGCCGCCCTTCACGTTGAAGGAGAACCGGCCGGGCAGGTAGCCGCGGACCTTGGCCTCCTGCGTCTCCGCGAAGAGCCGGCGGACGTGGTCGAACACCCCGGTGTACGTCGCCGGGTTGGAGCGCGGGGTGCGGCCGATCGGCGACTGGTCGACGTGCACCACCTTGTCCACCAGGTCGGTGCCGGTGATCCGGGTGTGCCGGCCGGGCACGCTGCGGGCGCCGTTCAGCTCCCGGGCGAGGTGGGTGTAGAGGATGTCGTTGACCAGCGTCGACTTGCCCGAGCCGGAGACCCCGGTGATCGCGGTGAAGGTGCCGAGCGGGAAGCCGACCGTGACGTCCTTGAGGTTGTGCTCGCGGGCGCCGTGCACCGTCAGCTGGCGCTTCCTGTCCCGCTCGCGGCGGGTCGCCGGGATCGGGATGGAGCGCTTGCCGGAGAGGTACTGGCCGGTCAGCGACTCCTTGTTGGCGAGCAGCTGCTTCATCGAGCCGGAGTGCACCACCCTGCCGCCGTGCTCACCCGCGCCCGGGCCGATGTCGACCACCCAGTCGGCCATCTTGATGGTGTCCTCGTCGTGCTCGACGACGATCAGGGTGTTGCCGATGTCCCGGAGGCGGACCAGGGTCTCGATCAGCCGGTGGTTGTCGCGCTGGTGCAGGCCGATGGACGGCTCGTCCAGCACGTAGAGCACGCCGACCAGGCCGGAGCCGATCTGGGTGGCCAGCCGGATGCGCTGGGCCTCGCCGCCGGACAGGGTGCCCGCCGCGCGGTTCAGCGACAGGTAGTCCAGGCCGACGTCGACCAGGAAGCGCAGCCGCTCGTTGACCTCCTTGAGGACCCGCTCGGCGATCTGCTTGTCCCGGGCGTTGAGCTTCATCGCGCCGAGGAAGTCCGAGCAGTCGCTGATCGACATCGCCGAGACGTCCGCGATGGACCGGCCCTCGACGGTGACCGCGAGCACCACCGGCTTGAGCCTGGTGCCCTGGCAGGTGGGGCAGGGCACCTCGCGCATGTAGCCCTCGAAGCGCTCGCGGCTGCTGTCGCTCTCCGCCTCCTGGTGCCGGCGCTGGATGAACGGGACGGCGCCCTCGAAGCCCGTGGTGTAGGACCGGTCCCGCCCGTAGCGGTTGCGGTAGCGCACCTCGACCTGGTGCTTGTGCCCGTACAGCAGCGCCTTCTTGGCGCGGGCCGGCAGCCCGGCCCAGGGGATGTCGGTACGGAAGCCCAGCTCGCCCGCGAGCGCGTCGATCAGGCGCTGGAAGTACTCCTTGGTGTGGCCGCCGGACCACGGGTGGATGGCCCCCTCGTCGAGCGAGCGCTCCTCGTCGGGGATGACCAGCTCCGGGTCCACCTCCATCCGGTTGCCCAGGCCCGAGCAGTCCGGGCAGGCGCCGAACGGCGAGTTGAAGGAGAACGAGCGCGGCTCCAGCTCCTCGAACGACACGTCGTCGTAGGGGCAGTAGAGGTGCTCGGAGTACATCCGCTCGCGCTCCGGGTCGTCCTCCGGGAGGTCGACGAAGTCGAGCACCACCATGCCGCCGCCGAGCCGCAGGGCCGTCTCCACCGAGTCCGTCAGGCGGCGCTTGGCGCCCTCCTTGACGGTGAGGCGGTCGATGACCACCTCGACGGTGTGCTTCTCCTGCTTCTTGAGCTTGGGCGGCTCGGCCAGCTGGATCGTCTCGCCGTCCACCCGGGCGCGGGCGTAGCCCTTGGACTGGAGGTCGGCGAAGAGGTCGACGAACTCGCCCTTGCGCTCGCGCACCACCGGGCTGAGCACCTGGAACCGGGTGCCCTCGGCGAGCTCCAGCACCTTGTCGACAATGGCCTGCGGGGACTGCTTGGCGATCGGGCGGCTGCAGTGCGGGCAGTGCGGCTTGCCGATCCGCGCGAACAGCAGGCGCAGGTAGTCGTACACCTCGGTGATGGTGCCGACGGTGGAGCGCGGGTTGCGGTTGGTGGACTTCTGGTCGATCGAGACGGCCGGGGAGAGGCCCTCGATGAAGTCGACGTCGGGCTTGTCCATCTGCCCGAGGAACTGCCGGGCGTAGGAGGACAGCGACTCGACGTAGCGGCGCTGCCCCTCGGCGAAGATCGTGTCGAAGGCCAGCGAGGACTTGCCGGACCCGGAGAGGCCCGTGAAGACGATGAGGGAGTCGCGGGGCAGGTCGAGCGAGACGTTCTTGAGATTGTGCTCGCGAGCACCGCGGACGATGAGGCGGTCGGCCACTGCTTCTGGCGCCTTTCTCCGGGGCGAGGAGGACGTGCGTGAGAGGTGTACTTCTTCCAGGATGCGGCAGCCAGCCTATAGCTCACGCGTTCGATTATCGAGCTTGTCCAGTGGAGTCCACCCGAACGAGTGAGTCGCCCGACCGGCATTGACCGGGGCTGTTCGAGAAAAGCCCTGCTCAGCCGTGACATCGGAGATAGCGTCACCCTCGTCAACGAGCGAACGCCCTCCTGGGCAACGCTGCCAACCAGTCCGACGGAGGCCGCATCCGATGACCGACCCGCAGAACGCCGTGACCACCCCTTCCGCCGCCGCCGCGCTCGCCGGGGACCGGCTGCGCCTGGTCGCCGTCTCCACCGGGCACCTGCTGGACTCCGCCGCCGGGCTCAAGTCCGAGGCCCTCGCCGAGCCCTCCGCCCTGCCCGGCTGGACCAGGGGCCACGTCCTGGCCCACCTCGCCCGCAACGCGGACTCGCTGGTCAACCTGCTCGACGGGGCCCGGACGGGCACCGACATCCCGCAGTACGCCGACGGCGGGGCCCGCGACCGGGACATCGAGGCCGGCGCCGGGCGCCCGCTGGACGTCCACCTCGACGACCTGCGGGAGTCGGACCGCAACTTCACCTCGGCGGCCGCGCTGCTGCCCGATCAGGCCTGGACGGCCGAGATGCGCCACCGCACCGGCTACCTCTTCCCCGCCTACGACCTCCCCTGGAAGCGACTGATGGAGGTCGAGTACCACCACGTCGACCTGGACGCCGGCTACACCCCCGCGCACTGGCCCGAGGTCTTCGCGGTGGCCGAGTTCCGCCGCCTGTCCGCCGGGCTGGCCGGCGCCGAGGGCCTGCCCGCGGTCGAGCTGGTCTCCGACGACACCGCGGACCGGGCCCGGATCGGCGCCGACCAGGGCCCCGCCGGGGCCGCGGCCCTGACCGTCGAGGGTCCCGTCCGGGCGCTGACCGCCTGGCTCTCCGGCCGCTCCGACGGGGACGGCCTCCAGGTCCACCGGGGTGGCGAGCAGCTCCCCGACGGCCGCGCCGCGCTGCCCGTGCTTCCCCCGCTGGGCTGACCGCGCGACGATGCTCCAGGGCCCGCCGACGGCGGCCCGACAGCGGTAGTCACGACAGCAGCAGCACTCCCGACAGCAGCAGTCCCGACACGACGAGGAGCGGACGGATGACGTACCACGGAGCGGTGAAGGTCGGCGGACCACCGGACGTGCGCGAGCTGGCCCACCTGATCATCACCAAGGTGGCCGTCGGCCCGTACGACAACAACGTCTACCTGCTGCGCTGCCGGGCCACCGACGAGCAGCTGCTGATCGACGCCGCGGCGGACGCCCCGGTGCTGCTGGAGACGGTCGGCGAGAGCCTGGCCACCGTGGTCACCACGCACCGCCACCACGACCACTGGGGCGCGCTCGCCGAGGTGGTCGCGGCCACCGGCGCCCGCACCGCGGCCGGCCTGGTCGACGCCGAGGCCATCGACGTCCCCACCGGGCTGCTGCTGGCGGACGGCGACACCCTGCGGGTGGGCCGGGTCGAGCTGACCGTCCGGCACCTGGTCGGCCACACCCCCGGCGCGATCGTGCTGGTCTACGACGACCCGCAGGGCCACCCCCACGTCTTCACCGGGGACTGCCTCTTCCCCGGCGGCGTCGGCAACACCTGGGGCGACCCGGCGGCCTTCGAGAGCCTGTTCCGGGACGTCAACGAGAAGATCTTCGACGTCCTGCCCGACGAGGCCTGGGTCTACCCCGGCCACGGCAACGACACCACCCTCGGCGCCGAGCGCCCCCACCTCCAGGAGTGGCGCGAGCGCGGCTGGTAGGTGCCGGAGCGCCCGAAGGCCCGGCCACGGACCTTGCTCAGGTCCAGTGGCCGGGCCTTCGGGCGTCATACGGCGCCAGGCGTCAGGCGCCGGGGATCAGGCGTCAGGCGTCGATCTTCTCCGGCTCCTCGGCCGCCTGCCGCTTCGAGGCGACCAGGCTGGTCACCGTGGTGATGGCGAGCACCACCACGATGAAGCCGAGCGAGAACGGGATGCCGATCTCGGGCACGTGCACACCCTGCTCGTGCAGCGCGTGCAGCACCAGCTTCACGCCGATGAAGCCGAGGATCACCGACAGGCCGTACGAGAGGTGGACCAGCTTCTTCAGCAGTCCGCCGATCAGGAAGTACAGCTGGCGCAGGCCCATCAGGGCGAAGGCGTTGGCGGTGAAGACGATGTACGGGTCCTGGGTGAGGCCGAAGATCGCCGGGATCGAGTCCAGTGCGAACAGCACGTCGGTGGTGCCGATCGCCAGCATGACGATCAGCATCGGCGTCATCAGGCGCCGGCCGTTCTCCCGGATGAAGAGCTTGGTGCCGTGGTACTTGTCGGTCGACGGGAAGCGCTGCTCGATCGACTTGAGCAGGCGGTTCTCCTCGAACTCCTCGTCCTCCTCGTCGGCCCGCGCCTCCTTGATCAGCTTCCACGCCGTCCAGACCAGGAAGGCACCGAAGATGAAGAACACCCAGGAGAACTGGGCGACCAGGGCGGCGCCACCGGCGATGAAGACCGCCCGCAGCACCAGGGCGATGATCACGCCGAACATCAGCACGCGCTGCTGGTAGATCCTGGGCACCGCGAACTTGCCCATGATCAGGATGAACACGAAGAGGTTGTCGACACTGAGCGACTTCTCGGTGATGTACCCGGCGAAGAACTCACCGGCCGGCTTCGAACCGGAGTGCCACCAGAGGAAGCCGCCGAAGAGCAGCGCCAGCACGATCCAGACCGTGGTCCAGATCCCGGCCTCCTTGACCGAGACCTCGTGCGGCTTGCGCCCTCCGATGAAGAAGTCGGCCACGATCAGTGCGATCAACACACCGATCGTCGAAACCCACATGGTTACGGAAACGTCCACTACTGCTCCTCCGGCAGGTAGGCGAGACAGTCATCGTCACTGCCGGAGGTCTCTTCCGCCCGTCGGCCCGCCACTGCGAGCCCGCCCGGACCAATGGCCCCGGGACGCCGCTCGGGACGCCCGTGATGACGGGACCACTGCGGGGGAATACTCCCCTCCGCTGCCACCGAGGATAACAGGTATCCCAAGAAAGGGTAAAGAAGGTAAAGAACCACCTCGCACGGACCCTGACAGCCCCGGACGAACGGTGCGAAACCGCCCCTGCCGAGTCGCTGCCGAGTCCGGCCGCCCCCGTTACAGGTAGGGCTCGATCGCCGGGAGGAGGTCCTGGAAGGTCCGCGCCCGGGCCGGGGCGCCGATCGCCTGCATCCCCCAGCCGCCGTCCGGCTCCCGGAACACCTTGGCCATGATCTGGCCGGTGTGCGGGCCGCCGCCGGCCAGCTCGTAGCGGGCCAGCTCCAGGCCCGTCCCCTCGTCCACCAGCCGGCAGTGCGCGTTCTGCACCTCGGCGAAGCTCTGCCCGGTGTACGAGCTGACCGTGAACACCACCTGGGTGATGTTCACCGGCACGTGCACCAGGTCGACCAGGATCGCCTCGTCGTCGTCGCCCGAGCCGGCCCCGCCGACCAGGTTGTCGCCGGTGTGCCGCACCGAGCCGTCGTTGCTCTCCAGGTGCTGGAAGAACACCACGTCCGACGGGGTCCGCTCGGCGTACAGCAGGGCCGAGGCGTCCAGGTCGATCTGCCGGGTGCGGCTGCCGAAGAGGCCGCGCTTGGGCGCGGCCTTCCAGCCCAGCCCCATCCGGACGACCGTCAGCGACTCACCCGACCCCTTCTGCAGGCTGACCCGCTGCCCTTTGGCAAGGTTCACCGACACGGCGTTGTCCTCTCTGCCGGCCGGGCGGTCTGTCACCGCGCCGGCTCCACGGTGGAACACCCCGTTGCCGTCCCCCGGCTGAGGCCCCCTGGTACGAACTCTGCGCACCGCCCGCCCCGGGCGGCACCGCAGGCCAGCCTAGGCCCTGCGGTGGACCGCATCGATCGCCGTCTACCCGTTTGTGGCAAGGCTGAGACACCCCCGGACTTGACCGGTGTCGAAACCGGCCAAGCCCGGGGGGTCGGACCCGACGCGCGGCACCGACCGGCCGCCCCTACGCGATCCCCGCCTCGCGCATCTGCCGCAGCTCGCGCTTCAGCTCCTTGACCTCGTCGCGCAGCCGGGCCGCGACCTCGAACTGGAGGTCCGTCGCGGCCGCGTGCATCCGGTCGGTCATCGACTGGATCAGCTCGGCCAGCTCGGCGGCGGGCAGGCTCTTGGCGGAGCCGCGCTCCGCGCCCAGCGCCGGGACGGGCGCCTTGCCCCGGCCCTTCTCCTTGCCGCCCGCACCCCGGTACCCGGAGGAGAGCAGCTCGTCGGTGTCCACGTCCTCGCGGGCGAGGGTGTCCAGGATGTCGCCGATCTTCTTGCGCAGCGGCTGCGGGTCGATCCCGTGCTTGGTGTTGTACGCCTGCTGGACCTCCCGGCGGCGGTTGGTCTCGTCGATGGCCTTCTCCATCGCCGGCGTGATCCGGTCCGCGTACATGTGGACCTGGCCGGAGACGTTACGGGCGGCGCGGCCGATGGTCTGGATCAGCGAGGTGCCCGAGCGCAGGAACCCCTCCTTGTCCGCGTCCAGGATCGCCACCAGCGAGACCTCGGGGAGGTCCAGGCCCTCCCGGAGCAGGTTGATGCCGACCAGCACGTCGTACCGGCCGGCCCGCAGCTCGCGCAGCAGCTCGACCCGGCGCAGCGTGTCGACGTCGCTGTGCAGGTACCGGACCCGGATGTCCAGGCCGAGCATGTAGTCGGTGAGGTCCTCGGCCATCTTCTTGGTGAGGGTGGTGACCAGGACGCGCTCGTCCCGCTCGACCCGCTTGCGGACCTCGTGCACCAGGTCGTCGATCTGGCCCTCGGTCGGCTTGACGATCACCTCGGGGTCGATCAGGCCGGTCGGGCGGATGATCTGCTCGACCTGGCCGTCGCCGCGGGAGAGCTCGTACGCGCCCGGGGTGGCCGAGAGGTAGACCGTCTGGTCGATCCGCTCCAGGAACTCCTCCCACTTCAGCGGGCGGTTGTCCATCGCCGAGGGGAGCCGGAACCCGTGCTCCACCAGGGTGCGCTTGCGGGAGGCGTCGCCCTCGTACATCGCACCGATCTGCGGGACGGTGACGTGCGACTCGTCGATGACCAGGAGGAAGTCCTCCGGGAAGTAGTCGAGCAGGGTGTTCGGCGGGGAGCCGGGCTCACGGCCGTCGAAGTGCATGGAGTAGTTCTCCACGCCGGAGCAGGTGCCGATCTGGCGCAGCATCTCCAGGTCGTAGGTGGTGCGCATGCGCAGCCGCTGGGCCTCCAGCAGCTTGCCCTGCTTCTCCATCCGGGCGAGCGTCTGCTCCAGCTCCAGCTCGATGTCGTTGACCGCCCGGGCCATCCGCTCGGGGCCGGCCACGTAGTGCGAGGCGGGGAAGACGTGGACGGAGTCGTCCTGGCTGATGATCTCGCCGGTGAGCGGGTGCAGGGTGTAGAGCGCCTCGATCTCGTCGCCGAACATCTCGATCCGGACGGCCAGCTCCTCGTAGACCGGGAAGATCTCGATGGTGTCGCCGCGGACCCGGAAGGTGCCGCGGGTGAAGGCGACGTCGTTGCGGGTGTACTGGATGTCGACGAAGCGGCGCAGCAGGACGTCGCGGTCGATCTCCTCGCCGACCTTGAGCCGGACCATCCGGTCGACGTACTCCTGCGGGGTGCCGAGGCCGTAGATGCAGGAGACCGAGGCGACCACGATCACGTCGCGGCGGGTGAGCAGCGAGTTGGTCGCGGAGTGGCGCAGCCGCTCGACCTCCTCGTTGATCGAGGAGTCCTTCTCGATGTAGGTGTCCGTCTGCGGGACGTACGCCTCGGGCTGGTAGTAGTCGTAGTACGAGACGAAGTACTCGACCGCGTTGTTCGGCAGCAGCTCGCGGAACTCGTTGGCCAGCTGGGCGGCCAGGGTCTTGTTCGGCGCCATCACCAGGGTGGGGCGCTGCAGCTTCTCGATCATCCAGGCCGTGGTGGCCGACTTGCCGGTGCCGGTGGCGCCGAGCAGGACGACGTCCTTCTCGCCCGCACGGATGCGGCGCTCCAGCTCGGCGATGGCCGCGGGCTGGTCGCCGTTGGGCTGGAAGGGGCTGACGACCTCGAAGGGCGCCACTGACCGCTCAATGCTCGTGATGGGTCGCACGTGTCCAACCGTACGACCCACCACTGACAACCGGTGCCTACTTCGCGCTGTCCCGGGCGAGGGCGACCAGGCGGGAGACGGCCCGCAGGTACTTCTTGCGGTAGCCGCCACGCAGCATCTCCTCCGGGAACACCTGGTCGAAGGCGATGCCGGAAGCGGTGATCGGCAGCTCGCGGTCGTACATCCGGTCGGCCAGCACGACCAGGCGCAGCGCGGTGGACTGGTCGTCGACCTGCCGCACGCCGCGCAGGCAGACCGCGGTCACGTCGTCCAGCAGCGCGCCGTAGCGGCTGGGGTGGACGGCGGAGAGGTGGTCGAGCAGCGCGCCGAAGTCGTCCAGCGAGGCCCCCGGGGTGCGGGCGGCGACGGCGCCCACCTGCTCGTCGGAGTAGGGCGGCGGGGCGTCCGGCAGCCCGCGGTGGCGGTAGTCCTGGCCGTCGATCCGCAGCGGGCGGAAGTGCGCGGACAGGCCCTGGATCTCGCGCAGGAAGTCCGCGGCGGCGAAGCGGCCCTCGCCGAGCTTCTCGGGCAGCGTGTTGGAGGTGGCGCAGAGCTTGACGCCGTTGTCGACCAGGCGGCCGAGCAGGGTGGAGACCAGGACGGTGTCGCCCGGGTCGTCGAGCTCGAACTCGTCGATGCAGAGCAGCCGGTGCCCGGAGAGGGTGGTCACGGCCTGTTGGAAGCCGAGCGCGCCGACCAGGTTGGTCAGCTCGACGAAGGTGCCGAAGGCCTTCGGGCCGGGGGTGGCGTGCCACAGCGAGGCGAGCAGGTGGGTCTTGCCGACGCCGTAGCCGCCGTCCAGGTAGACGCCGGCCGGGCCGGTGGGCACGGGCGCGGTGCGGCGGAACCAGCTGCGCTTGGGCGCGGAACCGTTTCCGCTGTTGAGCGCGCCCGCGAACTCCTCCAGGACCTGCACGGCCTCGTACTGGCTCGGCTGGCCTGGGTCCGGGAGGTACGTCCCGAAGCTGACATCGGAGAAGCGCGGCGGCGGGACCATCTCGGCGACCAGGCGCTCGGCGGGGACGACGGGGCGCCGGTCGGTGAGCGCGACGGGGGTCGCGGTCGCTATCGGCTCGGCGGCGGGGTGTGGGGCTGCGGGCACATCAGTAGAGGGTACGCCTCGTCGTGGACCGGTCAGGTCGGGGCCGGTCGGCGGCGTGGCCGGGCCGGTCGACGGCGGGGCGGGGCCGGCGGCGCGGCCGGGGCCGGGCCGGCCGCGGGGCGCCGGTGGAAGACTGGGGGCATGCAGCAGTTGATCAGCCCTCTGACCGCGCCGTTCGCCGATCCGGCCTCGCTGGAGTCGCTCGCCGCGGTGTACGCGTACCCCGACCAGGTGAATCACGGGCAGCCGTGGCTGCGGGCCAACATGGTGTCCGGCCTGGACGGCGGGGCCAAGCTGGACGGGCTCTCCGAGGGGCTCTCCGGGGACGCCGACAAGCGGATCTTCGGGGTGCTGCGGGCACTGGCGGACGTGGTCCTGGTGGGCGCCGAGACGGTCCGCGCCGAGGGCTACCGCCCCGGGCGGGCCCGGGCCGACTTCGCCGCGGCGCGCCGGGCGGCCGGACAGCAACCGGCGCCGGCGATCGCGGTCGTCACCCGCTCCCTGGAGCTGGACCTGACCGCGCCGCTGTTCACCGAACCGCTGGTGCGCACGGTGGTGGTCACCACCGCGGACGCCCCGCCGGAGCGGCTGCGGGCCGCCGCCGAGGTGGCCGACGTGGTGCTGGCCGGCCGGGGCTCGGTGGACCTGCGTTCGGCCGTCGCATCCCTGGCCGAGCGCGGCTGGACCAGGCTGCTCAGCGAGGGCGGGCCGCGACTGCTGGGACAGCTGGCGGCCGAGGGCCTGCTGGACGAGCTGTGCCTGTCGCTGGCCCCCCTGATCACGGCCGGCGACGCGCCGCGCATCATCCACGATGCGGAAATGCCTGACGTGCAGCAGATGCGGCTGGTCTCATTGATCGAGCAGAAAGGATTCCTCTTCACCCGTTACCTGCGTCCGCCGACTCCGTGACCCCCGGATCGTGATCCCGCTCCCACCTGGGGGCTTTCGTCCGCGTGGCCCGTGTGCCGGGTGTGCAGCGTGCGGAAAGCTTCCTCCGGGCAGTATGGGATCCGACGCCGGGGCCCGGGGGCCGGCCACTGGAAGGGACTCACGTGTTCAAGACGGTACTGATGATCGAAAAGGCGCTCTCCGACGCCGACGTGGAGCTGGTCACCACGCTCCACAGCGAGGAGAAGGTCTCCTTCGTCGTCCTGATGCAGCCGCGCGGCAAGCAGGACGAGCTGCTGCGGGCGCTGGACGACGTCGCCCTCGGCCACCTCGACAAGGTGGTGCACGAGCACGACGAGTCCGAGAGCGGCCCGACGGTGGCCAGCGAGTCGCTGGAGCACAGCCTGCGCCACCTGCGCGAGGCCGGTGCCGAGGCGGTCGGCGAACTGGTCGAGGACGCCCCGCTGGACCGGCTGCGCTCGGTGGTCGAGGAGCACCGCGCGGACGAGGTCGTCGTGCTCACCTCGCCGCACTTCGTGGAGGAGTTCTTCCACCGCGACTGGGCCTCCCAGGCCCGGCACAAGGTGGGCGTCCCGGTACTGCGGCTCTTCGCCAGCGACTCCTGACCCCCTTGCCCGCCCCCGAGCCGGGGGTGCCTCCCGGCCGAAGGCCGGGAATCGAGGAGCCCGACGCCGGTGGTGCAGAATCGTCCTTGCGGTCCGTCCGCGAGGACGGTTCGCACCCCGCACGCCCCGCTCGCCCACTGCCCCGCCCGCAGTCCCCTTGTCTGCCCCCGCCCGTACGGAGCCCCGCCTTGAACGACGCCGCGCACGACCTGCACGCCCCGCACTTCATCGGTATCGGCGGCGCCGGGATGTCCGGCCTGGCGAAGATCCTCGCGGTCCGCGGCGCCAGCGTCTCCGGCAGCGACTCCAAGGAGTCCGAGACCGTCCTCGCGCTGCGCGCCCTCGGCGCCACCGTGCACATCGGCCACGCCGCCGAGCACGTGCCGGACGGCACCAGCAGCGTGGTCGTCTCCAGCGCCATCCGCGCCGACAACCCGGAGCTCGCCGCCGCCCGCGAGCGCGGCATCCCGGTCGTCCACCGCTCCGACGCGCTCGCCGCGCTGATGGGCGGCCGCCGGGCGCTGGCCGTGGCCGGCACCCACGGCAAGACCACCACCACCAGCATGCTCGCCGTCGCCCTCGGCGAGCTGGGCCTCGAACCGTCCTACGCGATCGGCGGCGACCTCGACGCGCCCGGCTCCAACGCCCACCACGGCACCGGCGAGATCTTCGTCGCCGAGGCCGACGAGAGCGACCGCAGCTTCCACAAGTACGCGCCCGAGGTGGCGATCGTGCTCAACGTGGAGCTGGACCACCACGCCAACTACGCCTCGATCGAAGAGATCTACGAGTCCTTCGAGACCTTCGTCGGCCGGATCACCTCCGGCGGCACCCTGGTGGTCTCCGCCGACCACGACGGCGCACGCGAGCTGACCGCCCGGGTGGCGGGCCGCGACGGCCTGAACATCGTCACCGTCGGCGCCGCCGAGGACGCCGACCTGCGCGTGCTGTCGGTGACCGCCCGGGGCATGACCAGCGAGGTCGTCGTGCTGCTGGACGGCGCCGAGCTGGCCTTCACCGTCTCGGTGCCCGGCCGGCACTACGCCCACAACGCCGTCGCCGCGCTCGCCGCCGGCGTCGCGCTCGGCGTCCCGGCCGCCGACCTCGCCAAGGCGCTCGGCGCCTACACCGGCGTGCGGCGCCGGCTCCAGCTCAAGGGCGAGGCGGGCGGCGTCCAGGTGATCGACTCCTACGCCCACCACCCGACCGAGATGACCGCCGACCTGGAGGCCATCCGCGAGGCGACCGAGGGCCGGGTCCTGGTCGTCTTCCAGCCGCACCTGTTCAGCCGCACCCAGCAGCTCGCCGAGGAGATGGGCCAGGCCCTCGCCCTCGCCGACGCCTCCGTCGTGCTCGACATCTACCCGGCCCGGGAGGACCCGATCCCGGGCGTCACCAGCGAGCTGATCATCGACGCGGCCCGGCAGGCCGGCGCCGAGGTCGCCGCCGAGCACGCCTTCGACGCGGCCCCCGCGCTGCTGGCCGGCCTGGCCCGCCCGGGCGACCTGCTGCTCACCATGGGCGCCGGCGACGTCACCAACCTCGGGCCGGAAATCCTCAAGCACCTCGCGAACGTTGCCACCAACGTCTGAGTCCACCGCGTCCGGGAGTCCGCTGTCATGAGCTACGAGATCGAGAAGACCGACGCCGAATGGCGTGCCGAGCTCAGCCCCGAGGAGTACCGCGTCCTGCGCGAGGCGGGCACCGAGCGCCCGTTCACGGGCGAGTACACCGACACCAGGACGATCGGCGTCTACGGCTGCCGGGCGTGCGGTGCGGAGCTCTTCAGCTCGGAGACCAAGTTCGACAGCCACTGCGGCTGGCCGTCGTACTACGCGCCGCTCGCCGAGGACCGGGTGCAGTACATCGAGGACAGCTCGATGGGGATGCGCCGGGTCGAGGTCCGCTGCGCGCGGTGCGGCGGGCACCTGGGCCACGTCTTCGAGGGTGAGGGCTACGGCACGCCGACCGACCAGCGGTACTGCATCAACAGCATCTCGCTGACGCTGCGGCCGGCCGAGTAGCCGCCGGCCGAGACGGCGCAGGGCCCGGAGGTCGTCGCGACCTCCGGGCCCTGCGCCGTCCGGTGCCGTGCCAACCGGCTACCCGGCGACCGGGGCGAAGCTGACCGGGAGGCTGACCAGGGCGCGGAAGAACGGGCCCGGGCGCCAGGGCAGGTCCTCGATCGGGGTGCTGAGCTCCAGGTCGCTCAGACGGCTGGTCAGCTGCTCGATCGCGGTGATGGCGATCAGCAGCGCCGGGTCCCGGGCCGGGCAGGCGTGCGGGCCGGCCGCCCAGGCCAGGTGGGCGCTCTCGCCGCTGCGCAGCTCGTTGCCGTCGGTGGGCGGCGCGGCCTGCGAGTTGGCGGCCGCGTAGGAGACCAGCACCAGCGACCCGGCGGGGATCTCCCGGCCGTGGAAGGTGATGTCGTAGCGCGGGTAGTGCGCCGAGAGGTTCGCCATCGGCGGCTCGTGCCAGAGCACCTCGTCGATCGCCTGGTAGGCCGTCATCGCCCCGCCGAACAGCGAGCCGGCGTACCGGGCGTCGGTGAGCACCCGCAGCAGCGCGTTGGCGATCAGGTTGGTGGTCGGCTGGTGCCCGGCGATCATGGTGAGGGTGATCTGCCGGACCACCTCGTCGTTGTCCAGCCCGGCGGGGTGGTTGAGGAACCACGAGGTCAGGTCGTGCCGGGGCTTCTCGCGCCGCTCGGCGACCATCCCGGTGACCACCGCCACCAGGTCCCCGTACGCCGCGACCGCCTTCTCGGTGGACTCGATCATCCCGGAGATGCCCGCGACCAGCCGGGCGCTGTGCTCCTCGGGCACGCCGAACCAGGTGTTGAAGACGAACACCGGCAGCTGCCGCGCGTACTCGGCGATCAGGTCGGCGCTGCCGGCCGCCTCGAAGCGGTCGATCAGCTGGTGCGCGACCTCGGTGACCCGGCGCTGGAGCAGGTGCGGCTCCAGCAGCGCCAGCCCGTCGGTGATCACCGAGCGGTAGCGGGCGTGCACCTCGCCGTCGCTGAACAGCGCGGTGGGGCGGTAGCCGAGCATCGGCAGCAGCGGGGAGGTCGGCGGGATGGTCTGCTGCCAGGCCCGGGAGTCCTTGGAGAAGGTGTCGGTGTCCCGCAGGAGGTCCAGCGCGGCCTGGTAGTCGGTGACCAGCAGGGCCTCCACGCCGGGCGCGATCTCCACCGGGGCGACGGCGCCGTACCGGCGCAGCTGGTCGTAGACGAGCTGCGGATCGGCGGCGAAGACCGGGCCGTGGATCGGGATCGGGCGGGTGTCGGCGGTCACGGCTGCTCCAGGGCGGCGGTGGGCGCTGCGGGCAGGCCGTCCAGGACGTGTTCGGCCAGCGCGATCAGCGCGTCCAGGCTGGCGCGGCGCTCGCGGGCGTCGCAGAGCACCAGCGGGGTGTCGGGGTGCAGGTCGAGGTGGGCGCGGAGCACCTCGACCGAGTGCGCGGGCGCGTCGGGGAAGCAGTTGACGGCCACCGCGTAGGGCAGGCCCTGCTCCTCCACCATGTCCATGATCTCGAAGGAGTCGGACAGCCGCCGGGTGTCGGCCAGCACCAGGGCCCCGAGGGCGCCGCGCGCGATGTCCTGCCAGAGCGGGAAGAAGCGGCGCTGTCCGGGCGTGCCGAACATGTAGAGCACCACCTGGCCGGGCAGGGTGAGGCGGCCGAAGTCGACCGCCACGGTGGTGGTGGTCTTCTCGGGCAGGCCCGCCGTGTCGTCGACGGGGGCACCGGTCTCGGTCATCGCCTCCTCGGTGTGGAGGGTCTGGATCTCCGAGAGGGTGCGGATGAGCGTGGTCTTGCCGACCCCGAAGGGGCCGGCGATCAGCAGCTTCATCAGGGTCTGGTCCCGGTCGGGCAGGTAGCCCACGCGGCCCGTCCGGCCGGCGGGGTCCCCGGCGCCGGCGGCGCTACCGGAGAGTGCGGAGTCCAACGAGGAGCCTCTCGACGATCGTGCGGTCGGTCTGCTGGGCGCGGGGGATCGGACTGCGGGCGCGTAAGCAGCCCGCCTCGACCAGGTCCGCGGCCAGGAAGACGGTGGCGCTGACCGGCAGCCGCAGGTGCGCGGCGGCCTCCACCACGGTCAGCGCGCCCGGGCGCAGCAGCTCCCAGAGCCGGCGGTGCTCGTGCTCCAGCTCGTGGGGCGGCTCGGTGTCGGCTGCGTGCAGGACGGTGAGCCGTTCGAAGCCGGGTGCGCCGGACCGGACCCGGCCGCCGGTGGCGAGGTAGGCCGGCACCATCCGCCTGCGGGGTACGGCGGTCATGACCGGAGGGTGGTGTCCTGCTGCCTGGCCGGGCTCGCCATGGCGCGTCCCAGGGCGGCGACCTGGACCTGCATCTGGTAGGCCACGTTGCCGAGCTGGGCGTCGGGGGTGGTGAACACCGCGAGCGAGGTGTTCTCCCCCGCCGGGACGACGATGGCGAAGCCCAGCTCGGACTCCACCACGGTCTGCACCGGCTTCGGCTGCTCGGTGTCGGTGAAGGCGCTGGTGAACGCGCGGGCGGCGGCGTGCACGGTGGCCGTCATGGCGGCGACCCGCTCGGCGGAGGCCCTGCTGAGGCCGTCCGAGGCGCCCTCGACGAGGCCGTCGCCGGTCGCGATGACCGCATGCAGGACGCCGGGAAGCTCCAGCAGCGGGGTCAGCACCCACGAGATCTCATCGGTGGCGGTAGGGCTGGGCGTGCTCACTGCTCGGCTCCTTCGGAGGTCTGGGCCCGGCGGTGACCGGTGTGGTCGGTCCCGTCCGTCTGGTCGGTCTCGCCCGTGTGGTCGGCGCGGTCCGTCTGGTCGGCTGTGCGGTCCGTCGGGGCCGGGTGCTCCGCAGCACGCTCCCCCGGGTGCTCCCCCGGCTGGTCGGCCGAGGCGGCGCCGGACCGGGCGGACCGGTCCGCGGCCTGCGCGACGGCGGCCCGGCCGGAGCCGGTGCCCTGCTGCAGGGCGCCCCAGCGCTCGGCGGCCTGCTCGGGCGTCCGGGCGGACGGGGCTTCCGCGGTGCGCACGGTGCCGCCCGTGCTGCCGCCCGCGCTCTGCGGCGGCTGGGCCTGGTCCGGGAGCGGCTGGCGCCGGCGGCGGCTGGGCAGTCCGCTGTCGTCGGACGGCACGGCCTGCACGGGTGGCACGACGTGCATGGTCGGCGCGGACTGCCGGAGTGGCAGTTCGTGCCCTGCCGGCACGCCGTGCCCGGCGGGCTCGGCCGCCCCGCCCCGGCCCTCCTCCGCGTCGCCGCCGCGCACGGCCGGTACGGACGGCAGCGCCGCCATGGTGGGCGCCGGCGCCGGGCCGGAGCCGGCCCGCAGGGGCAGCGGGGTGAGCACCGAGAGCGGCTGCTCGTCGTCCACCACCGTGAGCAGCGCGGCCGGGATCCGGACGATGGTCCGCATGCCACCGTACGGCGAGGGCTCGATGTGGCAGGCGAAGCCGTACTGCCGGGCCAGCTTGCCGACCACCGCGAAGCCGGTCTTCGGCGGGTTGCCCAGCTCGGTGAGCAGCACCTCGGGCGGACCGGCCAGCAGTCGGCGCGCCCGCCGCAGCTGGTCCTCCTCCATCCCGATCCCGCTGTCGTCGATGATCACCAGCGCGCCGCGGCCGCCCTGCTGGACGGTGACCGGGACGTCGGTCTCCGGGTGCGAGTACCCGGTGGCGTTGGCGAGCAGTTCGGCCACCGTGATGGCGAGCGGTTCGGCCGCCCGGGCGACGACGGCCAGCCGGTTCTCGCGCAGGTGGTTGGCGACCTTGATGCGGGCGTAGCCGGGTACCCGGGAGAGCGCGCCGACCACCACCTCGGCGAGCGGGGAGTCGGTGCGGGCCAGACCGGGCCAGGCCTCGCAGAGCACGGCGATGGTCTGGATCCGGCGCAGCGCGACCTCGTTGCGGAAGTCGACCTCCAGCAGCCGGGGGTCGTCGTTCTCGTGCTGGAGCTGCTGGACGAGGCTCTGGATCTGGTAGAGCAGCGTCTGGATCTTGGAGGTGGCACCGCGCATGGCGGCCCGGGCGGCCGCGTCGACGCGCTCGCGCTCGTCGGTGACGGCGGCGGCGGCCGCGTCCAGCACGGCCTGCAGCGCCTGGACGGCCTCGGGGCCGACGCCCTGCGCGTCGAGCGGACCGGCGACCGGGGCGTTGGGGTGGCTGAGCCGCAGCGCGGTGGCGGCCACCCGCTCCTTGGCCAGGTGGCCGATCTCGGCGAGCAGCACCCGGGCCCGCTCCTCGGCGCCGTCCGCCTGCCGGCCGGCCTCGGCGGTCCGGTCCTCGGCCTCGGCGGCCAGCCGCTCGGCCGCCCGGATCCGCTCCTCCGCGGCGCGGGTGTGCAGTTCGGCCTCGGCCGTGCGGTGGTCGGCCTCCGCGGTGCGGAGCTCCGCCTCCCGCGTGCGGCCCTCGGCGACCAGCGCGCGGCTCTCGGCCCGCTGGGTCTCCTCGGCCGCCTGCCGGGCGGCCGTCTGCGCCTCGCCCAGGTGCTGGTCGCGGCGGGTCACCCGGGCCTCGGCGGCGCGGGCCCGCTCCTCGCTGTGGGCCGTGGCCGCCTCGGCCGCCGTGGCCCGGGCGACGGCCCGGGACCGGCTGCGGGCCAGGACGGCGGCCGCCGCGAGGGCGGCCACCGTGATCGCCACCAGGGCGACCAACGCGATCTGCGTCATCGAAGTCCTCGAAGTCCTCGAACGTCATCGATCGAAGGGAACTGGAAGGGGGCGGGCGGAGCCGGTCGGGAAACCGGTCCGACCCGGTCAGGCCGACGCGGGGGCGCCCTCCCCGCTCCGGGGCCGCAGCACGGTGCGGGCCGCGTCCTCGTCCAGCTCCCGGGCCACCAGGGCGACCTGGCCCATGGCCTCCAGGACGTTCGGCACCGCGGAGCCGTCCAGGTGCCGGTACTCGGCGGCGACGGTGAGCACCAGGCGCTCGGGCAGGCCCAGTTCGGGGTGGCGCTGCTCGGCGATCACCCGGCGGGCGGCGTCCAGCGCGGGGATCCCGGCGGCGTGCAGCGCGTGCGCGCGCTCCCGGACGTACGCCAGGTAGGCGATGTGCTCGCGGACGCCCGCGCGGTCGAGCACCGGGCCGTGGCCGGGGACGAAGATCTCGGCGCCGGTCGCCAGCACCTGCTCGCAGGCGGCGATCACGTTCTCCAGGGGCCCGGCCCAGTGCACGGGGTGGTCGCCGGGGTGCTCCGGCGTCGAGCCGAAGATCACGTCGCCGGTGAACACCGCGCGCTGGTGGGGCAGATGGACGATCAGGTCGCCACCGGTGTGCGCCGCCGCGAGGCCGGTCACCTGCACCGGGTACTCCCCCACGCGCAGTTCCAGCTCGCCGCGGAAGACGGTGTGCGGCTGGACCGGCTCGGTGTCCGACCAGTCGAACTGCCCGAAGTGGCGCCGGAGGTAGCCGCCGAGCGGGGAGGCCGGGTCGCTGCCGGTGACCAGCGCGTGCTGCTGCTTCGGGGTGGGCTCGTAGTGGATGTGCTCCAGCGCCTCCCGGGTGGAGATCACCTCGGCGTCCGGCAGCACCCCGGCGCCCCAGAGGTGGTCGCCGTTGGCATGCGTGACAATCACCCGGTCGACGTCCACCCCGTCGGCCAGCCGCTGACGGCTCTCGGCCAGGAACTCCGCCGCGAGGGACGGGTCGTAGGGGGTGTCGATCCACACCGCGGTCCTCGGCGAGGCCAGCAGCCCGCAGTTGGCCAGACCCCAGCCCCGCTTCGGGGGGAGCCACACGTACAGGTCCTTGGCAATCGCGCTTACGTTCGCGCGGCTGATCGTCATGGGCGCGATTATGCCGATGATGTGACAGGGGTGGAGCAAAACCCCTGCGATTCAGGCCACTTCCTGCCCCAGAGGCTCCCGGCCTGTCCCGTTTCGTACCGGTGAGGTCTGGACCACTTCGTCTCAAGGGTCAGGATGACGCGCTCCGGGGGCGCACACCCGGCGACCCCGACACGACCCGGACCGCGTCCGTCACACCGCCGGCAGCACCCGGCAGACCTCGACCGTGACGTCCACCGTGTCGAGGCCGATCACCCGGCCCTCCACCGCGACGAATCCTTTCTCCCCGGACCGGAACAGCGCCGCCAGCGGCGACTTCCGCCCCGCCGCGGCCAGGGTCTCCACCGCCATCGCCGACCCGAAGGCGAAGACGCCGCAGAGCACGATGCAGGGCGCGTGCCGCGAGGTGCGCGTCACGAAGATGAAGCCGTGGTCGCGGATCAGCTCGTCCGCGGCGTTGTACTGCGCCTCGAAGGTCATGCCGCCCCAGCGGGCCCGGGCCGCCTCCGGGTACTCGATGCGGAAGTCCGGGAACCCGGCCCCGAGGATGCCGCCCGAGTACGAGTTGACGCTCGGTCCGCCGATCGAGAAGGTCGGCATCCGGGGGTCCTGCGAGCCCGCCGCGACCAGCTCGATCGTCGCCTTGCGGTTGACCTTCCGCAGCAGGTCTATGAGCTGGGCTATCGCCCGCGCCTCGGCCATCGGCATGAACAGCACGTTCTTCGGGCCCCTGCTGGTCAGCCGGCGGCCGTCCTTGGCGAAGGCGAACTCCGCCACCTCGATGCTGGGGCTGATGATCTGGACCCGGCTGTACGGCGCGAGCAGGGCCCGGAGGAATCCGTAGCGCAGGAACAGCCGGGTGCGGGCGAGGAACCGGGCCGCGAGAAAGCCGATGACGGCCGGAAAGAATCCGATCAGCACCTGAAGCAGGATCTCCATACCATCCCCCGCACGGAAGACTCGGATACGAACTGTCTGCCGTGAGGTGATGCCCCGTAGAACACCCGGAACTCCCGCCACAGCAGCCCACCCGGCGCGGAAGGCGGAAAGTGCGCCCGCCTCACTCGTTCGAGTGACCCCCCGTCACATCCGCCTCCAGGGTCACCTCAGCCGTTGACAGTGTACCGACAATAGAGCCCAGGTGAACCCGCGGGGGCCGTGGTCGGCATCCGGGGCGGGGGGGGGGGCCCCCCCCCCCCCCCCCCCCCCCCCCCCCCCCCCCCCCCCCCCCCCCCCCCCGGGCGCCCCCCCCCCCCCCCCCGGGGGCCCCCCCCCGGGCCCCCCGGGCCCCCCCCCGGTTGACCGGGGACCGCCAAAACGCCCCCGGGCCACCCGGGGGGGGGGGGGGGCGCCCCCGGGGGGGGGGGGGCCCCCCCCCCCCCCCCGCCCCGACGCAGACCCCGACACCCGAGCCGACGCCCGCGGTGTCGCCCGCGGTGTCGCCCGCGGTGTCGCTCAGCCGTCGAGCCGCTTGACGAACTTCCGCTCGCTCGCGCAGCGCTCGTACCCGAGCCAGGAGTTGATCGCCAGCATCGGCGCATTGGTCGCGTCGTTGCTGGTGTACGCCCACCGGTAGCCCGCCGACTGCGCCCGGCGCAGCGAGTGCGCCTTGGCGAGCTTGGTCAGGCCCCGCCCCCGGAAGTCCCGCCGGCAGGCCGTGAACGCCGACCAGTAGCGGTCCACCCCGTCCGTCTGCACCGCGCTGAACGCGACCGGCTCGCCGTCGAGGACAGCGACCGTGGTCAGCTCGCGGTCCAGGTCCGGCCGGGCCCAGGCGCCGTTCACGAACTCCTCGTAGTCGGCGGCGTCCATCTCCACCTCGCCCGGCTCGTCACGCAGCGCGTCCGCCTCGACGACGAAGATCGGGTACGGGTCGTCCTCCCACTCGCTCGCCGGGCGCAGCTCGACACCCGGCGGCAGGTCGGCGGCGTCCGGCAGCGGGAGCGACAGGTCGCGGCGGGCGAAGTGGGCGATCCGCCCCTCGGTGTAGCCCCGGTTGGCCGCGAACGCCAGCGCCCCGGGCTCGTCGTCCACCCAGCTGTGCACCTCCACCACGCCGTGCTCGGCGAGGTGCGCCTCGGCCGCGGCGAGCAGCGCGGTGAAGGCCCCGCGCCCGCGGTAGCCGGGCAGCACGCTGCCGTTGGCGTAGCCGACGCCCTTCGTGGAGGTACCGGTGACCAGGCCGCAGCGCACGGAGCCGACCACGGTGGCGTCGATCTCGGCGACCAGGGTGCGGTAGTGCTCCCCCTCGGCCTGGCGGCCGTCCAGCCAGCCGAACACCTCGGGCGTGAGCACCAGGTGCTCGCGCCCGGCCCGGTGGGCGGCCGCGGCGGCCACCGCGTCGCCGGGGCGGAAGTCACGAATCGTCAGTGTCGTCATAGGTGCGTTACGGTAACCGCCGGGTGGTCGGCACGCCTCCGGTTTTTCCGCCCGGACCGGCCCCCACCTGCGGTTCCGTGCACCGGACAGGACCAAAGTCCCTCACGGCCGGGCCGCCAAGCTCAAATAATGCTCTGAGAAGACCGGGTGGGGCTTGGCAGCCGCCCCGACCGGGGACATCCTCAGCAACACGGCCCGGCGGCCCTGGCGACGACGCCCGCACCGTCCGACGGCCTCCCCACCCAGCCCTCCGAAGGGGGCGCACCGATGACCTCCCCTGCCACGAAGCCCCGTGTGCCCGCCCAGGGCGGCACACTCGGCGTCGGCCTAGGCTGGCGCAGCGAGATCGACGTCGTGGTCGAACGCCAGCCGGGTCTGGACTGGGTCGAGGTGGTCGCGGAGAACGTCTGCGCCGGCCACCTCCCCGAGTCGCTGGCGGTCCTGCGGGCCCGCGGCGTCACCGTCGTCCCGCACGGCGTCTCGCTCGGCCTCGGCGGGGCCGAGCGGCCCGACCCGGCCAGGCTCGCCCGGCTCGCCGGGACCGCCGCCGCACTCGACTCCCCGCTGGTCACCGAGCACCTGGCGTTCGTCCGGGCCGGCGGCCTGGAGGCCGGTCACCTGCTGCCCGTACCGCGCTCGTGGGACGCGCTGCGGGTGATCGCCGAGAACGTCCGGATCGCCCAGGACCAGCTGCCGGTACCACTGGCGCTGGAGAACATAGCCGCCCAGCTGGCCTGGCCGGACGACGAGCTGACCGAGGGGCAGTTCCTCGCCGAGCTGGTCGAGCGCACCGGAGTGCGGCTCCTGATCGACGTCGCCAACCTGCACACCAACCGGGTCAACCTCGGCCTGGACCCGGCCGCCGAGCTGGACCGCCTGCCGCTGGAGGCGCTCGCGTACGTGCACGTGGCGGGCGGCACGATGGTCGACGGCGTCTGGCACGACACCCACGCGCACCCCGTCACCGAGCCGGTGCTGGAGGTGCTGGCCGAGCTGTGCGCGCGGGTGGCACCGCCCGGGGTGCTGCTGGAGCGGGACGCGGCCTTCCCGCCGCCGGCCGAGCTCTCCGCCGAACTCGACGCCATCCGGCGGGTGCTGGACGGGGCCCGGCGCGATGGTTGACGACCCCGGAGGCCTCGACGCCGCCCGCGCCGCGCTCGCCCGGCGCCAGGAGGCCCTGCTGACGGCCCTGGTGGCCGGCGGTCCGGTGCCGCCCGGTTTCGATCCGGCCCAGGTCCGGGCCCAGTCGCTCGGGCTGGCCGCCAAGCGCCGCGACACCACCGCCAAGGTGGCACCGGAGCTGCCGCGCCTGCTCGGCCGGCAGTACGGTCCGCTGTTCCTCGCCTACGCCCGCACGCATCCGCAGACCGGGGGCTACCGCGCCGACGCCCGGGCCTTCGCCGCCTGGGCGCTGACCCGGGGCACCCCGGCCAACGGCACACCCGCGGACGGCACCCCGGCCCTCGGCGCCGACCAGCGCCGGGCCGTACAGCAGTGGCTCGACCCGGCGGCGCAGCAGCCGCCCGGCCCGCTCGCCCGTCTGCGCCGGGCCCTGCGGCCCGGCCGCACCTCCTAGGACCTGTCCGACAGGCCCTGGGGCCTGTCCAGCCGACAGGTCCCGGGCCTCACTCACCACCCGGGGGAACCGCCCATGTGGCACAACACGTACTTCCTCATCCCGACCCTCCTGTTGGTCGCGGCCTCGTTCCACGCCTCACGCACCAAGCAGCTGGTCCGGCGGGTGACGCAGGCCAAGGGCCTGCCCGGCCGCGGGCTGCCGCTGCTGGACACCGCCTTCCTCTCCGGCGGGCCCGGCCGGGTCTTCGACACCGCCCTCGTCCGGATGCACCAGGCCGGCCAGGTCGTCGTCAACCGCTCCGGCCTGGTCACCATCACCGCCGAACGGCCCTACGACTCCGTCGACCAGGCGATCATCGAGGCCGCCGGCCCGGACCGGCAGCGGCCGCTCGCCGCACTGCGGCACGAGGTGATGCGCTCGCCCGCCGTCCAGAAGATCGGCGACGGGCTCGCCGAGCGCGGTCTGCTGCGCAACCCCGCCCGGATGCGCCGGGCGAAGACGGCGCGGCGGCTGCTCTGGCTGGCCGTCCTCGCCGCGGCGGTGACCACCGGACTCGCCTTCCTGCTCGACGACGGCAGCGCCGGCTCCGAGCGCCCGGCCCCGTGGATCCCGCCGATCCTGCTGGCCGTCGGCCTGGTCTCGCTGATCGCGAGCTGGCCGCTGAAGGGCCGGATCACCCCGGCCGGGCGCCGCCAGCTCGGCCTGATGGCGATCGGCAAGCCGTGGAAGCCCAACTCGGGCCTGATCCCCGGGACGGCCGGCTCCGCCGTCCTGCTCGGCGCGGTCGCGCTCAGCGGGGTGTCCTCCTCCGGGCTGGACGACGCGGAGCTCCAGCAGGCGATGCTCGCCGCGGCCTCGGCCGAGCTGCTGACCGCCAAGTACGGGTCCTCGGCGGCCACCTCCGGCTCGGGCACCTCCTGCTCCTCCGCCGTCTACACCTCCTCCTGCGGCGGGGGCACCTGGTGCGGCTCCTCCGGCTCCGGCTCCTCGGGTTCGAGCTGCGGCTCCAGCTCCAGCAGCTGCGGGTCCTCCTCGTCCAGCTGCGGCTCCTCCTCCAGCAGCTGCGGGTCCTCCTCGTCCAGTTGCGGCTCCTCGTCCAGCTGCGGCGGCGGCAGCAGCTGCGGATCCTGACGGCCGACCGGCCCCTGCGAGTCACAGTTCGGTATCGCGGTCCGGAAATTCGTACCGCTCACAGCGGAAGCGGGTCTACAACAAGGCCATGTGGTTGCTCTTCCTGATCCCGGCCTGCATCGCCGCGGTGCTCTCCTGCATCCGGCTGGTCCGGATGACCGCCACCGCCGACGCGCTCGCCGGGCAGGAGGGGCCAAGGCCGCCCGAGGCCGTCGGAATCGGGCTGTACGAGACGGCGTACCTGGCCGGCGGGCCCGGCCGCGTGGTCGAACTGGCCCTGGTCCTGATGGCCTCCCGGGGCCGGCTGCACCTCGCCCACACCGGCTGGACCACCGTGGTCGACCCGAAGGGCCGCAGCCGCCTGGAGCGCGCGGTGGTCGCCACCGTCGGACCGGAGGGCCAGTGCCGCACGGCCGACCTGCGCCGGGTGATGGCCTGCCACCCCACCGTGCTGGAGATCGGCAGCCGGCTCGCGCTGGCCGGCCTGGCCACCCCGGCACTGGTGCAGCAGAGCACCGTCCTGGTGGTCCGGCAGGTCCGGCACGCCCTGCTGCTGACGCTGGTGCTGCTGGCCGCAGCGCTGGCCGTCGGCGGGTTCTCGAACGGTGACGCGCTGGCGCCGCTGGCCTGGTTCTCGCTGCCGCTGGTGCTCACCTCGGGCACCCTGCTGATGGCCCGGGTCGACGTCTACCCCTACACCCACTGGGCCTCCCCGGTCGGCCAGGAGGTGCTGCGCGAGGTCCGCCCGCCGCGCCAGCACGGCCTCACCGACGACGACGAGCGCGAACTGCTCACCGCCGTCGCGATGATCGGCCCGGCCGCCCTCCCCGACGCCCGGCTGCGCGCCGCCCTGCGCCCGCACCGGAGCTGACCGGCACCGGCAGCGGAGGCGGCACCGGCCCCGGCCCCGGTCCCGGGCCCGGGCCGGAACGACGACGAGGGCCTGTCTTTCGGGTCACGTCGGATCAGTGGGCGGCGTTGGAGTGCGTGCATCGGCGGTGCGGAGGAGGGAGTCCATGCGGTGGGGGCACCTCCCGGCCGAAGGCCGGGGGCGTGGGGGCCCCCCCCCCCCCCCCCGCGCCGGGGGGGCGCCCCCCCCCGCGCCCCCCCCCCCCCCCCCCCA
>NZ_JBICZP010000008.1:0-135135 GCF_043202015.1 Kitasatospora sp. NPDC048239 | reverse complement strand
CGTGGGGGGGGGGGGGGGGGGGGGGGGGGGGGGGGGGGGCGGGGGGGGGGGGGGGGGGCCCCCCCCGGGCGGGGGGGGGGGGGGGGGCCCCCCCCCCCGCCGGCGGGGGGGGGGGCGCCCCCACGCCGGCGTCGACCACCCGGCGTGACCCGAAAGACAAGCCCGAGGGCCGGCGCCCCCTCCGGGGAGCCGGCCCTCGTCGTGCGGCGGTCTCAGACCAGGCCGTTGAGCAGCTCGCTCACCGGCTTGCGGCGGCCCGTGAAGAACGGGACCTCCTCGCGCACGTGCAGCCGGGCGCGGGACGGGCGCAGGTCGCGCATCAGGTCGACGATCCGGTGCAGCTCGTCCGCCTCGAAGGCGAGCAGCCACTCGTAGTCGCCGAGCGCGAAGGAGGCCACCGTGTTGGCCCGGACGTCCGGGTAGCCGCGCGCCATCTGGCCGTGCTCGGCGAGCATCGCGCGCCGCTCGGCGTCCGGCAGCAGGTACCACTCGTAGGAGCGGACGAACGGGTAGACGCAGACGTAGTCGCGCGCCCGCTCGTCGGCGAGGAACGCCGGGATGTGCGACTTGTTGAACTCCGCCGGGCGGTGCAGCGCCATGTTGGACCAGACCGGCTCCAGCACCCGGCCGAGGCCGGTGCGGCGGAAGCGGTTGTACGCGTCCTGGAGGTCGTCCGAGTTCTCGGCGTGCCACCAGACCAGGATGTCGGCGTCCGCGCGCAGACCGGACACGTCGTAGGTGCCGCGCACCGTGATGTCCTTCGCGTCGAGCTGGGCGAACAGCTCGTCCACCTCGGCGGCGAGGGCGGTGCGGTCCTCGGGCAGCGCGCCCTTGAGCTTGAACACCGACCACATGGTGTAGCGGATGACCTGGTTCAGGTCGCGCGCCTTCTTCTTCTCCGGCTGCTGCTCAACGGTCTCAGTCATGCGCCCATTGTCCTCTCCGTGACGTTCCCCCCGGTCGGCGGGGTCAACAGTTTGTCGAGTTCCGCGACCGCCGTCCGGGCGCTCGCGATGCATGCGGGGATCCCCACCCCGTCGTACGCGGCGCCGCACAGCGCCAGCCCGCCCACCTGCCCGGCGGCCGCCCGGATCCGGGCCACCCGGTCGAGGTGGCCGACCGGGTACTGCGGCAGGCCGGCCCGCCAGCGGGTGACGGCGGTGTCGTACGGGCGGGCGGTCAGGCCGATCGCCTCGCCCAGGTCGGCCAGCGAACGGGCCACCAACTCCTCGTCCGACAGGTCCAGCGCCGCCTCCTCGCGGTGCCGGCCCAGCGAGGTGCGCAGCACGAACGCGTCCGGGGCGGCGCGCTCCAGCCAGCCCCACTTGTTGGAGGAGAAGGTGGAGGCCTTGATCCGCCGGCCGTCCACCGGCGGCACCAGGAAGCCGCTGCCGGCCGGCGGCGCCGGCAGGTCGGTTCGCCGGAAGGCGAGGGTGACCAGTGCCATCCCCGCGTACTCGACCTCGTCCAGTCCGGCGGCCGCCGCCGGTACGTCCGCGCGCAGCAGCCGGGCCGCGGCGGGCGCGGGCACGGCCAGCACGACGGCGTCCGCGTGCAGCACCGCGCCGTCGCCGGTCACCACCCGCCAGCCCTCGGGGGTGCGGCGCAGCTCGTCCACCGGGGTGTCGGTGCGCAGCTCGACGCCCGCCTCGGCGCAGGCCGCGGCGACCGCCTCGGGCAGCGTGCCGAGGCCGCCGCGCAGCCCCTGGAAGACCGGTGTGCCGACGGTTCGCGGCCGGGAGGCCAGCTCGTGCACGCCCTCCACCAGCGAGCCGCCGCCCCTGGCGATCGACAGCAGCTGCGGCACGGCGGCGCGCAGCGAGATCTCGTCGGCGTGCCCGGCGTAGACCCCGCCGAGCAGCGGCTCGACCAGCCGGTCCACCACCTCGCGGCCGAGCCGGTCCGCGACGTACCGCCCGATCGAGACGTCGTCGGCGACCGCCGCGCCCTCGCCCTCGCGCCGGGCCCGCTCCAGCCCCTCGGCGGTGAGCACCCCGGAGGCGGCGAGCGCGTCGAGGTCCCCCGGCACGCCCATGACCTGCCCGCCGGGCAGCGGCCGCAGCGCGCCCCTGGTCCAGATCGCGGCCTTGGCGGTCGTCGGCGGCTCCAGCGCCTCGGCGAGCCCGACGGCCTGCGCCAGTTCGACCCCCTCCGGCCGTCTGGCCAGCATCGACTCGGCCCCCAGGTCGACCCGGACCCCGCCGACCTCCCCGCCGTACAGCTTCCCGCCGACCCGCTCCGAGGCCTCCAGCAGCGTCACCCGCGCCCGCGCGGTCTCCCCCGCCGCACCGCTGAGGTAGGCGGCCGCGGCCAGGCCCGCGATACCGCCGCCGATCACCACGACATGTGCTTGCGACATGCCTCGCAGTCTCGCAGGTCCTTACACCAATGCCTCAATCCGCCCGGTTCCGGACGGCGGCGGGTGCGTCGGGATCCCGCTCCGGCGGGCCCCGGTCGGCGTCCGGGAGCGACTCCGGACCGCCACCTACCCGTGATCGAGTTGCGATCTCCCACCGGGGTCCGATCGGGCGGCTCCCACGTCTCATGGTCTGAGCGTCCGATCCGGGCGCCGGACAAGGGACTTGGGGAGGGCTCGATCGTGACGAGAGGACGACGCGGACCAGGGGCGCTGACGGCCGGGGTCGTCGCCGCGGTGGTACTGGCCGGGGGGTGCGGCGCCGCCGAGCGCGGGTCCGACAGCATGGCGGCGAAGCCGGACGCGGCTGCCGCCCCGGCGGCCGGTGCCCCTGCGCTGGGAGAAGGTGCGCCCGCGGCGGGCGGGGCGGGCCTCGCGAAGCCGCCGGTCGCGCCGCCGGCGGCCGGCGACGGGAGGGCCGCCACCGGTGCGCCCCCGTCCGCGGCCGCGCCGGTGGCCGACACCCGGCTGATCGCCTACACCGCTCAGTTGACGCTGCGCACGAAGGACGTCGCCAAGGTGCTGGAGCAGGCCCGGGTGCTGACGGCGGCGTCCGGCGGCTACGTCGGCGGCGAGACGGTGAACGGCGGGGCGAACGACTCCGCCGGGGCCACCGGCCAGATCACCGTGAAGGTCCCGTCGGCGTCGTTCCAGCAGACCCTGGACCAGCTCGCCGCCCTCGGCGAGGTGCTGACCCGCAAGAGCCAGGCGGACGACGTGACCCAGCAGGTCGCGGACGTGGCGAGCCGGGTGCAGACGCAGCAGGCGAGTGTGGAGCGGGTCCGGGCGCTGATGGCGCAGGCCAAGACGCTGAGCGAGATCACCAGCCTGGAGAGCGAGCTGAGCCGCCGCGAGGCGGATCTGGAGTCCCTGCAGAAGCAGATGAAGGAGCTGTCCGCCCGGACGTCCCTCTCCACCATCACGCTGGACGTGCGGCGCGAGGCGAAGCCCGTCCAGCACGACGAGCCGGATCTGAGGAAGAAGGAGAAGGGCTTCTGGGCCTCGGTCGGCTCGGCGCTCGGCGGCGGCTGGAACGTCCTGGTCACGATCGTGCGCGGACTAGCGATGGCGGTGGCGGCGGTGACGCCGTTCCTGCTGGTGCTCGGCCCGTTGGCCGTCGTCCTCTGGCTCCTGCGCCGGCGCCGGGCGGGTGCCAGGACGGCTGCCGGTGTCAGCGCCGGTACGGCTGCCGAGCCGACCGCTCCCCCGCAGCCGGCCTACCAGCCGGGGGACGAACAGGACGCCTGACGCACAGGTGGCGGGCCCCCGACCCGCGGGGCCCGCCACCCTGTCCGACGGTCGTTCCGGTACCGCGTCCGCTCAGCGCGCGCTGGCCTCGTGCACGAACGCGACCAGCCGGCTGAGCGCGTCCGGGTCCATGCTGGGCATCACGCCGTGGCCGAGGTTGAAGATGTGGCCGCTGCTGCCGAGCGCCTGCGCGGCGTGCAGCACCTCGCGGGCCTTGGTCTCGACGGCCTTGGTGGGCGCGTAGAGGACGGCCGGGTCGAGGTTGCCCTGCAGGCCCTTGCCGGGGCCGACCCGCTCGGCGGCGACGTTCAGCGGCACCCGCCAGTCCACGCCGACGATGTCCGCACCGGCCTGGCCCATCAGGCCGAGCAGCTCGCCGGTACCGACGCCGAAGTGGATCCGCGGTACGCCGTAGCCGGCGACGGCGTCGAAGACCTTGGTGCTCGCGGGCATCACCGAGCGGCGGTAGTCGTCGGGGGCGAGCGAGCCGACCCAGGAGTCGAAGAGCTGGACGGCGGAGGCGCCGGCCTCGATCTGCACCTTGAGGAAGGCCGAGGTGATGTCCGCGAGCCGGTCCACCAGGGCCGCCCACAGCTCGGGCTGGCCGTACATCATGGCCTTGGTGTTCTCGTGGTTCTTCGACGGGCCGCCCTCGACCAGGTAGCTGGCGAGCGTGTACGGGGCGCCGGCGAACCCGATCAGCGGGGTCGAGCCGAGCTCGTCGACGAGCAGGCCGACCGCCTCGGTGATGTACGGGACGTCGTCGGGCTCGAGCGGGCGCAGCCGCCGGAGGTCCTCGACGGTGCGGATCGGGTCGGCGATCACCGGGCCGATGCCGGGCTTGATGTCGACGTCGATGCCGATCGCCTTGAGCGGCACCACGATGTCGCTGAAGAAGATCGCCGCGTCCACCTTGTGCCGACGCACCGGCTGGAGGGTGATCTCCTTGACCAGCTCGGGCCGCATGCAGGACTCCAGCATGGGGATGCCCTCGCGGACCTTCAGGTACTCGGGCAGCGAGCGGCCCGCCTGGCGCATGAACCACACCGGGGTGTGCGGCACCGGCTCGTTCCGGCAGGCGCGCAGGAACGCGGAGTCGTATGCGGCGCCGCGGCGCGCGGAGGGCTGCTGGCCGGTGTGGGCGGCCTGGGTGTCCGCCGTGGTGTCTGCCGTTGTCTCGCTCACGGTTCAAATCTTCGCACGCGCCCCGCACCGCACTTCCCGCCCGGGCTCGTCGGTTCCTCCAAGATCTGGCCGGAATGCCCTCCCGGCACGCCGCGCAAGGAGAAGTTGCGGCGAATACCCGGGTTTTCGACCTAGTCTTCGGGTCATGGCAGCGGTCGGCGGGCACCCCGCACAGGGTGGCGGAACAGGTGGCGGAACGGGTCGCGAGGCGGCGCCGAGCGAGTTCCGGGCCGCCGTCGAGGCGCTGACCGGGGCGCGGCTGCGCCCCGAGATCGAGCTCTCCCCCGCCCCGGCCCCGCGTCGGCTCGCCCCGTACTCGTTCGCCCTGACCGCCGCGGTGGAGGTGGACGGCGAGGAGCTGGCCGACGGCCGGCTGGTGCTGCTGCACGACCCCGCCGGGCAGGAGTCCTGGAACGGGGACTTCCGCGTGGTGACGATGACCCGCGCCGAGCTGGAACCGGAGATGGCCGGCGACCCGATGCTGTCCGAGGTCGGCTGGGCCTGGCTGCTGGACGCCCTGCAGGCGCACGGCGCCGGCTACGGCGAGCCGAGCGGCACCGTGACCAGGTGCGCCTCGCAGTACTTCGGCGGCCTGGCGGACCGCGCGTCGTCCACCGAGATCGAGATCCGGGCATCCTGGACGCCTGCCGACGGCCGGTTCGAGCGGCACCTGGCCGCCTGGGGCGATCTGCTCTGCCTCAGCGCCGGCCTGCCGCCGGCGGCCCCGGCGCCGCAGCCGCCGGCCGACGTGCCGTCACTCGGCGGAGTGGTCCCGATGCCCGCCCGCCGGCGCCCGCGCTCGCACTGACGAGTGGTCGCCGCTCCGGACCGGTCCGGAGCCACCCCCAGGGCTGACGGTCGCCCGAGGGCTGACGGAGTGTGACTTCGGCCCTCCCCTGTGTCAATTAACCGGCCGAAACCGATCGAACTGCCCGCGATCTGATCGATTTTGTGCGAATACCAGGCATGTCGCATCAGTCACATGCGCGATTTGTCCGTATTGTTACTCACTAGATCGTGATCTTTTGCTAAAGCCGGGCACGGTACCTGCCGAAGCAGACTGTGACCCTTTCCGAACGCGGAACACTCCGACCGCCCCCTCGGGGTTCCGTCCGCCACTCCCCGCAGGAGGCCTGGTGTCGGTCCTTCTTGAGCACCCCGCAAACGTGGTCGCCTACCGCCCGACCAAGCCCACCGCCATGGTGGTCATCGCAGATCCCCGCGTCCGAAACACCGTCACCCGGCACCTCTGGGCGCTCGGCGTCCGGGACGTCATCGAGGTGTCCTCGATCGCCGAGGCCCGCCCCCGGGTCTCCACCCCGCGCGACATCTGCGTCGCCGACGTTCACCTCCCGGACGGCTCCGGGCTGACCATCCTGGCCGAGACCCGCGCCGCGGGCTGGCCCAACGGCCTGGCCCTCTCGGCCGCCGACGACATCGGCGCGGTCCGCAGCGCGCTGGCCGGCGGCGTGAAGGGCTACGTGGTCACCGGGACCCGGACCAATGTGGCCATGCCGGGCCGGCCCGGCCTCCCGCTCGGTGCGGCCGGCCTGGCCGGCCGGATGCGGCGCCCCGGCATGCCGGGCGTGCCGGGTGCGGCCGGTGCCCCGGGCGCCCCCGGGGCCCCCGGTGCGCCGGGCGCGCAGCAGTCCGCGTACCGCGAGCTCTCCGGCCGCGAGGTGGAGGTGCTGCGACTGGTGGCCGAGGGCCAGTCCAACAAGGCGATCGGCGTCGCGATGGGCCTGTCCGCGCTCACCGTGAAGAGCCACCTCGCCCGGATCGCCCGCAAGCTGGGCACCGGCGACCGGGCCGGGATGGTCGCGGTGGCGCTGCGGACCGGCATCATCCACTGATCCCTCGGTGGGACCGCTGCGGCGGCTCTGGAGGAACGTTTCCTCCAGAGCCGCCGCATTTTCGCCGCCGCCCGCCCCGGGGGCGGGCGTTCGAAGGCCGGGCTCCGGGCCGACGTCCGGGCCCTGGCGCCGCGCCACCTGCCTGCGGCGGGCGGGTGGCATAGTCACGGACCCGGTCTGACCAGTCCGACAACACTCCCGGTTGCGAGGTCCGTCGTACCCTTGGGGGGTGACCGACGCCGTAGCAGCCATCCCAGAAGAAGCAGCCCCGGTCCCGCTCCTCGAACCGAAGGAGGGGATCCCGCCAGTCGTGGCGGACGAGCGGGCGCTGGCCGCCACCGTCGCCGCCTTCGCCGCGGGTACCGGACCGGTCGCCGTCGATGCCGAGCGGGCCTCCGGCTACCGCTACGGGCAGCGCGCGTACCTCATTCAGCTGCGCCGCGCGGGCGCGGGTACCGCGCTGATCGACCCGATCGCCTGCCCCGACCTCAGCCGTCTGGGTGACGCCCTGGCGGACACCGAGTGGGTCGTGCACGCCGCCACCCAGGACCTGCCCTGCCTCGCCGAGGTGGGGATGCGGCCGCAGCGGCTGTTCGACACCGAGCTGGCCGGCCGGATCGCCGGCTTCGCCCGCGTCGGACTCGGGCCGATGACCGAGAACGTGCTCGGGCTGAGCCTGGCCAAGGAGCACTCGGCGGTCGACTGGTCCACCCGCCCGCTGCCCGAGCCGTGGCTGCGCTACGCCGCTCTGGACGTCGAGGTGCTGGTCGAGCTGCGGGACGCACTCGAACAGGAGCTGGACGCCCAGGGCAAGCTCGACTGGGCGCTGGAGGAGTTCGCCGCGATCGCGAGCGCTCCCCGGCCGGCCCCCAGGACCGACCCGTGGCGCCGCACCTCCCAGCTGCACAAGGTCCGTCGGCGCCGCCAGCTGGCCGTGGTCCGCGAGCTGTGGCTGGCCCGCGACCGGATGGCACAGGAGCGCGACGTCTCGCCGGGCCGGGTGCTCTCCGACGCCGCGATCGTCAACGCCGCGCTGGCCATGCCGCTGAACATCGCCGGGCTGCAGGCCGTCCAGGGCTTCGGGCCGCGCGTCCACCGCCGCCAGCTCGACCAGTGGCTGGCCGCCGTGCAGCAGGCCCGGGAGATCCCGGAGAACCAGCTGCCGCCCGCCTCCGCGCCGCACGACGGCCCGCCGCCGCCGCGCGCCTGGGCCGAGAAGGACCCGGTGGCCGCCGCCCGGCTGTCCGGGGCGCGGGCCGCGGTCAGCGAGCTGGCCGAGACGCACAACCTGCCGGCCGAGAACCTGATCACGCCGGACCTGGTCCGCCGCGTGTCCTGGGAGCCTCCGGCCGACGCGAGCGCCGCCAACGTGGCGGCCGCGCTGCGCCGGCTCGGCGCCAGACAGTGGCAGGTCGACCTGGTGGCGCCGGTTATGGCCGGCGCCTTCACCAAGGCGGCCGAGCAGACCGACTGAGTTCCGACACCACGAAGGGGATGCCGTCAGAGGACGGCATCCCCTTCGTCGTACCCGGGCGCACCCCGGGCACACCCCGGGTGCGGACGGGGCGGGCGGGCCGCAACCGGGCGGACGTGTCGCGGGACACACGGGGAGATGAGCCCTTCGGGCCTGGGCAGGCTGGTTACCGACCGGTAGCATGGCGGTGAAGCGGCGCCGCCGACGTCCTCCACCACGGACGGACGGCGGCAGCCTGCCCACCTCAACCTGTTGGTCCCTGGGAGGAGAGCCCCCGTGCCTCGTACCGCGAGGGACGTCGTCTTCGTCGATGGCGTCCGCACCCCGTTCGGCAAGGCCGGCCCGAAGGGCATCTACCACGAGACGCGCGCCGACGACCTCGTCGTCAAGTGCATCCGGGAGCTCGTGCGCCGTAACCCGAACCTGCCCGTCGAGCGGATCGACGAGGTCGCCGTCGCGGCCACCACGCAGATCGGCGACCAGGGCCTGACCATCGGCCGCACCGCCGCACTGCTGGCCGGCCTGCCGAAGTCCGTCCCGGGCTACTCGATCGACCGCATGTGCGCCGGCGCGCTGACCGCCGTCACCGCGACCGCCGGCGGCATCGCCTTCGGCGCCTACGACATCGTCGTGGCCGGCGGCGTCGAGCACATGGGCCGCCACCCGATGGGCGAGGGCGTCGACCCGAACCCGCGCTTCGTCTCCGAGAAGCTCGTCGACGAGTCCGCCCTGTTCATGGGGATGACCGCGGAGAACCTGCACGACCGGTTCCCGCACATCACCAAGGAGCGCTGCGACGCCTACGCCGTGCGCTCCCAGGAGAAGGCCGCCAAGGCGTACGCCAACGGCGACATCCAGCCGGACCTGGTGCCGGTCTCGATCCGCAACACCAACCCCGAGGTCGGCGAGACCGGCTGGGGCCTGGCCACCGTGGACGAGCCGCTGCGCCCGGGCACCACGATGGAGAGCCTGGCGGGCCTCAAGACCCCGTTCCGCCCGCACGGCAACATCACCGCGGGCAACTCGGCCGGTCTGAACGACGGCGCCACGGCCTCGCTGCTGGCCGCCGAGGACGTCGCCGAGGAGCTCGGCCTGCCGGTCAAGATGCGCATGGTCTCGTACGCCTTCGCGGGCGTCGAGCCCGAGGTGATGGGCATCGGCCCGGTGCCGGCCACCGAGAAGGCGCTGGCCAAGGCCGGTCTGACCATCGACGACATCCAGGCCTTCGAGGTCAACGAGGCCTTCGCCGTCCAGGTCCTGGCCTTCCTGGACCACTACGGCATCGCGGACGACGACGAGCGGGTCAACCCGTTCGGCGGCGCGATCGCCTTCGGCCACCCGCTGGCCTCCTCCGGCGTGCGCCTGATGAACCAGCTGGCCCGCCGCTTCGAGCAGCGCCCGGACGTCCGCTACGGCCTCACCACGATGTGCATCGGCTTCGGCATGGGCGGCACCATCATCTGGGAGAACCCGCACTTCGAGGGTGGTAAGTGACCATGAGCACCACTGAGCTGCTGAAGCACGGCGCCGAGCTGTTCCCCGGCGAGGTCGTGACCACCGCGCACGTCCGCCACCTGGACCTGCCGCTGCAGGCCGGTCGGCTGGCGCTGATCACCCTGGACAACGGCTTCGACCACACCAAGCCGACCACCTTCGGCCCGGGCTCGCTGCTGAAGCTGTCCGCCGCGCTGGACCAGGTCGAGGCCGAGGCCGCCGAGGGTTCGATCGTCGGTGTCGCGATCACCGGCAAGCCGTTCATCTTCGCGGTCGGCGCCGACCTCAAGGGCGTCGAGATCCTCAAGGCGCACGCCGACGCGCTGGCCATCGGCAAGGGCGGCCACGAGGTCTTCAAGCGGATCGCCGCGCTGTCCGTCCCCTCCTTCGCGTTCTACAACGGCGCGGCGATGGGCGGCGGCGTCGAGGTCGGCCTGCACGCCACCTACCGCACCGTCAGCACGGGCGTCCCGGCGTTCTCGCTGCCCGAGGTCTTCCTGGGCCTCGTCCCCGGCTGGGGCGGCTGCACCATCCTGCCGAACCTGATCGGTCCGGCGAAGGCCGTCAAGGTCATCATCGAGAACTCGATGAGCCAGAACAAGCAGCTCAAGGGCAAGGACGTCTTCGAGCTCGGCATCGCGGACGCGATCTTCGAGCCGGCCGACTTCCTGGAGCAGTCACTGCTCTGGGCGGCCAAGGTCCTCACCGGCGACGTCGTGGTCGAGCGCGAGGCGATCGACCGCGGCAAGGCCTGGGACGACGCCGTCGCCTGGGGCCGCCTGGTCGCCGACGCCAAGGTGCACGGCGCCGCCCCGGCCGCCTACAAGGCGCTGGACATCATCCAGCAGGTCAAGGACCAGGACCTGCAGGCCGGCTTCGACGCCGAGGACGCGGCCCTGGCCGACCTCATCATGAGCGGCGAGCTGCGCAGCGGCATCTACGCCTTCAACCTGGTGCAGCGGCGGGCCAAGCGCCCCTTCGGCGCGCCGGACAAGTCGCTGGCCCGCCCGGTCACCAAGGTCGGCGTCGTCGGCGCCGGTCTGATGGCCTCGCAGCTGGCGCTGCTGTTCGCCCGTCGTCTGGAGGTGCCGGTGGTCCTCACCGACATCGACCAGGAGCGCATCGACAAGGGCGTCGGCTACGTCCACGCCGAGATCGACAAGCTGCTCGGCAAGGGCCGGATCGGCAACGACAAGGCCAACCGCCTCAAGGGCCTGGTCACTGGCTCGCTCGACAAGGCCGCCGGCTTCGCCGACGCGGACTTCGTGATCGAGGCCGTGTTCGAGGAGATGGGCGTCAAGCAGAACGTCTTCGCGGACCTGGAGAACGTGGT
This sequence comes from Kitasatospora sp. NPDC048239, assembly GCF_043202015.1. Taxonomy (NCBI): domain Bacteria; kingdom Bacillati; phylum Actinomycetota; class Actinomycetes; order Kitasatosporales; family Streptomycetaceae; genus Kitasatospora; species Kitasatospora sp. NPDC048239. The sequence goes on along the minus strand of NZ_JBICZP010000008.1, from coordinate 124,132 downwards.
CTCGCCGACCTGTGTGCTGGCGACCAACACCTCCTCCCTCTCGGTCAGCGAGATGGCGTCGAAGCTGAAGCACCCCGAGCGGGTCGTCGGCTTCCACTTCTTCAACCCCGTCGCGATCCTCCCGCTGCTGGAGATCGTCCGCGGTGAGAAGACCGATGACGCCTCGCTGGCCACCGCCTTCGGCGTCTCGAAGAAGCTGAAGAAGACCGCGGTGCTCTGCAAGGACGCCCCGGCGTTCGTGGTGAACCGGATCCTGACCCGCTTCATGGGCGAGATCCAGGGCATCATCGACGAGGGCACCCCGATCGCCACGGTCGAGAAGGGCGTCGAGCCGCTCGGCCTGCCGATGTCCCCGATCGTGCTGCTGGAGCTGGTCGGCCCGGCCATCGCCCTGCACGTCTCGGAGACCCTGCACGGCGCGTTCCCGGAGCGGTTCACCGTCTCCGAGAACCTCGGCAAGGTGGTCAAGGCCGGCAAGCGCGGCTTCTACACCTGGGTCGACGGCAAGCAGGTGCTCGACCCCGAGGTGCTGGAGCTGCTCTCCTTCGGCGACACCGTGCTGACCGAGGAGCAGGTCCTGGCCCGCTCCCTGGACGCCGTGGCGCAGGAGATCGGCCTGATGCTGGAGGAGGGTGTCGTCGGCGAGGCCCAGGACATCGACCTCTGCATGATCACCGGTGCCGGCTGGCCCTTCCACCTGGGCGGGATCACCCCGTACCTGGACCGTGAGGGTGTCTCGGAGCGGGTGAACGGCAAGCGGTTCCTCGCCCCGGGTGTGGCCTCGGTGCCCGCCTAGGCCCTGTCCTAGCACGACGCGAGGAGCCCCGGTGACCAGGTTGGTCACCGGGGCTCCTCGCTGTGCCCGGACGCCCCGCCCGGCCCCGATCAGGGCGCGGCACGGCGCGGGGAGCGGCCTCAGCGCTTGAGGCGGTAGACCACGGTGTCGGCGAAGACGCCGACCATCTCGTAGTGGGTCTCCAGCAGGTTCTCGATCCTCGGCACCAGATTGGGCTGGTAGGGCGCGAGGCCGGAGTCGTCCACCACGACCTCGGGCAGGCTCTTGGCGAGCTCCTGGTCGAAGGTCTGCCAGGCGTTGCTGACGCTGAACTGCTCGCCGACGTTCTGGCTGCCGTCCTTGCCGCCGCTGTAGTTGGTCAGGAAGCCGGCCGTCAGGTAGCGGCTGGCGGGCTTGCGGTCGGCCAGCCAGTACAGCTCGGGGTGCATGCCCCAGACCAGCACGGTGTCCTTGGGCGTGGTCTGCGCGGCCACCGCGGTGGCGACCTCGGTGGTCCGGTTGAGCCGCTCCCCCGGCCAGGCCAGCGCCAGGCCCCAGAAGGTCGTGGCGGCCACCGCGGTGTACACCAGCACGGGCTTCCAGCGGATCGCCGAGGTGGCGACCGCGCCGGTGCCCAGCAGTACCAGCGGGGGCATCAGCTGCAGGTAGTAGTGGCCGAAGAAGTGGAAGCCCACGCTGACCGCGACGACCGAGGACAGCAGCCAGACCCAGAGGTCGGCGGTGGAGCCGTGCTCCTCCCCCGCGACGGGCAGCGGGCGGTGGCGGTACTTCAGCCAGAGCCGGCGGCCGACCGGCAGCAGGAAGCCCAGCCCGGCCCCGATCAGGATGGCCGTGTTGCCGAGCGCCCGGCCGGTCATCTGCAGCCAGGCCCCGCCGAAGGTGGCGTAGTCGCCGCTGCCGGTGACCACCCAGAACAGGAAGCCCTTGGGCTTGGTGAGGATCACCGCGACCAGCGCTATCGGCAGCGTGAACCCGAAGCCGATCTTGAACAGCGCGGGCGGCCAGCGCACCCCGCGCCGGCGGGCGTCCTGGTAGAGCATCCAGAGCACCGGCAGCAGGACCGCGCCGCCGGTCTGCTTGGTCAGCGAGCAGAGCGCCACCGCGATGCCCGCGGCCAGCCAGCGGCGCCGCTCGGCGTACCGGAAGGCGGCCACCATGGCGGGCAGCATGAAGACCTCGAAGGTGGCCGCCTGGGTGTCCTCCGGGGAGAGCCCGATGGAGACCAGCAGGTACAGCAGCCCGGCGCCGGCGCCGGCCCGGTTGCCCCAGCGGCCGCGGGCGATCGAGGCCAGCAGGATCGCGGTGACCAGGTGGGCGACCACCGCCAGGGTCCGCAGCGGCCACAGCGAGGTGGAGCCGAAGAGCGCGAAGCAGGCCTGGTAGAGCCAGGGCAGCAGCGGCGGCTTGCGGTCCACGACGGTGTCGTAGAGCACGCCGCCGTTGGCCAGCATCCGGGCCTGGGTGGCCAGGAACCCCTCGTCGGGGCTCCAGACCGGCCGGACGAAGGAGGGGATGTGGGTGACGAGCGCGACCAGGGCCAGCACCGGCACCAGCCTCGTCCAGTAACCCTGGCGGACACTGGCGGGCAGGCGCTCGGCTAGCCCGGCGAGGCGGGGGCGGATGGGGGTCGGCACGAGTGACAACCTACCGGGCGGGATCGGCGCGGGCAGCGCCGGTCCCGCCTTTCGGTGCGATTATCAGCCTGTTCTGCTGCGAACTGTTGCGAACCTGTCGCAGACGGCCACCGCCGCCCGGCGTACGGCTCAGGCGTCGACGGCCGCGACGTCCAGCCGGGCGAGGCGGGAGACCAGGGCGGTGACCTGTCGGGCGATGTCCGGGGCGTTGAGGCCGATCTCGGCGAGGATCTCGGCCCGCGAGGCGTGGTCCAGGAACTCCTGCGGGATGCCGAAGTCGCGCAGCGGGACGTCCACCTCGGCGTCGCGCAGCGCCTGCGCGATCGCGGCGCCGACACCGCCGACCCGGCCGTTGTCCTCGATGGTGACGACCGCCCGGTGCTCGGCCGCCAGGCCGGGCAGGGCCGCGTCCACCGGCTTGACCCAGCGCGGGTCCACCACGGTGGCGGTGATGCCCTGGGCGGCCAGCAGGTCGGCGACCTCCAGGCCGGTGGTGGCCAGCGCGCCGACCGCGACGATCAGCACGTCGGCACGGCGGCCCTCGGCGGGCTCCCCGGCCTCGCGCAGGACGTCCATGCCGCCGATCCGGCCGACCGCGGGGACGGCCGGGCCGACCGTGCCCTTGGAGTAGCGGACCACGGTCGGGGCGTCGGTGACCTCGACGGCCTCGCGCAGCTGGGCGCGGAGCTGGTCGGCGTCGCGCGGGGCGGCCAGCCGCAGGGTCGGGACGACCTGCAGGATCGACATGTCCCACATGCCGTTGTGCGAGGCGCCGTCGGTGCCGGTGACACCGGCCCGGTCCAGCACGAAGGTGACGCCCAGCTTGTGCAGGGCGACGTCCATCAGGACCTGGTCGAAGGCCCGGTTGAGGAAGGTCGCGTAGACCGCGAAGACCGGGTGCAGCCCGTTGGTGGCCAGGCCGGCCGCGCTGGTCACGGCGTGCTGCTCGGCGATGCCGACGTCGAAGGTCCGCTCCGGGAAGGCCTTGGCGAACGGGGCCAGGCCGACCGGGTGGAGCATCGCGGCGGTGATCGCGACGATGTCCTCGCGCTCGTGGCCGAGCGCGACCATCTCCTCGCCGAAGACGGAGGTCCAGTCCTTGCCTGCGCTCTTGATCGGCAGGCCGGTCTCCGGGTGGATCACGCCGACCGCGTGGAAGCGGTCCTCGTCGTTGTTCTCGGCGGCGTGGTAGCCGCGGCCCTTCTCGGTGAGGCAGTGCACGATCACCGGGCCGCCGAAGCCGCGCGCCTTGGTCAGCGCGGACTCCAGGGCGGTGAGGTCGTGGCCGTCGATGGGGCCGATGTACTTGAGGCCGAGGTCCTCGAACATGCCCTGCGGGGCGATGAAGTCCTTCAGGCCCTTCTTGGCGCCGTGCAGCGTCTCGAAGAGCTGCTGGCCGACCACGGGGGTGCGCTGCAGGGCGTCCTTGCCCCAGGAGAGGAAGCGCTCGTAGCCCTGGGTGGTGCGCAGTGTGGCGAGGTGGTTGGCCATCCCGCCGATGGTCGGCGAGTAGGAGCGCTCGTTGTCGTTGACGACGATGACGAGCGGGCGGTCCTCGGCCTGGGCGTCGGCGATGTTGTTGAGCGCCTCCCAGGCCATGCCGCCGGTGAGCGCGCCGTCGCCGATCACGGCGACGACCGGGCGGTCGTGGTGGCCCTGGAGCTGGTTGGCCTTGGCCAGGCCGTCCGCGTAGGAGAGCACGGTGGAGGCGTGCGAGTTCTCGATCACGTCGTGCTCGGACTCGGCGCGCGACGGGTAGCCGGACAGGCCGCCCTTGGTGCGCAGCTGCGAGAAGTCCTGGCGGCCGGTGAGCAGCTTGTGGACGTAGCTCTGGTGGCCGGTGTCGAAGAGGATGCGGTCACGCGGGGAGTCGAAGACGCGGTGCAGCGCGATGGTCAGCTCCACCACGCCGAGGTTGGGGCCGAGGTGGCCGCCCGTCTTGGAGACCTCGGTCACCAGGAAGGTCCGGATCTCCTGGGCCAGCGCGGCCAGCTGTCCGGGCGTGAGCCGGTCGAGATCGCGCGGTCCCCGAATGCGGGTCAGCAGGGCCACCCGTTCCTCCTCGTTCAAAGTTGCGGACCGCACGCGGTCCGACGGGCGTCGCTGCCCTGTCGCCGGCGCGCTCCGACGGTCTCGGTCGGTGCCGACCGGTCGAGTCTAATGTCCGCTTGGCGGACACCGGGCGGGGCGCCCGGTGCCATCGGCCCGTTACCCCGCCCGGACTGCGACTCACGGTCGGGCGACGGACGCCTGTACGGATCGCCCGATGGCCCCCGACTCGCCCATCTCGCTCATCACCAGGGCGAGCGCGCCGAGCACCTCGGCGCGGCCGCCCAGGGTGCCGGGGACGACGGAGAGCTGGCGGGCGGCGCTGGGGATGGCGTAGCGGGCGACCGAGTCGCGGATCGGCGCGAGCACCAGCTCACCGGCCTCGGCGAGGTCGCCCCCGAGGATGACGCGGCGGGGGTTGAGCAGGTTGCACAGGGTGGCGACGCCGGTGCCGATCTGCCGGCCGGCGTCGGCGATGACCCGGCGGCAGCCGAGGTCGCCCTGGTGGGCCAGCTCGACCACCCGGGGCAGCGTGAGGTCCGGGCCGAGCGTGGTGCTGAGCAGGTTGAGCAGGTAGCGGGAGCCGACGAAGGTCTCCAGGCAGCCGCGGTTGCCGCACCGGCAGACCGGACCGGCCTCGTCCAGCGTGATGTGCCCTATCTCACCGGCGGTGCCGCCCGGGCCGCGGTAGATCTGCCCGTTGACCACCAGGCCGGCGCCGACGCCGCTGGCCACCTTGATGTAGGCGAGGTCGCTCAGGCCGCGCCCGGCGCCCCAGACCAGTTCGCCGAGCGCGCCGAGGTTGGCGTCGTTGTCCACGTGCACCGGCATGCCGAGCCGGGCGGCCAGCTCCCGGCCGGGGGCGATGCCCGTCCAGCCGGGCAGGATCGCGGTGGAGCCGAGCGCGCCGGTCTCCACGTCGATCGGGCCGGGGACGCCGAGGCCGACGCCGATCACCTTGTCGGGGCGGAAGCCGGCCTGCCGGAGCAGCCGGTCGACCAGCGCCTCGGCGCGGTCGAAGCCCTGTGCGGCCGAGACGTCGACGTCGATCGGCTCGCTCTCCTCGGCGAGCACCCGGTGGGCCAGGTTGCCGACGGCGACTCTGAGGTGGGTGTGGCCGAAGTCGATGCCGACCACGATCCCGGCGTCACCGCTGAGCGAGACGCTGCGGGCGCGGCGGCCGCCGGAGGAGGTGTCGGCGACCACGACGGTGCCGCTCTCCTTGAGCTCCCGCACGATGTTGGACACGGTGGCCGCCGAGAGCCCGGTGCCGCGGGCGATCTCGGCCTGGGTCAGCGAGCCGGCCATCCGCACCGCCCGCAGGACCCGTTCGAGATTGGCCCGGTGCAGTGAGGACTGCGAGCCCGGTGTGTCCGTCGACATGATCCACCCTTCCAAGGGCGAGGAAGCCCCTCCGCCGGGTGCTCCCTTCAACTCCTGAAGCCTAGGCCCTGCGCGGCCCGGTGGCGCGTTCCCTGCGAATGATCACGGACCGCACCGCGAACGGCACCGCGGGCCACCGCGGAAGGGGCGGCGCGGGCGGCTCCTCGGCGGGCGAGAGCGCCCAGCTCAGCGGTGCGGCGCGCGCGGTCCGGGGCTCCTGCGGCCGCCCGAAATCGACCCACCCGTACGATGGTGCCCATTCTCAACCGTCCCACCGGCCGCGGACGTGAACCGGCAGGGGGACGCTTCCAGACATGACGGGGCATCACATGGCAGGGGATCACCCTACTCCGGGGACAGGCGAAACGCCCGGCACCGGTCCACAGGACAACCGGGGCGTCTCGCTGGGGCGCAAGCCGGGCGGCGTGGACCCGGCCGCGGTGGCGGACCAGATGACACAGCTCGACGGCGCCCCGGTGCCGGGCCAGGGTGCACCGGCCGCGCCGGGCACGCCTCCGGCCCAGCCGCCCGCGCAGGCGCCCGCACCCGGCAGCGAGTACGCCTACGCGCCCACCGCCGCCGCCTTCCCCGCGCAGAGCGCTCCGCCGCCCCCGCCCGGTGCTCCGGTCGGCCCGACGACGCCCCCGTTCGCCGCCACCAACGCCGGGCAGCAGTACGGATACACCGCCCCGCAGCCCACCAACGGCGCCGGCTACGGGTACCCGCAGCAGGCCCAGCAGCCGCAGCAGGCCGGGTACTACCCCGGCGCGCCGGTGCCGCCGGCGCCCAGGCAGCGCAACCCCGTCATGGTCTGGGGCGGCATCATCGGCGGTGTGCTGGCGATCGCCATCATCGCCGGCCTGGTCGTGCTGTTCACCGGCAACGACCCCAAGAAGAAGGACGACCCGGTCGCGAGCACCGGCGGCACCACGACCGGTGGCACCACCGGCGGCACCGACGACCCGACCGCCTCGGGGAGCACCGGTGGCACGGGCGGGGGCGGCGGCAAGGCCGGCGCCTACAACCTCGCGTGGAGCGCCGCCAAGCCCGCCAACGCCAGCAGCGGCGCGCAGATCCTCGGCATCTGGGGCGCCGAGAAGACCGTCGTCCGGGCCGACACCACCGGCATCCGCGGCCTCGGCTCCGCCGACGGCAAGGAGCTGTGGTCGGTCGCACCGCCGGCCGGCGCCAAGGAGTTCTGCACCGTCTCCTACGGGGTCAACTCCAAGCACATCGCCGCGGTCTCCTTCAACACCGGCGACAGCGACTGCTCCACGGTCGGCGCGGTCGACATCAGCACCGGCAAGCTGCTCTGGTCGACCAAGGTGTCCACCGAGCGGATCTCCTCGCCGACCCTGAGCATCACCGACAAGGTCATCGCGGTCGGCGGCAGCAACGCCGTCGGCGCGGTGAGCGTCGCCGACGGCTCGCCGGTGTGGCAGTTCCAGCCGCGCGACAAGGACTGCAGCATCTACGGCAAGGTGGCCGGCAACCAGATCGCGGTCTCCGACCGCTGCTACGGGAGCAACGCCAACCCGAAGTCGCAGCTGCAGATCGTGGACGCCGAGACCGGCAAGGCCTCCGGCGCGGCGACCCCGCTGGACGGCACCATCGAGCGCGTCGACAAGGTCGTGTCGGACCAGCCGCTGGTGCTGCTGATGACCGGCAACTCCAGCGGCGACTACCTGCTGCCGTTCGACAAGTCCAACAAGCCGATGGCCAAGATGTCGGTCAAGGAGCCCGGTGCGGACAGCCTGCGGCTCTCCGGCCAGGCGGACGCGTTCACCCAGAACGTGGTCAGCGGCACGACGCTGTACGTCCAGGTCAACCCGAGCAAGCCGGCTGTCAACGCCTACGACCTGACGACCGGCAAGCGGCTCTGGTCGTCCACCGGCGGCACCAACGAGGGCATCCGGCTGGTCTCCGGCACCGACAAGGACGGCAGGGTCCGCGCGCTGCTGGACATGGGCTACGGCAAGGACGCCAAGCTGGTGACGCTCTCGCCCACCGACGGCGCACCGAGCGACCTCGGGGTCATCAGCGTGCCCAAGGGCACCTACACCAGCTACAGCACCAGCGAGTACGTGCTGCAGTCGGACGGCTCGCTGTACGGCTTCTCGCGCGGCGCGGGCTCCGACGCCCCGGTGGTCAAGTACGCGAAGAAGTGACGTACCCGGCGCGGTAGGCGCCGACCCCCTGTCGCGGCGGGGTGGGACCGGCTCGGAGCCGGTCCCACCCCGCCGCGATTATTCGCCGGGCCCGTTCGTTGGGCATGGGAGGATGCGGAACACCAGCCCGACGAAGGAGTCCTGCGAGTGCCCGGCACCAACCTGACCCGTGAGGAGGCCCGGACCCGGGCCGAGCTCCTGCACGTGGACGCGTACGACATCGAGCTCGACCTGAGCACCGCCCGTGAGGGCGGCACCTTCCGGTCCACCACCGTGGTCCGGTTCACTGCGCGCACCCCCGGTGCGGCCAGCTTCATCGACCTCGTCGCGCCGAGCGTCGAGGAGATCACGCTCAACGGCGAGCGGCTCGACAACGCGAACTTCGCCGACAGCCGGATCGCGCTGCCGGGCCTGCGGGCCGAGAACGAGCTGCGGGTCGTCGCCAACTGCGCGTACACCAACACCGGTGAGGGCCTGCACCGGTTCGTCGACCCGGTCGACGGCGAGACCTACCTGTACAGCCAGTTCGAGGTGCCGGACGCCCGCCGGGTCTTCGCCTCCTTCGAACAGCCCGACCTCAAGGCCGCGTTCGCCTTCACGGTGACGGCCCCCACCGGCTGGGTCGTGGTCTCCAACTCCCCCACCCCGACCCCGGTCGGCGAAGGGGACACCCAGGTCTGGACGTTCGAGCCGACCGGCCGGATCTCCACCTACATCACCGCGCTGGTCGCCGGCCCGTACGTGGGCGTCTTCGACGCCTACGAGAACGGCTCGCAGAAGGTGCCTCTGGGCGTCTACTGCCGCCCCTCGCTGCGCGAGTTCCTGGACGCCGACGCGATCTTCGCCGTCACCAAGCAGGGTTTCGACTACTTCCAGGAGAAGTTCGACTACCCGTACCCGTTCGCCAAGTACGACCAGCTGTTCGTCCCGGAGTTCAACGCCGGTGCGATGGAGAACGCGGGCGCCGTCACCCTGCGCGACCAGTACGTGTTCCGGTCCAAGGTGACCGACGCCGCGTACGAGTCGCGGGCCGCGACGATCCTGCACGAGCTGGCCCACATGTGGTTCGGCGACCTGGTCACCATGGAGTGGTGGAACGACCTCTGGCTGAACGAGTCCTTCGCGACCTTCGCCGAGGCCGTCTGCCAGGCCGAGGCCCCGGGTTCGAAGTGGCCGCACTCCTGGACCACCTTCGCCAACCAGATGAAGACCTGGGCGTACCGGCAGGACCAGCTGCCGTCCACCCACCCGATCATGGCCGAGATCAACGACCTCGAAGACGTCATGGTCAACTTCGACGGCATCACCTACGCCAAGGGCGCCTCGGTGCTCAAGCAGCTGGTGGCGTACGTCGGCCAGGACGCCTTCTTCAAGGGCGTGCAGGCCTACTTCAAGCGCCACGCGTGGGGCAACACCCGGCTCACCGACCTGCTCGGCGCGCTGGAGGAGACCAGCGGACGCGACCTCAAGTCCTGGTCCAAGGCCTGGCTGGAGACGGCCGGGATCAACATCCTGCGCCCGGCGCTCACCCTGAACGGCGACGGCGACATCGAGTCCTTCGCCGTCCTCCAGGAGGCCCCCGCGCTGCCCGCCGGCGCCAAGGGCGAGGCCGTCCTGCGCCCGCACCGGATCGCCATCGGCGTGTACGAGCTGGCCGACGGCGCCCTGGTGCGCACCGACCGGATCGAGCTGGACGTCGACGGCCCGCGCACCGAGGTCCCGCAGCTGGTCGGCCGGCACCGCCCGGCCGTCATCCTGCTCAACGACGACGACCTGTCCTACGCCAAGGTCCGTCTGGACGAGGACTCGCTGGCCGTCGTCACCGAGCACCTCGGCGGCTTCACCGACTCGCTGCCGCGCGCCCTGTGCTGGGCCTCCGCCTGGGACATGACCCGCGACGGCGAGCTGGCCGCCCGCGACTACCTGGCGCTGGCCCTCTCCGGCCTCGGCCGGGAGTCCGACATCGGCGTGGTGCAGTCCGTGCAGCGCCAGGTCAAGCTGGCGCTGGACGCCTACGCCGACCCGGCCTGGCGCGAGCAGGGCCTCGCCCGCTGGGCCGAGGCCGCCGAGCAGGAGCTGCGCGCCGCGCAGCCCGGCAGCGACCACCAGCTGGCCTGGGCCCGTGCGCTGGCCTCCGTCGCCCGCACCGACGGGCAGCTCGGCCTGCTCGCCGGACTGCTGGACGGCACGGCCAAGCTGGAGGGCCTGGCCGTGGACACCGAGCTGCGCTGGACGCTGCTCGGCCGCCTCGCCGCCACCGGCCGCGCGGACGACCGGGAGATCGAGGCCGAGCTGGCCCGGGACAACACGGCGGCCGGCCAGGAGCACGCGGCCACCTGCCGCGCCGCCCGGCCGAGCGCCGAGGCCAAGGCGAGCGCCTGGGCCTCCGTGGTGGAGTCGGACACGCTCACCAACTACGTCCAGGACGCGGTGATCGCCGGCTTCCAGCAGTCCGACCAGCGCGAGCTGCTGGCGCCGTACACCGCGAAGTACTTCGCGGCCGTCAAGGACGTCTGGGAGACCCGCAGCCACGAGATCTCGCAGCAGATCATCGTCGGCCTGTACCCGGCGCTCCAGGTCGAGCAGGCCACCCTGGACGCCACCGACGCCTGGCTGGCCTCGGCCGAGCCGGCTCCGGCACTGCGCCGGCAGGTCGTCGAGGCGCGGGCCGGCGTCGAGCGCGCCCTGAAGGCCCAGGCGGCCGACCGGGCGGCCGGCGCGCGGGCGCTGGGCCACTGACCCGACCGCGCCGGGTGGAGGTCCTCGGACCTCCACCCGGCGCGGGCCGGGGCCGTGCCGCCCCGGAGAACGCCCGAGGGGGCACCGGATGCGCTCCGGTGCCCCCTCGGGGTCGTACGGGTCCTGGTGGAAGGCCCCCGGTTACTTCTTCCTGCCCTTGCCGTCGCCGTACGGCAGCGCGGCGAGAGCACCGATGATCACGAAGGCCGCGATCGGGAGCAGCACGTACAGGCCGAGGGTCTGGGCGACGGTCAGGCCGGTACCCGGGTCGTCGCCGTCGTCCCGGGTGAGGGCCATGGCGGGCGACGACAGCAGCATCATCAGCGTGACCGTTGCGCTGACCGCGCCGGCTCGCAAAGCGTTCCTCTTGTCCACGTTGTTCAACTTACCCGCCTCTTACGCGGCCCCGCGCGGCGGGGTCGGCCTTTCGGGCCTGCCTCCTTCGGGCTGCCCGGCGTCCTCGGACTGTTCGCGCAGCACCTCGGCCAGCGACCGGGCCGCCGGTACCGCGGCCAGCGCGTCCAGCGTCACCGGATGGCCCTCGGCGTCGGCCACCGGCAGGCGCCAGTTCGGGTACTGGTCCCACGTCCCGGGCAGGTTCTGCGGGCGCGGGTCCCCCACCAGATCCGGCAGCCAGACGCCGACCAGCCGGGCCGGGGTGGCCGCCAGGAAGCGGTACAGCGCCCGCGCCGACAGCGGCTCGTCCGGCGCCAGCAGACCCAGCCGGGCCAGCTCCGCCCGCCAGTCGGCCAGCTCGGCCGCCGCCTCCGCCTGCTCCTCGCCCAGCGCGCGGGCCAGCAGGCCCAGCCGGTGGCGCAGCTCGACGTGCTCGCCGGACAGCCGGGCCGCGGTGCTCGGCAGGTCATGGGTGGTCAGGGTGGCCAGACTGCCCGGCCGCCAGCGCTCCGGAGCCAGGATCTCGCCCTTGGCCTGCCAGTCCCGCTCGAACCAGAGCACCGAGGTGCCGAGGATGCCGCGCGCGGCCAGCTCCTCCCGTACGCCCGGCTCGACCGTGCCGAGGTCCTCGCCGATCACGGTGGTGCCCGCCCGGTGCGCCTCCAGGGCGAGCACCCCGAGCATCGCCTCGGCGTCGTAGCGGACGTACGCGCCCTCGGTCGGCGGGTGTCCGGCCGGCACCCACCAGAGCCGGAACAGGCCCATCACGTGGTCGATCCGGACCGCCCCGGCATGCCGGGCGGCGGAGCGCAGCAGCTCCGCGTACGGGGCGTAGCCGCCCGCGGCCAGCGCGTCCGGGCGCCAGGGCGGCAGGCCCCAGTCCTGGCCGTGCGCGTTGAAGGCGTCCGGCGGGGCGCCCACCGAGATGCCGGTGGCCAGCACGTCCTGCAGCGCCCAGGCGTCGGCGCCGTCCGGGTGGGCGCCGACGGCGAGGTCGTGGATCAGGCCGACGGCCATGCCGGCGCCGTCCGCCGCCTGCCGGGCGTGGGCGAGCTGGTCGTCGAGCTGCCAGGCCAGCCAGCGGTGGAGGTCGACCCGCTCCACCAGCTCCTCGGCGGCGAGCGTGACGTGCGGGCTGTCGGGGTGGCGCAGGCCCTTGGGCCAGGCGTGCCAGTCGGCGCCGTGCACCTCGGCGAGCGCGTTCCAGAGCGCGTGGCGCTCCAGCCACCCGCCCTCGCGCTGCAGGAACGCCCGGTAGGCCGCCTCCCGGCCGGCCCCGCGCGGCACCTCGTACAGCAGCTCCAGCGCCTTGCGCTTGAGCGCCCAGACGGCGTCGCGGTCGATCAGGCCGTCGTGGCTCAGCACCTCGTCGCGCAGCCGGGCCGCGCGCCGGCCCAGCTCCTCGGCCTCGGCGCGCTGCTCGCCCGTCAGGTAGCCGTACTCGGGCACCGCCTCGATCCGCAGGTGCACCGGGTCGGCGAAGCGGCGGGAGGACGGCCGGTACGGGGACGGGTCGGAGGGCGCCCCGGGCAGGCCGGCGTGCAGCGGGTTGATCTGGACGAAGCCCGCGCCGAGGCCGGCCCCGGCCCACTGGGCGAGCTCCGCGAGGTCGCCCAGGTCGCCCATCCCCCAGGAGCGCTCGGACAGGACGGAGTACAGCTGCGCCAGGAAGCCCCAGCTGCGGCCGGTCGGCTGCGGCAGCCGGTCGGGGGCGACGACCAGGTGGGCGTGCTGCTCCTGCCCGCCGGCCACCGCCTTCAGGGTGTGCCGCCCGAGCGGGAGGTCCGCCGGCAGCCAGTGCGAGTGCCCGCGCGGCAGCTCCCAGACCCCGCCGCCCTCCAGCTCGACGCTGAGCCGGGCGTCCGCCGGGACGTTCAGCGCGGTGCGCCGGCCCGCCCGCACGACCACGGTCGGCGGCAGCAACCGGGCCCGCTGCCCGGCCCGGTGACGCTCCAGCGCCTCCCGCACCGCCTCCGGTGTCCCCGCCTCGACCCCGAGCGCGGCCAGCACCGCCACCAGCGTCCGGGCCCCCACCGGCACCGGACCACTGCCCGGGTCGTAACTGCTCTCCACCCCGTACGCCTGTGCCAGCGCCACCAGCTCCGCCGGAGGCGGCGGCGCATCCTGCGCCGGCACCTGTCGGCTGTCGGCTCCGTCACGATCGAGGTAAGCGGCCACTCGCGGCTCCTGCGGCTCTCGGCAACGCCCAACGGGACAGCCACAGTCCTACCCGCGTAACGCCCCGGTGACCCGGCGCGACACACGGTGCGATACCCGGTGCGGGGCCGGGGCGGCGGCCCGGGGCCGACGGGTAAGGGGTGCCGAAAGAGCTTCGTGGACGGCCCAAGCAGTGATCAATTCGGACAAACCATCCATACCAGTCGGCGGCGTTGACACCGGCTGGGCCAACTGGTGGGCTTTGGCGCGATGTGGTCCCAGCCTGGCGAGGAGGCTCCTGTGCAAGCCCGAGTGTCCATCGCAGCCGGACGGCGGCTGAGGCAGCAGTTGGAACAGAGCCCTGCGCTGCGGGACGTGCTGCAGCACCCGGCGGCGCTGGCCGCGCGGCGGGCCACGGCGCGGACGTGCCGTCAGTTGGCGCCCAGGGCGGCGGACCGGCTGATCGCCGATCTCAAGGGGACGGAGCCGCTGCTCGCCTCGGTGCGGGCCGAGCGGGCCGGTGGCGGGCGGGCCGGGGCGCCGAGCCGGCGGACGCTGCAGATCGCGGCGACGCTGTCGGCGGCGGCCGTGGTCGGCGGGCTGCTGGCGGTCGCGCCGGCGTCGGGCGCGTACGCGTACAGCCCGGGGCCGGACGTGGTGAGCAGTGCGCCGCAGACCCCGCTGGGCAGTGTGAGCAACCCCCAGGTGTTCCCGCGGCCGCAGGAGCAGAGCGTGGCGGGCAAGCCGGTGGCCGTGCCGGCCGCGGTGACGCTGGTGACCGCGCCGAAGGCCGACCACGGTGCGGTGGACGCCGTCCGCGAGGTGCTGGGCATCGCCGGGGCGACCTCGGTGACGCCGCAGGAGGACGCCGGGGCCCCGGCCGCCGGGTCGCTGGTGGTGTACGTCGGCGGGCCCGCCGAGGACGCCGGCGGCGAGGTGGACCGGGTGCTGCGGGAGCTGACCGCGGCGGCCGGGGGCAAGGAGGGCTCGGCGCCCTCGCCCGGCGGGCTGGCGGCCGGCGGGTACGTGCTGTCGGCCGGTCAGCTGCCCGCCCAGGGCGGCGGCACCTACGGCGCGGTGGTGCTGGCCGGCACCGACGCGGCCGGGACGTTCTACGCGGCGCAGAGCCTGCGTCAGCTGCTCGCGGCCGTGCCGGCCGGGCAGGGGCAGGCGCCGGGCGCGGCGGGCCTCGGCCTGCCGGGGATCACCCTGCGGGACTGGCCCTCCGGTGCGCCGGTGCGCGGCACCGCCGAGGCGTTCTACGGCACGCCGTGGAGCCAGCAGCAGCGCCTCGACCAGATCGACTTCCTCGGCCGCTCCAAGCAGAACTTCTACCTCTACGCCCCGGGTGACGACGCGTACCGGCTCTCCCGCTGGCGCGACGCCTACCCGCAGGAGCGTGCCGAGGAGCTGCGCGCGCTGGCCGCCCGGGCCGCGCAGAACCACGTCACCCTCGGGTACGCGATCGACCCCGGCCAGTCGTTCTGCTACAGCTCCGGCAAGGACGCCGACGCGCTGGTGGCCAAGCTGGACGGGCTGCGCAAGCTCGGCTTCACCGCGTTCCAGCTGCAGTTCCTGGACGTCTCCTACGACGAGTGGCACTGCGGCGACGACCGGTCCCGGTACGGCACCGGTCCGGCCGCCGCCGCCAAGGCGCAGGCCGAGCTGATCGCCAAGGTGCAGGACCGGCTGATCGCGCGCAACAGCTGGCTGGCGCCGCTGTCCGTCGTCCCGACCGAGTACCACCAGCAGGGCGCCACGCCGTACCGCAAGGCGCTGGCGGCGGCGCTGCCGAGCGGGGTGCAGGTCGCCTGGAGCGGGGTCGGGGTGATCCCGGAGAAGATCACCGGCGCTCAGGCCGCGGACACCGGCGCCCTCTACGGCCACCCGCTGGTCACCATGGACAACTACCCGGTCAACGACTCCAGCCCGGACCGGCTCTTCCTCGGCGCCTACACCGGGCGCGACACCGAGGTGGCGACCAAGTCCGCCGTCATGCTCACCGGCGCGATGCAGCAGCCGGTGGCCTCCCGGATCGCGCTCGCCACGGCCGGCGACTTCGCCTGGAACCCCGGCGGCTACAAGCCCGAGGAGTCCTGGCAGGCCGCGCTGCGCTCGCTGGCCGGGCCGACCGGCGCCACCGCCACGCCCGTCGGCGAGGTGCTCGGCGCCGTCACCGCGCTGGCCGGCAACAGCTCCTCCTCGCCGCTGTCCAAGCAGGAGTCCGGCTACCTCGCCCCGCTGCTGGAGCGGTTCTGGGCCACCGCCGAGCCGAACGCCGGCACCGCCCCGGACGTCACCAAGCTGATAGAGGCGGCCGCCCCGCTGCGGGACGCCTTCACCGCGATGGCCGGCGCCCAGCGGACCTTGTCCGCCTCCCAGGCCACCGCCCAGCTGGCCGCCGAGTCCGGGCCCTGGCTGGCCCCGCTGCACGACTACGGCCTGGCCGGCCAGGCGGCGCTGGACATGCTGCTCGCCCAGCGCGGCGGCGACGGCGCGACCGCCTGGAAGGCCCGGGTCGAGCTGAACCGGCTGCGCGAGCAGCTCGGCGGGAGCCCGGCGACGATCGGCGCCGGAGTGCTCGGCCCGTTCCTGGAGCGCGCCGTACGCGCCGCCGACAACTGGGCCGGCGTGGTCGGCGGCGGCATCACCCCGACCACCACCCTGGGCACCGCCCACGACCACCTGCCCGCGCTGATGACCGACGGCGTCGCCGAGACCTTCTACTGGAGCGCGGGGCCCGCGCAGCCCGGCGACTCGATCGGCCTGGACCTCGGCGGCGGCCGCCCGGTCGGCAGCGTCACCGTGCTGATGGGCTCGTGGGGCGGCGGCCCGGACGGCCCGAGCGCGGTGGACGACTACATCCGCGACGGGGTGCTGGAGTACTCGACCGGCGAGGGCGGCTGGAAGCAGCTCGCCCAGGTGAAGAACCAGAAGAGCGTCACCGCGCAGCTGCCCGCCGGGGTGGTCGTCCGGGCCGTGCGGCTGCGCGCCACCGCCGCCCAGAAGACCGCGGTCGCGGTGCGCGAGTTCAGCATCACCGCGCCGGACGAGGCCCCGGCCAGCGTCACCGGCGGACCGGCCGCACTGCCCGGCTCGGCCGCCGACGCCGTGCTGGACGGCAACCCGGACACCGCCTACCGGGCGGCCACCGCGCCGACCGCCACGGACGAGCCGCTCACCGTCGAACTGGGCGCGGCCCGTCCGCTGGACCGCCTCACCGTGCTCACCGACCCGGGCGTGCGGGCCAGCGCCACCGTCTCGCTGCGCCACCCGGACGGCAGCTGGAGCGAGATCGGCACCATCCAGCCGGGCTACAACGAGCTGGCGGCCGGCGGTCAGGTCGCCGACGCGTTCCGGCTGGCCTGGAAGCCGGGCGGCGACCCGCCGGTGGTCAACCAGGTGATCCCCTGGTACGCCGACGTCCCCGCGGCCCGGCTCAGCCTCTCCGACGCCGCACTGGACGTGGTGACCGGCGCGGCCGCCCCCGCGCAGACCCGCGCGATCGTCGAGGCGGGCCGCCCGGAGGGCGCCGCCGGCGAGCTGCGCACCGAGGTGCCGGTCGTGGCCAAGGGCCTGACCGTCGCCCCGGCGGCCGGGGTGAGCGTGCCGCGCGGCGGCCGGGTGGGTGTCCCGCTGCTGGTCACGGCCACCCCGGAGACGCCCTCCGGGACGTACCAGGTGCCGGTGCTGTTCGTGGCCGGCCCCACCACCGTGCGCCAGGTGCTCCAGGTGCACGTGGTGCCGCCGACCGGCGGGGCGGACCTGGCGCCCACCGCGCAGGCCACCTCCTCGGGCGACGAGACGGCGTCCTTCCCCGCCTCCGCGGTGGCCGACGGCGACCCGAAGAGCCGCTGGTCCTCACCGGCCAAGGACGACGCCTGGGTGCAGCTGGAGCTGCCGAAGGCCACCCACCTGGGCTCGGCGGTACTGCACTGGCAGGCCGCGTACGCCTCCGCGTACAGGATCCAGTCCTCGGCGGACGGCGTCAGCTGGACGACGGTGGCCACCGTGGACGACGGCAAGGGCGGCAACGAGACGGTCCGCTTCGACGCGCCGGACACGAGGTTCCTGCGGGTGCAGGGCGTGGCCCGGGCCACCAAGTACGGCTACTCGCTGTGGGGCGTCGAGCTGTTCGCCGTCACCCCGGCGGCCACCGCGCCGCCGGTCACCACCCCGCCCGTGACCACTCCGCCGGTCGCACCGCCGGTCACGGCGCCGACCGGCCAGCCGACCCCGCCGCCGGCCGCCACGGCACCGCCGGTCGCGCCCACGACGGCGCCCGGCGCACCGCCGGCCAAGCCGTAGGGGCCGGGCGCAGGCGCAGGGCGGTCAGACGGCGGGCCGCCGCGCTCCCCGGTTGCGGGGTGCGCGGCGGCCCATGAGGCGTACCGGAAGCTGTGACGGGCAGGCCCTTGTCAAGCGGGGTCAGGCGGAGAGCGGTTCGGGCTGCTCACCGCGGCGGATCGGGGCGGAGTGGGCGGAGTGCGCCCGGCCGAGCGGCACGGTGTGCGCGGCCTCGGTATGGTCGTGGTGTTCGTACCCGCCCCACTGCGAGGCGTGCAGCTGGTCGCCGCCGCCGTACGGCTCCAGGTAGGGGCGCCAGCGCGGGTCCTTGATCCCGGTGCCGATGATGCGCCAGGCCAGGCCGCTGGGCGGGGCCGGCTGCCGCTTCATCCGCCAGCCGAGTTCGGTGAGGTGGCGGTCGGCCTTGGTGTGGTTGCAGCGGCGGCAGGCTGCCACCACGTTGTCCCACCGGTGCTGGCCTCCCCGGCTGCGCGGGATGACGTGGTCGACGCTGGTGGCGGCGGCCCCGCAGTAGACGCAGCGGCCGTGGTCGCGGGCGAACAGCGCCCGGCGGGTGAGCGGGACGGGCCCGCAGAACGGGACCCGGACGAAGCGGGTCAGACGGACGACGGACGGCGCCGGAAGGGCGCTGGTGGCGCTGTGCAGAGTGACTCCCGAATCCTCCAGGCTGACCGCCTTGTGGTTGAGGACCAGGATGAGTGCGCGGCGCATCGATACGACGCCGAGTGGCTCGTAGGACGCGTTGAGGACCAGGACATGCGGCACGGATGCCTCCTTGGACGC
The DNA here is from genome assembly GCF_043202015.1 of Kitasatospora sp. NPDC048239. Classification (NCBI taxonomy): domain Bacteria; kingdom Bacillati; phylum Actinomycetota; class Actinomycetes; order Kitasatosporales; family Streptomycetaceae; genus Kitasatospora; species Kitasatospora sp. NPDC048239. The sequence goes on along the minus strand of NZ_JBICZP010000008.1, from coordinate 105,719 downwards.
CTGCGGCGCGTGGCTCGCGCCGGGACGAGCGGTTGGATCACGCAACGGGTGTGTGATCTCCCCCAGTGTCGCCTTACGCCTTTGTACGGCGCCACCACTCCCGTGTAACGGACCCGACATGAACCGCCGGATGCGGTTGCTGTCATACCCGATATGCCCAGGCGAAGGAGGGGTTGCACCCGGGTGCCCTCCCGGGGGGCCGCCGCCCGCCCGGGGGACGGCTCGGCCGGTCGGAGCAGCACGCAGGAAGGTGGTCCGGGCGGTGTCCCGGGGGGCGCTCAGGGGAGCGGAGCAGGGGCGGGCCGGGGCGTTGACGGGGCGTCCGGGAGAGGTCCGCGCGCCCTTCGGCGTGTCCGGCGGGTGGTCCGGCGCCGGTTAGGGTGGTGCGGACGGTCCGCAGGCCACGGCATGCCTCCGCGGCGGCGGGCCCGCCACGCTCCCTGCAGGAAGGTCCCGCACGTGTCCTGGTCCGGTGCCGCCGGTCTCCTCGCCGACGCGTCCACGACGCCGAGCCCCTCCCCGAGCCCCACGGCCCCGGCGCTGCCGCAGCTCGACCTCAGAATCCCCACCAGCGCGCAGGAGGTCGGCGAGACCACCCGGCAGGCGGCGGGCTGGTTCGACTCGCACTGGCAGGACTGGCTGGCCGGCGGTGTGCGGATCGTCTTCATCATCGTGCTGGCGCTGGTGCTGCGGGCCGTGGTCCGCAAGCTGATCACCCAGCTGATAGGGCGGATGACCAAGCCCGCCGAGGGCGACGACGAGCCCGGCCGGCTGGGCGGTCTGCTGGCCAACACCGGCGTGGTCAACCCGGAGCGCCGGCAGCAGCGCTCGGAGGCGATCGGCTCGGTGCTGCGCAGCGTGGCCTCCTTCAGCATCCTGGGGACGGCCGCGCTGATGGTGCTGGCCGCGCTCGGGGTGAACCTGGCACCGCTGCTGGCGAGCGCCGGTGTGGCCGGTGTGGCGATCGGTTTCGGCGCGCGCAACCTGGTCACGGACTTCCTGTCCGGGGTCTTCATGATCATGGAGGACCAGTACGGCGTCGGCGACGAGATCGACACCGGGGTGGCCACCGGCACGGTGCTGGAGGTCGGCCTGCGGGTGACCAAGCTGCGCGGCGCGGGCGGTGAGATCTGGTACATCCGCAACGGCGAGGTGAAGCGGATCGCCAACATGAGCCAGGGCTGGTCGACGGCCTCGGTGGACGTCCAGGTCGGGTACAAGGAGGACCTGCTCCAGGTCGAGGCGCTGATCCGGGAGACCGCGGAGACGCTGGCCAAGGAGGCGCCGTTCGACGAGCTGGTCTGGGCGCCGGTGACGGTCCTGGGCGTGGAGTCGGTGGCGGTCGACTCGGTGGTGCTGCGGGTCGAGGCCCGGACCGCCCCGGGCAAGTCGCTGTCGGTGGCCCGGGCGCTGCGGCAGCGGCTGAAGACGGCCTTCGACCTGGCCGGGATCAAGGTCAAGGAGGAGGTCCCGACGGCGGCCGCGGCTGCCGCCGCCGCGGGTGGGGCGACCTCCGCGATGGTGCTGGCCACCGCCTCGGTGCCGGCGCCGACCGATGCGGCGCCGCCGTCCGCGCTGGCCGACCCGGCCTCGCCGCGCTACCTGGCCACGGCGCCGATACCGGCACCGGTGAAGCCGGGCGACGACGGCGGCAAGACGCCCTGACGGCGGGCCCGGCACCCTGCCGGGCCTCCCCCGGACCGGCGGAACACCTGCCGGAATTCCCGCCCGAAACGGACGAAAGCCTCGCTCCTCCCCATCGGGGGGCGGGGCTTCGTGCTGCCCGGTAACGCTTCGGCATCCACCGCGGGAGGGACCATTGACACCCTCCTGACGGGGACCGTACGGTCCTGTCTCAAGCGACTGGAAAGTTTCCTAACAGTTCGCCCGAACCCCACCCGGGGGCTACCGGGAGCAGCCGGAAGAGGAGGATTCCGCGCGTGACCAAGACCACCGCCAAGGCCCCCCTCGCCGGCACCCCCAGCCTGCTGCGCGCCATCAACGACCGAGCCGCCCTCGAACTGCTGCTGGAGAACGGCCCGCTCTCCCGTACCCAGATCGGCACCCTGACCGGCCTGTCCAAGCCCACCGCCTCCCAGCTGCTGGCCCGCCTGGAGGCCGCCGGGCTGGTCCTGCCGGTCGGCACAACCGCGGGCGGCCCGGGCCCGAACGCGCAGCTGTACCAGGTGAATCCCGCGGCCGGCCACGTCGCCGGACTGGACGTCACCACCAGCCAGGTGCGGGTCGCGGTGGCCGACATCACCGGCGTCACCCTCGCCGAGCACGTCGTACCGACCAAGGGCTGGCCGGCCGCCGGCACCGTCCCCGGGGTCGCCGCGGCGGTGGCCGAGACCGTCCGCGCCGCCGGACTCGCCGAGGACGCCCTGCACAACGTGGTGATCGGTGTCGGCGGCGCGCCCGACCCCGTCACCGGCAAGCTGCGCTACGCCTCCCACCTGCCGGGCTGGCACGGGCCGCGGCTGGTGCAGGAGCTCTCCGAGGCGGTCGGCGCCCCGGTGTCGATCGAGAACGACGTGAACCTCGCCGCCGTCGCCGAGCAGGCCTCCGGCGCGGCCCGCGGGTTCGAGGACTTCGTCCTGCTCTGGGCCGGCGAGGGCACCGGCGCCGCGATCGTGATCGCCGGCCGGCTGCACCGCGGCTTCACCGGCGGCGCCGGGGAGGTCGGCTACATGCCGGTGCCCGGCTCACCGGTCGTGCGGGACGTGCGGCGCCGCAACTCCGGCGGCTTCCAGGAGCTGGTCGGCGCACCCGCCGTCAAGGCGCTGGCCCGCCGGCACGGGCTCGCCGCCGCCACCGCCGAGGAGTCGCTCGCCCTGGCCCTGGAGACCCCGGGTGCCGGCGACGAGTTCCTCGCCGACCTGGCCGACCGGCTCGCCGTCGGACTGGCCGTGATCGTCGCCGTCGTCGACCCCCAGCTGGTGGTGGTCTCCGGGGGCGTGCCGAGCGCGGGCGGCGAACGGCTGCGCGCGCTCGTCGAGGAGGAGCTGGCCAAGATCTCGATCGCCCGGCCGGAAGTCCGCAGCAGTGCCCTGCCCGGTTCGCCCGTCCTCACCGGCGCACTGCAACGCGCGCTGGCGGCCGCCCGCGAGGCGGTCTTCTCCACCCACTGACGTCCGCCACCCACAGACGCTCCCACCTGCACCGGACATCACCCGCACCACCGCCGCACCACCCCCTGCACCTGACACCTCTCCCACAGCCCCCGAACGCGGGACCCGAGGCAATGACGCCTGCCCGCGCACCCCCAGGAGGACCTCGAAGTGCACTCCACCACCTCCCGCACCTCCCGCAGAGGCCGCCGTACGATCGCCGCCGTCACCGGCAGCGCCGTCCTCGCCCTGCTCGCCACCGCCTGCACCGGCAGCAACGACGCCGGCGGCAACGACGACTCGGCCTCCGGCAAGGACGTCACCATCACCTTCTGGCACGGCTGGAGCCAGGACTCCGAGGTGAAGGCGATCGACGCCAACATCGCCGCCTTCGAGAAGGCCCACCCGAACATCCACGTCAAGGCCGTCGGCAACATCGCCGACGACAAGGTCAACCAGGCGCTGCGGGCCGGCGGCGACAGCGCCCCGGACGTGGTCTCCTCCTTCACCACCAACAACGTCGGCATGTTCTGCTCGACCAAGGCCCTCGCGGACCTCAAGCCCTTCCTGGAGAAGGACAAGATCGACGCCGCGAAGACCTTCCCCGCCGCGATGCTCAACTACTCGCAGTACCAGGGCAACCAGTGCTCCCTGCCGCTGCTCGGCGACGCCTTCGGCCTCTACTACAACAAGGCCGCCTTCGCCCTCGCCGGCATCGCCGAGCCGCCGAAGACCTTCAGCGAGTTCGCCGACGCCGCCGCCAAGCTGACCATCGCCGAGGGCGACGGCTACAAGCAGCTGGGCTTCATGCCGCTGTACCACGGCTACGAGTCCACCACCGAGCACTTCCTCGGCCAGTACGGCCCGAGCTACTTCGACGGCTCCGGCAAGTCGAACCTCACCTCCGACCCCAAGATCGCCTCGATGCTGAACTGGCAGAAGGGCCTGGTCGACAAGCTCGGCGGCTACGACAAGCTGGACAAGTACCGCGCCACCTTCGGCGAGGAGTTCAGCGCCAAGAACCCGTTCCACACCGGCCAGGTCGCGATGGCCATCGACGGTGAGTGGCGCACCGCCTCGCTCGCCGAGAACAAGCCCGACTTCGAGTGGGCCACCGCGCCGTTCCCGGTGCCGGACGACCAGGCCGGCACCTACGGCCGCGGCTACCAGACCGGCACCATCGTCGGCATCGCCAGCAGCAGCAAGAAGCAGAGCGCCGCCTGGGAGCTGGTCAAGTACCTGACCACCGACACCGACGCGGTGGTCAGCTTCGCCAACGCGATCCACAACGTGCCGAGCACCTTCGACGCGCTCAACTCGCCGAAGCTGATCAGCGACACGAACTTCAGGACCTTCCTGGACATCGCCAAGAACGCGAACTCCGGGACCACCCCGGCGAGCCTCAACGGCGGCGCGTACCTCGTCTCGCTGCAGAACCTCGGCTACGCCTACGAGTCCGGTCAGCAGAAGGATCTCCAGGCCGGCCTCGCGGCCACCGCCAAGGAGATCGACGCCGCGATCGCCCAGGCGAAGTAAGCGCAGACGGAGCTCCCATGGCACTCGCGTTCGGCACCCGCAAGGGCACCGGACCGACCGACCCGGCGGCGCCCTCCACGCAGCACCTGCTGCGCCGGAAGCGCCGCCGGGAGGCGGCCCGCACCCTCGCCTTCCTCTCCCCCTGGCTGATCGGGTTCAGCGTCTTCTTCCTGTACCCGCTGATCTCCACCATCTACTTCTCGTTCATGAAGTACAACGGGCTGTCGGCCCCCACCTTCAAGGGCCTGCAGAACTGGGACTACGTCCTCAACGACTACCCGTCCTTCTGGCAGGGGCTGCGCAACACCCTCTGGCTGGTCGTCATCATGGTGTCGCTGCGGGTGGTCTTCGGCCTCGGCATCGGCATGCTGATCACCAAGGTCAAGACCGGTGCAGGCTTCTTCCGCACCGCGTTCTACCTGCCCTACCTGGCCCCGCCGGTGGCCGCCACCGTCTCCTTCGCCTTCCTGCTCAACCCCGGCACCGGCCCGGTGAACCACTACCTCGGCGAGCTCGGCCTGCCGACCCCCGGCTGGTTCGCCGACCCGGCCTGGTCCAAGCCCGCGCTCACCATGCTCGCCATGTGGGGCATCGGCGACCTGATGGTCATCTTCATGGCCTCCCTGCTGGACGTGCCCAGGGAGCAGTACGAGGCCGCCGAGCTCGACGGCGCCGGCCCGTTCCAGCGCTTCCGGTACGTCACCCTGCCGAACATCTCGCCGATCATCATGTTCGCGGTGGTCACCGGCGTCATCCAGACCATGCAGTACTACACCCAGGCGATCGTCGCCGGGAAGGTCGCCGGCGGCAACGCGGGCAACTCCGGGCAGCAGTTCGAGCCCGGCTACCCGCAGGGGTCCACCTGGACCCTGCCGCAGATGGTCTACAACCTCGGCTTCCAGCACTTCAACTACGGCGCCGCCTGCGTCGTCGCCCTGGTGCTGTTCGCCATCTCGATGGCCGTCACCTCGATCCTGCTGCGCCGAAAGTCCGGCTTCATGGCGAACGACGACTAGCGGACCAGTGAGGACACGATCATGACTCTCAGCACCACACTCGCCAAGGCCCCCTCGGGCACCCCCGGCGCCTCCCGGTCCGGCGGCACCCGCAGTGCCGCCCACCGGACCGCCCGGCGGCGCGCCGCGCTCAACTGGGTGGCCGTCCACTCGCTGGCCATCGCCGCCACCCTGTTCTTCCTACTGCCGTTCGTCTTCGCCTTCCTCACCTCGGTGATGACGGACAACCAGGCGCTCACCACCGACTACTGGCCGGCCTCCTGGGAGTGGGGCAACTACGCCAAGGTCTGGAACACCCCCGGCTTCCTCACCTGGTGGCGCAACACCCTGCTGTACGCCGGCGCCGGCACCGTCCTGACCGTCGTCTCCAGCCTCCCGGTGGCGTACGCGCTCGCCAAGTTCCGCTTCAGGGGCCGCAACCTGGCCCTGATGGCCGTCATCTCGATGATGATGCTGCCGCCGCAGGTCACCATCATCCCGATGTACCTGTTCTGGTCGAAGCAGATGCACCTCACCGGCTCGCTCTGGCCGCTGATCATCCCGATGGCCTTCGGCGACGCCTTCTCGATCTTCCTGCTGCGCCAGTTCCTGATGACCATCCCCAAGGACTACATCGAGGCGGCCCGGATCGACGGCTGCGGCGAGCTGCGCACCCTGCTCAGGATCGTCCTGCCGATGGCCAAGCCGGCCATCGCCGCCGTCGCGCTGTTCCAGTTCTTCTACGCCTGGAACGACTTCTTCGGCCCGCAGATCTACGCCAGCGAGAACCCCGGGGCCTGGACCCTCTCCTACGGCCTGGAGTCCTTCAAGGGCGCCCACCACACCAACTGGAACCTCACCATGGCCGCCACCCTGCTGGTGATGGCGCCGGTGATCATCCTCTTCTTCTTCGCACAGAAGGCCTTCATCGAAGGCGTGACACTGACAGGGGTCAAGGGCTGATGTCCGCACTGAAGTTGGCAATCGTCGGCGGCGGGTCGACGTACACCCCCGAGCTGATCGACGGCTTCGCCCGGCTGCGCGACACCCTGCCGATCGGCGAACTGGTGCTCGTCGACCCGGCCGCCGACCGGCTGGAGCTGATCGGCGGGCTGGCCCGGCGGATCTTCGCCCGGCAGGGCCACGGGGCCGTCGTCACCACCACCACCGACGTCGAGGCGGGCGTCCAGGGCGCCGACGCCGTCCTGCTCCAGCTGCGGGTCGGCGGGCAGGCGGCCCGCAACCAGGACGAGACCTGGCCGCTGGAGTGCGGCTGCGTCGGCCAGGAGACCACCGGCGCGGGCGGTCTGGCCAAGGCGCTGCGGACCGTCCCGGTGGTGCTGGACATCGCCGAGAAGGTCCGCCGCGCCAACCCCGACGCCTGGATCGTCGACTTCACCAACCCCGTCGGCATCGTGACCCGCGCCCTGCAGAGCGCCGGCCACAAGGCCGTCGGCCTGTGCAACGTCGCCATCGGCTTCCAGCGGCGCTTCGCCAAACACCTCGGCGTGGCCCCGGAGCTGGTCCGCCTGGACCACGTCGGGCTCAACCACCTGACCTGGGAGCGCGGCGTCACCCTGCTCGACGCACCGGGCTCGGCCACCGGGCGCGAGGTGCTGCCGGAGCTGCTGGCCGGCTTCGGCAAGGAGATCGCCCAGGACCTGCTGCTGCCGCAGCCGGTGATCGAGCGCCTCGGCGTCGTGCCCTCCTACTACCTGCGCTACTTCTACCAGCACGACCAGGTGGTGGAGGAGCTCAAGACCAAGGGCTCCCGGGCCGCCGAGGTCGCCGCGATCGAGCGGCAGCTGCTGGAGATGTACGCCGACCCGACCCTGGACACCAAGCCGGAGCTGCTCTCCAAGCGCGGCGGCGCGTTCTACTCCGAGGCCGCCGTCCAGCTGATCGCCTCGCTGCTGGGCACCGACGGCGGGACGTCCGTGCAGGTCGTGAACACCCGCAACGACGGAGTCCTGCCGTTCCTGCCGGACGACGCCGTCATCGAGGTCCCGGCCGAGGTGGACGCCGCCGGGGTGCGCCCGCTGCCGCAGCGGCCGGTCGAACCGCTGTACGCCGGCCTGATCGCCGCCGTCACCGCGTACGAGCACCTCGCCCTCGACGCCGCGCTGCACGGCGGGCGCGACCGCGTCTTCGACGCCCTGCTCTCCCACCCGCTGGTCGGCCAGATCGAACGCGCCGACCAGCTGACGGACCGGCTGCTCGCCCACAACCGCGAGCACCTCGCCTGGGCGTGACCCGCCCGCCGCGTCCGGCCCGCGCCCTCGTCCCGGGGAGCCGCGGGCCGGGCCGCGAGGAGACCGACCACCCCCGGCCGGGGACAACGGCCGGGCCACGTACGAGCCGCGGGGACCAGATGACCCACCAGCCCGAACCACTCCTGCCCGGCGTTCTCGCCATCGACGCCGGCAACTCCAAGACCGACGTCGCCCTGATCGGTGCCGACGGCACCGTCCTCGGCTCCGCCCGCGGCGGCGGCTTCGCCCCGCAGAAGGTCGGCGGTGCGGCAGCGGTAGCCGGCCTCGCCCCCCTCGTCGAGGAGGCCGCCGCCGCGGCCGGACTCTCCTTCCGCGGCGGTGTCCTGACCACCCACGTCAGCGCCTGCCTCGCCAACGCCGACCTCCCGGTGGAGGAGGAGGCCCTGCGCAGCGCGCTGGAGTCGCACCCCTGGGGCGCCACCAACACCGTCGCCAACGACACCTTCGGCCTGCTGCGGGCCGGCACCGACGGCCCGCGCGGCATCGCCGTCGTCTGCGGCGCCGGCATCAACTGCGTCGGCCTGCTCCCCGACGGCCGCACCGCCCGGTTCCCCGCCCTCGGCGAGCTCACCGGCGACTGGGGCGGCGGCAGCGGACTTGCCATGAACAGCATGTGGCACGCCGTCCGGGCCGAGGACGGCCGCGGCGGCCCGACCGCGCTGGCCCGGGCCATCGCCGAGCACTTCGGCCTCCCCAGCACCGGCGCGGTCGCCGAGGCCGTCCACCTCGGGCACCTGCCGTACGGGCGGCTGCACGAGATCGTCCGGGTGCTGTTCGCGGTCGCCGGGACGGGCGACCCGGTGGCATTGGAGCTGATCGACCGGCAGGCCGACGAGATCACCCGGCTCGCCGTCGTCGCCCTCGGACGGCTGGAGCTGCTGGAGGAGTCGACGCCGGTCGTACTCGGCGGCGGCGTGCTCGCCTCGCGGGAGCCGCTACTGCTCGACAACGTGACGGCCCGGCTGGCCGAGGCCGCGCCGCTGGCCGAGCCGCGGGTGGTCGTCGCGCCGCCGGTGCTGGGCGCCGCGCTGCTCGGCCTCGACCACCTCGGCGCGGGCGAGGCCGCCCAGGCCCGGGTGCGGGAGGCCTACGACCCGGCGCGACGGCTCGCGGCGTGACGCCTCCGCGGTCCGCGCACCCGCGCCCGCGCTGAGCCGCCCCCGCCAGCGCGCCGCCCCTTGATGCTCCGCCCCCGACCGGCCCGCACGCCCGTCGGGGGCGGCCGTCTGCTGGTCCGCCCGAGCCCGCTGCCTGGCCCCCGACCCGGCCCGGCGGCCCCGGCCGGCCGTCAGGCGGCCCTCGCGAGCCCGGTCGGCAGCGGCCCGGCGGCACCGCGGCGACGGCGGTAGTAGTGCACGGTCAGCACGCCCAGCAGCGGCCCCCAGGCCGCCAGCGGCAGGTAGGCGGCCCAGAACACCGCCGTCTGCCAGCCGTGGGTGACCGCGCCGCCCACCTCCCCGGTCAGCGTGCGCCCGAAGGCGAACATCACCATCGCGTACGGGAACACCATCAGCGCGGCCGCCCCGAGCCCGGCCGGGACGACGGCGGCGAGCGTCGGCACCCGGCGGCCCGCCAGACCCGGGATCCAGCGCGGCCAGACCTCGCCCCACTCGGCGACCAGCCCGACCGCGAGGAAGGCCAGCGCCTCGCTGACCACGCTCAGCGCGATGATGTACCACCACCCCGCCGAGAAGGCCGAGGAGGGATGGGCGTCCGAAGGGTGCTCCAGCAGCGGCACGTTGAAGATCATGGCGGCGATCCGCCAGACACAGGACGGCAGCGTCGTCAGCGTGGTGGCGTACGCGGCGAGCACCGCCCAGCGCGGCACCCCCGCCGCGATCCGGCCGTGCGGACTCCTCGACTTCGTACGGGCGTTCATGCGTCCTCCCCGACAGCTGACCCGCTCTTCGGGCCGGTGCGACTGCTTCCGCTCCCAAGGTCGCAGCGCCGCCACCACCCCCGCGTCCTCCGGCGGACCGGACCGGCTCACCCGCGCGGGGGAGGTCGGGAGGCGGCCGTGCGCCGCACGGAGGACGGGCCGGATCTCCTGCCACCGACCGGGGTTGACCTCAACCGGACTTCAGGTTGTGGGATGGGGTCATCGGCGAGCACCGCCGACTCCGGAGGGGATCCGGTACCGAGAGGGGAACGGCCATGGTGAAGGACGCACAGCCGGCGGGGGCGGTCTCGACACGGACGCAGGCCGAGGTGACCGGTGTCGTCAAGGGGCTGGAGCAGGCGTTCAACGACAAGGACCCGGTGGCGCTGGCCGGTTGGTTCGCCGAGCGGACGTCCTGGACCAACGCCAGGGGCACCCGGCTGGACAGCCGTGCGGCGGTCGCCGAGTTCAGCGCCCCGGCGATGAAGGGCTTCCTGAGCGACTCCTACGCGCGGTACGAGGTGGTCAGGCTGCTGGAGATCGCGCCCGAGGTGATCGCCGCCAACGTGGCGCAGACGCCCACCGACGCCGACGGCAACCCCGTCGAGGGCCCGCGCGGCGCCGCGCTGTACGTGATCGCCCGGCAGGAGGAGGGCTGGCGGATCGTGGCCGGCCAGAACAACGCCGTGGAGGCCCCGGCTGCCGGGTGACCCTCCCCCGCGGGGGACAGGGAGGGTCGACAGACCGGTGGGGATGGCGCAGAGTCGCTCCATGGCCCACCTCTTGCTCCCGCCCCTGCCGGACCGGTACCGGAGCCGGCCGGCGACCGCCGCCGACGCCGCCGGGATCCACCACCTGGTCGCCGCCTGCGAGCGCGAGCTGCTCGGGCACGCCGAGAGCGGGGCCGACGGCGTCGCCGCCGACCTCGCCCTGCCCGGCCTCGACCCCGCCCTCGACACGCTGCTCGTGCAGGACGGCTCGGGCCGGCTGGCCGGCCGCGCCTGGGTGCACAACGGGCGGCGCAGCAAGGTCGACGTCCACCCCGGCCACCGGGGGCGGGGGCTGGGCGGGCGGCTGCTCGACTGGGCCGAGGCGCGGGCCCGCGAGGCCGGCGGCCGACGCCTCTCCCAGGCGGTGCCGGACGCCGACCTGGCCGCCGTCGGGCTGCTGCGCTCCCGCGGCTACGGACCGTTCGTCACGGAGTGGCAGCTGGAGTTCGCCATGCCCGTCGAACCCGCGGTGCCGGACCCGCCGGCCGGCATCACGGTGCGGCCGTTCCGGGCCGGCGACGAGCAGGCCGCGTACCTGCTCACCGAGGACGCGTTCGACGAGTGGCAGCCGCGGCGCAAGGCCTACCCGGAGTGGGCGCTGCACACCGTCGGGCGGGACACCTTCGTCCCGGCGCTGTCACCGGTGGCGTTCGCCGGCGGCGAGATGGTCGGCGCGGTGCTGGCGCTGGACGTTCCGGGCAGCGGCGAGGGGTACGTCGAGCGGGTCGCCGTGCGGCGCGACCACCGCAACCGGGGGATCGCCCGGGTGCTGCTGCGGGAGTCGTTCCGCGCCTTCCACCTGCGGGGGCGGCGGACGTGCACCCTGTGGACGCACTCGGAGACCGGCGCGCTGTCGCTCTACGAGCGGGTGGGGATGACGGTCCGGCGCAGCTCCTCGGTGTACGGGAAGCCCCTCACCGCCGAGCCCTTGATGTGACGCCACGTCAGATCTGCTTTCTGATCGGCGAATTACCCGAACCTCGGGTCTGCCGGTGCTCCCGGCGGGGCAGAATCCCCCGAAGTCGAGGGGAAGAGGGGGAAGGGGCGGGGATGGGGATCTTCAACCGCAGGCGCCGGTCGGCCGTGCCGCAGGACGCGGTGCCGGCCACACCGCAGGACGCGCCGCCGCGTGGCACCATGCGCCCGGTCGGGCCGCAGGACCCGCCGCTGCCGGGGGGCGGCGGCTCCTGGATCTACGAGGTCGCCGGGGAGTACTCCTCCGAGACCTGGGCGCCGCCCGAGTCGATCCGGCGCTGGTGGCAGGTGGACCGGGACGGCAACGTGATCGGCGAGGCCGTCGAGAACGAGCTGTTCGGCCCGCCGAAGGACGACCTCGCCCGCGCGACCGACCCGAACGGGCCGATGAGCTGGCTGCCGGACCCGGAGGCGACGGTGCGCGGCTGGCTGTCGGTCGCGCTCGGGCGGATCGCCGACGGCGTGGAGGTGCACTGGCTGAAGGTCACCGCGACCCCGGTCTGCCTCGCGGGCGAGGACGCCGGGGACTTCGCCCCGCCCGACTTCGCGCAGGCCCCGCCCTCCCGGATCGGCGTCGCGGTACCGGTCGGCCTCGGCGTCCAGCTGGCCGGGCACGCCCCGACGGTGCTCTGGGGCCTGCTGATGTGGGTGACGGTGTCCGACGGCTCGCAGGAGGACGCCGTGCAGAACGTCTGGCTGCGCCACGAGGTCGACGCGGACCGCGCGGACGAGAACCTGCGCATCGTCCTCCAGGCCCCCGAGATCCGCTTCTGAGCCCGCCCCCGGGGCCGGGCGGGCCCCGGCGCCTGGTGGCGTCCCATCAGATGACCCGCGTCGCGTGGCGCGCCGAGCCGTACCGGCGGTGGCGCTAGCTTGTGCGCATGGTCACTGAGGAGCTCGATCTCACCGGGCTGCGGCGGGTCTACGGCCGGCCGGGAAGCCGACTGTTCTACACGATGGTGGCCAGGAACGCCCGGCACTGGGGGTGGACGGAGCCCGGACAGTCCAAGTGGCGCTGCTGGCGGGCGCAACGGCGGCTGGAGGACGTGCTGGGACGCAAGCTCGCCCTGCCGGCGGGCTCGCGGGTCCTGGACGCCGGCTCCGGGGCGGGCGTGGTGGCACGGGCGATGGCCGCCCGGTTCGGGCTGGCGGTCACCGGGGTCGACGTCCTGGACTTCCACGTGCGCGAGGCCCGCCGGCTCAGCGCGCGGGCGGCGCTGGAGGGCCGGACGGCCTTCTCCTGGGGCGACTACCACCGGCTGGAGTTCCCCGACGCGTCCTTCGACGGCGCGTACTCGATGGAGACCCTGGTCCACTCCTACGCCCCTGAGCGGGCCCTGGCCGAGTTCCACCGGGTGCTGCGCCCGGGCGGCCGGCTGGTGCTGCTCGGCCCGATGAGCACCGTCCCGCTGGAGGAGATGCGGGCCGGCGACCGGGCCGTGCTCGAACGCTACCTGGACGACATGGTGTTCCCCGGCGCCAAGCGCTACCACGCCGGCAACCTGGAACGGCTCCTCACCGAGGCCGGGTTCCAGGTCGAGGAGGCCCTCGACGCCAGCGCGAACTACGCCCCCACCGCGGAGGCGCTGTACGCGTACTTCCGTGTCCCCTACGCCCTGCTGCGCTCCTGGGGGCCCGCCGAGAAGTGGCTCAACATGCGCTCGGTGGTGGAGATGTACGGGGTCCGCCAGTACATCGCCTGGTACGTCCACACCGCCGTCAAGCCTGCAGCCGAGCCGGCCGTCTGACAGCCGGCTCGCCTGTTCTGGGCACGGCCTAGGCACCGGCCGGTTTGCCGGTGGCGCTGAGGGCCACCACCCCCTTGTCCCCCGGGCCGTAGACGTGTCCGCCGCCGGCCCAGAACGGCGCCGGTCCCATCAGGTCGCCGCTGACGGCGAACTGGTACGTCCACCGGGGCGCCCCGGTGGCCTGGTCCAGGGCCCACACCTTCGCCCGGACCCAGACGTAGACGTTGCCGTCCGCGCAGTGCACCACGATGTCCCCGATCGCGGTCACGGGCAGCGAACCGGCCCAGCGCACGGCCCCGGTCGCGGCGTCCAGGGCCATCACGACGACGCGGCTCTGGGAGTCCGGCCCCACGGCGTAGACGGTGGACTCGTCCGGGCTCGCCGTCGCGGTCTGGAAGGCCACGTCGCCGGGCGAGGCCCAGGCCTCCTTGCCGCTCGCCGGCTCCAGCGTGTGCAGGCGGTCGGAGGCGTAGAGGAACCGGCCGCCGGCCGAGCTGTGCGGGCCGTCGTTCCAGCGGCCGACGTAGCTGAGGCTCTTGACCGTGGCGCCCGCGCCGGGACCGGGCTGCTGCCAGATGCTCTTCCCGTCCGCGGTGACGTCCAGGGCCTCGATCTTCGCCGCACCGCCGCCGCCCAGGGGGCTGGAGGTCACCCACAGCAGGTGCTTGCCGGAGGACGGCACCATGAGCCGGGCGTAGGACGCCCCCGAGTGCTTGGTCATCGTCTCCCAGCGGATCTTGCGGGTCGCCGGGTCCACCGCCCAGACGAAGTTGGCCTGGGAGTAGTCGATCGGCGCCGCCGGGTCGGCCGAGGACCGCCAGCCGCCCGACAGGTTGCCGCTGACGTAGAGGACGCCGTCCAGCATGCCGGGCAGCAGCGAGGCGCTCACGACCAGCTTCGTCGGGCCCGACGCACCGACGCTCCAGGCCACCGAGCCGCTGGTCAGGTCGATGGCCCTGACCACGGCGGACATGGCGATCGGGGTGCCGTGGTCGACGGCGTACAGCACGCCGCCGCCGACGGTCACGCCGGTGCCTCCGCCCCCCACCGTCGACGGGGCCAGGGCGTTGCTGAGCGGGCCCCAGCGCGGTCGGCCGGTCCGGTCGAAGGCCCAGAGGCTCTTCATGCCGACGGCGACCACCGTCTCGCCCTCCGCCACCACCTGGACGAGCGGGTCGGGGACGGGCCCCGTCCAGAGCGGGGTCGCCTCGACCGTGGTGTCCAGCGGGCGGGAGGTGTCGGTGGGGGCCGGCGCGGGGGTGCCACCGGCCGCCTGGTTGGGGTTCTTCGGGGTGCCGTCCGGCAGGCCGAGGACGACGGCGGTGCCGCCTCCGGCCAGGGCGACCGCCCCGCCGGCCAGGCCGATCAGCAGTCTGCGGCGGCTGGCCGCTCGGGCGGGGGCTGCGGCTGCACCCGGCCGAGCGGGATGGTCTGGTGGGCCGTGTGTGCTGGCATGGGCGGGGTCTGCGGGGGCTTCGGGAGCTCCACGGTGCGCGCGGTCTGCGGTGCCTGTTGGGGCTTCGGAAGCTCCACGGTCCGCGCGGTCGGCGGAGTCTGCGGTGCCTGTTGGGGCTTCGGGAGCTCCACGGTGCGCGCGGTCTGCGGAGTCTGCGGTGCCTGTTGGGGCTTCGGAAGCTCCACGGTCCGCGCGGTCGGCGGAGTCTGCGGATCCCTCAGGGGGTTCGGGAACTCCAGGGTCTGCGCGACCAGCGGAATCCGCGGGCTCCGGGGGTACAGCTCCTCGGTGACCGCCGTCGGCGACACCGGCACGGGTGCCATGACGGCGGACACCCCCTCGATCACCGCCACCAGCACCGGCGGCAGCCAGGGGCCGTGCCACACGGGCGCCGCCTTCTGCACGACGAAGTCGACGACCTGCTGCGGGGTCGGCCGGTCCCCCGGCGCCTTCGCCAGGCACGCCGCCACCAGGACCCGCAGCCCGTCCGGCACCGCCGCGAGGTCCGGCTCCCCGGCGACCACCCGTTGCAGGATCTCCAGCGGCAGGCCCGAGCCGAACGGCCCCTCCCCGGAGGCGGCGAACGCCAGGGTGGCGCCCAGTGAGAACACGTCGCTCGCCGGTGTGACCTCCTGCCCCAGCGCCTGCTCCGGCGACATGTAGGCGGGCGTCCCGAAGAGCGCGCCCGGGGCGGTCAGCACGGTGCCGTCGGCGGCCCGCGCGATCCCGAAGTCGATGACGTGCGGCCCGTCCAGGGCCAGCAGCACGTTGCTGGGCTTCAGGTCGCGGTGCGTCAGACGCGCCGCGTGGATGTTCTTCAACTCCTCGGCGATGCCGACCGCCAGGGCGCGCAACGGCGCGTCGGGTACCGGCCCGGCGAGCTTCACCGCCTCGTCCAGCGGGACGCCCGGCACGAAGGCGGTCGCCATCCACGGGACCGGCGCGTCCGGGTCGGCGTCGATCACCGGCGCGGTGAAGGCCGAGGAGGCCGCCCGGGCCGCCGCCACCTCGGCCCGGAACCGGGCGCGGAACCTCGGGTCGTCGGCCAGCTCGGCCCGGACCAGCTTGACGGCGACCGTGCGCCCGCCGGCCGACCGCCCGAGGTAGACCGCCCCCATGCCGCCGGCGCCCAGCTTGCCCAGCAAGGTGTACCCGCCGATCCGGGGCGGGTCCGTGGGGTCCAACTGCCGCATGCTCATGCTCCGTTCGCGGGTAGTGCGGTGACCGTCGAGGTCTTCGGATTGGCGACGCAGAGTCGGCCGCCGCCGGCCGACCAGGCGAGGTTCGCCGGGTCCGCCCCCTTCAGTCCGCTGTACTTCCAGCGGGCCGTGCCGTTCGACGCGTCGAAGGCCCACAGCACGGCGTCCGGTCCCATCCGGTACAGGCTTCCGTCGGCGAGCAGCAGGCGGGCGCCGAAGCTCCTCGGGTCGGCGGCGTCGAGGGGCAGCGGGGCCTTCCAGAGCGAGTGCCCGGTCGAGCTGTCCAGGGTGCCCAGCGAGCACCCGCCGTCCGCGTCCTTCCAGAGGCAGTACAGGACGCCGCCGTCCGCGCCGGACTCGGTGCCGCCTCCCCGCAGGGACGCCACGACGGTGCCGGAGACCGTCCACACCTTGTCCCGGTCGCCGGGTCGAGGGCGGAGAGGTTGCCGTCCTTGTCGGTGACGAGGAAGTGCCGCCCGGCGGCGGCGACGCCGACCGTCGCGATCTTCTTCGACCAGCTGATGTCGCCCTTCCCGTCCAGCGCCTTGACCTCGTCGGGGCCGGCGAACAGCGCGCGGTCGTCGCCCTGCGGCAGGGCCGACTGGAGGATCAGCGTGCCGTCGCCCTGGAACCAGGCGGTCCGGTGGGTGGCCAGCGCCACCGCCCAGACGTGGTAGCCCTGGGAGACCAGGCCGTAGTCGCGGCCGTCGCCCATGCCGATCACATACGCCCGGCCGCCGAGGAAGCCGCAGAAGCGGAGCACCCCGCCGGCGTGCGGCTGGTCCAGCGTGGCCTGCCAGTCGAGCTTCCCGCCGGCCGGGTCGATGCTCAGCAGCAGGCTCCTGGTCTGGATGTCGGTCGGCGGTCCGCTCGTGGGCCAGGTCACCGCCGCGGCGTACAGGCGGTTGCCGTCCACTCCGGCGACGGTCGCCGGGACGGCCCCGCCCAGGGCGAAGGCCGTCTGGGGGGCGCCGAGGGCGGCGCCGTCCAGCGTCCACGCGGTGCGGCCCTGGTCGTCCAGGCCGCGGATCCAGCCGTTGGAGACGACGGCGACCACACCCTCCGTCGAGAGCACCTGCTGGCCGGCCTGGTCCAGGTCCACCTGCCAGGACCGCGTCCCCTCGCGGACGGCCTCCGCCGACGGGCGGGGGGCGGCGGCCTTTCCGGAGCCGCGCCGGGTGAGGGCGAGGACGCCGCCGGCGGCGCCCGCGGCGAGCGCCGCGCCGCCCAGGCCGAGGAGCAGCGTCCGGCGTCCCGGGCCCCGGCGAACGGCCTTCTGGTCCTGCCGGGCCGGGCCGTGGCCGGTCTGGCCATAGGAGTCGGAGGAGCCGTAGGGGCCGCTCTGGTCGTAGGAGGGGCTCGGGTCGTGGAAGGCGCCCTGCTCGTAGCGGCCTTGGTCCTGGTGGGCCGGGTCGTGGCCGTTCGCCTGGACCGCGCCCGGAGGCAGCCCCGGTGGGGCCTGGGGCAGCCCGGTCAGGACGGCCCGCACCGCGAGGACGTCCGCGGCGACCGCCGGCGGAAGCCACCCCGCCGGGGAGACGGCACGGCCCTCCCGCACGACGAACTCGACCACCTGACGCGGCGTCGGCCGGTTCGCCGGGTCCTTGGCCAGACAGGCCGCGACCAGCGGGCGCAGCGCGGGCGGGATCGCGCCGAGGTCGGGCTCGGTGTTCACCACCCGGAACAGGACGGCCGCTCCGGCGCCCTCGCCGAACAGGTGCGATCCGAGCGCGGCGTAGGCGAGTGTCGACCCCAGCGAGAAGACGTCCCCGGCCGGGGTGACCCGCTCCCCCAGCGCCTGCTCCGGCGACATGTACGGCGCCGAGCCGACGACCGCCCCGGTGGTGGTCAGTCCGATGCCGTCGGCCGCCCGGGAGATCCCGAAGTCGATGACGTGCGGCCCGTCCAGGGCCAGCAGCACGTTCGGCGGCTTGAGGTCCCGGTGGATCAGGTCGGCGCGGTGCACCTCGACCAGCGCCTCCGCCAGCCCGGCGGCCAGCGTCCGCACGGTGTCCTCGGGCAGCGGGCCGTGCCGGGCCACCGCCTCCTGGAGCGAGACGCCGACCACGAAGGCCGTCGCCATCCACGGCGTTCCGGCCTCGGTGTCGGCGTCCACCACCGAGGCGGTGAACGCCCCCGACACCCGCCGTGCCGCCGCCACCTCCAGCCGGAACCGGTGGCGGAAGTCGGCGTCCTGCGCCAGCGCGGGCCGGACGACCTTCACGGCGACGGTCCGTCCGCCGGCCGACCGTCCGAGGTACACCGCCCCCATCCCGCCGGCGCCCAGCCGGCCGCTGAGGCTGTAGGGCCCGATCTGCCGTGGATCGTCGGCACCGAGCTGCTCCATCGCGGTCCCCCTCCCGTGAGCCCTCACAGGCTATGGGGAACGCTGCGCTCATGACAGGCGATCACACAGCTTCCACACTGACCGGGGGTGGCGGGTGGCTCCTGTCCGGGCAGGGCCCTGGAGCTAGCGGCGGCCGGCGGCGAGGAGGTCGGGGACGGTGGCGAGCTTGACGCGGGGGCGGCCGGCCGCCTCGCCGAGGGCGCGTTCGGTGCGGTCGACGGCCCGCAGCTCCTTCAGGCCGACGGCGTCCGGCCGGCGGCGGCGGACCAGCCGGTCCAGCTCCCGTCGGGTGCCGGTCGGGGCGGGCAGGGCTCCTGCGGCGGCGTCGTCCAGCAGGGCGTCCACGGTCTCCTGCGCGCAGGCCCGGTTGGCGCCGATGCCGCCCGAGGGGCCGCGCTTGGCCCAGCCCACCACGTACGCGCCGGGCAGCGGCCGGCCGGTGGCCGGGTCGACGATCCGGCCACCGCGGTGCGCGACCGTCCCGGCGGCATCGTCGAAGGGCAAGCCCGGTACCGGCACGCCCCGGTGGCCTATGGAGCGCACCACGGCGCCGGCCCGGATGACCGGGCCCCGGACTGACTCGACCTCGACCGCCTCGACCCGGTCGGCGCCGAGCAGGGCGGTGGGCGTGGCGAGGAAGCGCAGCACGATCCGCCGGCCGGGGCGCGGCGGCGCGGACCAGTCGGTGCTCTCCAGCGGGAGCCCGGCGAGCAGCGCGGCCTTGGAGTCCGGCACGGCGGCCGCGACGGCGGCCCGGACCTCCGGGTGGTCGTCGACGACCAGCTCGACGCCCGGCAGGTGGCGCAGCGCCAGGAACTCCGGCCTGGTCCAGGCCGCCTGTTCGGGCCCGCGCCGGGCGAGCAGCACCACCTCGCGCACCCGGCTGGTGCGCAGCGCCGCCAGGGCGTGGTCGGCGATGTCGGTGGTGGCGAGCCGGTCCGGGTCGGAGAGCAGGATCCGGGCGATGTCCACGGCGACGTTGCCGTTGCCGATCACCACGACCCGTTCGGCGGAGAGGTCGACGGCGTCGGCCGGCACGGTGGGCTCGGCGTTATACCAGCCGACGAAGGTGGTGGCGGGCAGGCTGCCGGCGAGGTCCTCGCCGGGGAGGCCGAGCCGGCGGTCGGTGGCGGCCCCGACGGCGTAGACGACCGCGTGGTGGTGGGCGGCCAGTTCGGCGTGGCTGAGGTCCCGGCCGACCTCGACGTTGAGGTGGACCCGCAGGCGGGGGTCGTGGAAGACGCTCGCGAAGCCCTCGGCGATCCGCTTCGTCGCCTGGTGGTCGGGGGCGACGCCGTGGCGCAGCAGGCCGCCGGCGACCGGCAGCCGGTCGATCATCGTGATCTCGGCGCCGGTGCCGCGCAGCAGCGACTGCGCGGTGTATCCCGCGGAGGGGCCGGTGCCGACGACGGCGATCCGCAGCGTCCCCAGGCCGTTGGGCAGGCTGCGGGGGAAGGTGGGCGCGCTCCAGGCGTGGTCGCTGGGGTGGTCCCGGTAGTAGCCGCGGTTGAGCTCGACGAAGACGGCCTCCGGCCCGGTGAGCCGGTCGACGGGCCGGACGGCGTCCACCGGGCAGGCGTCGGCGCAGGCGCCGCAGTCGATGCAGGCGGCCGGGTCGATGAACAGCATCTCGGTGCGGCCGAACTCCGGTTCGTCCGGGGTGGGGTGGATGCAGTTGACCGGGCAGACGGACACGCAGGAGGCGTCGTTGCAGCAGGTCTGGGTGATCGCGTAGGCCATGGCCGGGGTGGGTCCTCGCTGCGTGGGGGGCGGTCGGGGCGCGGCGGTGCGGTCGCGGCGGTGCGGTCGCGGCGGTGCGGTCGCGGCGGTGCGGAGCGGAGCGGTGTGGAGCGGTGCGGTGCGCGGGCCGCCGGTGGTGGGGCGGCCCGCGGCCCGGTTGCCGGTCAGAGCATGTGGATGCGGCGGTAGACCGCCGTGGAGGGGCCGGTCAGCAGGCCGGACTCGGCGAGGAAGGCCATCAGGTGCCGGGAGCTGGTGCGCATCATCGCCTTGCGGTGCTCGTTGCCCCGGACCTCGGCCAGCGCCCGCCGGGTGTCCAGGCCGGCCGCCGCGTACACGCCGTGGTTGACCATGCTGCTGACGATGACGAACGCGGCCGCGGCGATGCCGGTGGCGGCGGCCCGCCGACGCGCCCGGCCGGCTCCGCGCAGCCGTTCGCGGATCTCCTGGCGGGCGAACTTCATGTGGCGCGACTCCTCGACCACGTGGATCCGGGACGTCCCGCGGACGATCTCCAGGACGTTCTCGCCGCGCATCCAGTCGCGCTGCATGACGTCGAGCACCTCCTCGGCCACCAGGATTCCGCCGTAGGCGAGTTCACCGGTGGCGAGCGCCTTGAAGGCCCGGCCGGCGTGGGCGACCGAACGGGCCGGGCGGTACGCCGGGGCGCCCATCTTCTCGCAGGCGCGCGCGAACATGATCGAGTGCCGGCACTCGTCGGCGACCTCGGTGAGCGCGAACCTGAACTCGGCCGTCCCGGTGTCCTTCAGGTACTGATCGCGCAGCACCATCTGCTGCAGGATCATCTCGAACCAGATGCCGGTGCTCATGATCGAGCAGACCTCGTGCCGGGTGAGGGTGACCCGCTGCTCGACCGTCATCTCGTCCCACAGGGCGGTGCCGTAGAGCGTGCTCCACTCGGGGTTGAGCCCATAGGCGTCCTCGGGGAGCGGGGCGTCCCAGTCGATCTCGGCCGCCGGGTCGTAGGAGAGCGTCGCGGCCGAGTCGAGCAGTCGCTTCGAGACGTCGTCGTCGGCCGGGGTGTGGCGCGTGTGGCGTGGGGTTCCCGCCGCCGTGCCGGTACGTGCCATGGCTGCCTCCAGGTGCGTGCCCGGTGCGGGTTCCCGCTCACCCGCTTATTAGACGGACAGTACAATAAGGGCCGGTCCGCGAGAAGCCCTCGTGCGGCGACGGGGGCGTGAACGGCACAGTGCGCGCGCCGGTCGGCGGCCGGCGAGCGCCCGACGCGGGGTGGCGAGGCGGCCCGTCGCTGCCCGTGACTGGCGGCCGCGCCCACCGGAGAGATGATGGAGAGGTCCCGGGCCGCGCCGCAGGGAACGTGCGTGAGGGCGCTCGCGGCGGGCCGGCGGAGAGGAGCACGACTCATCCGAGGTGCGCACATGGACAGCCGACGCTTCCCGTTCGCCGACAGCGCGGCCGGGGCCCTGCTCGATGCGGACGGCCGGATCATCCGCTGGACGCCGGAGGCCGGGAGGCTGCTGTCGCTGCGCGCCGACCAGGTCTGCGGCCACCCGGCGAGCGAGCTGCTCGCGGACCCGGGCGCCTGGACGGGCCTGCTGGCGGACCGGACGGCGGGCGGCTGGTCCGGCCGGGCGGTGCTGCGGTCCGGCCGGGGCGAGGAGCTGGGGATCGTCTTCCAGGTCCTCCCGCTCGCGGACGCCGGCGCCGCCGGGAAGCCGACCGGCGAGGCCCGGTACTTCGTCCTCGCGGCCCCCGACGGGCTGGTCGCCCAGTGGCGCCAGGACCAGGCGTTCACCCGGGAGCTGTTCCTCCAGGACCGGGTGGGCCTCGCCGTCTTCGACGACCGGCTGCGGCTGATCCGGACGAACACCCATCTGCTCCCGTACACCGGCCTCCCGCCGGACCTGCGCGGCCGCCGGCTGGGGGACTTCCTCGCGGCCGAGGACGCCGCGGCGGTCGAGCGCCAGCTGCAGGAGGTGCTGCGGACGGGCCGACCGCTCGTCCGGGCGGGCGATCTGGTCCGGACGCTCCAGGACCCGGGCGGCGGGGTGGTGATGGCGATCTCCGCGTTCCGGCTGCAGGCCCCCGACGGGCAGGTCATCGGCGTCACCGCGCTGTTCAACGACGTCACCGAGCTGCACCGCTCCGCTGAGCGGCTGGCCGTGCTGCACCGCGCCACCGCGGCCGTCGGCGGGTCGCTCTCCGTCACCGGCACGGCCGAGGAGCTCGCCGCCGTCCT
This sequence comes from Kitasatospora sp. NPDC048239, assembly GCF_043202015.1. Taxonomy (NCBI): domain Bacteria; kingdom Bacillati; phylum Actinomycetota; class Actinomycetes; order Kitasatosporales; family Streptomycetaceae; genus Kitasatospora; species Kitasatospora sp. NPDC048239. Next base: position 83,470 of record NZ_JBICZP010000008.1, on the reverse strand, counting down.
GGCGCCCGGACTGGCGGACCAGGCGGTGGTGGAGATCGCCGAGCCGGTGTTCACCGGCGAGGAGCCCGCCCCCGGGCAGGACGGCCGCCTGCTGCTGCGCCGCACCGCCGTCGCGGGGTCGGTGCCGGACGGACCGGACGAAGCCCACCCGGACGGGACCCACCCGAACGCGGCCCAGCCCGGGACGGCGGCCCAGCCCGGGACGGCGGCCCAGCCCGGGTCGCCGGCGCGGGCCGTCCTGGTGGACGCCGACGACCCGCCCGCCACCGACTCCCCCGCCGCGATGACCGCCCCGCTACGGGCCCGCGGCAGCCTCCTCGGCCGGGTGACCGTCCGGCGCGCCCCCGGCCGGCCCGACTACGAACCCGCCGACCTGGACCTGCTGCACGAGATCGCCGCCCGCGCGGCCCTGGCCGTGGACAACGCCCGCCGCTACACCCGTGAGCACCGCGCCGCCGTCAGCCTGCAGCGCAGCCTGCTGCCGCCCGCGCAGACCGAGACCGCCGCCGTGGCCACCGCCAGCGTCTACCTGCCCACCGACAGCGCCAGCGGCATCGGCGGCGACTGGTTCGACGTGATCCCGCTGTCCTCGGCCCGCGTCGCCCTGGTCGCCGGGGACGTGGTCGGCCACGGCCTGGAGGCCAGCGCCACCATGGGCCGGCTGCGCACCGCCGTCCGCACCCTCGCCGACCTCGACCTGGAGCCGGACGAGCTGCTGGTGCACCTGGACGACCTGGTCTCCCAGCTGCTCGCCGAGGACGGGAACAGCGACGGCCCGGACGAGGACGGGTGGCCCGCCCGCCACCGCTCCGACCCGTTCGGCGCCACCTGCGTGTACGCCGTCTACGACCCGGTCTCCCGGCGCTGCACGATGGCCTCCGCAGGGCATCCGCCGCCCGCCGTCGCAGCCCCCGACGGCAGCGTCGAGTACGTCGCCGTCCGCCCGGGCCCGCCGCTGGGCGTCAACGGCCTGCCGTTCGAGGCGACCGAGATCGAGCTCGCCCCCGGCAGCATCCTGGCGCTCTACACCGACGGGCTGATCCAGGGCAGCGGCGGCGACCTCGACGAGGGCATGGCCGAGCTGCGCCGCCGGATGTCCCGCCCCGGCGCCACCGCCGCACCGCTGCCGGAGCTCGGCCGGGAGCTCGTCGCCGGACTCCCCGCGCACCGGCTCGCCGACGACGTCACGCTGCTGCTCGCCCGCACCCGCGCGGTGCCGGCCGGGTCCACCGCCACCTGGTCGCTGGAGGCCGACCCGGCCGCCGTCGCCCGGGTCCGGGGAACGGCGGCCGCGCGGCTGCGCGCCTGGGGGCTGGAGGAGCTGGTCTTCACCACCGAACTGGTGCTGAGCGAACTCGTCACCAACGCCATCCGGTACGCCGGCGGCCCGGTCGAGGTGCGGCTGATCCTCGCCGAGCGGCTGACCTGCGAGGTCTCCGACCCCAGTGCGACCCAGCCCCGGATGCGCCGGGCCCGGCTCACCGACGAGGGCGGCCGCGGCCTGTACCTGGTCGCGCAGCTGAGCAGCCGCTGGGGCAGCCGCTACACCCGGCATGGCAAGACCATCTGGGCCGAGCAGGAGCTGCCGTAGCGGCCCACCAGGCTGCCCCGGCCCCAGCCGACCCCGATGGCCCTAGGCTCGGTAGGCCGCGGTGAACACCGCGGGCATCCGCGCCCAGGACGGCTTCATCGCGAACCGGGTGATCCGCCGGCCCGTCAGCGCCGCGCTGCGCGCCGTGACGAACCACGGCGGCTTCGGGAACAGCGCGAACTCGCCTCCCGCGAGCGACCTCGGGCAGGGCCGGAACGGCCCCCGCACGATGGTCCGCTCCGGTCCGTCGATCAGCAGGGCGTTGTGCACCACGCCGATCCCGCTCTGCGCGTCGTCCACGGTGTGGCCGGGGAAGGCGCCCCACGGAGCCGTCGCGGTCAGGAACCCGAGCGCCGTCCAGGCGTTGACGGCGATCGTGCCGTAGCGCAGGGCGGCCAGCGCGTCGTCGAAGGCCCGGCCGAGGCCCTTGAGGGTCGCGGGGTCGACGAGGATGTTCGCCCCGAGGGTGCCGACGAGGTCCCGGTTGGCGGTCTCGACGGCCCGGTCGAGGAAGTCGGAGCCCGTACCGGGCAGGCTCAGCACGCCGAGCACCGGCGCGAAGTACTCCGTCGTCTCCAGCGTCGCCGCGTCGGTGCCGTCGCCCAGGTCGACCAGCAGCCGCGAGCCCTCGGCACCCTGCCACTCGGCGCCCGGGTGGGACGCCGCCGCGTCCGCCAGCCGCTGGGCGCTGCCCGGGTACCAGGCCGGGCGCGCCGGAGCGCGGCGCAGCGCCGTCCGCAACCGGTCGAGGAAGGCCTCGCGCTGCGGCCAGTCGCTGCTGACCACGACCAGCTGCGAGGCGATGCAGTTGTGGCCGCTGTTGTGCAGCCGCTGGGTGACGATGTGCTCGGCCTGGTAGCGGAGGTCGGCCTCGCTCCAGACGCCGGGGACGACGATCACCGGGGAGACGCCGCCGAGTTCGCTGGTCATCGGCTTGTCGAGGAGCGGGGTGCCGGCCGCCTTGCGGGCCCGGCCCTCCTCGCCCGGGCCGAAGGCCACCACGTCGTGGGTGGCGAGGCTGCCGGTGATGTGCACGTGCGCGACGCCCGGGTGGTGGGCGAGGTAGCCGCCGACCTCGCCGCCGCCCGCGACGATCCGCAGCACGCCGTGCTCGATCAGCGGTGCGAGCGCCCGCCGGTAGACCGGCTCCAGCGCGCCCAGGGTGGGGTTGAGCTTCAGCACGACGACCCGGTTGTGGGCGATCAGCTCGTACAGGACGTCGAGCGGTGCGATGGCGGTGATGTTGCCGGCGCCCAGCACCAGGCCGACGCCCGCGGTCCGCTCGGGGTGCAGCGCGCCGAGTCCGGCCTGGCGGCGCACGGTGGCCGCGTCCAGCTGCGGCGGCATCCACACCTCGGCGCTGAACCCGTTGAGGAGCAGCCGGTCGTGGGCGGTGAGCGGCAGGACGGGGATGCTCACCCGGCCGCCGGGCGCCTGCCCGAGGCGCGCGCCGTCGAGCGGGCTCCGGCCCGCGTCGACCGCCCGCAGCGTCCGGGCCAGCGCGTCCAGCGAGGTCAGCAGCGCGTAGGGCCCGGACATCCACTCCTCGCCGGTGTACGGGGAGTCGGCCGGCAGCTGCTTGATCCGGCTCGCCGTCCGCACCCAGGCCTCGGCCTCGGCGGCGACGGCGGCGTGGACGCGGTCGAGCAGGCCGGCCCGCTCGGCCAACGGGGTTGCCGCCCAGCGGCGTTCGCCGTCGGCGAGCTCGGCGAGGAGCGCGTCGAGCCCGGCCCGGTCGGCGCCTTCGGGGCTGTCGGCCACCGGAGCCCCGGATGCCGGGTCCCCACCTACGGGATTGCTGCCTGCGGGAACTGCAACGGTCATGGCGACCCCCTCGATCACGACCGCACAGGCGGGCGTCGTCCTACGGGAATTGGGTGTGAGCACAAGGCTCTCCGAACCACGCCACCATGCCGCAGATCCGGGCCCGCGGCTAGGCCCTCTCCGGGGCCCCGTCCGGGGTCCTGTCCGGGGTCCTGTCCGATCGAGCTCCCGATAGATCAACCATCGACATACTCTCATCATTGACCTATGCTCACGCCCATGGCTAACCGTCAACTACAGGAGCCGACCCGGCTCGTGCTCACCGCGCTGGCCGACGCCCCCCGGCACGGCTACGCGATCGTCCAGGAGGTGCTGGCCATCTCCGGCGGCCGGACCAAGCTCCTCACCGGCACCCTCTACACCGCCCTGGACCGCCTCCTCCAGCAGGGGCTGATCCGGATCGACCACGAGGAGGTGGTCGGCGGCCGGATGCGCCGCACCTTCGCCCTCACCGAGGACGGCCGGGAGGTGCTGGGCGAGGAGACGGAGCGCCTGCGCGCCGGGGTGGCCGAGGCCGAGCGCAGGCTCGCGCTCGGACGCGGCCCGGGCCTCGGCACGCCCCGGCTGATCGGGGGCACGGCATGAGCGCGTCCTCGCAGGGCGCGGGCCTGTCCGGTCGGCTCCCGCTGATCGGCCTCTACCCCGCCGCCTACCGGGCCTCGCACGGCGAGGAGATCGCCGCCGTCTTCGCCGAGTCCGTCGAGGGCACCGACCGCACCACCGTGATGCGCGAGTGGGCGGCCCTCGCCGCGCACGCCATCCGGCTGCGCACCCGGCTCAGCTCGCGCGACCCCGCCGGCCGGATCCTCGCCGGCGCCGCGCCGTTCCTGCTGGCCGGCGGGGCGGGCCTGGCCGCCGTCCAGCTGCTGATGGGCTTCTTCGTCACGGCGGCCCGCTTCGACCCGGGCGGCTCGAACCCCACCGCCGTGACCGCGGTGGGCGCGGTGCAGACCGTCCCCTGGATCCTCGCGCTGCTCTGCGCCGCCCTCGGGCGCTGGGGCCTCGCCCGCCTCCTGGTGCTGGCCGGCACCCTCGCCCGGACCGGCGCCGTCGTCGGCTTCCTCGTCCACCCGGCAGCGGCGTTCGCCCAGTACTTCTTCCTCTTCCCGTTCTGGCTGCTGCTCGCGGTGCCGATGCTGATCGCCCCGCCGGACGGCGTCGACCGCTCCGCCCGCAGCCGCGCCGAGACGGCGATCGCCGCGATCGCCATCGCCCTGCCGATGAGCGCCCTCGTCCTGCTCTGGCCGTGGCCCGGCGCGGACGACTACTCCGAGCCGGTCTTCTCGACCGACGTCCAGCGGCTCCTCGACATCTCCTCGGCCTGGCCCGCGCTGGTCATGGCCACCGCCTTCCTCGTCCACCTCGCCGCCCGCCACCCGGACCGGCTGCGCTCCGCCGGGGTGGCCCTGGCCGTCGTCCCCTGGACGGTCATGCTCGCCCCGCCGTACTACTGGCGGCCGCCGCGCGACCTCGCCGAACTCGGCCGCAACGCCGCCGCCGTGGCCGGCCTGCTGGTGATCGCCGCCGGTCTCGCCGCGCTCCGCCGCGCCCTGGCCTCCTCCGCGGAGCCGACCGAACCGGTCGAGCGGTACTGACCGCAGGGCCGGAGGTACCGGCGCCGGTCTCCGAGGCCCGTCCTCGGAGACCGGCGCCGGTGCGTCCGGCGGGCCCGGGCGGCGGGTCAGACGTGCGTCGACGACCCGCAGGCCGCCCCGGGGAGCTGCAGGAACCCGTGGCTGCGGATCTGCGGTCCACCGATGCGGCAGATCCACCCGTCCCGGCCGAACACCGCGCGCAGGGCGACGGCATGGGCGTCCGTGCCGGTCCACTCCGCCTCACGGACGGTGTTGTAGAGGATCCGCCCGTACGGCGAGGCCGCGTACGCGGGGTTGATCTGCAGGCCGGCGGTCACCGGCGCCAGCCCGTTGAGGTTGCGCACGGTCAGGGCGCCCGGCTCGTCACCCGGCCGGGTGTGGCCGCCGTAGACCTGGCCGACGTAGCGGCCCACCGAGTAGGGGACGATCGCGTTGGGGTCGTGCAGGACGGCGTCGGTGCCCTGGTTCTCGCGCTCGACGGTGCTGACGCACGAGTGGTCGGTCCAGCCGTCGCCCCAGACCGTGGGGTAGTAGTCGATGGCCTGGAGGAGGAAGCCCGACGAGTCCGCCGGCGCCCCCTCCACCAGGCCCGGCCGCACCGGCGCCGACATGCCACCGGCGCCGACATGCCAGTGGCGCCGCTGGTCGGCGGCGCCACTGGGGTCAGGACGGTGTTCGGTTGTTCAGCTCCGGGTCAGCTGTGGCGTCCGGGTCGGCGGTAGGCCACCGCGCACAGCCCCACACCGCCCAGGACGGCGAGCGCTCCGAGGGCCGCGATCAGCGCGTCCGGGGAGGAGCTGCCGGTGTTGGGCAGTGCCCCGCCGCTCGCCGAGGAACTCCCGCCGTGGGTCGGGCGGTGGGTCGGCCGATGGGTCGGGCTGTGCGTCGCGCTGTGTGACGGGCTGTGGGTCGGCGTCGTGCTCTCGGAGTGGGTCGGCGACGGCGTGACGGTCGGCGAGACGCTCGGCGACGGCGACGCGGTGGGTGAGGGTGAGGCGGTCGGCGACGGCGAGGTCGTCGGCGACGGGGACGAGGTCGGGGACGGCGAGGTCGTCGGCGACGGCGAGGCGGTCGGGGACGGGGAGGTGTTCTGCACGATCACGCCCATGTCGAGGTCGAGGTAGCGCTGCCCCCCGCTCAGGGTGACGGTCTGGGTGAGGCCGGTGGCCTGGTCCGCGTCCGAGTCCTTGGTCGGGTCGGTGCCGGCGCCCTTCCTGGTGACGGTGGCGTCCTTGGGCAGGGTCGACAGGTCGAACCGGACCGCGTAGGCGCCGTCGGGCAGGTTGTCGAACAGGTAGTAGCCGTTCTGGTCGGTCACCGTGGTGACCGGGGTGCCGTTCTTGTCGCGGACGGGCTGGCCGTCGCCGTCGAGCAGGTTCACCGTGACGCCGGGGATGCCGGTGTCACCGGGCTTCTGGATGCCCGAGCCGTCCTTGTCCAGCCAGACGTAGTCGCCGAGCGCGTTGTTGGACGGCGCGACCTGCTTGACCGCGACACCGACCTTGGCCGGCTCGGCGGGCAGCAGCTGGCGGCCGCTGTCGTCGGTGGCCGTGAAGGCGAAGCTGTTCCAGGCGTACTCCCCGTCGGGGGCGTCCACCGAGGCGACCATCGGCCAGGTCAGCGTGAAGGCCTCGCCGGCGCCCAGGCTGCCGGGGCGGCGGACCCGGAACCAGGTGGCCGTGCCCGGACCGGGGAAGGTACTGCTCCAGACGGCGCCGGTGTTGCAGCCCGTCCGGCTGACCAGGACGGCGTCGACGCACGGGTTGGGGTCGGTGGTGTACTCGATCACCACGGTCGGGTCGCTGCTGGTGATCGGCTGGCTCAGCGACGGCGTCCAGGTGCTGCCGCGCGGCGCGTCCTCGGTGAGGACGTAGTTGTCGCCCGGGGTGGGGAGCCGGTCGTACGCGAGGAAGTCGGTGACCGGGTCCGGCGAGTCGTTGCGGACCGTCATCCGGTAGGAGATCCGGCCGCCGGGGGTGGCGGTGCCGATGCTGACGTAGTCGGCGTCCAGGTCCCCCTTGACCTCCTTGTACGAGCGCAGCACCGACGGCACGTCGACCTGGATCTTGGAGGAGGCGTGGCACAGCAGCTCGGTGGTGTCGCCGTTGCCGTTGAGGTCGAGCACGTCCGGGGTGCTGCCGCTGTCGGAGCCGGAGAACATGCAGGCGACCGGGTTGGTGGGCTTGTCGACGGTGACGTACACGTCGTTGGTGAGCTCACCGGAGCGGATGCTGCTGGCGACCTGGACGTCGAAGAGCATCCGGTAGGCCAGCTGGTCGTGAAGGTACGTCATGTCGGGCGCGCCGGCCGGCCATTCCATCCTGAGCACCTGGCGGCCGTCCGGGCCGGGGGTGACGGTGACGGAGGTGGGGGCCTTGGCGTCCGGGTAGTTCGGGTCCGGGCGGGCGGAGCCCTCGATGTAGACCACGCCGGCGGGCAGCACGTCGAACAGGACGAGCGGGCGGTCCAGGTCGTGCGCGCTGCGGTTGTACGGGATGACCTGGAAGGTGGCCCTGCCGCCGGGGGCGGACAGCTCGCCGGCGACGGTGGTCTTGGCCGCGCCCAGGTTGGTCGCCGCCTTGACGGTGGTGCTGGCGCAGGCGTTGGCGGAGGCGTTGTTGGTGCCGTCGCTCGCGGTGGTGTCCACGCAGTTGGTCAGCGGGTCCGGGGCCGGGCGGCCGTCGTGGCCGGGGGTGGCGACCTGGGTGACCAGCTGGACGGCGTTGCCCGGGCTCCAGCCGGTGGGGATGGGGCCGTTCCAGGTGAACTTCAGCCCGTCCAGCCAGCGCCCAGCGGGGATGCCCAGCACGTCGTTGGCCGGGTCGCCGGCGCCCTGGGCGAAGGTGATCCGGCGGTTGCCGGAGCCGTTGAACGAGCTGCCCGGGGTGAAGGTCTGCCAGGTGGGGTCGCCGTTGAGCCGGTACTGCAGGGTCAGCACGATGCTGGTCGGGTTCCACGGCTCCAGCTGGATCGACTGCGGGAAGATCCAGTTGTACACGCCGTCGGTGCTGCCGCCGCCGGGGTCGGTGATGCTCAGGCTGGTGGCCGGCCCGGAGGTGTTGGTGGCCGACAGGCTGAACGAGTTGAGGTCACCCGAGGTGACGCTGTCGCGCCAGACCTTGCTGGCGGTCACCACCACGCCGGTGGCCGGCGGCTGGAACTGGCCGGTGGTGGTGCTCGCCGTGTCGAGCTGCCGCTCGGCGTCCGGGCCGATCGGGTCGCCGTGCAGGTCCACGGTGTTGTCGGAGGTCGTCCCGTTCGGGAAGTCCGCCTCCGGGTAGTAGACGACCAGCGCGCCGGGCTGGCGGCAGCCGCCGCGGCCGTTGCCGGAGCGGAACTCCCCGATGTCGAAGCCCCAGGTGTTGGGGCCGGGCGGGACTTGGGACCAGCCGGGCGAGCGGCCGGTGTCCACCACCGCGCCCGGCGGCAGGGTGTCCAGCAGGCGGCTGGTGTCCAGGTCGACGTTGGGCACGTTGTCGGTCGCGCAGGCGCTGAACTGGTAGGTGACGGTACGTCCGTCGCTGCTGGACGTCTGGATGCCCTTGGTCACCGTGTACTGCGGCTCCACCTGGGCCTTGGTGTCGGCGGTCGCCGTCTGTGACGTCTCCCCGGTGGCGCTCATGGTCGCCGAGTTGGTGGAGACCGCACCGTTGGGGGTGGTGAAGTTCGGGTACTTCATCGTCACCGTGATGGTGGCGGTGGTGCCCGGGCTGAGGCTCTTGAGCCTGATGTCCATGGTGCCGCCCATCGCTCCCGAGGCGGGCACGGTGGAGGCGGCCTGGTCCACCGAGGAGGGGTCGGGCGTCCAGCCGACGAACTGCATGTTGGCCGGCAGGGTGTCGAGGATCTGCCCGTTGGTGCACTCGGTGATGGAGCAGGTGTAGCGGAGGGTGTAGGTGACGTTCTCCCCCGGGGAGACGGTCGCTTTGTCGACGGATTTGGTAAAGGAGATCGCGGCCTGGGCTGGTGGTGCCAGCACGCTGCTGCTGAGCAGCGAGCCGGCCACCAGGGCCAGAACCGAGGCGATCCGCCCGGTCCGGAAGTGAATACGCATGATCAGAAGTTCATCCGACCGTTTGACCGGAGCCTCTGCGGCACAAGTCAAGGTGACGGCATTTCACCCATTCGGCCGAATTGCGCGGGGGGGGCGGCTGCCAGGTAGGGCGCTCCCACGTGAGGGGTGCCTGCCGCGGCGTCAACACTGTCGGCCGGTGCGGGGGGCACCGGCCGACAGGTACTGCGGACCCGTTCATCACACGACGCCGGATGGTCCGGGCCCGTCCGGCACGACGCGTCGCTCCGGAGCTTCACCAGATCGGCCGAGCGCCGCGCAGGCGGAACGGACCGGACCGGAGTGACCAGGCCTGACAGCAGGTCAGTGGCTGCCGCCCGGGCGGTAGGCGGTGAGCTCGCCGTAGGCCGACAGCGCGCCGGCCAGGTCGCCGGGCTGCTGCCGCAGCGTGCTGTCCAGGAAGGCGAGCGTGGTCGCGGCGACGACGCGCGGGCTCCTGGCCCGGCCCAGCGAGCCGACCATCGAGGGCACCGGCGGCAGGTACAGGGGGGCGTCCATGAAGGTGAGGTGGGCGGCGCCCGGGATGGTGAGCCGGTAGTTCGTCTCGGTGCCGCGCGTGAGGACCTCGGTGAGGCGGGGTAGGTAGCGCGGGTCGGTCGCCGGGGTGATGGCCTGGGTGAGCGCGAGTGCCGGCTGGTGGACGGGGAGCGGCTCGGGGTCGCGGGGGTAGCCGTCCAGGTCGACGACGGCGGCGAACCGGGCGTCCTGACGGGCCGCCCGCAGCGCGGCGGCGCCGCCCAGGGAGTGACCGGTCACCGCGGCCCGGCCGGTGTCCAGGCGTCCGGTCAGCGAGCCGTCGATCTCACCCCGGTCCAGCCGGCCCAGCTGGGTGAGGACGAAGGAGAGGTCCGCGGCCCGGATTCCCGCCGTCTCGGCGGCCCGCCGGTCGTCCTCGGCGTCGTCGCCGGTGGAGGCGATCTTGGTGTCGACCGTCCGGCCGTCGGCGAGGACGACGGCCGCGGAGTCGTACGGGTGGTCCAGGGCGGCGACCACATAGCCGTTGCTGGCCAGCTCCTCCGCCCAGGCGGTGTTCTGGGTGCGCACGCCCCCGAGCCCGGGAGAGAACAGCACGACCGGGAAGCGCCCGCCGTCGGGGGCCGCCGGGGCGTCGGGCACCGCGTGGGTACGGGCCTGCGGAGCGCCGTCGACCAGGAAGCCGGGGAGGCCGGCGTAGCGCGCGAGGGCGTCGGAGACGGTGCGCGCCTCCTGCTCCGTGCGGCCGAGGTACCGGGCCCGCCGGGTGCCTTCGGGGCTCTGCTGCGCGGGGTACCAGAGCTGGACCACGACCGTGCGCCGGTCCTCGGGTGCGGGAGTGGCGGTCTCGGGGCGGTCCGGGTCGGTCCACTGCACCACCCGGGTGCCGACCGCGAACGGGCCGGTCGGCTCGGGGAACACGGGCACCGGAAAGGCCCAGGCGGCCGCCGGGCCGGTGGCGACCAGGACGGCGCAGGCCACCGATCCCGGCAGCGCCACCCACCAGCGGGCCCGCCTCGGCGGCCGGCCGGTACGCCGTCGCACCAGCGGGGTGACGGCGAACGGCAGCGCGAGGGCGGCCCCGGCCAGGACCGGCAGCAGCTGCCAGCGGATCCCCACCACGCCCAGCACGAGCGCGGACAGCACGAAACCCGATCCTGCCGCGATCGTGACGGGCGGGCGGGCGGCGGCGGGAAGCCAGCGGGCCACCACCAGCGCGACGGCGCCCAGCAGGGCGAGGATTTCCAGGGGGGACATCTGCGGTCCCGCGATGATCTCGGTCACCCGGCCATCGTCGGCGCGGGGTGCGTGCTGCCACATCGCTCCCGGGTCGCCGCCGTATACGCCCGGCGGCGCAGGCCGGGCGGGCGCGACGTGCCACCGCAGTCGCAGTCGAAGGCGCCGGGCGGGCGGCCGCTCTGCTACCACGGGCGGTAGCGGGCCTCCTCCTGCGGTCGTACCCCGGCGCGGTGCCATCCGACGGTGGGCTCATGTGCTCCGCCGGAGTCCGGCCTACCGTGACAGGGCCGCGGTACGCGCGGGTCCCTGCGCCCCCGCACTCGACCCGGCTCCAGCCGTCCGCGGTGGCGGCCCCGACCGGGGCCGCCATGACGCCCGATCGACAGGACACGTGATGACCGAGGCGGCCGCGGAGGCCGGCGGTGCCCGCCCGGTGCACCACCCGGACGGGGCACAGCGGGCGTGGACGGCCGCAGGGCTGCGGCTGTCGATGGGCGCCGCCCGGCGCTGGGGCTCCCGGCTGCCGCCCGCGGTGTGGGACTCGCTGCTGCCGGCGCTGCTCCTGGTCAACATCGTCACCACGAGCGCGCCGCAGGGCCTGCCGGTGGCCGTCGCCCTGACGGCCGCCCTCGCGCTGCCCCTGGTGTGGCGGCGCCGGGCGCCGCTCACCGTGTTCGCCATCGTGGTGGCCGCGGCCTTCGTCCAGTGGCTGATGGACGTCCAACTCCCGGCGGACATCGCCCTGCTGGTGGCGCTCTACACGGTGGCCGCGAACTCGGGGCGGCGCGGCACGCTCGCCGCCGCCGTCACCGTGGAGGCGGGAGCCCTGCTGGCCTGTCTGCGCTGGGCGGCCGAGGGCGCGTTCCTGACGCTCTTCGTCGCGGCCACCGCGATGGCCGTGGCCGCCGCCGTCCTCGGTGTGAACGTGCGGACCACCCGCGCCTACCTCGCGGCCGTGGAGGAACGGGCCGCCCGCCTGGAGCAGCAGCAGGAGCAGCAGGCACGGCTGGCCGTCGCCGAGGAGCGGGCCCGGATCACCCGCGAGATGCACGACATCGTCACCCACAACCTGTCCGTGATGGTCGCGCTCACCGACGCCGCCGTCTACGCACAGCAGCGCTCGCCCGACAGGGCGACCGCCGCGATGCTCCAGATCTCCGAGACCGGCCGGCAGGCCCTGACCGACATGCGGCGCTCCCTGGGCGTCCTGCGCACCGACGAGCCGGACGCGGAGCGCCACCCGCTGCCCGGAATCGCCCAACTGCAGGCCCTCGCCGACCAGATGTGCGCCGCCGGGCTGCCGACCCGCCTCGACGTCCAGGGCGGCCACGACCGCATCCCCGCCACCGCCCAACTGACCGTCTACCGCCTGGTCCAGGAGGCCCTGACCAACGCCCTCAAGCACACGCCGCCCGGTACCGACGCCCTGGTCCGGGTGGAGTGCTCGGCCGGGACGGTCACGGTGGACGTCACCGACAGCGGCCCGCGCCCGCCGCTGCCCGGCGCCACGCAGTCCGGCCACGGCATCCCCGGCATGCGCGAGCGCGCGGCCGCCTACGGGGGGAGGCTGCACGCCGGGCCGCTCCCGGGCGGCGGCTGGGGAGTCCGCACCCGCCTCGACCTCGACAGCGTCGCGGAGGCGTCCGCATGACGATCCGCATCCTGATCGCCGACGACGAGGCCCTGCTCCGGATGGCCTTCAGCACCGTCCTGGAGGCCCAGCCCGACATGGCACCGGTCGGCGAGGCCGCGGACGGCGCCGAGGCCGTCCGCCTCGCCGGGGAGCTGCGCCCCGACGTCGTCCTGATGGACGTCCGGATGCCCGGGACGGACGGGATCGAGGCGACCAGGCGGGTCATCCGGACCTCCCCGCAGAGCAGGGTGCTGATCCTCACCACCTTCGACCTCGACGAGTACGCCTTCGCCGGACTCACCGCCGGGGCCTCGGGCTTCCTGCTGAAGAACACCAGGCCCGAGGAGCTGCTCACGGCGATCCGCAGCGTGGCCGCGGGCAACGCGGTGGTCTCCCCGCGGATCACCCGCCTCCTGCTGGAGAGGTTCCGGCCGCACATCCCCGGCGGCCGCAACGCCGGCCACGACGAGCGGCTGCGCCGGCTCACCCCCCGCGAACGCGAGGTGCTCGTCCAGGTGGGCCACGGCCTGTCCAACACCGAGATCGCGGCCGCCCTCTACCTCGCGGAGGCGACCGTGAAGTCCCACCTGGGGCGGATCCTGCAGAAGCTCGAACTCCGCGACCGGATCCAGGCCGTGGTCTTCGCCTACGAGAGCCGGCTCATCCACCCGGCGTGACGCCGCCGGGCACGCGGTGAGCGGTCCGGGCCTGGCCTCGGACCCGGACCGCTCACCGCGTGCTGTTCCCCGCGGGACCGTCAGGCCGACGGGCTCGGCGGGCTCGGCGGGAGGAAGTTGATGCGTTCACGGGTGACGGGGAAGCCCGCCTTGGCGAAGTTGGCGGCCATGGGGGTGTTGGACCGGTCCGTCGCCCCGTTGACGGACTCCGCGCCCTGCTCGACGAGGAAGTGGGTGCACTCCGCGAGGAGGTCGTAGGCGTAGCCACGGCCGCGGTGTTCCGGGAGGACGCCGATGAAGCCGATCACCGGGCCGGAGGGGTTGTGCGCCGGGATGTGGATGCCGGCCAGGTCGCCCTCCGGCGTGTGCGCGAGCTGCCACCACTCCCGCGGGGAGGGGCACCAGTGGAAGAAGTCGATCTCCTCCTGGGCCGCCTGGTCGAGGCCGCCCTCCTCGACGGCCCTGAGCGCGTGGGCGTCCAGGGTGGCGGAGTGGATTCGGCGCAGCGCGTCGAAGAAGACCGCGTCGTCGGGTTCGGCGCTGAAGCGCAGGCGTCCGGGCCGCTCGGGCAGGCCCTGCTCCGCCGTCCAGTGGTACAGGAGGCGTTCCACCAGGGGTTCGTACCCCGCGGCTCGTGCGGCGGCGAAGCGGGCCTCCGCGGCGGCGCGCAGGTGGCCCTCCTCCCGCCAGCCGCCGGGCAGGTTGATCTCCAGCTCGACGTTCCAGGGGGCGGAGCGCAGGAGTTCGGCCCCGGCCTCCTCCTCCCCCTCGGCCACGTCGAACCAGTTGATGTTGACGGGCTCCGCGTCGTCGGGGCCGCCCCACCACGCGCCGCGGGCGACGACCTCGCCGTCACGCAGGGCGACGCGCTTCCAGTCGGGGCGGAACCGGGTACGCCGGTGGCCCTCACGGGCGCCAAGGGGGTCGGGGAGTGCGTCGAAGAGCTGGGCGTCGCTCGCGGAGAGCGCGCGGATGACCGGACCGGTCATGGATTCCTCCGGGATAAAGGCTGCTTGGAGCGCTCCCGGTCAGAACTGGCGAACCACGCCGGGACGGCAGAGGAGGGAGCGCTGGGTTGCTGTGAACTGCACGGCACTCGCCTCCTTCCATCCGTCTCAGGGCGTGGGCCACACGGTACGTGATCTTCCGCGGGCCCGTCCACGGGTTTTCGCGGGTGGGCTCGAACTACGCGGCGGTCTCCCAGGCGAAGCCGTCCGGGTCGGTGAAGGTGTCGGCGGTGCCGCCGAGGACGATGCGGTGCGAGCCGGTGCCGTCCACGGGGACGCCGAGGTCCTTGGCCAGGGCGCGGCGCTTGTACAGGGCCAGCTTGACCGGGCCGGCCTCGCCGGGTGCGAACTCGGCGTACTTGCCGCCGAAGCTCTTCGCCACGGTCAGGCCGCGGTCGACGTAGAACTGCCTGGTGGCCTTGACGTCCTCGACGCCGATCAGCAGGACCAGATCGTCGATCTCGCGGGTGTCGGGACCGGTGTCCTTCTTCGCGGAGGTCGCGATCTTCCAGATCGTCCCGTCCGGGGCCTGGACGACGCCGCTGTAGCCCCACAGCGACTTCGCGGCGGGCTTCAGCACCGTGGCTCCGGCGCCCACGGCGGCGTTGACGAAGCCGTCGACGGTGGCCGGGCCGGAGACGGTGAGAGCCAGGGTGAAGCCGCGGAATCCGGTGGAGTGCGCCTCGGACGCCCGCAGGCGGACGTGGGCGTCCACGCCGAAGGCGGTGTAGAAGCGGAGGGCGGCCTCGGGGTCGGCCACCTCGAGGGTGACGGAGGCGAGGGAGGTGCGGGCTGCGGTGGAAGCGGTGGTTGCCATGACCATCACGCTAGGGGCCGCGCCCCGGCCGGGGCTTCTCGATTCCTGACCGGTCGCGCCCCGAGGACGGTTCGCCCTCCCGCACGCATCCGGCCCCGCACGCACCGTCGGCGCCCGTGCCGCCCGAGCGGCCGTCAGGAAGCCGGGACCGGGTCTCGCCAGATGTCCATCGGAACGGCGCGGACCGCGCGTCCGTCCGCGTCGAGGATCCGGCCCATTCGTTTCACGCTGCGCAGCGACACGCGGCGCTCGGCCACCCGCAGGTCGGGGAACCTGCGGGCGAGAGCGGCTTCCAGCCGTTGAACGTCGGCGAGGGAGCGCTGCCAGACGGAGAGGATGAGGTTGTGCGTGCCGGTGGCGGACACGCACAGCCGGACCTCGGGGAGTCTGGCGAGTTGGGGGCCGACCTCGTCGAGCCGGTCCGGGGGGAGGTCGGCGTGGAAGGTCGTCAGGACCGGTCGGCCGGCGTCGCGGGCGGCGATCTCGCAGCGGAAGCGGATCGCGTCGGAGGCGGCCAGCCGGTCGAGGCGGCGGCGCAGCGTGGACGGGCTGAGGCCGGTGGCGGCGGCCAGCTCGGCCTGGTCGAGGCGGCCGTCGACGCCCAGCCGGATGAGCAGCTCCCGGTCCTCCTCACGGACTTCGGCTCGCGCTCCGGACGGTTGACCGTTGCCCGCCGGGTGATCGCCATGCAGTTCCTCGCGCTGGGCGGGGTCCAGGGAGTCCAGTCGCCAGCGGATCCCCTCGGCGTAGTAGGCGACCGTCAGGTGGACGCGGACGGCGTTGACCCCGGGGAGGCGGCCGAGCCGTTCGGTGGTGTACCGGGAGACCCACGCCAGGTCGGTGAAGGCCGCGGTGACGGCGAGGGAACAGCCTTGGGAGAGGTGTTCGATGCTCATCACGTGCGGGTCCTCGGCCAGTTCGTCGGCGATCTGCCGGAGCCGGTCGGGAGCGCAGTCGAGGTCGAGGTGGGCGACGCACCCGCGGTCCTCGGGGTGGGGCAGGCCGTAGGCGGTCACCCAGGCGATCCCGGCCTCCGAGAGCCGGCGCCAGCGGCGGGCGGCGGTGACCGGGCTGATTCCGAGGGTCTGGCCGAGCAGCGACCAGGGCGCCCGGGGGCGCAGCTGCATCGCGTTCACCAGGGCGAGGTCCAGCTCGTCGACCGTCACATCCGTGCCGGTCACCGTCGGATCCCGGTCGATTCGTTCATGGGAGGGCCTCTTCGTGGCGTGATCCTGCGAAATCGCGGGAGACTCCCGCCGCGAGACCCAGAATCTCGGAACGAGACCGCTCCGCACAAATCCCGCCGCACGCGGGTCCGATGGAGGTACCTGTGTCCCTGCACGACGATGCTCTCGCACTGGCCCCGGATCTGGTCCGGATCCGCCAGGACCTGCACCGCTTCCCCGAGTTGGGCCTCGATCTCCCGCGTACCCAGGAGCGGGTGCTGCAGGCCCTGGACGGGCTGCCGCTGGAGGTGAGCCTGGGCGCCGGCCTGAGTTCGGTCACCGCGGTGCTGCGCGGAGGCCGGCCGGGACCGGCCGTGCTGCTGCGCGGTGACATGGACGGCCTGCCGGTCGTGGAGAAGACCCCGGTACCGTTCGCGGCCGAGAACGGCGCGATGCACGCCTGTGGCCACGACCTGCACACCACCATGCTCGCGGGCGCCGCGCACCTGCTGGCCGCACGGCGGGAGGAGCTCCACGGCGACGTGGTCTTCATGTTCCAGCCCGGCGAGGAAGGCTTCGACGGCGCCGGCGCCATGCTGGCCGAGGGCGTGCTCGACGCGGCGGGCCGGCGCCCGGTCGCCGCGTACGCCCTGCACGTGTCGTCGACCATGCCGCACGGGGAGTTCAGCTCCCGGCGCGGGCCGATCCTCGCCGCGTCCGCCGCGCTGAACGTCACCCTCCACGGTGCCGGCGGCCACGGCGCGGTGCCGCACCGGGCCAAGGACCCCGTACCGGCGGCCTGCGAGATGGTCACCGCCCTGCAGACCATGGTGACCCGCCGCTTCGACGTGTTCGATCCGGTGGTGATCACCGTCGGGATCCTCCAGGCCGGCACCCGGCGCAACATCATCCCCGACACCGCCCGCTTCGAGGCGACCGTGCGCACCTTCTCCGCCGAGGCGCAGTCCAGGGTCGCCGACGCCTCGGTGGAGCTGGTCAGGGCCATCGCGGCCGCCCACGGCCTGCGGGCGGAGATCGAGTACCTCCCCGAGTACCCGGTGACCGTGACCGACGGGCCCGAGACCGACTTCCTCGCGGACACCGTCCGGGACGTCTTCGGCGAGGAGCGCTTCCGCACGCTGCCGAACCCGATCCCCGGGTCGGAGGACTTCTCCCGGATACTCGCCGCCGTTCCGGGCTCGTTCGCCTGGCTCGGCGCCGCCCCGAAGGGGAGCGACCCCGACGGTCTGCCGTCCAACCACTCGCCCCACGCCGAGTTCGACGACGCGGTGCTCCCCGACGGAGCCGCGCTCTACGCCGAGCTCGCCGCCCGCCGCCTCGCGGCCTGAACCCGCCCACCGAAGAAGGAACGATCAAGCACATGACCGAACCACGCGACGTGGTCGAGCGGCAGCTCGCCGCCTACAACAGCCACGACATCGACGCCTTCACCGCCACCTACGCCGAGGACGTCACGGTCCACCGGGCCGACGGCAGCCTCCTGCATGGCAGGCCGGCCCTGCGGGACAGGTACGCCGGGCAGTTCGCCGAAGGCCGGTGCCGGGCGGAGATCGTGGGGCGGCTCACCGAGGGCGACTGGGTGGTCGACCAGGAGATCGCCCACGGCCTGGCCGACGAGCCGGTCCGCGTCCTGGTGGCCTACCGCGTGCGGGACGGCCTCATCGACCGCGTCGACTTCCTCGGCTGAACGACCGCTGTCCGGGTGCGTGTCCGGACAGCAAAGAGGCCGGTCGACCCGACGTGGTGTCGGGTCGACCGGCCTCAATGGGTCGGTTGACCAATGTGCGCGAGGGGGGAGTTGAACCCCCACGCCCTTTCGGGCACTGGAACCTGAATCCAGCGCGTCTGCCTATTCCGCCACCCGCGCATCTGGGTGATGAGGTAAATCGTAGCCCATGCGCGGGGGTGCTCCGGACCAACGGAGCGGGGACGGGCCAGGTCAGCCCGTGATGCGCTCCACGATCCAGTCGATCAGCCCGACGGAGATGTGGCTGTGCTCGGTGTTGTCGTCGTCGAACGCGACCTCGTCCAGGTGGCCGCGCTCAAGATCGGCGTCGGTGATGGAGAGGTTCAGGTTGACGTCCCACTTCACCGGGTCGAAGGCCAGCGCCGCCGCGCTGACGGACGGCACGAAGGCGCCGCTGCGGTACTCCTCGGCGATCTTGGCCTTCAGCGCGTCCGCGACCTTGCCGAAGGAGTCCAGGGTGCCGCCGGGCGCACCGTCCAGCGCCGGGACCTCCGTCGTGGTGCTGCGGCGCATCGCCAGGCCGAGGTGCATGCCGCCGATCGCCTTCTTCTCGCCCTTGTCCGCCTGGAACCGGGCGGTGGCACTGGCCACCAGGGCCTGCCAGTCGAAGGCCACCTCACCGGCTGGCAGCGGACGTCCGACGCCGTCGCGCCGGCCGTTGGAGACGCCGAGCAGGCGCGGGCGCCGCGGGAAGTTGCCGAGGCGCGCCAGGTCCGCCAGGAACTCCTTGCGCAGCTCGCTGGCGGTGGCCACCGGGCCGGAGTACTTGGAGTTCTCCACCCACGCCCAGAGCAGCTGCTGCGCGGCGGGGCTGCGGATCAGGTCGGCCTGCTTGACGCCGTCGGGCCCGGCCGGGGTGAAGTCCTCGAAGAAGTAGGCCATCTGCTGGAGGATCAGCGGGATCCAGGCGCCGTTGTGCGGGGAGTCGTAGGAGAGGTAGGTGGCCGTCTCGTGGTCGGCGTTGTCGCTCTCCATCTTGGCGAGCGCGTAGCGGGTGATGATGCCGCCCATGCTCACCCCGCCGACGGTCAGCGGGTCGCGGCTCACTCGCTCCGCGATCGTCCGCTGGATCGCGGAGATCGCGACCTCGGCGTTGGCCTGGATGTGGGTGTGGCGCTCGGTGAAGCCGAGCACGATCACGTCGATGCCCTGGCTGAGCAGCTGGTCGAAGAATCCGGCCTTGCCCAGGATGTAGGGCTGGTTGAAGTAGGCGAACAGACCGGGGAGGTCGCTCTCCCCGTAGTTGAAGCCGTCGGCGAAGATGAAGGGCCGCTTGATGCCGAACTTCGAGTTGGCGAGGTAGACCGCCGCCTTGCCGGTGGCGGCCTGGCCCTTGTAGGGCGCGCCGACGAGGTCCCAGGTGAAGTCGGGCTCGCGCCCGGCCGCGGCCGGCTCGGCGCTGGACAGCGGGGTGGAGAACCAGACCTCGGGCTTGAGGGAGCCTGCGAGCTCCGCGAGTTCGTCCCGGGTGGGCTCCGCACCGCCCTCCCGGAGGGTGAGCGCAACGTCGATACGGGGTTCCTGTGCCATGCCTACCGCCTCGGTCGAGTCGAACAGGGATCATCCGTGCACAGTGAGTGACCGTAACCGTGCGGTTACGTACCGCACCAGCGAAACACGCAGAGTGATCGGAATTGTCCGAACCGGGTGGCGGGGCGATCGAAGGTGATCGGTCAGGCGGGGAACTCGCCGGCCCGGAGGGAGGCGAGGAAGGCGGACCAGGCGGCAGAGGCAAAGACGAGGGCGGGACCGTCGGGGTCCTTGGAGTCACGCACCGGAACGACGCCGGGGAATCCGGGGGCCACCTCGACGCACTCGCCGCCGTGGTCCGCGCTGTAGCTGCTCTTGAACCAGGCAGCTCCGTTGAGATCGATCATGATTCATCCTTTGCAGGAAAGTCACCAGCCGAGGCGGCGGCGATGAACGAATGCCACGCGAAAGCGGCGAAGACGAGAGCAGGGCCGTCGGGATCCTTCGAGTCACGCACGGGGACGAGGCCGGGGAAGCCTGGGGCCACCTCGATACAGTTGCCGCCGTTGCCGCCGCTGTGGCTGCTCTTCAGCCAGGCCGCCAAGTTGAGCTCGACGTTCGGCATACTCGTACTCCTCCATCGCCTCGGCGATCAGCACACGAGAGTCGCTGACCGAGAGTACAGCGCCGCGCATGAGGTCGAAGTCGCAGCGATGCTCCGCAATGATCGTCGGCGCATCGCTGAAGTGCCCCCGATAGAGGCTCTCTGAGTAGATCCACTCCTTTCCATCAGGCATCACCAACAGGAACATCGACGTCGCGGGCAGCCTCGTCGAGGAACGGTCGAAGGGCGCCACCTGGATGCTGATGTTGGACAACTCACCTACCGACAGCAGATGCTCCATCTGCCGTCGCATAACCCCGGGCCCGCCGACGACACTCCGAATGATGCCCTCGTGGAGAACCACGAGCAGCAGCGGACCACCGGACTGGAGATAGCGCTCCTGCCTGCTCAGCCGGGCCACCACCCTCTCCTTGACGAGGGCCGGGCTGTCACAGGCATCGCCGAGAGAGAACAGGGCGTGCGCGTAGTCCTCGCACTGGAGCAAGCCGTTGACCCTGTTGTACTGGAACGCCCTCACAGCCACCGCCTCGGCCTCCAGGTCGACGTACTTCTGGAACCAGTCCGGGTGCTCGATGTCCGCATGCCAGTCCACCCGCTCGAACAGCCTGATCAGCAGACCCCCCATCTGCAGCAGCTCGTCACAACTCTCCACCGTCTCGGCCTGCATCGGCCGCTGCCCGCCCTCGGCGCGGGTGACCACCGTGCGGTCGCAGTGGACCAGCTTGCCCAGCTCGGCCTGCGTGTAGCCGGCCCGCTCCCTCGCGAATCGCAGGGCTTCACCGAACATCACCGCCGGGCTCGACGTGGGCCCGGCATCCGCTTTCCGATGTGACACGTCCTGCCCCCTCATGTGTCGCGCATCGCTGCACCTCGAATCGGCCGTCACCGTAACCCGCAGGCCCGATGATTGAGACCGGAACGCGATCGTTTGCTTGCGCAGCGTGAGGCCGTGCGCCCCTGCCGTGAGCCGCTTCCACTCCCCCACCAGCACCGGAGGTTGCCTCGCCATGCCCCAGAACTGCGCCACCCCGCTCCCCTCCCGCCTCTCCCGGCGCCCCCGCGAGTTCGCCGCCAGGCTCGACCGGCGGTGCGAGTCCACTCCGCTCGCCCGGCTGATGCTGCGGGCCTACCTCACCGGTCTGCCGCGCGGTGAACGCTACTCGGACATCGGTGAGTTGCTGCTGGGCGAGCTTTTCGCGAACGCCGTCCAGCACGCCGACACCCCGCCGGACCGGCTGGTGGAGGTCCGCTTCATGCTCGTCGGCGACCGTCTCCGGATCGAGGTCCACGACGCGGGCAGCGGGCGGCCCTCCGTCCGCACCTCCTCCCCCGAGGACGAGGGCGGCCGCGGCCTCTTCCTCGTCGACCAGCTGGCCGAGCGCTGGGGTTGCTGCCCCCGGGCGGGCGGGATCGGCAAGTTCGTCTGGGTGCTGATCGCCCCCGCCGCCGGCTACACCGAGCTCGCCTTCGGCCGGGCCGAAGGCCTCCTCGCGGTCTGAGGGGCGACCCGAACCGCGTTCGCCCCTCGGCGAGGTTCGGAGCGCGGTCACCTTGGGTAGCACACGGCGCACCGAACGTATCCGCCCCTGATGTGAGGACCTCCATGGACGATCAGCAGCAGGCCGCAGCAGCACCGTACGAGGAGGCCGACCTCCTCCTCCACGGCGGCGAGATCGAGACGGTCGCGGCCGGCTCCACCGAGCGGCCGGAGGCCGTCGCGGTCAAGGACGGCGTCATCGTCTTCGTCGGCGGCCACGCCGAGGCGGTCGCCCGCTGGCACGGCCCCCGGACGAAGGTGCGCGACCTCGAAGGCCGGGCGCTGCTCCCGGGGTTCATCGACGCGCACGGCCACCTCGGCGGGATCGGCCTCCAGGCCACTATCGCCAATCTGCTGGCGGATCCGGACGGCGACGTCACCGACATCGCCTCGGTCAAGCGGAAGCTGCGGGAGTGGGCGGAGACGGAGGTCGGCCGGGAGTCGGAGTGGATCATCGGCTTCGGCTACGACGACGCGGTCCTCACCAACGAGCGGCACCCCACCCGGGACGACCTGGACGAGGTGTCCACCACCCGGCCGGTGCTGGCCATCCACCAGTCCTTCCACCTGGGAGCGGTGAACACGCTGGGACTCGCGGCCCTGGGCTACAGCTCGGACACCGCCGACCCGGAGGGCGGCGTCATCCGCCGCCGCGAGGGCGTCGAGGCCCCGCCGCACGGCGAGCCGAACGGGGTCCTGGAGGAGACGGCCTTCAACCCCGCCTCGGCAGCGGCCATGGGCGGCCTGCCGCAGGCGGTGCAGTTCGGGCTGTTCGCCAAGGGCGCGCAGTCGGCCGCCTCGTTCGGCTTCACCACCGTCCAGGAGGGCGGCGCCACCCTGGCCAACCTCGCCGCCCTGCGGGAGATCGCCGCCGCGCTCCCCTTCGAGATCGACGTCGTCGCCTACGCGCGCGCCGACCAGGCCACCGCGGCGGTGCTGGACCGCGACGCGGACGGGGACCCGGTCGGGGCGAGCCCGGAGTACGTGAACGGCGTGCGGGCGGCGGGCGTGAAGATGTACCTCGACGGCTCCCCGCAGGGCCGGACGGCCTGGCTGACCAAGCCGTACGAGACGCCGCCGGCGGACCAACCGGACGACTACTGCGGCTACCCGACCATCCCGCACGACGAGATCGTCCTGAGGCAGGTGCGCACGGCCTACGAGCAGGGCTGGCAGGTGCTCGCACACGTCAACGGGGACGCCTCGATCGACCAGTTCATCGGCGCGGTCAAGGCCGCCGCCGCAGCGGCCGGGCCCGGCGACCGGCGGACGGTCGCGATCCACGCGCAGACCGCCCGCGAGGACCAGATCAACGAGTTCGCGCTGCTCCGGATCATCCCGTCGTTCTTCTCCATGCACACCTTCTACTGGGGCGACTGGTACCGGAAGACCGTCCTCGGTGAGGAGCGGGCGGCGAACATCTCCCCCGCACGCTGGGCGCTCGACCGCCGGATGGCCTACACCTCGCACCACGACGCCCCGGTGGCGCTGCCCAACTCGATCGCCATCCTGTCCAGCCAGGTCACCCGGCGCACCCGCAAGGACAAGGTCGTCCTCGGCCCGGAGCAGTGCGTGTCCGCGCTCGACGCCGTCCGCTCGATCACCATCAACGCCGCCCACCAGTACTTCGAGCAGGACCGCAAGGGCAGCATCGAGGTCGGCAAGCTGGCCGACCTGGTGGTCCTCAGCGCCAACCCCGTGACGCTCGCCGACCCGGAGGAGATCCGGCACATCACGGTCGCCGAGACCATCAAGGCCGGCCGGACGATCCACCCGCCGACCGCCGCGCGCAGCGCCGTCGGCCGGACCGGTCCGACTCCCCCGGCCGACTACCAGTGGCACTGCAGCTGCTGATCCCCGCCCGGGGCGGCAGGGCCACGCGGCCCTGCCGCCCCGGGCGCGGCCCGCGTGTCCATGGTGTACTGCACCAAGACCGTTCGTACGGACGACACTTGGGGGTACCAATGTTCCGCAGCAACGGCCCGAGCGGGTTCCGGATCCCGACCCCGCGCGAGCTGGCCGAGGAGTACGGGGAGCCGGTCGCCGAGGTGCGGGACACGCCGGCCCACTGGCTCACCCTGTTCGGACAACAGCGCTCGGACGGGTTCCTGCGCTGCCTCGACCTCAACTACCACGCCGACCGGGAGCTCGTCGCCGTCGTGCAGACCTCCCGGTCCGGTCCGGAGAGCCACCACGTGCGGGGTTCCTCCACCGCCGAGGGCGAACTCCGCGTCTTCCTCTCCAACTCGGGCCGCCGGGACCCGGATCCGTTCCGGGACGCCTTCACGCCTGGCCACCGCAGGGTCGACATCTGCGTGGCCGGGGCGGTCACCACCGTCGAGGCGCTCACCTCGGACGGCTGCGTCGGCGCCCAGATCCCCTGCGGCAGCGGATTCCTGACCATCGCCACCACGGACGCCCTGTGGCCGGTGGTGGCCGACCTCGTCCTCCGGCAGCCGACCGACTACTAGGGCGCGCATCAGGCGCGAGCAGCCGGCCGCCCACCGCAGTGGCCCGATGCGGAGCACCCGAAGCAGACGCACCTGGACCTCGACGTTCCGGACCTCGACGGCGCCGAGCGCGAGGCGCTCGCGCTCGGCGCCACCCGGCTGTCCGACGCCGGCGGCCGGCGGATCTACGCCGACCCGGCCGGGCACCCGCTGTGCCTGCTCCCGGCCCGCTGACCGGGCGGCGGCGGTCAGCCCGCCGGGCCCGCGGTCAGATGAACCGCCACAGTGCCCCGGTCTGGCCCCCGTAGCTCCACTGCTGCACCCGGGCTCCGTTGAAGCTCGCGGAGTTCTCGACCTCCAGGGCCCGGTCGCTGGTGTTGAGGATCGTGTAGTGCTCGATCGCCCGGTCCCGGTCGTACAGCTCTCCCGTGGCGACCCACATGGCACCGGTCTGCCCGGCGCAGTCCCACAGCTGGGCGCGGCCACCGTTTGCCAGCGAGGAGTTCTCGATCTCCAGGCACTTGCGGCTGTGATCGTTGACGAGGTAGCTGTAGTTCGTGCCGGGGACGCTCATCCAGCGCCAGTACGAGCCGGGCTGGTTGTGGCAGTCCCACAGCTGCACCCTGGCGCCGTTCTCCGTCGAGGAGTTCTCGACTTCCAGGCACCGGCCCTCGTAGTTCGCGATCCGGAAGATCCGGATCGGGACCTCCGAGAACGCCTGGGCCGGGGTGGGCGCGGCGATGGTGGCACCGGTCAGCGCGAGGCCCGCTGCCGCGGCGGTGGTGAGGAGTTTCTTCATGCGGTTTCCCCCGTGGGACGACGAAAGGGCGACGGTGGATCACCCGGTCAGCCACGTTAGGAGCGAACCGTCCGGCGGAGTTTGCCCGGAGTGCAGGCTTGCTTGATGATCGGTGCAGGAAGGGCCTTGCGAGGTTTGGCGGCGGTGCTCGCGGGGCGTCAGCCCGTACGCCTCGCGAAAGGCCCGGCTGAAGACGGCCGCGCTGCCGAAGCCCCAGCGGGCGGCGATGGCGTGGACAGGCTGGTGGGCCAGCTCCGGCCGGGCGAGGTCGGCGCGGCAGCGTTCGAGGCGGCGCCGGCGGATCAGTCTGCCAACGCTCTCCTCCTCGCCCTGGAACAGCAGGTGCAGGGACCGGACGGAGATGTGGTGGTGCTCGGCGATCACATCGGGTGCCAGGCCGGGATCGTCGAGGTTGTGCTCGATGAACGCCTTGACCTGCTCCAGCAGGGCCCGGGCCCGGGTGGAGGCGTCGACCTCGCGCGCGGCATCGGCGTGCTGGGCCAGGCAGACGGTGGCCAGGTCCCGCGCCATCTCCCCCAGCCGGACCAGCTCCTCGGGCCCGCACCCGGCGCCGTGAACGCCCAGGGAGGTGAGGAAGCGGGCCAGGATGGCGCCCGTTCCGCTGTGGGTGGGGATGCGGCGGGCGAGCAGGCGGTCGACCTTGTCGGCGTGGATCGGCAGCGCCGCGCGGGGGATGTGCAGGATGAGGACGCGAGTGAGCCCGTACTCGTCCCGCGTTCCGGCCTCGAACGGCCGGGAGGTGTCCCAGAGCACCAACTCGCGGGTGACCGGTCCGGAGCTGTTGCCGTGCTGGGAGATCCACATGGGGTTCTCTCCCTCGACCAGTGCCAGCTGGTACTGCTCCGGGTCGCTGCGCCGGGTCAGGGCCGGTGGCCGACGTGAGCGCAGCGGTGCGTGGGTGTGGGCCGACATCCGTACCGGGCCGAGGTCCAACACGGCGGCATCCGCCCGGAAGTCGGCGGCGTGCGGGCTGGTGACCGCCACCGGCACCAGGTCGCGGGCGACCATGTCGGCGAACCATTCGAACCGGTCTGCCGCTGGCAGGGCGGCATTGGACAGCGTTGACCACATGCGTCATGAACCCCCGTCAGCCTCGCCGCCCACCGCGGCCGAGCCGACAGTTTAGAGCGACCGAGGAACGGACCACCGGAGGCGTCGGGCGGTGGGGCGGCCCGTCCAGCGGTAACGGGTGCGGGCCTCGCGGATGAGGCAGCGGACGGCGACGAACGTGGCGGCGAGGTGGAGGAAGAACTCCGTCGTGACACGGTGCGCCGGAAGCCGCGGCGGACCTCGCCGAAGTCGTTCATCCAGGAGTTCGTGGCCGTCGACACCGAAGCCCGTATCCGAGACGAGATCACGATGTCGTCTTCTGAACAGGGCGAACGCTGCCTGATGCGGCACCAGGTCCTGCACGGCGGGATCCCCTGACCGTCGCATGATCCGCCGGACAGGACCCAGGGGCCGATGCGGTACTAGCTGAGGACCCCCCTGGTGTCGGGGGTGATGCGCAGCGTGGCGAGCCACTGCCGGCAGTGCTCGCAGGGCAGCCGCTTCTCCCAGACCCGGGTCGGGTAGCCGCGCGCGTCCATCGCGGCGATCACCGCGCCCTTGACCATCTGCTGCGCGGGGGCCGGCGGGACGGTGACGCGGTTCACCCCGGTGAAGTCCTTCACCACGTCGCTGGCGGAGGTGTAGTTCCGACTCGTCACGAAGGCGTCCAGGGCGTGGACCTCGGCGCAGCCGGTGAGGGTCCAGTCCTCCACCGACGTCACCAGCCTCCTGATGAGAGCGTCGGTGACGGCCGACACCGCCCCGCCGTTCTTGCCCCGGTAGGCCACACCGTCGATCACCAGGACCGACTTGACCTTCGCCTGGTCACCGCCGGGGGCCTGATGCCCGATGATGTCGCGCAGGAGCCCGCTGAGCACCTCCTGGTTGGTGGCGGGCGCCTGCGCCTGCTGCTGCGCCGGGGCCGGTTGGGCGGCGACGTCGGCCGAGGCCTGCTCCTTGAGCCGGGCCCGCAGCCGCTCGCGCAGGTCGCGGAGCGCCTCCCCCGATTCGCCGCCTTCACCGCCGAGCCAGGCGAGGACGAGCCGCATGGCGTCCCGGCCCTCCCGGCGTTCGTGCCCGGCGGTCAGTCGGCGGATCTCCGCGACCAGGGCCGTGAGGGCGACGCGCTGGCGGTCGGGGAGGTCGTCGTCGTTGAGCGGGTTCCCCTGCTGGAGCTCGACGATCGCGCGTTCGGCGAGCCCGGAGATGAGCATCAGCTCGGCGCGGCTCTGGTCGTCGTCCAGGACCGGCGCGGGCCCCACGTGCTTCGGGCGTTGCGCGAAGGCGCGCTGTTCGGCGGTCAGGCCGCGGAGGACGGCGTCCAGGCTCCTGGCGAGCTGGACGGCACGGTCGGGTCTGCGGGGTTCTTGGAACATCCTGGTCTCCCACCTGTGGCGAAGGAGTCGCGACGATACTCCGCACGCCCGGCGGACATGCCGATAATCCGTCAACACCGTTCGGGCGAGGAGCCGTTGTGCCGCGATGCCGCATCGGGCCGCCCCGGGCCCGCGCGGCACCAGCCCAGTCCGACTCCGCCGGGCGGGACCCCCCGACCCGATGTGACCCAGGCCACATGGGTCGGGTGCATAGCGGCGCGGGGTCCAGCGTCTTAGTCAGGGGTACAGGGACGCGGTCGTGCGGCGGCGCGCGCGGTTGATGACGCGTGCGCCGCCCTCGGCTCCGCGCAAGGGGCCGGCATGCTCGGCGGGGAGGCAAGGGACCGAGGTTGACGGGGCAGTTGCGGGCCGACGAGTTCGACCGCTTCGTGGCGGCTCGCTGGTCGGCGCTGCTCCACCTGGCACGGCT
Organism: Kitasatospora sp. NPDC048239; assembly: GCF_043202015.1. NCBI lineage: Bacteria > Bacillati > Actinomycetota > Actinomycetes > Kitasatosporales > Streptomycetaceae > Kitasatospora > Kitasatospora sp. NPDC048239. Next base: position 55,849 of record NZ_JBICZP010000008.1, on the reverse strand, counting down.
GCTCACCGGCGGGGACCGCCACCGGGCCGAGGACCTGCTGCAGGAGGCGCTCGTCAAGCTGTGGTTCGCCTGGCCGCGGGTGGCCGGGCAGGCGCCCGAGGCGTATGTGCGCAAGGTCCTGGCCCGGGCCGCGGCCCGCTCGGCGCAGCGCCGCTGGTGGGGCGAGCAGCCCGTCGGCCGGATGCCCGAGCCGCCCGGGTCGGCGGACGAGGCCGCCGCCGTGGACGAACGGACCAGCCTGGAGGCCGTGCTGGCGCTGCTTCCGGCGCGGCAGCGGGCCGCGGTGGTGCTGCGCTACTACCAGGACCTGCCCGAGGGGCAGGTCGCGGAGGTGCTGGGGTGCCCGCTGGGTACCGCCCGGTCGCTCACGGCCCGCGGCGTCGCACGGTTGCGGCAGTTGCTGGCCCAGACGGTCAGCCCGGTCGAGTGAGGAGGGGAGCCATGGACCGCTTCGAGCAGGAGCTGGTGCGCATGATGCGCGACGGGCTGGAGGACGCGGCCTACGAGGACCGCCACCGGGAGCGGCTGCGCGCCGGTGTGCGCGCCCGGCAGCGGGTCCGGACGGCGTGGACGGTCGCCGGGTCGGTGCTGACCGCCGGGCTCTGTGCCGCGCTGCTGGTCCTGGCGGGCTCGTACTCCCGGGGCGGGCCCCCCGGCCCCCAGCCCCGCCCCCTCGTCTCCGCCGAGTCGGTGACGATGACGTCCCCGGGCCGCCCGGCCTCCCCCGCCGAGGGGGCGCCGGTGGGGGCGCCGGCGCCGCACCGCCTGTCGACGCCCGGGCCGGTCACCGGGCAGGTCACCGGGCAGGTCACCGGGCAGGTCACCGGGCCGGGCCGGATCTCGGCCACCCGGACGGGCACCGGCGGTCCCGGCCGCTGAGGACCGCCCCGGCCGGCCGAACACCCCGCCGGCCGGACGCCCCGCCGGGCACCCGATCACCGCTCGTCCCGCCCTCCACGAGGAGAAGGCCCACTTCGTGATACCCGAGAACCCGACCGCCACCGCCTGCCCGCCGCCGAAGGAGGCCGACCCCCGGCCGACCCCCTGGGCGCGGCAGCTGCAGCGCGCCGGGTACGCCACGCGCCCGCAGCCCTCCGTGCACGAGCTCCTGGTGACGCCGTTCCCCGAACCCGGCTCGCGGCTGCGGTACGCCTTCGGGCTGTCCCCCGCGGCGGTGCACCGGCTGGCGCGCTGGTCCGGCTGGGGCGGGCCGCTGCTGGTCACCCTCCTCGCCGGGCTGCTGCGCTTCCGGCACCTGGGCAGCCCGCGGGCGGTCGTGTTCGACGAGACGTACTACGCCAAGGACGCCTGGTCGATGCTGCGGCTCGGCTACGAGGGCAACTGGCCGGACCACCTGGCCTCCGACCCGCAGATCCTCGGCAGCCCCCAGGTGATCCCGCTGTCCGAGACCGGGGCCTTCGTCGCGCACCCGCCGACGGGCAAGTGGGTGATCGCCCTCGGCGAGTGGATGTTCGGCCTGACCCCGTTCGGCTGGCGCTTCATGACGGCGGCGCTGGGCACCCTGTCGGTGCTGATGCTGTGCCGCATCGGGCGCCGCCTGTTCCGTTCCACCCTGCTGGGCTGCCTGGCCGGGGCGCTGATGGCGGTGGACGGCCTGCACTTCGTGATGAGCCGCACCGCGCTGCTCGACCTCTTCGTGATGGTCTTCGCGCTGGCGGCGTTCGGTTCGCTGCTCCTCGACCGGGACCGCACCCGGGCCCGGCTCGCGGCCGCCCTGCCGGTGGACGCGGCCGGCCGGGCCCACCCGGGCGGGCACCCCGGCGACCGCGCCGGGACGGGTCTGCGGCCCTGGCGGCTCGCGGCCGGGCTCTTCCTCGGGCTGTCGGCCTCGGTCAAGTGGAACGGACTGTACTTCCTGGCCTTCTTCCTCGTGCTCACCCTGCTGTGGGACGCCGGCGCCCGCCGCACCGCGGGCGCGCACCGCCCCTACCGCGCGGTCCTGCGCAGGGACGGCTGGTCGGCACTGGCCCTCGCCGTGGCCGCCGCCCTGGCGTATCTGGTGACCTGGACCGGCTGGTTCCTGTCCGACCAGGCGTACGGGCGGCACTGGGCGGACGGCCGCGGCGGCACCTGGTCGTGGATTCCGGCGCCGCTCCGCAGCCTCTGGCACTACGAGTACGGGGTGTACCAGTTCAACGTGGGGCTGCAGTCACCCCACGCGTACGAGTCGAACCCGTGGAGCTGGCTGGTCCTCGGCCGTCCCGTGCTGTTCCACTACACGCAGGCGGAGCCCGGCACGGCCGGCTGCCACACCACGGCCCCCTGCTCGCAGACGATCCTCGCCCTGGGGACCCCGCTCCTGTGGTGGTCGGCCTGCTGCGCGCTCGGGTACCTGCTCTACCGGTGGGCGCTGCGGCGCGACTGGCGCTCCGGCGCCGTGCTGTGCGGGGTGGGGGCCGGCTACCTGCCCTGGTTCCTGTACCAGGACCGCACGATCTTCTCCTTCTACGCGGTCGTCTTCGTGCCGTACCTGAGCCTGGCCGTGACGATGATGCTGGGAGCGCTGGCGGGGCCGCCGGGGGCGGGCGACCGGCGCCGCGTCCGGGGCGTGGTGGTGGCAGCGGTGCTCGTCCTGCTGATCGGCTGGAACTTCGTCCACTTCCTTCCGATCTACACCGGGCAGACCATCCCGTACGCGGACTGGCGCGCCAGGCTGTGGCTCGGCACCTGGTTCTGAGCCCCTTTGGGGTCCCTATGGGACCAAGTCCGAAGGCTCCCGGCCGCGGAAGGTCCGGCGGTACTCGCGCGGAGCCACCCCCACCCGGGCCGTGAAGGCGGGGCGCAGCGAGACCGCCGAGCCGAAGCCGCAGCGGACGGCGACGGCGTCGACCGGGAGGTCGGTCTCCTCCAGCAGCCGCTGGGCGGCGAGGACGCGCTGCTCCAGCAGCCAGCGCAGCGGGGTGGTGCCGGTGGCGGCGGCGAAGCGGCGGGCGAAGGAACGCTCGGACATCAGGGCCAGAGCGGCCATCCGGCGGACCGTCCAGGGGGTGTCCAGGGCGGCCAGGATCCCGGCCCGGGCGCGGGCCAGCGGGTCGTCCCCGCCGCCGGTGTCCTCCGGGACGGGGGACGGGATGAACTGGGCCTGGCCGCCGGCCCGGAAGGGCGCGGTGACCATGGCGCGGGCGATCGTGGCGGCGGCGTGCTGGCCGTGGGCGAGGCGCACCAGGTGCAGGCAGAGGTCGATCCCGGCGGCCACCCCGGCGGAGGTCCAGAGGTCTCCCCCGCCGGTGAACAGCACCTCCGGGTGGACGTCCACCGCCGGGTGGCGGCGGGCGAGTTCGTCGGCGACCGCCCAGTGGGTGGTGGCCGTCCGGCCGTCCAGCAGGCCCGCCTCGGCGAGCACGAATGCGCCCGCGCAGAGCGAGGCGATCGGCACCCCCTGCTCGTGCACGGCCCGCAGCGCCGCCAGGACGCCTGGATCGCGCGGCTCACCGGGGTTCTCCACGCCCGGCACCACGACCAGGTCGCACTCCAGCAGTCCGTCCAGTCCGAAGTCCGGCGTCCGCTCCAGGCCGCCGCCGAGCCGCACCCGGGCGCCCTGCGGCCCGCAGACCCGCAGCTCGAACCGCGGTACGCCGGGCCGTATGACCCGGTTCGCCCACACCTCGCCGATCACGGCGTAGTCGAACGGCCGTACCCCGTCGAAGATCAGGCATCCCACAGTCCGCATGGCGGAAATCTATCGATGGGTGGCGCCGAGGCCCATCACCGGCTCACCGCGGCCCGCCGCAGGATGGATCCATGACCAACACCAGTGCATTCGACGCCCCGCTGACCATCGACGCCGACGCCGTCCTCGTCGTGATCGACGTCCAGAAGGGCTTCGAGGACTACGAGTTCTGGGGCACCCGGGACAACCCCGAAGCCGAGCTGCGGATCGCGGAGCTGACCGACGTGTGGCAGGCCACCGGGCGGCCGATCGTGGTGGTGCAGCACGCCTCCCAGGTCGGGCCGCTGGTGCCGGGGACGGCGGGGTTCGAGCTGAAGGACGCGGTGGCGGCCGTCCCCGCGGACCTGCACATCACCAAGCCGGTGAACAGCGCCTTCTACGGCACGCCCGACCTGCACGCCTGGCTGCAGCAGCGCGGCGCACGGCAGGTGGTGATCGTCGGGATCATGACCAACGTGTGCAACGAGACCACCGCGCGAATGGCCGGCAACCTCGGGTACGACGCGGTGTTCCCGGTCGATGCGATGCACACCTTCGACATGACCGGCCCCGACGGGGTGACCGTACCGGCCGCCGAACTCGCCCGGGCCACGGCCGCGGTGCTGCACGCGATGCGCTTCGCGAAGGTCGTCACCACCGGGGACGTGGTGGCCGGCGCGCGGGCCGGGCAGCCGGCGGTGGTCAGCGCGCTCTAGGGGTGTGCGGGCCCGGGCGTCAACGCGGCGGGCCGCCGTGGTCGCCGTCCGGTCGCAGGGCCCGCCAGATCCGCTCGGGCAGCACCCGCGAGGCCTCGGCGAGGTCGATGTCGTACCCGCCGGACAGCCAGCGGCGGGCCGTCTCGGCGACCGGCCCGAGCAGCAGGACCTCCAGCATCGGCTCCGGCACCGGCGCGATCTCCCCGGACTCGATCCGCGGACGCAACAGGGCCGCCAGGCTGCCCAGTTTGGCCGCCCTGGCGTCCCGGATCTCCTCGGTGTGGGTGGCGAGGTAGCCGGAGTTGGTGGAGGCGTGCAGGAAGAGCGCGGCGTCGTGCTGCTCCCGGGTGAAGCGCAGATAGGCCTGGACGAGGGCGCGCACGGCGGTGCGGGCGGTCCTGGTCCGGCGCACCGAGGTGATCATCTCGTCGAAGAGCTGCTCCAGGCACCGGGTGTAGAGGGCGGCGGCGAGGCCGTCGAAGCTGCCGAAGTGGTGGTACAGGCTGCCGAGGCTGACCCCGCTGGCCTTGCCGACCGCGCTGACGGTGAACCCCGGTCGGCCCGACTCGGCGTACACCTGCAGGGCGGCGGTCAGCAGGCGCTCCACGGTGGCTTCGCCCCGCTGCTGCTTAGCGGACATGGACCGGTCGCTTCGTCGACGTCATGGCGGCAGATCGTAGCGCTACCGATAACTGAAAATCTATTCTAGAACCCGACTTCGACCCGAACCGGGTGAGCCGTGCACTTCGACGCAACACGAGTGCCACCAGGGCGAGATGACCGATCCTCAGCATTCCAGCCGAGGCGGGGCCGCCCGACGCACGGCGGCCCCGCACCCGGTGAACGGGTGCGGGGCCGCCGTCGGGCGAGGGGAGGTCAGCCCTTCTTGGTCGCGAAGTTGTACATGCCGGCGGCCACGTCGTCCAGGTACGGGCCGGCCTGGAAGCGCGGCTCCTGGTCGTGCTGGCCGATCGAGACGTTGCTGACCAGGGCGGGCTTGCCGTCCTTGGTGGTCAGCCAACCGCCGCCGCTGGAACCGCCCGTCATGGTGCAGCCGATGGCGAGCATCGACGGCCGGGTCGGCTCGAAGGAGAGCCGGGTCGGCTTGCCGCTCTCGCAGCGGTTCAGCTCCATGCCGTCGAACGGGGGCGCCGCCGGGTAGCCGTACTCGGTGATGCTCAGCTGCTCGCGCGGGGCGTTGAACCAGGGCTGGATCGAACCGCCGACCGTCTCCTCCAGCGACTTGCCGCCGTCGGTCTCCGGCTTCACCCGCAGCAGGGCGAAGTCGTAGTGCGTGGCGGGCGAGCCCGTCTCGCCGCCCTCGGCCTTCCAGACCGGCGAGGTGAAGGCCTGCACGCCGTTCCACTGGCCGAACGGCGCGTACTGCGCCTGCTCGGCCTGCTTGCGGCCGCTCACCGAGCCGTTGCTGTTGAAGTTCGGGATGAACTCGAAGTTGGCGTAGAAGTTGCCGCCCTTGCCCTGGTGGACGCAGTGGCCGGCCGTCCAGACCAGGTTGCTCTTACCGGGGTGCGCGGGGTCGGACACCACGGTGCCGGAGCACACGTGGCGCGAGCCGCCGGTCTTGCCGGGCTGGGTGCCCGGGTCGTCGAAGAAGAGCTTCCCCTCCCAGGCGAACTTGGTGTACGGGTGCGGCACGGCCTGCGCGTTGATGGTGCTCGGCAGCGGGTCGTTGCCGTTGTCGCCGGGCTGCTTGGGGGCCTGGGTCGCCGGAGCCGGGGCCTGGGTCGCCGGAGCCTGCGTGGCCGGGGCCTGGCTCGCCGGCGCCTGGGTGGCGGGCGGCTGGGTGGCGGGCGGCTGCGAGGCCGGGGCCTGCGTCGGCTGGTGCGGGGCCTGGGAGGCCGGCTGCTGGGTGTTCGACGGCTTGACGGGCGCCGACGGCTGCCCGGCCGGCGGCTTGCTCGCCGGGGCCTGGGTGGCGGGCGGCTGCGAGGCCGGGGCCTGGGAGGCCGGCGGCTGGCCGCCGCCCGGCTTCTGCGGCGGCGCGGCGACCTCGACCGGCTTGGCGCTGAGGAGCTTCTCCAAGTCCCAGTAGCCCTTGGCGGCGGCCGGGATGGCGTAGTCCTTCGCCCACTTCTCCCAGTCCTCGAAGCTCCACTTCTTCAGGTCGTCGAGGTTGGTCGGCAGCGCGCCGGCCGCGGCGCCGACGGCGTCGGCGGCATCGCCCGCGCTGTTGTCCGGCCCACAGGCCGAGGTGGTGGCGAGCATGGTCAGCGCGAGCGCGGACGCCCCGAGGACGGCGTGGACACGGCGCTTGGTTCTACGCGACGTAGACATGAACGTGTGGTTCCCCCTGTGAAATGAACACCCGACTCCGTCGTGACGGCGTCGGGTTCTGCGCGGGGGAGTATTCCATCCACCGTCAGCGGCCCGGTCGGCAGGGCCTGCTAACGGCCGACGGCGCCGTCCAACTGCTCGCGGATGATGTCGGCGTGACCGGCGTGCCTGCCGGTCTCCTCGATCATGTGGACCAGTAGCCAACGCATCGACGGCGCTTCGGCGTTGGGGCGCAGCGAGCGGACGCCCGGGCGGTCGAGAGCGCCGGCCGCGGCGGCGGCGACCTCGTTGGCGCGGGCGATCGCCGCGCGGTAGGCGGCGATCGACTCCTCGACCGTCTCGTCGCCGGTCGCGGGCGCGTCGTCGTCCCAAAGGTCGACGTCCTCGCCCCGGTAGGCCCAGAGGAACCAGTTGAGCTCGACGGCGGTGAGGTGGCGGACCAGCCAGAGCAGGCTGGTACCGGAGGCGACGCCCGGCCGCCCGGCCTCCTCGTCGGAGAGGCCGGCGACCTTGCCGATGACGGCCTCGCGCAGGTAGTCGAGGAAGGTCAGCAGGGTGGTCTGCTCGTCGGCGTTGATCCCGGGCGGGCGGACGTCACTGCGCTTGCGCGCTTCGGTGCTGTCGGTCATGCGCGCCAGCCTAGGCCGTGCGCCGTGCGCCCGACCGCCCCCGCGGAACTCCGGCGGATCCGGTCAGGCGGCGGACATCTGGCGGGGTGTCACCACTTCTGGTCGCGGAGCCAGTCGGCGAGGTGGCGGGCGCAGTCGTCGACCGACTCGCGCCAGGTGTGCCCGGCCCCGTCGCCGGCCTCGTCGCTGACGTGCTTGACCAGGCGGACGGGCAGCCCGGCCCGGTGGGCGACGGTGGCGACGGCGTAGCCCTCCATGTCGACCAGGTCGGCGTGCTCGGCGAGGCGGTCGCGGGCGGCCGCGTCGGAGACGAAGAGGTCGCCGGTGGCCAGCACCGGTCCGTCGCCCTTGCCGACGACCAGCGGCGCGCCGTAGGTGCGGCCGGTGAGCGCGAACAGCGCGGGGGTGTCGATGTCGTGCTGGATCACCTGGGTGACGGTGTGGGTGCCGGCCCAGCCCGGGCGCAGGGCGCCGGCGGTGCCGAGGTTGACCACCTCGGACGGGTGCCGGCCGCCGGCCAGCACGGTGGCCAGCGCGGCCGCGGCGTTGATCTTGCCGATGCCGGTGAGCAGGACCGGCAGTTCCTCGCCGAGGTACGCCGCCTCCTCCCGGACGGCGACGACGAGCAGCGGGCGGTCGGCGGAGATCGTTCCAAGCAGTCGCATACCGCTCATGGTACGGAGCACGCCCCGGATGCCCGGGATGCACACAAGCGGACCCCGCGGCTCCGACCTGTCGGGGGAACCGCATAGGGTGCATCCCGCGTCGACCCGGTCGTCGCCCGCGCGCAACGGCCGGGCAACGGACCGCGACGGCGTTCACCGCGGCGGTCGGCGGGACGGCCCGGCGGGGGGCCCGGCTCGGCACTGCGGAACGGCGCGGCACGGCACGGCGGCACGGCACGGCACGGCGGCACGGCACGGCACGGCGGCACGGCACGGACCAGCGCGGCACGCACGACGGGGACGACGGGGACGGCCCGGGCACCGCACGGACCGGCACCGGCCCCGCTCACGAATGCTCAAGATCGGCGCAACTCGGGTGTGGCCGCGGGGAGTGACGGCCATACTGCTGGCAACGGCCGGGCCCGGATGACGGGGCGGCCACAGGGGAGGGTGGGGCGGGTGGCGACACCAGTACGTACGGAGGGGTCGGGCACGGCGGTGCCGGTGCGGCCGGGCGGCCCGGCCGCGGTCCGGCACGGCGCCGCGGCGGTCGCCGGGGCGGCCGGCCTGCGCGCCCGCCTGGGCCGGGCCGCGCGGACCGCGCCCGGGCGGCTGCGGCTGGCCGGGGCGCTGCTCGCGGTGCTCACCGTGGCATTCGGCGCGCTCACCGCCTGGCAGGTCGAATCCCGGGCGCAGGCGGCCCGGCAGGTGGTCGAGTACAGCCAGCCGCTGAGCCAGGCGGCCGCCGAGATCCACCGCTCCCTCGCCGACGCGGACACCACCGCGGCCACCGGATTCCTGCTCGCGGGCGCCGAACCGAAGGCCGTCCGGCAGCGGTATGAGACGGACCTCGCGACGGCCTCCCGGCTGATCGCCGAGGCCGCCGCGCGCACCACCGCCTCCTCCCCCGCCCAGGGCTGGCTCGCCACCCTCAACCAGCAGGTGCCGGTCTACGCCGGGCTGGTGGAGAGCGCGCGGGCGGACAACCGGCAGGGCTACCCGCTCGGCGGCGCCTACCTGCGGTACGCCTCCGAGCAGATGCGCACCGTGCTGCTGCCGGCCGCCGCCGCACTGACCGCCGCCGAGAACCGGCAGCTGGCGGACGACTACGCCGCGGCCGAGGCGGTGCCGTGGGCGGCCTACGGGTTGGGCCTGCTGACCCTGGGCGCGCTGGTCTGGGTCCAGCTGGGCCTGTTCCGGCGCACCAACCGGGTGTTCAACATCGGGCTGCTGGGCGCGACGGCCGCGGTACTGGCCGGGGTGCTCTGGCTGACCGTGGCCGGGCTCGGCGCCCGCGGCGCGCTGCAGGACAGCGAGAACCGGGGCGCCGCCCCGCTGCGGGCCCTCAACCAGGCCCGGGTGGACGTCCTGACCGCCCGCCTCGCGGAGAACCTGCACTTCGTCGCCCGAGGGTCCAGCACCAAGTACGCGGACCTGTGGGCGAAGACCACCGAGCACCTGTCCCGCACCGACGCACCGGTGGACCGCAGCAGCGGCGGCACGCTGCCGGAGGCCCTGCTGCTGGCGCCGCCCGAGGCGCAGCCCCGGATCGAGGACGCCCAGCGGCAGTACCAGCAGTGGCGCGACCGGCACGCGGCCGCGAGCAGGCTGGAGAACGTCGAGGCGGACTACCAGGGCGCGCTGGACGCCACCGTGACGGTCAAGGAGGCGAACGTTCCGACGACCGCCGACGCCTCCTTCAACGCGACCGACCAGCAGTTGGCGAAGGCCGCCGACATCGAGCTGAAGAAGTTCCAGGAAGCGGCGAAGGGCACCCACGGGGACTTGCGCACCGCCGCCGTGGCGGTCGCGGTGCTGGCCCTGGCGGCGGCCGCCGCGGCGGTGCGCGGCCTCGGCCGGCGCCTGGCCGAGTACCGGTAGAGGGGGAGGCAGCATGATGCGCAAGGGGACCGTACGGACCCGTTCGGTGGCCGCCGTGGCACTGCTGGCGTCCTGCGCTGCGGTGCTCGGCGCGGGCGGCCCGCAGGGCGCCGTCCTGCCCGCGGCCGCGCCCGGACAGGCCGCGCAGGCACTGCAGGCGCCGCGGCAGGAGCAGGCCGCCACCGACTGCGACGTGTACCGGAGCGTGCCGCCGAGCACCGAGGACGGCCCGGCCGTCAAGGCGATCAAGGCCAAGCGCAGCCTGGTGATCGGCGTGGACCAGAACAGCTTCCGCTGGGGGGCGCGCAACCCGAACACCGGCGCCATCGAGGGCTTCGACATCGACCTCGCCAAGGCGATCGGCACCGCGATCATGGGCGACCCGGAGAAGGTGACCCTCAAGGCGGTGCCGACCGCCGAGCGGATCAAGTTCATCCAGGAGGGCCGGGTCGACCTGATCGTCCGGACCATGACCATCACCTGCGACCGGCTGGAGCAGGTCGCCTTCTCCAAGCCGTACTTCACCACCAGTCAGCGGGTGGTGGTGCCGAGGTCCTCCCCCGCCACGACCATCGACGAGGCGGTGGACGGCAAGACCGTCTGCGCCGCGTCGAGCTCCTCGGCGGAGGACGAGCTGAAGCTCCGGCCGAAGGTCGGGAAGATCGTCACGGTGGAGAACCACCTGGACTGCCTGGTGCTGATGCAGCTCGGCAAGATCGACGCGACCATGACCGACGACGGGCTCGCGGCCAGTCAGGCCGCCCAGGACCAGACCGTCCGGGTGGTGGACGGCGAGGTCCGGCCGGCCGTCATCGGCATCGCGATGCGCAAGAACGACACCGATCTGACGGCCCGGGTGAACAAGGTGCTCGCCGACTACTACGCGAGCGGCGCCTGGCGGGCCGGCTACGACCGCTGGCTCAAGCCGTACATGCTGAACGACGCCGACCACTACTGGCCGGTGCAGCCCTGACCGGTCGGCAGGCCCGCGCCGCGGTGCGCGCCCCCGACCGGCGCGCACCCATGACCGGCCCCTGACGGCCGGGCCCGGACCGGGCCGCCGGGCACCCGCTAGGGTCGGGGCGGGTCGACCCGGACGGCGGCAGTCGACGCAGGACGACGGCAGGACGACGGCAGGACAGCGGAACAGGGAGAGGGAGACGGCGTTGGCGGCATCTGCGGGCCCGGTACTGAGCCGGGAGGAGGTGGACCGCGCGTTGGCGCGCCTCGGCGCGGAGCGCGACGCGGTCGAGTCCGCGCTGCTCTCGCTCCAGGACCACCCCGGGCTGCGGCTGCTCGACGGCGCCGGGCTGACCGGCCGCACCGAGGAGCGCTGGACCGTCGCCGGGCAGGGCCTGCCGCTGCTCTGGGCGCTCTTCGACCGCTACTCGGAGGCGCTGGCCTCGGCCCGGGCCGTCCGCGCCCGCAAGACCAAGCCCGGCGGCCCCGAACTCGCCGAGCTGAGCGAGCTGCTGACCGGCCCCGCCGTCACCGTGCCCGGCGGCGCCCTGCCGGACGGCCCGCAACTGCTCGGCGCGCCCGCCAAGCTGGTCGAACGGGTCAGCCTGGACGACCTGATGGCCCGGATGAACGCCTGGTACGCCACCGTGCTGGAGGTGGTGAGCGCCGCCGACGCCGTCTGGTCGGCGCTGCCCGCCCGGATCGACCTGCTGCTGGCCGAGCTGCGCCGGGTGCAGACCCTGGCCGGATCGCTGGGCGTGCGCGAGGGCGCCCACCCGCTCGGCGACGACCTGGTCGGACTGGACGCCGAACTGAGCGACCTGCGGGCCGAGGTGCGCAGCGACCCGCTGGCCCTCTGGCGCCCGGCCCGGGTACCCGCCCAGCGCGGCACCCGCCCGGACGGCACCGCGCTGGCCACGCCCTCCGGGGTGGTCGACACCGAGCGCTTCAACCGGGCCGGGCGGGCGCTGGACGGCATCCGGCTGGAGCTGGAGAGCATGCTGCGGCTGCGCGACGACGCCGAGGAGCGGCTGCAGGGCGTCGGCGATCTGCTGCAACGGGCCGATGCCACCCTGGCGGAGGCCCGCCGGGCGCGCGGCGAGGTGCTGGCGAAGATAGCCGCGACCGAGGTGCCCGCGGTACCCGGGCCCGCCTCGGCGCTGCGCGAACGGATCGTGGTGGCACTGGAGTTGCGCCAGAGCGGCCAGTGGTACCGGCTGGCGCCGCTGCTGGACGCGCTGGAGGACGCGGCCGCCAAGGAGCTGGCCCGGGCCCGGCAGGCGCTGACCGAGGTGACCCAGCCGCTGGCCGTCCGGGCCGAACTGCGCGGGCGGCTGGACGCGTACAAGGCGATGGCCGCCCGGCTGCGGGTGGCCGAGGACCCGGAAGTACTCGAACGGTACGAGAAGGCCCGCTGGCTTCTCTGGAGCGCGCCCTGCGACCTGCGGGCGGCGGCCGGCGCGGTGGCCCGCTTCCAGCAGTCGCTGCGGCCCGCGCAGAGCGGGCCGCCCGGCGGCGGGCCGGTGGACGGTCAGGCACTGGAACACGGACTGGGGGGCTGAGGTTCATGGGCGAGGCATGCGTACAGCCGGACTGCACCGGCGGGACGATCGACGCGGACGGCTACTGCACCGACTGCGGGCTGGCACCGGCGGGTTCGGCGCCGGCCGCTGCCACCACCTCCGGCAAGACCACCGGCTCGGGCAGGACCACCGGGTCCGGCAGGGCCACCACCTCCAGTAAGGCCACCGGCTCCGGCAAGGCCGTGGCGGTCGCCGCGGGCCCCGGCTCGCCGTGCCCGCGCGACTGCACCGGCACGATCGACGCGGACGGCTACTGCGACGAGTGCGGCCTCACCGCTCCCGGTGGCGACACCGGCATCACCCAGCCGTACGTGCCCTCCGCCCGGGTCGCCCCGGACTCGGCGCGCTCGACCCGCACCGGCTCCGCCCGCTCGATGTCCGGCCGCTCCCGCTCGCACCGCTCCACCCGGACCGGCAGCGGCCGTTCGGTGTCCGTGCGCAGCAGCCGGGCCAGTGCCACCGCGGGCGCCCGCAACCGCATCGGAGCCGGCCTGGTGACCGTCCCGACCGTCCCGGCGGCGGATCCGGCGGCGGCCGTCCTGGCCAACCCGGAGGTGCCGGAGCGCAAGCGGTACTGCTCCAAGTGCGAAGCCCCGGTGGGCCGGTCGAAGAACGACCAGCCCGGGCGCCCGGACGGCTTCTGCACCAAGTGCGGCACGCCGTACTCGTTCACGCCCAAGCTGCGCCGGGGGGACCTGGTCGGCGGGCAGTACGAGGTGGTGGGCTGCCTGGCGCACGGCGGGCTCGGCTGGATCTACCTGGCGGTGGACCGGCGGGTCAACGACAAGTGGGTGGTGCTGAAGGGCCTGCTGGACACCGGGGACGAGGACGCGCTCGCGGTCGCCGTCGCCGAGCGCCGCTTCCTCGCCGAGGTGGACCACCCGAACATCGTCCGCATCATCAACTTCGCCGAGCACCCGGACCTGCGCACGGGCGCCACCGACGGCTACATCGTGATGGAGTACGTCGGCGGCAAGTCGCTCAAGGACATCGCCAACGAGCGCCGCACCCCGGACGGCCGGCGCGAGCCGCTGCCGGTCGAGCAGGCGATCGCGTACGCGCTGGAGGCGCTGCCCGCCCTCGGGTACCTGCACAGCCGGGGCCTGGTCTACTGCGACTTCAAGATCGACAACGTGATCCAGAGCGGGGACGCGCTCAAGGTCATCGACATGGGCGCCGTCCGCCACCTCGACGACGACGGGCCGATCTACGGCACCATCGGCTACCAGGCCCCGGAGATCGCCACCGACGGGCCCTCCCCGGCCTCCGACCTCTACACCGTGGCCCGCACCCTGGCGGTGCTCACCTTCGACTTCCAGGGCTACAGCACCACCTACCGCGACACCCTGCCCGGACCGGAGTCGGTGCAGGCCTTCGCCGAGTTCGAGTCGTACTACCGCTTCCTGGTCCGCGCCACCGACCCGGACCCGGCCCGCCGCTTCGGCTCCGCCGAGGAGATGGCCGACCAGCTCACCGGCGTGCTGCGCGAGGTGCTGGCACTGCAGGACCGCCAGCCCCGCCCCGCCCTCTCCACCCTCTTCGGCCCGGAACTGCGGGTGGTCGACACCGAGCTGGTCCTCCCGACGGTCCGCCGCGGCGAGCTGCGGGTGGCCGGCCTGGACCCGGTGGCCGCCGCCCTGGCCCTGCCCGTCCCCCGGGTCGACCCGGCCGACCCGAACGCGGGCTTCCTGGCCACCCTGCTCGCCGCCGACCCGGCGGAGGCGCTCACCGCGCTGGCCGGCGCGCCGACCGACTCCATCGAGCGCCGGCTGCGCGAACTGCGCGCCCACCTCGAACTCCGTGCCCGCGCCGACGCCGACCGGACGTTGAGCGCCCTGGAGAAGGACCACCCGGACGACTGGCGGGTGGTCTGGTACCGCGGCCTCACCGCCCTGGTCGACTCCCCCGGCAGGCCCCAGGCCGACAGGGCCGCCGAGTCCGGGGGCGAGGGCCCCGCCGAGGAGCGGCTGCGCGCCGCCGCCGAGGCCTTCGACGCCGTCTACGACGCCTTCCCCGGCGAGAGCGCCCCGAAGCTCGCCCTCGCCATCTGCGCCGAACTGCTCGGCGACGGCGGCGACGCGACCGAGTTCTACCGCCTGGTGTGGACCACCGACCACGCGTACCTCAGCGCGGCCTTCGGCCTGGCCCGGGTGCTCCTCGCCGACGGCGACCGGTCCGGAGCCGTCCGGGTCCTGGAGTCGGTGCCCGCCACCTCCAGCCAGTTCACCGCCGCCCGGATCGCCGCCATCCGGGCCCGGCTGCGCGAGCGGCCCTCCACAGACCCGCTCGGCACCGACCTCGGCGCCGGATCCGAGCAGCTCACCGCGCTGCGCCTGGACGACCGCCGCCGCGAGGAGCTCTCCGTCGAGGTGCTCGGCGCGGCGCTCGGCTGGGTGACGGCCGGCTCGCCCGGCGAGACCGGCCTGGCCCGCGCTACCGGCACGGTCAGCGTGCTCGGACGGCCGGCCGTCGAGCGGGAACTACGGCTCGCGTTGGAGCAGTCCTACCGGGTACTCGCCCGGTTGGCCGACCGGGCCGAGACCAGGATCGAGATGGTGGAGCGGGCCAACCGTGCCCGCCCCAGGACGTGGGTGTAGCAATGCCGCAGCAGACCGTGTGCCCGAGCTGTTCCAAGCCGCTGGACCCGGAGGACGTGTACTGCGGCTTCTGCGGGTCGAGCCGGGACGGCCGACCGGCCCCGGGCGCGATGCCCGCGAGCTGGTCCGCCGCCCAGGGGCCGGCCGGCCAGGGCTCCACGGCCCAGGGCCCCGCCGGACCCGGCGCGGGCCACCCGGCCACCGTGCCCGCCCAGTCCGCCGGGGTACCGGCCGGAACGGCCCAGGGCGGGCCCGGCTGCTTCCACTGCGGGGTGCCGCTGGTCACCGCCGACGG
Source organism: Kitasatospora sp. NPDC048239 (assembly GCF_043202015.1). Lineage (NCBI taxonomy): Bacteria > Bacillati > Actinomycetota > Actinomycetes > Kitasatosporales > Streptomycetaceae > Kitasatospora > Kitasatospora sp. NPDC048239. Next base: position 40,558 of record NZ_JBICZP010000008.1, on the reverse strand, counting down.
CTACTGCGAGGCCTGCGGCCACGCCCAGCCGCGGCCCCGCGACCACATGGAGAAGTCCCTCGCGGACGTCGCCGGGGTCAGCGACCGCGGTGTGCGCCACCACCGCAACGAGGACTTCTTCACCGTCGCCGCCACCTCGCTGCCCGGCGGCGAGCCGGTCGTGGTGGCCGTGGTCTGCGACGGCGTCTCCTCCTCGGACCGGCCCGACCAGGCCTCCGAGACCGCGGTCGACGCCGCGTCCGAGTCCCTGCTGACCGCCCTGGAGGCGGGCCGCGACCCCGACCTGGCGATGCGCCAGGCGGTCGCCGACGCCGCCCTCGCGGTGGCCCGGCTGGCCGGGGCCGGCGCAGGCCCCGCCCGGCCCGACCTCAACGCGCCCGCCTGCACCTTCGTCAGCGCCATCGCCTCCGGCGGCCGGGTCACCATCGGCTGGGTCGGCGACACCCGGGCGTACTGGATCCCGGACGACCGGGTCTCCGCCGAGCCGTTCCGGCTCACCCAGGACGACTCCTGGGCCGCCCGGATGGTCGAGGCCGGACTGATGGGCGAGGCCGAGGCGTACGCGGACCCGCGCGCCCACGCCATCACCGGCTGGCTCGGCGCGGACGCCGAGGAGGTCGTCCCGCACACCCTGGACTTCACCCCGCACGTCCCCGGGGTCCTGCTGGTCTGCACCGACGGCCTGTGGAACTACGCCGAGGCCGCCACCGACCTGGCGTACTACGTGCGCGCCGACGCCAGGACCGAACCGCTCGCGGCGGCGCAGACCCTGGTGAAGTTCGCGGTCGCGGCAGGCGGGCACGACAACATCACCGTCGCCGTGCTGCCGATCGACCCGCCGGCCGCGCCGGGCGGGGCGGCCGGGGCCGACGAGGCCCGGACGGCGACCGCGCTCGACCTCCCGGTGGTCCGGGCCGCCGGGTACGAGGACGAGGACGAGGACCACGCGCCGACCCTGCCGGACCTGCCGGTGATCGGCTCGGCCGCCGCGCCGCTGCCCCCGGCCCCGCCCGCGGCGCCCCCGGTACCCCCGCTGCCGCCCCAGCCGCCGCACCCGCCGGCCCGCTGACCGGCCGAACCCCTGACTGGCCGACCGGTCTGCCGACCGATCGCCCGACCGAACCGCGCCAACCCACCGACCGCTCGCACCTACCGACACCCGACGGGAGCCACCGGCCCATGGCAACACTGGCGAAGCCGAACCTGCCCAGGTTCGACGTGGACATCTTCCAGAACGAGTTCCTCGCGGACGGCGCCCGCGAGGTGAACGCCATCGTCACCGTCACCGCGACGGGCGGCGGCACGTCCGGCGGCCGTCCGCTGGGGGTGTCCGACTCCGCGCGGGACGCGGGCGCCCAGGACGCCGCCGTGGTGATCATGGTCGACTGCTCCGGCTCGATGGACTACCCGGCCAGCAAGATGCGCGGCGCCCGGGAGGCCACCGCCGCCGCGATCGACACCGTCCGCGACGGGGTCGCCTTCGCCGTGGTGGCCGGCACCCACGAGGCCCGGGACATCTACCCCGGCGACGGCACCCTCGCGGTCGCCTCGGACGCCACCCGCAGCCAGGCCAAGGAGTCGCTGCGCCGCCTGAGCGCGGCCGGCGGCACCGCCATGGGCACCTGGCTGGCCAAGGCCGACAAGCTCTTCCTGACCCGCCGCGACATCGCCATCCGGCACGCCATCCTGCTCACCGACGGCAACAACGAGCACGAGTCTGCCGTCGAGCTGGACCGCGCCGTCGAGCGGGCCTCCGGCCACTTCACCGCCGACTGCCGGGGCGTGGGCACCGACTGGAAGGTGGACGAGCTGCGCAAGATCTCCTCCGCGCTGCTCGGCACCGTCGACATCGTCGCCGAACCGTCCGGCCTGGCCGAGGACTTCCGCACGATGATGGCCGGCGCGATGGGCAAGCAGGTGGCCGACGTCGCACTGCGGATCTGGACGCCGGCCAACGCGGTGGTCAGGTTCGTCAAGCAGGTCGCCCCCGCGGTGGAGGACCTCACCGGCCGCCGCGCCGAGGCCGGTCCGCGGGCCGGCGACTACCCCACCGGCTCCTGGGGCGACGAGAGCCGCGACTACCACGTCTGCGTGGAGGTCCCGGCCGCCGCCGTCGGCAACGAGATGCTCGCCGCCCGGATCAGCCTGGTACTGCCCGTCGCCACCGCCGGAGGGGCGCCCGAGGTGCTGACCCAGGGCCTGGTCAAGGCGGTCTGGACGGACGACCTGGCCTCCTCCACCCGGATCAGCCCGCAGGTCGCCCACTACACCGGGCAGGCGGAGCTGGCCTCGTCCATCCAGGAGGGCCTGGAGGCGCACCGGGCGGGGGACGTGGACCGCGCCACCGCGAAGCTCGGCGCCGCCGTCCGGATCGCCCACGCGACCGGCAACGAGGGCACGTTCAAGCTGCTGCAGAAGGTGGTCGACGTGGTCGACCCGAAGGAGGGTACGGTTCGGTTCCGTAGGAACGTGAGCGAGGCCGACTCGATGACCCTCGAGACCCGGTCGACCAAGACCGTACGTGTGAAGAAGTGACCGGGCCCAGGACGTCTGCCGTGCCCGGCCGGACGCTGCCCCAAGCTGGCTGGAATAGAGGGGGGACCTGATGCCGATCTGCCCGAGGGGCCATGAGTCGCAGGCCGAGGACTGGTGCGACTTCTGCGGCTTCCCGATGACACCGCCGTCGCCGATCCCGCCGCCGCCCGGCACGCTCCCGGGGGTTCCGGGCGGCCAGGGCGGGCCCGGTACCCACGGCGCTCCCGGCGCCCCGGGGGCGTACGGCGTGCCCGGCGCGCCCGAGGGGCACGGCGGCCAACCCGGGTACCCCGGGCAGCACGGCCACCCCGGGCACGGCGGCGACCCGTTCGGCGGGCCGGTGACGCCCGGCCCGGTCGCGCCCGCCGCCGCCCCGCAGGCGCCGCAGGGGTTCCCGGACCTCACCGAGGGCCTGGTGGTCTGCCCGATCTGCCGCAGCCCGCAGACCGGACGGTTCTGCGAGGAGTGCGGGTACGACTACGAGCTGTCCGCGCCCTCGCGCCGCCAGCACCCGGCCCCCGCGGCCGGCCACGCGCCGCCGCAGGCGCCGGCACCGCTCAACATCCCGGCGGCGTACGGCGGCCCCCAGTCGGCCCCGCCGCAGGCGCACCCGCAGCAGGGCCACCCGCAGCAGCCGCACCCGCAGGCCGCACCGCAGCCGCACCCGCAGGCGCACCCGCAGCAGCCGCACCAGCAGCAGCAGGCCGGGCACGGCGGCGCGCCGTCCGGCTACGGCTACCCGCCGCCCGCGCCGAACCCGGCGCCCGGCCCGGGGTACCCGGAGCAGCAGCCGCAGCAGCCGCAGCGCGACGACTCCGGCCCGGTCTACGCCCAGCCCGGTCCGACCGGGCGCGGTGAGGAGTTCGGCACCTCGTTCAACCTGGCCCCGCCGGTCCCGCAGCCGGGCCAGCAGCCCGGCCAGCAGGCCCCGCCGGAGCCGGTCCGCACCAACTGGATCGCGGTGGTCTCGGCCGACCGCGACTACTTCACCGACATGATGGCCCGCAGCGGCCCGGAGGCGGCGGGCCTGTTCTTCCCGCCGTACTGCCCCGAGCGGCGCATCCCGATCACCGGGCGCGGCCAGCTGCGGATCGGCCGGCGCAGCCAGCACCGGGGCACCGTGCCGGAGATCGACCTGTCGGTGGCTCCGGAGGACCCGGGCGCCTCGCACCAGCACGCGCTGCTCGCCGAACAGGCCGACGGCAGCTGGGTGCTGGTCGACCAGGACTCCACCAACGGCACCACGGTGAACGGCGGCGCCGAGCCGATCACCCCGCACACCGCGATCCCGCTGAACGACGGCGACCGGATCCACGTCGGCGCGTGGACCACCATCACCCTGCACCGCGCCTGATCCGGTCCGACCAGGGGAGTTGTGGGGACCGGCCGACCCGGTCCCCACAACTCCCCTGATATTCCCGCCCGGAAGTAAAATGATCTTCAAAACATGTGCACGGAGCCTGCCGGTGAGCTCGGCGGACCCGTAGGCTCACGGCACATGACTGCAGCTATATCCGCCGACGGAATCCGTCAGCGGTACGGGGATGTACAGGCCGTTGACGGTGTTTCACTCACCGTCGAGGCCGGCGAATTTTACGGGATCCTGGGGCCCAACGGCGCCGGGAAGACCACCACACTGGAGATCCTGGAAGGGATCCGCAAGCCCGACGAGGGCCGCATCGAGCTGCTGGGGATGGCTCCCTGGCCGCGCAATGCGAAGCTGCTGCCGCGCATCGGCGTCCAGTTCCAGGCCTCGGCCTTCTTCAACAAGCTGACGGCGCGGGAGACCATCCGCACCTTCGCCTCCTTCTACGGCGTCGGCCCCAAGCGCGCCGACGCGATGCTGGAGCGGGTCGGCCTGGCCGAGTCGGCCGGCGTGATGACCGAGAAGATGTCGGGCGGACAGGCCCAGCGCCTGTCCATCGCCTGCGCCCTGGCCCACGACCCGGAGCTCGTCTTCCTCGACGAGCCCACCACCGGCCTCGACCCGCAGGCCCGCCGCAACCTCTGGGACCTGCTGCGGGACATCAACGCCGAGGGCCGCACGGTCGTCCTGACCACCCACTACCTGGACGAGGCGGAGGTGCTCTGCGACCGCGTCTCGGTGATGGACCACGGCCGGATCCTGCGGACGGGCGCCCCGGCGGCACTCGTCCGGGAGATCGACGACACCGTCCGGGTCAGCGTGGAGTCCGGTCTGCTGACCCTTGAGAGCGCCCGCGAGCTGCTCGCCGCGGCCGGCGCCGAAACCGCCTCGATCGAGGACGACGGCGTCTCGCTCTCCGTCTCCACCCGGCTCCCGGGGCCGGTGCTCGCCGTCCTGGCCGAGCACAACGCGCTGCGCGGGCTCGAAGTGCGCGGCGCCACCCTGGAGGACGTCTTCCTCCAGCTCACCGGACGGGAGTACCGCGCATGACCGCCGAGCGCACCAAGCAGACCGCGGGCGTCCCGGCCCAGCGCAAGCCCGGCGCCCCCGCCGCGCCCGACGGGCAGCCGGAGCGCGAGCGGGTCAGCGCCTTCGCGAGCCTCTCCCGGGTGATGGTGGTCGCGTTCCTCCGCGACCGCGCCGCCGTCTTCTTCGTCATCCTGTTCCCGCTGATGTTCCTGCTGCTGCTCGGGACCCTGCTCAAGGGCGCCAGCAGCCCGCACGCCAAGGTCGCCCAGGTCGGCGCGGTCCAGATCCTGGACGCGGTGCAGGGCGACGGCCGGGCCCAGCTGGAGAAGGTCCTGGAGATCAGCAGGGTCGACAACGAGGCCGCCGCGCTGGAGAAGGTCCGCAAGGGCGACCTGGACGCGATGATCAAGGAGGGTCCGGACGGCAGGGTGGAGCTGCGCTTCAGCGCCGCCGACCAGGTCCGGGCCGGCTCCGTCCAGGGCATCGTCAACTCGGTGGTCCAGCAGGCCAACCAGGCCGCGACCGGCAAGCCGCCGGCCTTCGTGCTGGACTCCGCCCAGGTCGAGGACAAGTCGCTCAAGCCGATCCAGTTCCTCACCCCCGGCCTGCTCGGCTGGGCGGTCGCCACCGGCGCGGTGTTCAGCGCCTCGCTGACCCTGGTCTCCTGGCGGCAGAAGAAGGTGCTGCGGCGCCTGCGGCTGGCCCCGGTCAGCGCAGGGTCGATCGTGGCCTCCCGGATCGCCGTGTCCGTCCTGACGGCGCTGGTCCAGACGGCCGTCTTCCTGGCGGTCGCCACCACACCGTTCTTCGGCCTGAAACTCAGCGGCGACTGGTGGCTGATCATCCCGTTGGTGGTCTGCGCGACCCTCGCCTTCATGTCGATCGGCCTGCTGGCCGGGTCGCTGGCCAAGACCGAGGAGGCGGCCAACGGCATCTCGCAGATCATCGTGCTGCCGATGTCGTTCCTGTCCGGCGCGTTCTTCCCGTCCGACGGCATGCCCGGCTGGCTCAAGACCTTCTCCGAGGTGTTGCCGCTGAAGCACCTGGTGAGCGCCGCCCAGTCGGTCCTCTCCCGCGGCGGCGGCGTGACGGACGCGCTGCCGGCCATGGGTGTGCTGCTGGGGTTCGCCGTCGTGATGACCGCCATCTCCTCGCGGCTCTTCCGCTGGGAGGACGCGTAGCGGTCGGCACCGCCGGTCGCTCAGCGGTCGGCACCGCCTGCCGCACCGCGGCCGGCACCGCCTGAACCCGCGCGGGGTCGTACACCGAAAGTCCCGGTGTACGGCCCCGTCGGCGTCTGCGACCATGGTCGGGTGAAAGAGATCCGGCGTGGCACGCTCAGCGAGGAGACCTTCTTCGACCAGGTCGGCGGGGAGCCGACCTTCCGGCGGCTGGTGCACCGGTTCTACCAGGGCGTGGCCGGCGACGAGTTGCTGCGGCCGATGTACCCCGAGGAGGACCTCGGGCCCGCCGAGGAGCGCCTCGTGCTGTTCCTGATGCAGTACTGGGGCGGCCCGCGCACCTACAGCGAGCAGCGCGGCCACCCGCGGCTGCGGATGCGGCACGTGCCGTTCAAGGTGGACCGCGCGGCGCACGACGCCTGGCTGAAGCACATGCGCGCGGCGGTGGACGAGCTGGCGCTGCCGACCGACACCGAGCGCCAGCTCTGGGACTACCTGACGTACGCCGCCGCCTCGATGGTCAACACCGAGGGCTGAGCGGCCCTCCGGGGGCTGGAGCCCGGGCCCGTCCCTAACGGATCGGGCTGAGGCCCAGCCCCGCGCCGGGCGCCGCCGCCGTCCGGATGGCCACCGACCCGGTCGGGGCGCTCAACCGCAGCCAGCCGCCCACCCGGTGCACGGTCAGCGGCACGCCCGGCTTGAGGAAGCCGATCACGTAGGCGGCGTGCGCGGCGCGCAGCGGCAGTTCGGGCATGGCCGTCAGCGGCCGGGACCAGATCTCGTCGGCGAGCGCGTCCAGCACGGCGCGGGTCCGGTGGTGCTCCGGGACGGCCTCGCTGCGCTCGCGGAACTCCCCCACCCCGGCCATCAGTTCGGGGTACACCTGGAGGACGGACGGTTCTCCGAGCAGCCGCCAGCCGGTCCGCGGCGGCAGCAGGCCGGCCCAGGCCGGGCCGGTCACCGGTGCGGGCAGGGTGACGGTGTCGGCCGCGGCGTCGACGCCGTCGAGGAGTTGGCCCGCCGAGACGGTGAGGTCGGCCGCGGCGTCGAGTCCGGCCAGCCGCACGGTGCGGACCGCCAGCGCGCCCGAACCGCCCAGCGGCAGGCGCCCGAAGACCGCCAGCACCCCGGCCCCCTGCTCCGCGGGCACGGCCTGCAGCCGCACCGCGGCCGCCCGGTCGAAGCGCAGCAGGCGCACCAGGAAGGCGGCCAGGTCGGCGGCCTCACCGGCGTCGGCGAGGGCAAGGGGGGCGGTACTGGTCATCAACGCGCTTCAGCTCGCATCCGTGGGGCTGTCGGGGACTCAGGCGGCGACTACGGCCGGCTCCTGGTCGAGGCCGGCCCCGTCCATGAAGCGGCTGAGGAACTCCCGCTCCACCGGGCTGATCCGGCGCGGTCGGCCCTCGGCCAGGTCGTAGGGGACGACCACGGTGGACGCCCGGACGTACACCGTCTCGGTGCCGTCCTCGGCGGTGTCCTTGATCTCGTAGGAGACCGTCAGCGAGGCCCCGCCGATCTTGGTCACCCAGGTCTCGATGGTGACCGGCTCGGGCCGGTGCACCAGCGGGCGCTTGTAGTCGATCTCGTGGCGGGCCACCACCGAGCCACCCGCGAACTCCCCCGCCCCGGCGGCGGCGGCCTGGGTGAACATGAAGTCGATCCGGGCCTCCTCCAGGTAGCGCAGGAAGACCACGTTGTTGACGTGCCCGAACGCGTCCATGTCGGACCAGCGCAGCGGGCAGGCGTAGATGTGGCGTGCCACGGGTGTTCTCCTCAACCTTGTTGACCCGTCAGTAGCCTACGGGCGACGGGCCTCGGCCCGGCAGGCCGCCCCCGGAGGGCAGTCTGCCGGGCCGTTGTGACGCCCGGGTGTCCCGGACGCTTCGGGCTGTCGCCGATGCTCAGCCCCGGGTCAGCTTCTTGTAGGTGGCCCGGTGCGGACGGGCGGCGTCCGCGCCCAGCCGCTCGATCTTGTTCTTCTCGTACGACTCGAAGTTGCCCTCGAACCAGAACCACTTGCTCTCGCCCTCGTAGGCGAGGATGTGGGTGGCCACCCGGTCCAGGAACCAGCGGTCGTGGGAGATGACCACGGCGCAGCCGGGGAACTCCAGCAGCGCGTTCTCCAGCGAGGAGAGGGTCTCGACGTCGAGGTCGTTGGTGGGCTCGTCGAGGAGCAGCAGGTTGCCGCCCTGCTTGAGGGTGAGCGCCAGGTTCAGGCGGTTGCGCTCACCACCGGAGAGCACGCCGGCCGGCTTCTGCTGGTCCGGGCCCTTGAAGCCGAACGCCGAGACGTAGGCGCGGGACGGCATCTCGACCTGGCCGACGTTGATCCAGTCCAGACCGTCGGAGACGACCTCCCAGAGCGTCTTCTTCGGGTCGATGTTGGCCCGGCTCTGGTCGACGTAGCTGATCTTGACCGTGTCGCCGACCTTGACGCTGCCGGAGTCCGGGGTCTCCATGTCCTGCAGCATCTTGAACAGCGTGGTCTTGCCGGCGCCGTTCGGGCCGATGATGCCGACGATGCCGTTGCGCGGCAGGGTGAAGCTCAGGTCGTCGATCAGGACCTTCTCGCCGAAGGCCTTGTTGAGGTTCTCGACCTCGATGACGATGCTGCCCAGACGCGGGCCCGGCGGGATCTGGATCTCCTCGAAGTCCAGCTTCCGCATCTTGTCGGCCTCGGCCGCCATCTCCTCGTAGCGGGCCAGACGCGCCTTGGACTTCGCCTGACGGCCCTTGGCGTTGGAGCGGACCCACTCCAGCTCCTCGCGGAGCCGCTTGGCGCGCTTGGCGTCCTTCTGGCCCTCGACCTTGAGGCGGGACTGCTTGCTCTCAAGGTAGGTGGAGTAGTTGCCCTCGTAGCCGATCGCGCGGCCGCGGTCGAGCTCCAGGATCCAGCCGGCCACGTTGTCCAGGAAGTACCGGTCGTGGGTGACGGCGACAACGGTGCCGGCGTACTTGGCCAGGTGCTGCTCCAGCCAGTTCACCGACTCGGCGTCCAGGTGGTTGGTGGGCTCGTCGAGGAGCAGCAGGTCGGGGGCCTCCAGCAGCAGCTTGCAGAGCGCCACGCGGCGCTTCTCGCCACCGGAGAGCTTGGTGACCGGCCAGTCGCCGGGCGGGCAGCCCAGCGCGTCCATGGCCTGCTCCAGCTGGGCCTCGAGGTCCCAGGCGTTGGCGTGGTCCAGGTCCTCCTGGAGCTTGCCCATCTCGTCGAGCAGCGCGTCCGAGTAGTCGGTGGCCATCAGCTCGGCGATCTCGTTGAAGCGGTTGAGCTTCCCCTTGATCTCCTTGACGCCGTCCTCGACGTTCTCCAGAACGGTCTTGGTCTCGTCGAGCGGCGGCTCCTGGAGGAGCATGCCGACGGTGAACCCGGGCGAGAGGAAGGCGTCGCCGTTGGAGGGCTGCTCCAGGCCGGCCATCATCTTCAGCACGGTGGACTTGCCCGCGCCGTTGGGGCCCACGACGCCGATCTTCGCCCCGGGGAGGAAGCTGAGCGTCACGTCGTCAAGGATGACCTTGTCGCCATGCGCCTTGCGCACCTTGCGCATCGTGTAGATGTATTCCGCCACGTGAGATCGCTCCGGCGTCGTCGGGAGTAATTCGGCTTGCAGCCTTCCATTGTGCCGCACCCGGCCATGAGTCCCGAACGGCGCGGTTGCCCCAGCGGGGTATCCGGCCGGGCCGCTGCGGCGGGCGGCTGAGCCACCGGGCCCGCCGCACCGGCGCTGCGGGCGGCGCTGCGGGCGGCGGACCGGGGCCTCGGGGGCAGGGCTGCGGCAGCGGCAGCGGCCGGACCAGGGTGGCAGCGCGGTCGGGGGCCAGGACGTGCAACGGCCCGGCCCCCCGCAACGGGTGCGGGGGGCCGGGCCGGTACTTCAGCAGCTCGGTGCTTCAGCAGCTCTGCGCTTCAGCACCTCACTGCTTCAGACCCGTGGGTCTCAGGCGGTGGTGCGACCGTGGCGGCCACGGCGGCGCAGGATGAAGACCGCGGCGCCACCGGCCACGACCAGGCCACCGGCGACGGCGGCGATCATCGGGGTGGCGTCGTTACCACCGGTGGCGGCCAGGCCGCCCGTGGTGCCGGGGGCCGGGCTGCTCGCGACCGGAGCCGGGTGGGCGGCCGTGGTGGTGGCGGTCGCGGACGGCGTGGCCGTGGCGGTCGGCGTGGCCGACGGGGTGCCGGTCGGGGCCGGGGTGCTCGCCGACGGGCTGGCGGTCGGCGTGGTCACGCTGGCGACCTTGCAGTCCAGGATGCCCTTGAACTCCTTGCTGAAGCCGTTCGGGCCGGTGACGGTGATGTCGTAGGCGGTGTCCTCGGCGACCGGAACCACCAGGGTCTCGATCTTGCCCGGCTGGACGGTGATCGTCTTGCCCGGCTTCACCGTGACGTTGGCCGCCTCGTCGCCGCCGTTGGCGACGTTGACCCGGACGCCGTTGGCGTCGCACTCGACCTGGGCGTTGCTGTCCAGCAGCGCGCCCTTGCCCTGCTTCCAGGTGGCCTTGGCCTCGTCGACCACGCTGAGCTTGGTCGAGCCGGCCAGGATCATGGTCTGGCTGTGCTTCTCGGGGGTGTAGCCCTTGCTCAGGAAGACGCGGCCGCTGGGCACGACCGTCTCGGCCGAGGCCGTCACGGTGGCGGAGCCGTCCGCGGTGCCGGCCGGCACGTCCAGGAACAGCTGGGTGTCCTTGGCGACCGGGCCGGTCAGGCCGGCCACCGGCTTGCCGTCCTTGTCGACCAGCTTCACCTTGTCGGTGGCGTCGCCGGCGACCGCCAGCTTCACCTCGGCGGCACTGGAGTTGATGGTGAACGGGCCGAGCTTGGCGCCCGACTTACCCGACACCGAGTCCGGGGTCATGCTCAGCGAGGGCCTGGGCTCGGCGGCGATGCCCTTGTTCTTGTCGCTGACCAGGTAGTCCCGCAGCTGCTTGGCCTCGGCGTCGATCGGGGTGGCGTTCTTGCCGTCCGAGAACTTCCAGATCGCGGCCTGGGTGCCGGCGGCGGCGTCGTCGGCGGTGAGCTCGCCCTTGACCCCGGCCGCGGCCGCCAGCTTCGTCAGGTCGGTGACCTGCGGGTAGGAGTTCTCCAGGATCCAGCGGATCTTGGCGGCGTCCTCGGCCTTCTCCTTGCGGCCGAGCGAGCTCGACTTCCAGTCCGACTCCTGGTACTCGACACCGCTCTTGATGTTGACCGGGTGGTCGATGTCGATGCAGTACGTCCGGAGCTCGCCGTTCTTCGTCTTGAGGGTGAACAGACCGCCCTGGACGGAGTGGCCGCCCTCGATGGAGATCTCCTCGCTCTGCATGGTCGGCTGGATCACCGCCGTGACGCCCGCACCCGGCTCGTCAGCCGCAGCCGCCGCACCGGCTGCGAGCAGGCCCCCGCCCAGCACCAGGCTGGTCGTGAGCATGACAGTTGCTATGCGGGGGAGACTCCGCGCCTGCGTCTGGAACATCCGTGATCCCTCCGGGCCGGGCCCTGCCGATGGCAGCCCGCCTTGCATTGCGCGCGCCCCCTGTGGCGCCGCTGCACGTGTGTGAACCAGACGAATCCTATTGAGCCACGGAGGCGCGCAAACCCCCATGCTGAATCAGGACGATTCCGTATCTGTATCGTTATCAACCCTCCCATCATCCACACAAGCTGACGATCAGCCAGAAACTCCAGATCTTTCACATAACCGTTCCGAGATTGCGCGTTCGGGCACAACAACCGTCTCGATCAACATATTTGTCGACAGTGAGATCACCCGCCGGTCAGATCAAGACCCCCTGCTCGTCACCTCCAGTCACCCCCGCGGACACCTCGTCGGGCACTCCGTCAGGCACCCCTCCGGACGCCGCCGGCTCCGGCCTGGCGGCCGCCGCAGCGGCCTTGCGCAACGCCAGGGCGTCCACGATCCACCCCGGCACGGCGCCGCCGACCGACCCCTCGGCCAACCCCGCGACCGCCCCCGCGGACTCCCCCGCCCCCGGGGACGCCCGCCTGAAGGTCGTGGTGCCGCGACTGAGATCGTGTCCGACCGATCGGGCGTCGATCTCGACCCTGCTCCGCCGGGCCTCCCCCTCGCCCCACTCCCGCACCCTGAGCCGACCGCTCACCATGACCGGATCACCCTTGCCCAGCGACCCGATCACATGGACCGCCAGCGCCCGCCAGGCCGTCACCGAGACCCAGTGGGTGTCGCCCTCGACCCACGCGCCCGCGGCCCGGTCGTAGCGGCGCTCCGTCGAGGCCAGCCGGAAGCTCGCCATCGGCACCCCGCCGGTCGTCTCCGAGTAGCTCACCTCCGTTGCGACATTGCCGATCATCGTCACCACGGTCTCGTTCACAGAACACTCTCCGTTCTCTCCGATGCACCGTACGGAATCAACCGGTGTGAGTTGAGAGTGGACTTCCCGGGAAATCCGCACCAGGCAGATCCGAAATCCTGTGGACAAGTCCGGCTTGTGGAAAACCGACGTCACTCACAGGGGTGAATTTCAGCCCTTTCACGCCTACTTTGCGCCCAACTCTGCAAGGCCATGACAACAATCAAGCCGCTTCCCGCCGCGCCCCCGGCCCCCCGGGGGTGGCCGCCCGGCCGTCCGCCCACGTCATCCGACCGAAGGAACCCGAATACGGCCCCCCACCCGCGTCGGGGACGGCGCTTTCTCCGTGCCGAATCCATAACGGGTGAGGCGGCAGCCCCGTAACGACTGCACAACGTCCGGCGCCGAAGACCGCCAGACCGCTGCACTCACGGCCTTCACCTGCGATTATCGGACCGCTCCACCGAGGCCGACACACCCGCGACGGTGTTGTAACACCCGGCCGAGGAACTGGACACCCTTATCCTGTCCCCGACAGGGCGAGGGTCCGCCAACCCCCACCCCCACCCTCAGGTACGGGGACGGGCAGCGGGCGCCGCACGCGCCCGTCACCCGATCCCGGCAACGGTCACGCCCACCCGGGCGCCGGCCGTCCCGCCCCCATAGCTCAGCGGATAGAGCACCCGCCTTCTAAGCGGTAGGTCGCAGGTTCGAATCCTGCTGGGGGCGCCACGCCCAATTCCCGCAGGCCAGAACGGCGGCGGGGCCTTTGGGCCACCCATCCGCCCGAATATTCCGGGCACCGACCGCGCATAACCCGTGACAATGCGTGTCATGGCCGGGTCGGAAACGGCCGCGCGGGAAACACCGGCACGAACGGACCGCCCGGGCCGAACTCACCGGACGGGCCGACCCGGCCGCGCACGGCGAACAGGTCGACCGGAAACCACCGGCGAATCACCCGCCCCGCCGGCACCCGCCATCCCGGCCCGCCCACGGGCCCGCCCACGGGCCAGCCGAAGCCCGCCCGCCCGCCAGAGCCCGCCGCCCGAAGCCCGCCAGAGCCCGCCCGAAGCCCGTCGGCCGTGCCGAGACCCGAGCCGGTCAGCCCGTCGACCCCGCCAGCCCCGCCAGATAGCCGTCCACCAGCGCGACCTGCCGCTCGGGCGGAAACTCCTCCGGGGCGAACAGCGCCTGCACCACCAGCCCGAGGACGAAGGCCTGCACCCCCGCCGCGAGCTGCCCGGCCGCCACCGCGTCCGGCAGCTCGCCGAGCCGCTGCGCATCCGCGACGTGCCCGGCCAGCGCCTCCCGGGCCCGCCCGTACCGGCCGGCGTGCGCGGCCGCCAGCTCGGAATCGGCCAGCGCCACGTCCCAGGAGCCGACCCAGATCCGGTTGCCCGCCGCGCTCGTCTCGTCCAGCGGGAGGATGTCCAGCAGCGCCGCCCGCAGCCGGGCCAGCCCCGCGGCGGGCGCCGCGCTGCCGTCCGCGGGTGCGGCCCGCCTCGGCCGCTCGCCGGACCGCCGGTCCAGCACGTCCAGCGCGTACGCCACCAGAGCCCGCTTGTTGGGGAAGTAGTGCGTCAACAGCCCGGTGGAGGCGCTCATCTCGGCGGCCACCGCCCGGAGCGTCAGTCCCCCGAAGCCGCGGGTGGACAGCACCCGCCAGACCGCCTCGGAAACCGCCACACGTCGGGCGTCATGGTCTCCACGGGCCGGCGTCATGGGGCTATCGTACATACCAAACGTTTGTTATGTATGACTGCGAACACCATCGCCGGCTCTCCCAGGCTCCCCCGAAAGGCCCGCCCATGTACGCCGTCCCGCTCGCCGACAACGCCGAGATGCGCCCGCTCGAACCCTGGCAGGCCCCCGAGTTCCTGGCCCACATCGACCGCGCCCGCGAGCACACCGGCGTCTGGATCCCCTGGGCCACCCGCTCCACCGACCTGGAGTCCGCCCGCGCCACCCTCCAGGGCTTCGCCGACAAGCAGGCCTCCGACACCGGCCGACTGTACGGGATCTGGCTGGACGGCACGCTGATCGGCGGGGTGATGTTCGTGCAGTTCAGCACGACCGCGGAGAGCTGCGAGCTCGGCGTCTGGACCGAACCCGCGGGCGAGGGCCGGGGCCTGATCAGCGCCGCCGTCCGGCACCTGATCGACTACGCCTTCACCACCCGCGGCCTGCACCGCATCGAGTGGTACAACGCCGTGGGCCACACCCGCAGCCGGGCCGTCGCCCAGCGGATGGGCATGACGCTGGACGGCACCCTGCGGGAGTACTCCCTGTACAACGGCGTCCGCCAGGACATGGAGCTCTGGTCGCTGCTGTCCCACGAGTGGAAGCCCACCACCGCCCAGAGCCCCTCCGCCGCCTGACGCGCCACCGCCCGCAGCTCCACCACCGCCTGACACACCGCTGCGCGGAGCCCGGTCGGCGCACCGCCGGGCTCCGCGCGATCGGCCCTCCCCGTCAGGCGGCGAGCACCCGCTCCACCTCCGGGCCGCGCACCGCCACCCGCAGCCGCAGCGCGAGCACCAGGACCAGCACCATCAGCCCGCCCGCCAGCAGGAACACCACATCCACCGAGTCCGTGAAGCTGCGCACCGCGTGCTCGTGGGCCGCCCCGCCGAGCGTCCGGACCGAGCCGAGCGTCGCACCGGGCTCCGCCGCGGCGAAGGCCCGGACCAGCACCGTGCCGAACAGCGCGGCGCCGAGCGCGCTGCCGAGGGTCTGGAAGAACCGGATGCCGGTGGTGGCGACCCCGAGATGCCGGGCCGGGGCGGCGTTCTGGACGACCTGCACCAGCTGGCCGACCAGCTGCCCCAGGCCGCAGCCGAGCAGCACCAGTTCGGCACGGACCATCCAGAGGCCGGTGTCCGGACCGCCGAGACCGAGCAGGCCCAGGGCCATCGCCGCACAGCCGGCACCCGCCACCAGAAAGGTCTGCGGCGACCAGCCCCGCGCGGTGAGCCGACCGGTCACCAGTCCGGCCGCCGTCATCCCGGCCGCCATCGGGATCAGGTAGAGGCTGGCCGAGGTCGCGGCGATCCCGCGGCCGACCTGGAGGTAGAGCATCACGTACATGATCGCGCCCATCAGGCCCATCCCGACCAGGCCCTGCACCGCGAAGCCCAGACGGATGGTCCGGATCCGGAAGAGCGACAGCGGCAGCACCGGCTCGGCGGCGGTGGCCTGGCGCCAGACGAACAGCAGGAGCGCGCCCAGGGTGCCCGCGGCCAGCGCGAGGATCGTCGTGGAGGTCCAGGCGTAGTCCTTGCCGCCCCACTCGGTCAGCAGCAGCAGTCCGGTGGCGAAGGCCGCGGCCAGCGCGGCCCCGGCGAAGTCGAGGCGCCGCCCGCCCGCCGTCTCGGGGAGCCTGATCACCACGGCCGTGCCGACCAGGACGGCCAGGCCCAGCGGCAGGTTGAGGTAGAAGATCCAGCGCCAGTCCAGGTGGTCCGCGAACAGCGCCCCGACCAGCGGTCCGACCGCCATGCCGGCGCCCGCGACGATGCCCCCGGTGCTTCCGCCGCCGCCCCCCTCCTCGTCCTCCGGGCCCTTGAGCTGGGCGATCACCACCATCGTCACGCTCATCAGCCCGCCGCCGCCGACGCCCTGGACGGCGCGGAAGGCGATCAGCTGCTCCATCGACTGCGCCGCACCGCACAGGGCCGAGCCCACCAGGAACACCCCGACCGCGGCGAGCAGCACCCGCTTGGCGCCGTACAGGTCGCAGAGCTTGCCGTAGAGCGGCAGCAGCGCCGTCGCGGCCAGCGCGAACGCGCTGACCAGCCACGGCAGTCGGTCGATCCCGTGCACCGGGTCGAGGTCCCGCACGATCGGCACGGTGGCGGCCGACACGATGTTCATGTCGAGCACCGCCAGGACGATCGTGATCAGGCAGAGCAGCATGCCCAGTTTGCGTTGGCCCGGTGTCATCGGAGCCCGTTCGGGTGCGGCGGCGGTCATGAGAGGTCCCCCAGGGGTCACGGAGTCACGAGTCACGGAGTGCGGCGGTCCGGCGGCCCGGTCCGGATGGCGCTCCCTCACCATCGCAGCATTTTTTGACTCGGTCAATTCTTGAGCGTGGTCAATTCTTTAGCCAGGTCAATACTTGATCCTGGTACAGTCCTGCTATGGCGAAGAGCACCGACCCTGAGGCCCTGGGACTGCGCGAGCGCAAGAAGCGCGAGACGGCCCGCCGGATCTGGCGGACCGCGATCCTGCTGTTCATCGAGCGCGGCTTCGACCAGGTCTCGGTCGCCGAGATCGCCGGCGCCGCCGAGGTGTCCAAGATGACCGTCTTCAACTACTACGCCAGCAAGGAAGACCTGGTCATGGGCCCGATGGAGCAGCACCTGGACGAGCCGGTCCGGGTCCTGCGGAGCCGCGCCCCCGGCGCCTCCGCCGTGACCGCGCTGCGCACCGGCTTCACGGCCGCACTGGCCGAGTTCGACCCGGCGACCGGCCTGAGCGACGATCCGGCGGTCCTCGACGTGGTCCGGCTGATCCACCGGACCCCGGTCCTCGCCCTGCGTGCCACCGCCGTCTTCGGCGCGCGGGCGAACGCCCTGCTGTCCGCGGAGCTCCTCGCCGAGGACCCGGCGCACGACCCGCTCACCGCCCGGGTCGCCGCGGCCCAACTGCTCAGCGTGCGACTGGCCCTGACCCAGGAGAACCAGCGCCGGATGATGGCCGGCGAGCGGGCCGCGACCGTGCTGCCCGAGGCCCTCGACAACGCCCGGCAGGCCTTCGCGCTGGTCGAACGGGGGCTCGGCGACTACCCCGCCGCCGCCTCCTGAGAGAGTGGCCGCACCCACGAGACCCCCGGAGGTGCGCATGGCCCAGCCGCTGCTCACGCAGGACCGCTCCCCGCTGCCCACCCACGTCGACGGCCTGCACGCCTACGTCGGCGAGGACGGCGTGGCGGTGCTGGAGTTCGCCCGGCCGCACCGGCGCAACGCCATCACGCTGGCGATCTGGCAGGCGCTGCCCAAGGTCCTGGTCCGGCTCGCCGAACAGCCGGGCGTCCGCGCCCTGCTGGTCACCGGGGCCGGGGGCACCTTCAGTGCGGGGGCGGACATCGCCGAGCTGGCCGAGGTCTACGGCGACCCGGACCGCGCCGACGACTACCACGCGGTCAACGTCGCCGCCGAGGAGGCGCTGGCGGCCTTCCCGCACCCGACCATCGCGGTGGTGCACGGCGCCTGCGTCGGCGGCGGCTGCCAGTTGGCCGTCGCCTGCGACCTGCGGTTCATCGCGGACGACGCGCGGATGGGCATCACCCCGGCCAAGCTGGGTGTGGTCTACCCGGCCGTGCCCACCCTGCGGCTGGCCCGGCTGGTGGGCCCCGCCCAGGCCAAGTACCTGCTGTTCTCCGGCGAGTTGGTGACGGGCCTGCGCAACACCGTGATCGGCCTCGCCGACCGGGTCGTGCCGGGCGGGCAACTGGACGGGAGCGCGCTGGAGTTCGCCCGGCTGCTGACCAGGCGGTCGCCGCAGACCATCGGCGCCGTCAAGGCCGCGCTGGCCGTCCCGCCCGAGGAGACGGCCGCCGCCCTGGCGCCCTGGGAGCGCCGCTCCCGCGAGGCCCCGGACGTCCGCGAGGGCCTGGCCGCCTTCCTGGAGGGCCGCGAACCGCGGTTCTGAGCCGCCCGCGCCCCGCCCATACGATCATCCGACGATCAACGTCCGACGTCCGACGTCCGTCCGACAACCGCCGACCGACCGCCACCGTCCGCCGACCGACCCGCCTGGAGCACCCACCCGATGGCCGAGCCGACCACCACGCCGACGACCGGCTCCCCGGCCGCGCCGACCACCGGGCCCCCGGCCGCGCCGACCACCGGCGCCGAGCCCTCGGCCGCGACCGGCTGGGCCCGGCGGATCACCGACGGCGTCGAGCCGAAGAACGTGATCATCGCGGTACTGCCGCTGGTGGGCGGGCTGCGCTACGGCTGGCCGGGCGTGGGCTGGGCGGCCTTCGCCGCACTGTTCGCGGCCGTCATCCCGACCTGGTTCATCCGGCGCGGGGTCCGCCGGGGCAGTTGGGAGGACCGCCACGTCGGCCGGCGTCAGCGGCGGCTGGTGGTGATCCCGTTCGTCATGCTCTCGGTGCTGACCAGCCTCGTGGCCATGCTCCGGCTGGACGCCCCGACGGACATGGTCGCGATGGTGCTGGCCATGTTCGCCTCGCTGATCCCGATCCTGGTGATCACCGTCTGGTGGAAGGTCTCCATCCACACCGCGGTCGCCGGCGGCGCCGTGGTCTGCCTGGCCATCGCGCTCGGCCCGTGGTGGCTGCTCCTGAGCCCGCTGGTCGCGGTGATCGGCTGGTCCCGTGTGGTGCTGCGGGACCACACCACCGCGCAGACCCTCGTGGGCGCGGTGGTGGGCGCCCTCGCCGCCGGGCTGACCTTCTGGTCCGCCCGGTAGGCCCGCGCACACACGGACCTACCGGATCGGCATCCCCGAGATCGCCCGGGCGATCACCAGCCGCTGGATCTCGCTGGTGCCCTCGAAGATCGAGTAGATCGCGCTGTCCCGGTGCATCCGCTCCACCGGGTACTCCCGGGTGAACCCGTTGCCGCCGAGGATCTGCATCGCCTGCGCGGTGACCCACTTCGCCGTCTCGCCCGCGTACAGCTTGGACATCGAGCCCTCGGCCGAGGTGAACGGCAGGTTGTTGGCCGCCATCCAGGAGGCCCGCCAGACCAGCAGCCGCGAGGCGTCGATCCGGGTCTTCATGTCGGCCAGCTGGAAGGCCACGCCCTGGTTGTCGATGATCGGGCGGCCGAACTGCACCCGGGTCTTGGCGTAGTCCAGCGCCACCTCGTACGCGGCCCGTGCGATGCCGATCGCCTGCGCGCCGACGGCCGGGCGCGAGGCCTCGAAGGTCGCCATCGCGGCGTTGCCCCTCCCCCCGGCGCGCTTGGCCCCCTCGCGGGCCCGGGCCAGCCGCTCGTCCAGCTTCTCCTTGCCGCCGAGCAGGCAGCTGCCGGGCACCCGGACGCCGTCCAGGACCACCTCGGCGGTGTGCGAGGCGCGGATGCCGTGCTTCTTGAACTTCTGGCCCTGGCTCAGCCCGGGCGTGCCCGGCGGCACCACGAAGGAGGCCTGCCCGCGCGCGCCGAGCGCCGAGTCGACGGTGGCCACCACGACGTGGACGGCGGCGATCCCGCCGTTGGTGGCCCAGGTCTTGGTGCCGTTCAGCACCCACTCGTCCTTGGCCTCGTCGTAGACCGCCCTGGTGCGCAGCGCGGAGACGTCGGATCCGGCGTCCGGCTCGGAGGAGCAGAACGCGGCGACCTTGACGTCGTCCGGGGTGCCGAACATCTGCGGCGCCCAGGTGCCGATCTGCTCGTCGGTGCCGTTGGCGAGCACCGCGACGGCGGCCAGCGTGGTGCCGACGATGGCCAGGCCGATGCCGGCGTCGCCCCAGAACAGCTCCTCCATGGCGATCGGGATGCCCACGCCGGAGGGGTCGAAGTACTGCTGGGCGTAGAAGTCCGGCGAGTAGATGCCGAGTTTGGCGGCCTCCTGGATGACCGGCCAGGGGGTCTCCTCGCGCTCGTCCCACTCGGCGGCGGCGGGGCGCATCACCTCGGCGGCGAAGCCGTGCAGCCAGTCGCGTACGGCGAGCTGGTCCGCGCCCGGGTCCAGCGAGAACGTGCTCATGATGCCTCCGGTCGATGTGGGGTGGGGGGCCGGTGTCGGACAGGTGTTACCGGCGGTAACATCGTCGGGAGTCTGCTACTCATAGGTAGGAAATGTCAACGCCCGCCCTCTGGCCTGAGCCCCACCGGCCGGACCAGCCAGGAGGAGCCACCCCCATGCCCCCCGCCGCACCCACCAGCCCCGGCGAGCCGCGCCGCGAGCAGCTGCTCAACGCCGCCGACCGGGTGGTCCAGCGGGACGGGCCGGGCGCCAGCATGAACGCCATCGCCGCCGAGGCGGGCATCACCAAGCCGATCCTCTACCGCCACTTCGGCGACCGGAACGGCCTGATCGGCGCCCTGACCGAACGCCACACCAGCGGCCTGCTGGCCGCCGTGCGGGCCGCGCTCAGCGAACCGCTGGAGCGCCGCGACCGGGTCGAGCACGTCCTGGACACCTACCTCGCCGGCATCGAGGCCCGCCCGCAGGTCTACCGGCTGCTCACCCACCCCGAGCCGGGCGACCCGAGCGGCGCGGGCAACGCGCTCGCCCCCGCCCTGCGGCAGATCGCGGAGGAGATCACCCGGGCCGTGCAGAGCCAGGTCGACCTCGGCGCCGAGCGGGAGCTGCTCGCCGAGGCCTGGGGCCGGGGCATCACCGGCATGGTGCTGGCGGCCGGCGACTGGTGGCTGGAGAGCAGACCCTGCTCGCGCACCCGGATGGTCCAGGCCCTCGCCGACCTGCTCTGGGGCCGGCTGGCCGCCGCGGCCGACCTGCCCACCGCCGCCCTGCCGACCATCCCCGCCGAGGCACCGGCGGCCGACTGAACCCTTGTGCGGCGCATGCCAGACCCGGCATCATCGGGCCCCACCCTCCCTCCGCGAGATCCCGCGAGGTCCCGATGCGCTTGCACCGCACCGCCGTTGCCCTCCTGCTCGCCGCCGCCGCAGCCCTGGCCACCACCCCGGCCGACGCCCGACCCGCCTCCCCCCGGGCCGGGTTCCCGGTCGCCGCGGCCACCGGCGCGGACGGCCGCACCGGCCTCGCCGACGCCGACGGCCGGCTGCTCCAACTGCGCGGCTTCAACCTCGACAAGTACGCCGAGACCACCGAGGCGGACATCAGGTCACTGGCCGCCCAGGGCTTCACCCTGATCCGGGTGGCCGTCTCCTGGAACCGCCTCGAACCCGGCCGCGGCCGCCTCGACCCGGTCGAACTGCGCCGCCTGCACCGCCTGCTCGACTGGGCCGAGCGGTACGGCGTGCTCGCCCTGGTCGACTTCCACCAGGACGTCTACGGGCCGAAGTTCGGCGGCGGCGACCGCGGCATCCCGCTCTGGGCCACCCGCGACGAGGGCCTGCCGTTCACCCCCGACCCGGACGACTGGTTCGCCGGCTACTTCCAGCCCGCCGTCCAGGCCGCCTTCCGCCACCTCTACGACGACGCCGACCTGCGCAGCTGGCAGGCCGACTTCTACACCCGGCTCGCCCGTGAACTGCGCGGCCACCGCTCACTGCTGGGCTACGACCTGTTCAACGAGCCGTTCGGCCCGGTGGACGGCGACCCGACCGACCCGGCCGTCCTCGCCGCCGCCTCCGCCGCCCTCGAACAGGGCCGCCTCGCCGACATGTACCGCCGCCTGATCCGGGCCGTACGCCAAGTGGACACCCGCGCCTGGCTGTTCGTCGAACCGACCGTCCTGGTCGGCCAGGGCGTGCCCACCCGGCTGCCCGGCTTCGCCGACCCCCGCCCCGGCGGCCCCCGGCTCGGCTACGCGCCGCACTTCTACGACACCGCCGTCGAGTCCGGCGCCGACTGGGACCCGTCCGGCGGGTTCATCGAGCACTACACCGCCGCGATCACCGCGTACCCGGCCGCCCACCGGCTGCCCGTCCTGGTCGGCGAGTGGGGTCCGCCCGACTCCCGCACCCCCGGCAACACCCGGCTGGTCCGGGGCCAGGTGGCGGCCATGGACGGCTTCGCCGCCGGCTGGGCGATGTGGTACTGGTGCCGGGGCAACGGCGGCTACTGCGCGCTCGACCCGGCCGGCCGGCCCGCCCCGGGCGACGAGCCCGCCTTCGGCCCGTACCCGACCGCCCTCGCCGGCCGCGCGCCCGCGCTCACCGCGACAGCCGCCGGCCACACCCTGCGCTACACCGCCGACGGCACCGGCCACGCCACCGAACTCGCCCTGCCCGCGGCCGCGTTCCCGAACGGCGCACGGATCACCGCCACCCCCGCCACCGCCCGGGTCGAGCTCGACCAGCCGGGCGGCGAGCAGGCCGGCACCGCCCGGATCCGCCTCCCCCACGGCCGCCCCGGCACCCCGGTCACCGTCACCATCACCCCGCGCTGACCCCGCGCCAAACCGTTCGACGGCGACGGGGCCCGCCAGGCGGGCCCCGTCAACGGAACGGCCGTCAGAATGTCTAAGCCAGCCCCCGGCGCGCCAGCAGCGGCTCGGTCCGCGGGTCGCGGCCGACCACCGCGCGGAACGAGTCCAGCGCGTCCCGGCTGTCGCCGCGCGACAGCAGCTCGGTCCGGAACACCTCGCCGCTCTCCCGCACCGTGCGCCCGTTGCCCTGGAACCAGTCCACCGTGTCGGCGTCCAGCACCTCCGACCAGATGTACGCGTAGTAGCCCGCGCTGTACCCGCCGGCGAAGATGTGCGCGAAGTACGCCGTCCGGTAGCGCGGCGGGATCGCCGCCACCGCCAGCCCGGCCTTCGCCAGCGCCGCCGCCTCGAACTCCTCGGCGTCCGCGATCTCCTGGCCCGCCGGCACGGTGTGCCAGGCCCAGTCCAGCAGCGCCGCCGCCAGGTACTCCACCGTGCGGAAGCCCTGCCCGAAGCCCTCGGCCGCCGCCATCCGCTCGACCTGCTCGGCCGGCAGCGGCTCGCCGGTCACGTGGTGCTTGGCGTAGTTGGCCAGCACGGCCGGCCAGACCATCCACATCTCGTTGACCTGCGAGGGGAACTCGACGAAGTCCCGCGGCACCTCGGTGCCCGCGAAGTACGGGTAGCGCACGTCGGAGAAGAGCCCGTGCAGCGCGTGCCCGAACTCGTGGAACAGCGTGCGCACCTCGTCCCAGGAGAGCAGCACCGGCTCACCGGGCGCCGGGCGGGCGACGTTCAGGTTGTTCATCACCACCGGCCGCTTGCCCAGCAGCGTCGACTGGGTGACCAGCTCCTCCATCCAGGCGCCGCCGCGCTTGGACGCCCGGGCGTGGAAGTCCCCGAGGAACAGGCCCAGCGAACCGCCGTCCTCCTCGAACACCTCGAAGACCCGCACGTCCGGGTGGTACGCGGTGAGGTCCGGCCGCTCGGTGAAGGTCAGCCCGTAGACCAGGCCCGCCGCGTGGAAGACGCCGTCGTGCAGCACCCGCTCCAGCTCGAAGTACGGGCGCAGCGCGGCCGCGTCCACCTGGTAGGCGGCCTGCCGCACCTGCTCCGAGTAGTACGCCCAGTCGTGCGCGGCGATCTCCTCGACCCCGTCGGCGGCGGCCGCCTTGGCCAGCTCCGCCGCCTCGCGGGCCGCGTTGGCGACGGCCGGCGCCACCAGCCGCGGCAGCAGCGCGTCCACGGCCTCGACGCTGCCCGCGGTCTCGTCCGCCACCACGTACGCGGCGTGCGTCGGGTAGCCGAGCAGCTGTGCGCGCTCGGCGCGCAGCGCGGACATCCGGATCGCCAGCGGGCCGTTGGTCGCGATCGCGCGGCCGAGCGAGGCCTCCATCAGCCGCTCGCGCACCGAGCGGTCGGTGAGGAAGGCCAGCTCGCTCTGGTTGGAGAAGTTCTTCAGGCTCAGTACGTACGCGCCCTCGTGGCCGAGCGCCCGGCCGTTCTCCGCCGCGGCGGCGATCGCGTCCGGCGACAGCCCGTCGAGCTGCTCGGCGGAGTCCAGGACCAGTGCGCGGGCGTGGCCGTCGGCCGAGATGTTCTGCCGGAACGCGGTCGCGGCGGTGGCGAGTTCGGCGTTCAGCGAGCGCAGCCGCGCCTGCTCGGCGGCCCCGAGCCGGGCGCCGGCCCGGACGAAGCGGGTGTGCCGGCGCTCCAGCAGCCGCAGCGACTCGGCGTCCAGGCCCAGTTCGCCGCGCCGCTCGTACAGCGCCTCGATCCGGGCGAACAGCTCGGCGTCCAGGTGGATCGCGTCGGTGTGCGCGGCGATCTTCGGGCTCACCTCGGCGTCGACCAGGTCGATGCCCGGGGTCGTGTCGGAGGAGGCCTGGTTGAAGAAGACCGCGCCCACCCGGCGCAGCAGCGCACCGGAGCGCTCCAGCGCGATCAGCGTGTTGTCGAAGCTCGGCGCCTCGCGGTTGGCGGTGATCTCGGCGATCTCGGCGAGCTGATCGGCCATCCCCCGCTCGAACGCGGGCAGGTAGTGCTCCTCCCGGATCTCGGCGAAGGGCGGCAGTTCATAGACCAGGGTGCTGGCCTTGAAGAACGGATTCTCGGTCATTTCGCCGACCCTACGCGCTGTCACCGGCGCTGCCTACGGCCCCCCGGCCGACCACGCCGAGCGGCTGCCGCGGGTTGTCGTACCCACCGGTTACCGTCGAGGTCGCACGCCCGTACGCCCGAGAGGAGGAGCCCGATGGCACCCCGGATCGCCCTCGTTCCCGACCCGCACGGCCCCGGCGGCCGGCTCCAGCCGCTCGACGAGGCGGGCGCACCGCTCGGCCCGCCGCTGCCCGCACCGGACCTCGCCTCCGCCGTCGCCGCCGCCGAGCAGCAGGGGGCGGTGCGCTGGGTCTGGGCGTCCGCCGACAGCGCGTACGCGCCGCTGCTGCCCCGGCTGCCGGAGCGGCTCGCCCGCTGCCACGACCTGCGGCTGGTCGAGGCGCTGCTGCTGGCCCACGAGGGCCGGTTCGGCGCCCCCCGCTCGCTGGGCGCGGCCTGGGCCCGACTGAAGGGCCTGCCCGTCCCGGCCGATCTGCCCGAGCCCGGGTCCACCGAGTCCGGGGACGGCCAGGACACCCTGTTCGCCCCCGACCGCCTGCAACTCCCGCCCGGGGCGGACGCCCTGGCCGCCGTGGTGGCCGTGCACGCCGAGCAGCAGCGCCGACTGGCCGCGATCGCCGACCCGGGCGCCCGGGCCCGGTTCCGGCTGCTGGTCGCCGCCGAGTCGGCCGGCGCCCTGGTGGCCGCCGAGATGGCGGAGGACGGCCTGCCCTGGCGCACCGACATCCACGACCGGCTGCTCACCGAGCTGCTCGGCCCCCGTCCGACCGTCCCCGGCACCCAGCCGAGACTGCTCGCCGAGCTCGCCGTCGAGCTCCAGCAGTCCCTCGGCGGGCGCCCGTTCAACCCGGACTCGCACGCCCAGGTGCTGCGCGCGTTCGCCGACCGCGGCATCCAGCTGGGCTCCACCCGCTCCTGGGAGCTGAAGGCGGTGGACCACCCGGCCGCGCAGCTGATGATCCGCTACAAGGAGCTGTCCCGGATCCACGCCGCACACGGCTGGGCCTGGCAGGACGCCTGGGCGCGCGGCGGCCGGTTCCGGCCCGAGTACGTGGTCGGCGGCGTGGTGTCCGGGCGCTGGGCCAGCCGGGGCGGCGGCGCGCTGCAGATCCCGCGCATCCTGCGCCGGGCGGTGGTCGCCGACCCGGGCTGGCTGCTGGTCGTCGCCGACGCCGCCCAGCTGGAGCCGCGGGTACTGGCCGCCCTCTCCCAGGACGCCGGCCTGGCCCGCACCGCCGCCGGCGGCGACCTGTACGAGGCGCTGGCCGCCTCCGCCTTCCAGGGGGACCGCGACAAGGCCAAGCTCGGTCTGCTGGGCGCCATGTACGGGCAGACCAGCGGCGACATCGGGCCGCTGCTGAACACCCTGCGCCGCCGCTACCCGGCCGCGATGGGCTACGTCGAGGCGGCGGCCCGCACGGGTGAGGACGGCGGCGTGGTGGTCTCCCGGCTGGGCCGGGCCTGCCCGCCGCCCTCCGCCGACTGGCTCGACCTCACCGAGGCACCGGAGAACGCCGGGGACGCGGGCGGCCGTTCGGCCCGCGCCCGGGGCCGCTTCACCCGCAACTTCGTCATCCAGGCCAGTGCGGCCGACTGGGCGCTGGCGCTGCTCGCCGCGCTGCGCCGACGGCTGTCCGCGCTTCCGGCACCCGGCCCGGCCGAGCGGCCGCACCTGGTGTTCTTCCAGCACGACGAGGTGGTGGTGCACACCCCGGCGAACCTGGCCGACGAGGTGGCCGCCGCCGTCGCCGAGGCGGCCGAGGAGGCCCGGCTGCTGGTGTTCGGGGACACCCCGGTGCGGTTCCCGCTGAGCACGGCGGTGGTCGACTGCTACGCCGACGCCAAGTAGCCGCCGGCGCCCGTCACACCTTGCGGAAGGCCCGCGCCTCCTCGGCCGCCGCGACCACCTCCGTCAGCGACGCCCCGGCGGAGGCGGTGACGGCCGCCGCGACGGCGCCCTCCACGAACGGCGCGTCCACCAGCACCGCACCGGGGCGCGGCGCGTCCTCCAGCACGGTGACGGCGGTGAGCACCGAGCTGCCGAGGTCCGGCAGCACCACCACGCCCGCACCGCCGTCCGCCTCCGCGACGGCCCGGGCAATCAGGTCGTAGCTGGTGCCGAGCCCGCCGTCCTCCGTCCCGGCCGCCACCACCACCCGCACCGCGTCCGAGGCGAGTTCCCGCAGCAGCTCACGAAGTCCGGCGGCCAACTGCGCGCTGTGCGAGACCAGGACGATGCCCACGTAGTCGCTCATGCCGTCGACCCTACGACGCCCGCCCTACTCCGACCGGGTGATCCGGGCGGCCCGCCCCGCCGCGTGTCGCGACCCGTGCCCACCACCCCCGTCTGGCGTAGCGTCGGGGCAGCACCGTCTGCCGAGGGAGCGAAGCGCTTTGAAGAAGCTGATCAACACCCCGGAGAGCGTCCTGGAGGACGCGCTGGCCGGAGTCGCCGCCGCCCACCCGGAGTTGGTGGTCGACCTGGCGAACCGGGTGATCACCCGCGCCGTCCGTCCGGCGGCCGCCAAGGTCGCCCTGATCTCGGGCGGCGGGTCGGGCCACGAGCCGCTGCACGGCGGCTTCGTCGGCCCCGGCATGCTGGACGCGGCCTGCCCGGGCGAGGTCTTCACCTCGCCCGTCCCGGACCAGATGCTGGCCGCCGCCAAGGCCGTGGACAGCGGCGCCGGGGTGGTCTTCGTGGTGAAGAACTACACCGGCGACGTGATGAACTTCGAGCTGGCCGCCGAGCTCGCCGCCGAGGAAGGCATCGAGGTCCGCACGGTGCTGGTCGACGACGACGTCGCGGTCGAGGACTCCACCTGGACGGCGGGCCGCCGGGGCACCGGCGCCACCGTCATGGTGGAGAAGATCGCCGGCGCGCTGGCCGAGCGCGGCGCGCCGCTGGCCGAGGTGGCCGAGGTGGGCGAGCAGGTCGACGCGGCCTCCCGCTCCTTCGCCGTCGCGCTGACCGCGGCGACCGTCCCGGCGGCCGGCAAACCCGGCTTCGACCTGCCGGAGGACGAGATCGAGGTCGGCGTCGGCATCCACGGCGAGCCCGGCCGGCGCCGCGAGAAGCTCCGCCCGGCCCGGGAGCTGGCGGCCGAGGTGGTCGACACCGTGCTCGCGGACCACCACCTGGGCGCGGGCGACGAGGTGATCGCCCTGCTGAACGGCCTCGGCGGGACGCCGCTGCTGGAGCTGTACATCGTCTTCGGCGAGGTCGCCGCCCGGTTGTCCGGGCGCGGCATCACCATCGCCCGCAGCCTGGTCGGCAACTACGTGACCAGCCTGGACATGGCGGGCTTCTCACTCACCCTGACGAAGGCGGACACCCGGCTGCTGGAGCTGTGGGACGCCCCCGTCGACACCCCCGCCCTCAAGCGGGCCTGAGCACCGGAGGAACGGGAGCCCCATGGACTTCGACACCGCCCTGGCCGAGGCCTGGGTCCGCGCCGTCGCCGCCGCCGTCGAGCAGCGGCAGGGCGAGCTGACCGAGCTGGACTCGGCGATCGGCGACGGCGACCACGGCAGCAACCTCCAGCGCGGCTTCTCCGCCGTGCTGACCGCCCTGGACGGCCTGGAGCCGGCCGGCCCGGGTGCGCTGCTGAGCAGGACCGGCACCACGCTGATCTCCAAGGTCGGCGGCGCGTCCGGCCCGCTGTACGGCAAGGCCTTCCGCGCGCTCGGCGCCGCCCTGGACGGCCCGGCCGCCGATCCGGCCGCGCTCGGCGAGGCGCTGGCGGCGGGCCTGGCGGCGGTCCGCGCCCTCGGTAGGGCCGAGCCCGGCGACAAGACCATCGTGGACGCGTACACCCCGGCGCTGGCCGCCTACCGGCAGGCGGTGGCGGCCGGTGAAGGCCTGCCGCGGGCCTGCGGCGCGGCCGCCGATGCGGCCGAGCAGGGCGCGCGGGACACCGTGCCGCTCCAGGCCCGCAAGGGCCGCGCCTCCTACCTGGGCCCGCGCAGCGTCGGCCACCAGGACCCGGGCGCGACCTCCACCGCCCTGCTCTTCCGCGCCCTCGCGGAGGTCACCGCGGGCCGGGCGCACCCTGGAGCCGGTCGGTCCGGGTGATCAGCAGCAGCAGCGCGTCGTCCCCCAGCTCCCCGCCGGCGTGCTCCAGCAGGTCGGCGTAGACCCGGCCGACCGCCGCCTCCAGCTCCGCCGAGGAGCGGGCCGCGTCCCGGACCAGCGGGCCGACCCGCTCCGCCAGCGGGTAGAACTCGCCGTTGCGCCGGTGCCGGGCCTCGATCACCCCGTCCGTGCAGAGCACCAGCACGTCCTGGTCGCCGAACGGCTGGCCCCAGGTGGTGGGCTCGCCCACGGCCAGCCGGCCCAGACCGAGCGGTACCCAGGGGTCGGGGGCGTGCAGCACGTGCACGCCCCCGTCCGGCTCCACCCGGATCGGCGGCACGTGCCCGTACTGCAGCAGCTCCATCACCTCCGGGGTGCGGAACTCGGCGAACAGCGCGGTGGTGAACTCGCCGTCCGGCGCGTGCCGCTCGACGCTGGCCTCGACCCGTCGGGCCACCCCGCGCAGCCCGCCCTCGTCGTACGCGGCCTCCCGGAAGGCACCGAGCACCACGGCGGCGGTCTGCACCGCGCCGAGCCCCTTGCCCCGGACGTCCCCGACCACCACCCGGGTGCCGTGCGGGGTCTCCAGCACCGAGTAGAGGTCCCCGCCGATGCGTGAGGCGTCGGCGGCGGAGACGTAGCGCACCGCCAGGTGCAGCGGCCCGACCACCGGTCCGGGCAGCCGCAGCAGTGCGCGCTGGGCAGCCTCGGCCACCGAGCTGACCGCCGCGAAGGCCGCCGCCCGGCGCATCCTGATCTTGGCCACCCAGGCGGAGAACACCGTCAGCAGCAGGTAGCTGAGCATCGCACCGTAGAGGAAGCGCTCGTCGTTGACGGTGTCGACCTGGTCGAAGTGGCTGAGCCCGAAGACCGCGAAGAGGCCGAACGAGCAGACCAGCAGCAGTTCGAGCGGCTTGAGGGTGAGCGCGGCGATGGTCGGGACGACGATCATCAGCGGCGCCAGGTAGCGGTCCTTGCCGGAGATCAGGTCCGCGAGCGCCACCGCCATGATGGAGATCCCCGCGGGCGCGGCCCGCCGCCAGAACGGCACGTCCTGCAGGTCGGCGGCCAGCAGGGCGCCGCGCCGCTTGCCCTCGGGCAGCCCGGAGTACGGCGGGGCCGCAGGCGACTGGGGTCCGCGGTTCGGTGACACATATCGAACATAACGGACGCCCGCGAACCCCACCCGCCCACCTCCGGGGGCACCGCCCGCGCCTTTCCCCCACCGGGCCGACCCGCCCAACACAACGGGCCATTCAGTACCTGAATGTCCCATTTGTCATACAGTGCGAACAAAGTGGCTATGCAAGGGAGGCCCTGCCCGGTGTCCGGATACCGCAACACCTCACACCTCGCCGATCCACCGACCCGCACGACGGCACGCCCCAACCAGTGGCTCAGGGTCTTCCTGACCGGCCTGCTGCTCTGGGCCGCCACCGTCGCCGTCACCTTCCTCACCGACAACAGCAACCTCGTCCCGACGATCGTGCTGCTCGGCAGCTTCCTCGTCCCGGCCACGATGGTGGTCTGGGCCTACGAGCGCTACGCCGCCGACCTGGGCGCGGACCGGATCCTCGCCTGCTTCGGCATCGGCGGCATCATCGGCGTCCTGGGCGCCTCCGTCCTGGAGAGCTACCTGCTCTCCCCCTCGGTCTGGATGTACCTGGGCGTCGGCCTGATCGAGGAGGCGGTCAAGCTGGCCGCCCTGATCATGGTGTGCCGGCGGCTGCGGGTGAGCGGACTGCGCTACGGGCTGGTGCTCGGCGCCACGGTGGGCGCGGGCTTCGCCGCCTTCGAGAGCGCCGGGTACGCGTTCAACGCGGTGCTGAGCATCCAGGGGCTCTCACTCAAGGCCCTGGTCGAGACGGAGATCCTGCGCGGCGTGCTGGCCCCGGTCGGCCACATCCTGTGGACCGCGATCCTCGGCGGCGTCCTCTTCCGCGAGCGGCGCGGCGGCCACTTCCGCCTCACCCTCCCCGTCCTGGCCACCTACCTGGGCGTCGCCCTGCTGCACGCGCTCTGGGACAGCATGAGCGGCATCGCCGTCTGGCTGGTCGCCAAGACCACCACCACGGACTGGCAGCGCGCCCTGTTCGACCTCGGCTACATGCCGGACCCGACCGACCGGCAGGTCCACCTCTTCACCCTCTACGACACCGCCGGCCTGATCGCGGTCTCGCTCGGCGGGCTGCTCTGGCTGCGACTGCTGGTCCGCGGCGAGAAGGCCGCCCCGATCCCGGCCCAGCAGCCGTCGGCGCCCGCCTAACCCGAACCGGCCCGGCCCGGCCCGGCCCCCCACCTGTACCCCCACCCGCACTCCCGGCCGCGCCGGGCCGCGGACCCGCTGCGCCCGAATCCGCCCGCCCCGCGCGGCGCGGATTCGGGCGCAGCGTGTTCGGGCGCATACGCTCTGCACTCGGATCGCATCCCGATGCGATCCACGCCACACCATTCACCACCCTCAGGAATACCCCTTGGGGGTATGGTGTTGTCAGAATCAGAGCCCGGGCGCGAAAGGCCCGCGGCCGCAGACTTCCCGGAGGCCCCGATGTCCAGCACCATCACCTACACCGTGACCGGCATGAGCTGCGGCCACTGCGAGAACTCGGTCAGCAAGGAGCTCTCCTCCCTGACCGGCGTGACCGAGGTGGCCGCCGACGCCAAGGCCGGCACCGTCCGGGTCTCCTCCGCCGCCCCGCTGGACGACGAGCAGATCCGCGCCGCCGTCGACGAGGCCGGCTTCGAGCTGGTCGGCCGGTCCGCCTGATCCCGCAGCCGTACCGCGGGGGCCGAACCGGACGGACCCGGCGCCCCCGCCGTACGCTCTCATCAAGGAGCTGATCAGCATGAGCACCTCCACACCGGGCGCCACCGCCCCGGGTGCGGCCGCCGGCATAGGCGGCCAGAGCGCCGAGGGCGCCCAGGCGGCCGTGCGGGACCGCGTCGAACTGTCGATCGGCGGGATGACCTGCGCCTCGTGCGCGGCCCGGATCGAGAAGAAGCTCAACCGGATGGACGGCGTCGAGGCCACCGTCAACTTCGCCACCGAGAAGGCCCGGGTCGACTTCGGGTCCGGGGTGAGCGTCGCCGACCTCATCGCCACCGTCGAGAACACCGGGTACACCGCCGAGCTGCCCCCGCCGCCGGCCGCCGCCCCCTCCGCCGAGGCCTCCGAGCCCGCCGAGCCGGTCGCCGACCCGCTGCTCGACCGGCTGCTGATCTCCGCCGTCCTCAGCGTCCCGGTGGTCATGCTGTCGATGATCCCCTCACTGCAGTTCAACAACTGGCAGTGGCTGGCCTTCGCCCTCACCGGCCCGGTCGTCGTCTACGGCGGGCTGCCCTTCCACCGGGCGGCCTGGACCAACCTCAAGCACGGTGCCGCGACCATGGACACCCTGGTCTCGCTGGGCACCCTGGCCGCCTTCGGCTGGTCCTTCTGGGCGCTGTTCTGGGGCCACGCGGGCATGCCCGGGATGCGGCACGAGTTCTCCCTCGCGATCGGCGACAGCGACGCCTCCTCGACCCTCTACCTGGAGACCGCCGCCGCCGTCACCGTCCTGATCCTGCTCGGCCGCTACCTGGAGGCCCGCTCCAAGCGCCGGGCCGGCGCCGCCCTGCACGCCCTGCTCGACCTCGGCGCCAAGGACGTGGCCGTCCTCCAGCAGGGCCGCGAGATCCGGATCCCGGTCTCCCAGCTGGCCGTCGGCACCCGCTTCGTGGTCCGCCCCGGCGAGAAGATCGCCACCGACGGCGTCGTCGTCGAGGGCGCCTCCGCGGTGGACGCCTCGATGCTGACCGGCGAGTCCGTACCCGTCGAGGTCGCGGTCGGCGACCCCGTCACCGGCGCCACCGTCAACGCCGGCGGCCGCCTGGTGGTCGAGGCCACCCGGATCGGCGCCGACACCCAGCTGGCCCGGATGGCCCGGATGGTCGAGGAGGCCCAGAACGGCAAGGCCGCCGCCCAGCGGCTCGCCGACCGGATCTCCGCCGTCTTCGTCCCGGTCGTCATCCTGATCGCGCTGGGCACCCTGGTCGGCTGGCTGCTGGTCTCCAGCAGCCCCACCGAGGCGTTCACCGCCGCCGTCGCCGTCCTGATCATCGCCTGCCCGTGCGCCCTCGGCCTGGCCACCCCGACCGCGCTGATGGTCGGCACCGGGCGCGGCGCCCAGCTGGGCATCCTGATCAAGGGCCCCGAGGTACTGGAGACCACCCGCAAGGTGGACACCATCGTCCTCGACAAGACCGGCACCGTCACCACCGGCCGGATGGCGCTCGCCGCCGTCCACACCGCCGAGGGCGTCACCGAGACCGAGGCACTGCGGCTGGCCGGCGCCCTGGAGCACGCCTCCGAGCACCCGATCGCCGCCGCGATCGCCGCGGCCGCCGCCGAGCGGACGGGTGAACTGCCCGCCGTCGAGGGCTTCGAGAACGTCCCCGGCCTCGGCGTGCAGGGCGTCGTCGAGGGCCACGCCGTGGTCGCCGGGCGCGAGGCGCTGCTGGCCGACTGGTCCCAGCGGCTGCCCGAGCCGCTGAAGGCCGCCAAGGCCGCCGCCGAGGCCGCCGGGCGCACCGCCGTCGCGGTCGGCTGGGACGGCAGGGCGCGGGCCGTCCTGGAGGTCGCCGACGCGGTCAAGCCGACCAGCGCCGAGGCCATCGCCGCACTGCGGGCGCTGGGGCTGCGGCCGGTCCTGCTGACCGGCGACAACCGGCTCGTCGCCGAGGCCGTCGCGGCCGAGGTCGGCATCGCCGCGCAGGACGTGATCGCCGAGGTGCTGCCGGAGGGGAAGGTCGAGACCGTCAAGCGGCTGCAGGCCGAGGGCCGGTCCGTCGCGATGGTCGGTGACGGGGTCAACGACGCCGCCGCCCTCGCCCAGGCCGACCTGGGCCTCGCCATGGGCACCGGGACGGACGCCGCCATCGAGGCCGGCGACCTCACCCTGGTCCGCGGCGACCTCCGCTCGGCCGCCGACGCGATCCGGCTCTCCCGGCGCACCCTGGCCACCATCAGGGGCAACCTGTTCTGGGCCTTCGGCTACAACGTCGCGGCGATCCCGCTCGCCGCGGCCGGGCTGCTCAACCCGATGATCGCCGGTGCCACGATGGCCTTCTCCTCGGTCTTCGTGGTCACCAACAGCCTCCGGCTGCGGCGCTTCCAGGCCGCCTGAACCCGCCCGGGCCCGCCCGTCCCCGCCTGCACCGAGGGGCCCGCACCGCGCCACGCGGTACGGGCCCCTCGGCACTGCCTGAGCCGGCTGAGCAGTTGCCGGCCCGGGCCGGCTCAGGCGGCGGCTCAGCGGCCGAGCAGCTCGCCGCCGTTGCAGTGCAGGATCTCGCCGGTGATGAACCCGGCCTCGGCGGAGGCCAGGAAGTAGACCGCCGCCGCGACCTCGCCGGTCTCGCCGACCCGCCCCAGCAGCGTCCGCGCCGCCCGGCGGGAGACCTCGGCCTCGTCCAGCCGCGGCCCGAAGAACTCGGTGCCCGCCACCGTGCCCGGGGCGACGATGTTGGCGGTGATGCCCGAGGTGCCGAGCTGGGCCGCCAGGAAGTGGTTCCAGGCGTGCAGCGAGGCCTTGGCGGCCCCGAAGGAGCCGGCGCCGCGCAGCGCGGCGATCGAGCTGATGGTGACCACCCGGCCGGAGCCGGGGGTGAGCCGGTCGCGGATGGACTCGGTGAGCAGCACCACGGTCAGCACGTTGCGCTCGAAGTCCCCGCGCCAGCGGGCCAGCAGGGCGTGCGGCCCGGCGCCGATCACCGTCTCCCGGCTGCCGGCGTTGTTCACCAGCACGTCGATCCGCTCGGGCAGTTCGGCGAGCGCCGCCTCGACCGCGTCCGGGTCGGCGAGGTCGCAGACCAGCGTGGTGACGTTCGACCCCAGGTCGGCGGCGGCCTTCTCGAGCACCGCCCGCCGGCGGCCGACGATCACGACCCGTTCGCCCGCCTCGGCGAACCGCCGCGCCACCTCGTACCCGATCCCCGTGCCACCGCCGGTGACAACGACGTTCCTGGTCATCTGCGCACTCCCTCCCCAGTTCCGCCGCCACGCTGCGAGGGTGCGGGACGGTCCGTACCGGAATGCCACGATTCCTATCACGCTCGGTTGCCGTGACTGCGGGGAGGGTGACGTAGCCCGCGGTGGATGATGTGGTATGGGTGCGATACCGGTCGGACACGGAGCGTGGCGAGAGGCAGCTCACACCCCCCGGGCGTAACTTCTCGCACCCTGATACGTCTTAGGTTGGTAGTGCGGCAGTTTTTATCGGTGGGCGGCGGCGTGGCGAACGGCTTCACGCCACCGCGGGACACCACTGCCGCCGACGGGGCTCCGGCGGGCCCCGGGTCGGTCGCCTGCACTCGGCGGCCTTCGCGCACGGCGCCGGGGTGTGGCGGGCCAGGGACGCTTTGAGCGGCCGTCCCGGGCTGCACCGCCCCGGAGTCGTGCGCCGTACGTTTCCGCTCCGCCCCGCCACCCGCGCGGGCGGACGCGCAAGGGCCCGGCCGCACAGTGCGGCCGGGCCCTTTCAGTGCAGGTGTCAGCGGTCGCCGAGGGCGACGTAGTCACGGATCGCGGTGCCCGTGTAGATCTGCCGCGGACGGCCGATCCGGCTGGTCGGGTCGTTGATCATCTCGTGCCAGTGGGCGATCCAGCCCGGCAGCCGGCCGAGGGCGAACAGCACGGTGAACATGCTGGTCGGGAAGCCCATGGCGCGGTAGATCAGGCCGGTGTAGAAGTCCACGTTCGGGTACAGCTTGCGCGAGATGAAGAAGTCGTCGTTGAGCGCGTGCTCCTCCAGCTTCAGCGCGATGTCGAGCAGCTCGTCGGACTTGCCGAGCTGGCCGAGCACCTCGTGCGCCAGGAGCTTGACCTGCGCGGCGCGCGGGTCGAACGCCTTGTACACGCGGTGGCCGAAGCCCATCAGCTTGACGCCGTCCTCGCGGTTCTTCACCTTGCGAATGAACGAGTCGACGTCGCCGCCGTCCTGCTGGATGCTCTCCAGCATCTCCAGCACGGCCTGGTTGGCGCCACCGTGCAGCGGGCCCCAGAGCGCCGAGATGCCGGCCGAGATGGAGGCGAACTGGTTGGCGTGGCTGGAGCCCACCAGGCGGACCGTGGAGGTCGAGCAGTTCTGCTCGTGGTCCGCGTGCAGGATCAGCAGCTTGTCCAGCGCGTTGACGATGACCGGGTTGATCTCGTAGTCCTGAGCCGGGACCGCGAAGGTCATCCGGAGGAAGTTCTCCACGTAGCTCAGGTCGTTGCGCGGGTAGACGAACGGCTGGCCGACCGACTTCTTGTACGCGTAGGCCGCGATCGTCGGCAGCTTCGCCAGCAGGCGCACCGTCGACAGGTGGCGCTGGGCGGCGTCGAACGGGTTGTGGCTGTCCTGGTAGAAGGTGGACAGCGCACCGACCACCGAGGACAGCATCGCCATCGGGTGGGCATCGCGCGGGAAGCCCTGGTAGAAGCGCTTGACGTCCTCGTGCAGCAGGGTGTGCTGGGTGATCTCGGTGTTGAACTCCGCCAGCTGGTCGGCCGTCGGCAGCTCACCGTTGATCAGGAGGTACGCGGTCTCGATGAAGCTGGCCTGCTCGGCGAGCTGCTCGATCGGGTAGCCGCGGTACCGCAGGATGCCGTTGTCGCCGTCCACGAAGGTGATCGCGGACTTGTACGCGGCGGTGTTACCGAAGCCGTTGTCCAGGGTGACCAGGCCGGTCTGCGGGAGCAGCTTCGAGATGTCGAAGCCGGCGTTGCCCGCAGTGCTCTCGACGACGGGGTACTCGTACTCGCCGTCCTGGTACCGCAGTACTACCGAGTTGTCGCTCACGTCTTCCTCACCGACGAAATGAATCCTCTTCCAAGGTGCCCTGACTGTCTCTACCATCCCCCATCTGGAGGACAGTCGCGCACCCGGGGTGGCCCGAAAGGAGCCGCCCCTACAAAACCTGCCGCCGCAGCCGGTACGAACCGGACAAGATCGGCACCACACTAGGCTCTGCCGTAAATCTCTTCACGTCAAGAGAACACTAGAGGCAACCATCCGTTGGAGAATCATCCAGCCGCCAGCCGATGGTCCAGCGCAGCATGCCTCCGACCTGCGCTGACGGCCCGAACGGCCTGAGCGATCGCCTTGCGTGACCCCACCAGCACAACGAGTTTCCGCGCCCTGGTCACAGCGGTGTACAGCAGGTTCCGCTGGAGCATCGTCCACGCGGACGTGGTGACCGGAATCACCACCACGGGGTACTCGCTTCCCTGCGAGCGATGGATCGTCACCGCGTACGCGTGCGCCAGCTCGTCCAGCTCGTCGAAGTCGTACGGCACCTCCTCGTCCTCGTCGGTGAGCACCGTCAGGCGCTGGTCGTCCACGCTGAGCGACGTCACCACTCCCACGGTGCCGTTGAAGACGCCGTTCCGCCCCTTGTCGTAGTTGTTCCTGATCTGCGTGACCTTGTCCCCCACCCGGAAGGTCCGGCCGCCGAACCGGCGCTCCGCCAGCCCCTCCCGGGCCGGCGTCACCGCCGCCTGCAGCAGCGTGTTCAGGTTGCCCGCCCCCGCCGGCCCCCGGTGCATCGGCGCCAGCACCTGCACCTCCCGCCGCGCGTCGAAGCCGAACCGCTGCGGGATCCGCCGCGCCACCACGTCCACCGTCAGCCCGGCCGCCCGCTCGGCGTCGTCCTCCACGAACAGGAAGAAGTCCGTCAGGCCCTCGGTCAGCGGCGGCAGCCCCTCGTTGATCCGGTGCGCGTTGGTCACCACCCCCGACTGCTGCGCCTGCCGGAAGATCCTGGTCAACCGGACCGACGGGATCGGGCCGCCCTGCGCCAGCAGATCCCGCAGCACCTCGCCGGCGCCGACCGACGGCAGCTGGTCCACATCCCCCACGAACAGCAGGTGCGCGCCCGGCGCCACCGCCTTGACCAGCTTGTTCGCCAGGATCAGGTCCAGCATCGAGGCCTCGTCCACCACCACCAGATCGGCGTCCAGCGGACGGTCCCGGTCGTAGGCCGCGTCACCGCCGGGCCGCAGCTCCAGCAGCCGGTGCACCGTCGACGCCTCCACCCCGGTCAGCTCCGAGAGCCGCTTCGCCGCCCGGCCCGTCGGCGCCGCCAGCACCACCTTCGCCCGCTTCGCCAGCGCCAGCGTCACGATCGACTTCACCGTGAACGACTTGCCGCAGCCCGGACCGCCCGTCAGCACCGCGACCTTCTCGGTCAGCGCCAGCCGCACCGACTGCTCCTGCTCCGGCGCCAGATCCGCTCCCGTCCGCTTGGCCAGCCAGCCCAGCGCCGCCGGCCAGTCCACGTCCGCGAACCACGGCATCCGGTCCGAGTCCGCCCGCAGCAGCCGCAGCAGCTGGTTGGCGAGCGAGATCTCCGCCCGGTGGAACGGCACCAGGTACACCGCGGTGATCGACTCACCGCCGTCCCCCGGCACCGACTCCCGCACCACGCCCTCCGCCGCCACCAGCTCCGCCAGGGAGTCGATCACCAGCCCGACATCCACCTGGAGCAGCTTCACCCCGTCCGCGATCAGCCGCTCCTCCGGCAGGTAGCAGTGCCCCTGATCGGTGCTCTGCGACAGCGCGTACTGCAGCCCCGCCTTCACCCGCTCCGGGCTGTCGTGCGGAATGCCCACCGCCTGCGCGATCCGGTCGGCCGTCAGGAACCCGATGCCCCACACGTCCGAGGCCAGCCGGTACGGCTCGTTCTTCACCACCCCGATCGAGCCGTCCCCGTACTGCTTGAAGATCCGCACCGCCAGGGAGGTCGACACCCCGACCCCCTGCAGGAAGACCATCACCTCCTTGATGGACTTCTGCTCCTCCCAGGCCGCCGCGATCTTCTTCGTCCGCTTCGGCCCCAGCCCGGGCACCTCGATCAGCCGCCCCGGCTCGGTCTCGATCACCTCCAGGGTGTCCACCCCGAACCGCTCCACGATCCGCTCGGCGAACCGCGGCCCGATGCCCTTGATCAACCCCGAGCCGAGGTAGCGCTGGATGCCCTGGACGGTGGCCGGCAGCACCGTCGTGTAGTTCTCCACCACGAACTGCTTGCCGTACTGCGGGTGCGACCCCCACCGCCCGTGCAGCCGCAGCGACTCCCCCGGCTGCGCCCCCAGCAGCGCGCCCACCACCGTCAGCAGGTCGTTCCCGCCACGCCCGGTGTCCACCCGGGCCACGGTGTAGCCCGTCTCCTCGTTGGCGTACGTGATCCGCTCCAGCACGCCCTCCACCTGGGCGAGCTGGCGCGGCGGGCTCGCCTGGCCGTCCTGTGTCTGCCTGGCCACCGGGGCCCCCTCTGCCGGTACGGGTGCACCATCCGCTACGCACCGTACCGCCCGGGTGCGACAGACCCTCTCCCGGTGCCACCCTGGGGAGTGGCAGAGGGGGGCACCGCCTGCGCCCGTGCCACCGGCGGGCCCGCCCAAGGAGCAGTGCCGACATGCTCACCACCGCCTTCGTCCCCGGCTCCCCCAACTGGCTCGACCTCGGCAGCCCGGACATCCGGGCCTCCGCCGACTTCTACACCGCCCTGTTCGGCTGGACCTTCGTCTCCGCCGGCCCCGAGGCGGGCGGCTACGGCTTCCTCCGGCAGGAGGGCCGGACGGTCGCGGCGCTCGGCCCGCCCGCCGAGGAGGGCGCCCCACCCGCCTGGACGGTCTACTTCTGCACCGTCGACGCCGACCGCACCACCGAGCTCGTCGAGCAGGCCGGCGGCCGGGTCCGGTTCCGCCCGTTCGACGTCCTCGGCGCCGGCCGGATGGGCGGCTACACCGACCCCACCGGGGCCGGGTTCGCCGTCTGGCAGCCGCACGACACCGTCGGCCTGGACGCCGTCACGGAGCAGGGCACCTTCTGCTGGGCCGAGTGCTACAGCGTCGACGCCGAGACCGCGAAGGCGTTCTACCGGTCGGTCTTCGGCTGGCAGGAGCAGGACGTCCCGATCGACGGCCTCATGTACACCGTGCTCACCCCGGCCGGCGGCGGCACCGCCGACGCCCTGGGCGGCATCATGCAGCTCGGCCCCGAGCAGACCGCCGCCGGCACCGGCTCGCACTGGCTCCCCTACTTCGAGGTGTCCGACGTCGACGCGAGCCTCGCCACCGCCGAACGGCTCGGCGCCACCGCCCGGATCTCGGCGATGGACGTCCACGGCGTCGGCCGCCTCGCCCAGCTGATCGACCCGCACGGCGCGGTCTTCGCCGTCATCACCAGCGCGACGTCGGGCGGGTGACGCCGGATCACCCCGTCAGAGGGGCGGGGACGGCCGCTGGACGGCCGCCCCCGCTCTTCCGGGGCAGGTGGGGCCAGGTGGGGAAGGGGAAGGTGGGCCGAGGGCCGTCTCGGGGCCCTGCGGGCCGCGGCTTACGCTGTGATCATGAACGACCTGACGATCCGCCGCGCCACCTCCGACGACCTGTCCGCGATAGTGGCCATGCTCGCCGACGACCCGCTGGGCGCCACCCGCGAGAGCCCCGACGACCTCACCCCGTACCTGACCGCCTTCGCCCGCATCGACGGCGACCCGCACCAGCACCTGGTCGTCGCCGAACGCGCCGGCCGGACCATCGGCACCCTCCAGCTGACCGTCGTCCCCGGCCTCTCCCGGAAGGGCTCGACCCGGACCATCATCGAGGGCGTCCGCATCCACGCCGACGAACGCGGTACGGGCCTCGGCAGCGAGCTGATCACCTGGGCGATCGACCGCTCCCGCGAACTCGGCGCCGACCTCGTCCAGCTCACCTCCGACGCGACCCGCACCGACGCCCACCGCTTCTACGAGCGCCTCGGTTTCGTCCAGTCGCACTTCGGATTCAAGCTCGCGCTGTAAACCGGTAAACCGGCAAATCCGGGGACAACGCAAAGAAGCCCTGACCGGTGACCGGTCAGGGCTTCTTTGGAATGATTGTTCGGCGGCGTCCTACTCTCCCACAGGGTCCCCCCTGCAGTACCATC
>NZ_JBICZP010000007.1:84821-389812 GCF_043202015.1 Kitasatospora sp. NPDC048239 | reverse complement strand
CCCGGCTGCGCCGGGTAACCACGGGCCTTCGGCCCGGGTTGCTTGCGCCTTCGGCGCTGCGCGGCGGCTTCGCCGCCGGTACTGCCCGCTCCTTCGGAGCGGGGCCTCGGACTGCGTCCGAGGCTGGCCCGCGCGGCGCGCGGGTGGGGTCGGCTGCGCCGGCTGGATCGGGCTGCGCCCGATCGGTGGGGGGTGACGGATCGTGGGTTGAGTGGGGTGGTGGTGGGTCAACTCCGCGCTTCACTGCGGAGTTGGGTGGGGTGGTGGGGATGGGGCCTTCGGCCCTTGGTGGGGTGGGGGTGGGGTTCGGGCTTCGCCCGGGCTGACTGGGGGTGGGGCGCTTCGCGCCTTGATGGGTGGTGGGGTGACGGGTGGTCATGTGGTGGGGTCACTCGTTGGGGTGGTGGAGGGGCGGGCTTCGCCCGTTCTCGTGCATCAAAGACAGAAGCCCGCTAGACTCTGGATTGCTGGACAGGCACCGGATGGTTCCGATCCTGGCGTGCAGCTGGGGCGGGAAGCAACTTCTGCGGATGATCTGTCTCGGCCTTCGGCCAGTATCGGAGCGATGAATATGGGTGATGTTAAATGAACGACCGAATTAGCGTGGCCAGGGAGCGG
Organism: Kitasatospora sp. NPDC048239; assembly: GCF_043202015.1. Lineage (NCBI taxonomy): Bacteria > Bacillati > Actinomycetota > Actinomycetes > Kitasatosporales > Streptomycetaceae > Kitasatospora > Kitasatospora sp. NPDC048239. The sequence continues at coordinate 389,194 of NZ_JBICZP010000007.1, read as the reverse complement.
GAGACCTGGGAGCTGCTGCCTGCCGTGGGTGTGGGGCCGTTGCGCTTCGAGATGTCTGCGGCTGAGGTTTCGGGGGCGCTGCGCGTTCCGGAGCCTCGGGAGCGAGTTGGTGGCCCGTACAGTCAGGAGAACTTCGCCGGCGGGGTGAGGGTGTTCTACGACCCCGAGACGGGTGGCCTTGCCTGTGTCGCGCTGGATGCGGTGCTTGGGCCGCAGGTATTCCTTGCTGGTGTGCCTCTGGCAGGAGGTGACCCGGGGCGGGGTCAGGAGTTCCTTCTGGAGTACGCCGGGGAGCACGGCCATTGGATCCTGTTCACCCCTGACGGGTCGCTCGCTCTAACCGATGTTGGGGTGCTGCTGCGTGACCAGAAGGTCGGAGGAGTCCGGCTGACTCGTCCTGTCTTCGTCAAGGAGGAGTGGTTCGAGTCGCAGTACTACCGGGACCACCTTCCGCTGGAGCACGTTACCGATTGAGGTATGACAGCTGCCTTTTTCTTTCTCCGTTGATTCTCCTTCGATTCCGGAAAGGGAAATTGTAATCATTATGAAAAAGCTTCGTCCAAACCAGGAAGAGGCGTGCGACGCGGCAGTACGACTTCTGACGCTGCCCGCGTCGGGTCTGGTGCCGCCGGAGGGGCTGCGGTGCCAGATCCGGGCCGCGACGGGCTCAGGCAAGTCGCTGACGGCCGTTCACGTCGCCGGGCGGCTCCACGCCGAGCGGACGCTGGTTATCGTGCCCTCCCTGCCGCTGCTGGAGCAGACGGTCGAGGTCTGGCAGCGGGAAGGGCACGGCGGCCGGATGGTCGGCCTCTGCTCGCTGATGGGCAACGAGCAGCCCGTGGGCCTGCGGTGCACCACCGACCCGGCGGAGCTAGTGCGCTGGACGGCCGGGCCGGGGCGAGTGACGGTGTTCGCCACCTACGCCAGCCTGGGCCTGGGCCACCTGGAGAAGGCCCACCAGGCGGGTCTGCCGGCCTTCTCGCTCGCTGTGGTGGACGAGGCGCACCGGACCTCCGGTCAGGCGGGGCGGCCGTGGGCGGCGATCCTGGACAACGCCCGCATCCCGTGTGACCGCAGGTTGTTCATGACGGCCACCCCGAGGTTGTGGGCGGTCAAGGAGACGGATCGGGTGCAGGCGGAGACGGCCGGGATCGAGACGGCCGAGCTGATCGCCAGCATGGACGACGAGGCCCTGTACGGGCCCGTCGCCCACGACTACCCCCTCAGAACCGCGATCTCGGACGGGGTGATCGCCCCGTACCGCATCGTGTGCGTGGACGTGGCCGACCCCGTGCTCCAGGGCCTGGAGCAGCGCGGTGCGCACGAGATGTCGGTGGAGTACCGGGGAGCCCGGCTGGCGGCCTTGCAGACCGCTCTGCTGACCGCCTGTGCGGAGTGGGATCTGTCGCGGGTGCTGTCCTTCCACCACATGGTCGCCGAGGCCCGGGCCCTGAGCACCGGCCTACCGGACGTGGCGCGGGTGCTGTGGGAGCAGGACCCCGCTTTGCACCCGGCCCCGGAGCTGATCGGGACCACGTGGCTGGAGGCCGAGCACACCTCCGCTGAGCGCCGGGCGGTTCTGGGCACGTTCGCCTCCCTGGTCAAGGACGACGGGTGGCGGCTGCAGCGGTACATCCTCGCCTCGGTGAAGGTGCTGTCCGAGGGCGTGGACACCTTCGACTGCGACAGCGTGTTCTTCGCCGACGTGCGCGGCTCGATGGTGGACCTGGTCCAGGCCGTCGGGCGCGCTTTGCGGATGAAGCCGGGCAGCGGCAAGGTCGCCACCATCGTGGTGCCCGTCCTGCTGGGCGCGGGCGAGAGCGGCGACCAGCTGCTGACCTCCCGGGCATTCGACGGGCTGAGCAAGCTGCTCATGGCGCTGCGCTCGCATGACGCGGCCGCCGTCGAGCGCCTGGCGCTGCCGCAGTCCGAGAGCCGGCCCCCGCGGGAGCCGAAGCACGCCGGGGAGCCGGAGGAGTTCCGCTCCGCCGGCGGCGAGGCGCAGCTGCTCCAGTTCTCCACCCAGCGCGACCCGGCGGTGATCGCCGCGTTCATTCGGACCCGGGTGCTGGAACCGGAGCGGGCCGAGTTCCGGCGCGGCCTGGAAGAGCTGCTCGCCTACCGCGAAGCGTTCGGCGACGTGAAGGTGCCCTACGCCTACCGGGCGCCGTCCGGGCACCGGCTGGGCGTGTGGGTGGCCGACCAACGCCGCTACAAGGCCGCCGACGTCCTCGACCCGGAGCGGATCAAGGAACTGGACGAGCTCGGCATGATCTGGTCGGCGTTCGACACCGCCTTCACCGACAACCTCACCGCGGTAGCCGGATACGCGGCCGAACACGGCCACGCCTGCCCACCCAACGAAGCCGTGTGGGGCGGTCGGCCGGTCGGGACCATCATGAAGAACCTGCGCACCGCCCAGCGCCGCACCGAAGCCCTGGAGCGCCGGGCCGAGGCCGGCGAGACCGGCCTCGACTGGACCGGAGCGCTGACCGCCGACCGCAAAGCCGCACTCGACGCCATCGACCCGGCATGGTGCCCGGCCTGGCCGGTGGAATGGCAGCGGTGCTTCACCCTCGCCTGGCACCACATCAAGGACCGCGGCACACTCGCCGGCGCCGAACCCGGCAGCATCATCGTCCAAGGCGAAGACCTCGCCGGATGGGCCCGCACCCAGCAGACCGGCTGGGACAAGCTCTCCCCCGCCCAGCAGTGGGCGCTGGAGCACGTCCTCGGAATCGGGCCGCTGCCCGCCGAACAGCAGCCGGCGGGGAAGGTCAGCCACGCCGAGAAGGAACGCCGCAACCTCGCCGCCGCCGCCCAATACCGCGAGCACGAGGGACACCTCAACGTCCCCCGCAAACACAAAGAAACCCTGCTCCTGGACGACGGCACCACCGTACAGATCAGCCTCGGCCTGTTCATCGCCAACAGCCGCAGCCGCCGCGGCGACATCCCCACCCACCGCGCCGCACGGCTCACCGAACTCGGCATGCGCTGGGCATAGCTCGCAAGGCTGGCCGCCAGGGGGGTGCAACACGGCACCGCCCGGCCAGCCCGGGGAGGTAAAAGCCCAGCTCATGGGTGCAACGCGGCCCGCGTTGCACCCCTGTGTTGCACCCCGCGTTGCACTCGGCGGTCAGGGCGCGCGGAGCAGCGACGGCGGAACGGCGGCGTGGAGCGGGCGAGCCGGCTGCATGGCGATCGCGCTCACCAGACGGCCGCGTCCCTCCAGCCGGTGCACGAGGGGCAGTCGACGTAGGCGACCGGGCCCGCGCTGAAGGCCAGGCAGTCCTCGCAGGTCTTCAGGCGCTGCGCGTAGCCCTCCTCCGCGCCTTCGCCGAACGTGGGGTCGTCGCGTATCCACCGGCGGGAGTGCGTGTAGGGCTCGCCGGTGGCGGCGACCGCCTCGAAGCGGACCCGGCAGCCGCACACCACCACCCCGCTCGCCGCCATCTCCCGCCTGCGGGCGGGCCTGCCGAACGACGACCGGGGGCGCAGCGAGTCGTTCTGCTGGTCTACGCGGTCCATGGTGAACTCCGCGCCCCACGCGAACCGGCCCCTCAGGTCCGGGTCGGCGTGGATCTGTAGGGCGAGCCAGTGCTCCACCGCCAGGACGAGCGCGCACTCGGGCCCGTACGCCTGGCTCAGCACGAGCAACGCCAGCGGGTCACACACGGTCGCGGGCACCGTCTGGTCCAGGTACCCGGTGAGGACCCGGTCGAAGAGTTCCTCGCACCGCTCCGCCACCGGGTAGTCCACGTGGTCCTGGATGTAGAAGTCCCAGTCGGTCGTGTCCTCGGGGCGGTCGTGCTGCGCGAATCTGTACGTAACGCTCATTTGGTTTCAGATCCTCTCGTTCGGGCCATGACCCGATCCGATCCCGATTCACCTGTGGACAATATTTTGCGCCTCGCCGCCATATCGGCATGAACGATCCTCAGTCAGGACAGATCGGTCACCGGAGCCGAAGGAGTCCGGCACGCTGCTGCGCGGTCCACACGCCGACCGCACCCACCCGACGGCCACGCCCAGGGGGCCTGTCGCGCCCAGCTGTCGCGCCCGGACCACACACGGGGGAAAGCACACATCCGCCCAGGTCACAGGGCGCGACAGCCCTCAACGCGACAGGGGCCGCGACAGGGGGCGCGACAGCCTCCGGCAGACCGCGCGGGAGCCAGAGCGATCTGGCGACGCCCCGGCGATCGCGCACGCCGAGAGCCGCCGACCAAGTCGGGCGCCGAGCAGCGGGAGCGGCTCGCCGCGCTCGGTCTCGACTGGCGCTGACCCTGCCGGGCCCGGTTCCGCCGGGAAGCGCTCCAGGCCGTCTCTGCCCGCTTGTACCGCCGCGTTCGAGTAACGGAGCGGGCACGGCCCTGGCTGTCGCGGTCAGTGACAGACCACCGCTGTCCTCGACCTACTGGGTCACGACGCGCAAGGCCCAGTCGTACTTGGCCTGGTCCTGGCGCGTGTCCACGAACAGGTCAGGCCTTAGGGTGGCAATCATCATCGGGTTGATACGCACCAAGGATGACTCAAGGCGAGCAGGCGGAAAGTGCCGCCACTGACTTGATGTCAATGGCACGAACGGGGAGGACATCGCCGTTAGGCCTTCTTAGAGGAAGACACATGTGTGAGGATCTTGAAGACTTCTCGACGGTGGCCGGCCCGCTAGGCGTGCTGCGCGAACTGCAGCGGGTGTGGGAAGAGCTCCAAACGGTACGTCGGCTTGGTCTCCAAGCGCCAGTCATCATCGAGCTGAGCGAAATCAGCCGGGACACCAGTGAACGCTTCAATCACTGGGATAGTCCTGCGATCGCGGTCGTCAGACACGAGCGTGGTGTCGGGATGCGCGCTGCGGCACAGGCACCAGCCGAACTTGCAACCAATTTGCACTTCTTGTCCGCACGACCGTACTACCCAGAGCTGTACCCGCCGGGGCTGTTTGGGTACGGCTCGGGACTGATCTGGGAGCCGGGCTACCGCTTCCGCGCAGCTCAGGGTGGCAGCGGCAACGTACAGGTCCTCGATCAAGCGACGCTGAATCAGCTAGCACAAAGCGCGCCCAACATCCCCCAAGGCGAGAAGGCAGCAGGGCCTAGGGTCGCAGTGCTGGACACCGGAGTGTCAGGTGCCAACACCCAGATGATCGACTTCCTGCGCTGTGATGTGAGCTCCCCGAAGGTGGTGAATCCGGACGACCAGCACGGGCACGGAACGGCAGTCGCGCAGATCATCGAGGCTGTCCCGAACAACTCGGTCATCCACCCCATCCGCGCACTTGATGTGGACCCGGCCGGATATGCATCCGGGAGGTCCTACGAGGTGCTGAGTGCGCTGCTCTACGCCCTGTACTCAGACTCCTACGACCTGATCAACGCCAGCTTCACGACGTCGGTGTCGTCGTCCTGCGACTCGTCTCTAGGCAACACCATCGACTATCTAGTGGCCTACCGCCGTGCCCACCGCCTGCCGGGCCCGATGCTGGTGGCGGCAGCAGGAAACGACTACGGCGCCGCCAGCGGCTATCCCGCGAACGTCGCAGGATCCGTCGTCGCCCTCGCCAACACCTCAAGCGGGCCCGCAACGTACAACTCAACGCCTCCAATGAGTGCAATCACATGCTGGGCCTACGGAGGAAGCGACACGCACCCTCTTGGTGACCTGACGGGGAGAAGTCCCAGCGGCCCGACAGGTGAAGCAGCCAAACTCTGGGGCACCTCGTTTGCTGCTGCGGTCGTCTCGGGGGCCTACCTTCCGTGATGACACCTCGCGAGCCAGGAGTCTTCTGCAGCGTCCCCTTCTCATTACTCCACCAGGTGCCGACCAGGGCCTGATCTTCTCTCTGCCGGCCTGGCACAAGTGGTCGGCCGGACGGTTGGCCGAGCCGTGCGGGTCCCGGATTCCGCGCCACCACCCACCAGGCCCTCCCGGGCCCGCACGCCCAGCCCGCCCCGCCCCGCCCCACCGCGAGCGGCCGGCACCAGCCGGACGCGAGAGAAGAAAAGGCCCGCCGCAGGCGCAGCGACCCTCACCGCCACCGCCCCACCCAACCAGCCAACCACCACCCACAAAGCCAAGGACAGGAAGGGGAAGGAGAGGGTTGTCGGGGTGGTGAGTTTCACCTTGACGGCTACTCACCACGGCCTCTGACCTGGGTAGATGGCTGGAATCCGGGCGCCGTGGGCGGACGGGGCGGCGACCGGTTGGTGCACCGGTTCTCACCACTGGTTGTCGTACCGGTTAGCGGACCTGTTGTCGGATCGTGACCGGATGGGCCGGTCTTGGTGAGAAATCCGGTGAGAACCGCGGGCTTGTCTACGGGTGCTCGCCGGGATCGCAAGGTGGCCGTGCTGGTGGTGGAAGGCGGCGGCGTAGGCGTAGCCGCGCTCCCAGGTCTTGGCATTCTTCGACCAGATCACGCCGAGCGCGTCAGCTGCTCCGGCACCCGCGGGGCAAGATCAGCTCGGCGCGGCCCTGCCCGCCGGTCGCGTGCAGCAGCCCGCGCAGCTCCTCGGACAGCACCGGGTAGCCGCCGGCCCACTTGCCGGTGGTCGGGATGGTGCGCGACCACAGGTCCCGACCCGTCTGCGACGGCGAGCCAATCAGCACGGCGTCGTCCCAGTGCCGACCCACAGCAGCCGAAAGGCGTCCCGGCAAGTGACGACGTCGGCGCCGTCCGGGTCGAACCACTCCCCCATGCTCCGGATCTCGGTGGTACTGCTGTCCGGCGCGGCGCGGGGCGTAGCGGCCGATCGGCTGGCGCTGGTGGACGAAGTGACCGGCGAACTTGTCCCGGCCGGAGCCGACGGCGGTGGTCCACCGCTCAGCGGGAGGCCCGCTCTGGTGCAGGCCGGACCGAGGAGGCGGGTCAGTTCAGGTCGAAGTCGTTGGGGTCGAAGACGAAGTCGTCCGGGCCGAACCCGCCGTAGCCGGCGCCACCGTTGAAGTAATCCGCGAGGGCCTGGCCGACGATCTGGCGCACCTCGTTCTCGTTCTCGGCGAGAGCGAGGGCGGCGGCCTGCTCGCCCGAGAGGTTCAGGTGGATGTCGCGGGCCCGGACGGCGTCCGAGCCGCGGATCTCGAAGTTCACGGCGCGGCCGACCCGGGCCCCGATCCCGGAGATGGTGCCGCGCTGGGCTAGCTGCTTGGCCTTGCGTTCCCGGCCGCGCTCGGTGGTCTGCACGTCGACGGCCTCGCGCTGCAGCCGCTCGGCGTCCTTCCCCTGGGGGTGGCGGGTGCCGTCGATCCAGCGCAGCACGGTGCGCGGCGCGACGCCATAGGCGGCGGCCATGGCCTTGGTGTTCCCGCCGTACTTGCGCTCCCGCACCTGGCCGGCCTGCGTGGTGGACTGCACCGGCGCCTTCCGGGAGGGGAACAGCGCCTCGCGCACCCGGCCGAACAATCCGCCCGCCATCAGTTGCCGCCTTCCTCATCGTCGTTGCCGGTGCCAGCGGTCTCACTGTCGGTGCTGGTCTGCTCCTGGCCGATCGGGGTGCCGTCGGTGGTGTAGTGGTGGACCAGCTTGGAGGGGTGCTCCCGGCGCTCCATCGCCTCGACGGCGGCTTGAAGGGGGATCGAGGCCTCGTGCTTGTGGCTGCCCGGCGCGATGCCCAGACGCAGCGCGCCGGGGACCGGGGTGCCGTCCTCCTTGACTGGCAGGAGCTCCAGCGGGGAGGGGTGGTCGGTGGCGTACAGGTAGCTGTCGACGTTGACGGCGAAGGGGGCGCGGCCGGTGAGCTGGAGGGTTTTGCGCAGGCGTCGGTGGGCGGCGGTGCGGGCGGCGGCGATGATGTGGAAGCGGATCTCGGGGCGGTAGGACCAGGACGCGGCGATCTTCTCCAGCCAGGTCGCATCGTCGAGGTGGCGGGCGGAGTCGGCCCACTTGCCGATGCCGCCCTTGTAGATGTTCTTGTACAGCCTGGCGAGGACCAGGGCGTCCGCGCGGACCGGGTCGGTGCCGACGTTCTTGTGCACGGCGTAGGCGGCCAGGAACTCGGCGGGGGCCTGGCCGTCGACCAGGCCGAGGTCGGCGTAGGCCCGCTTGTAGCCGCCGCGGATCCGGCCGGTCCACTCCTTGAGCAGCGGCGCGGTGTGGGTCGACAGGTACGCCTCGGTGATGGTGGCCGGGTCGAAGCCGTAGGTGGTGGCCATGTAGGCGACGGTCGGGGTGGCGTACCAGCCCGGTCCGGTGGGCGGCTGGCCGTGGAAGGTCGCGGGGTGGGGCAGCAGCTCGTCCACCGGGGTGCCGGTGAAGTCGCACCACCACAGGCCCGCGGTCTTCCCACCGTCCCAGGCCGGGTTCTCCACGCGCTCCAGCGGGCCGAGGGGCAGGCGCAGGGAGTCGGTGACCGACAGGTAGGACGCGCAGACGTCGACCGCGACCGCGAACCGGCAGCCTGCCTCCTGCTCGGTGAGGGGGCGGGCCCACCACTTGTAGTCCTCCTCCTCGCACACCGCCTCGCCCTTGCTGAGCAGTTCGCGGGTGAGCGGGTGGCGGGCCCCGGCGGCCTGGGGCACGCACAGATCCCCGGCCGGGAGGGCGCCTTCGCGCAGGTGAGAGGACCACTCCCCCGTCGCCTCGTCCTTCACCCACTCCACGCGCGGGCGCACCGCGTCCAGGAGCAGCATCGCGGTCGAGGCGGTCGTCGCCCCCGGCGCGGCGCCCAGGTCGGCGGTGAAGGCCCGGTAGCGGCGGGTCAGGGTGAGACCGTCCTTGAGGCCGCCGGGGGCGGTGGCGAGCGGGGCGGCGAGGGCGCTGACGGCCTGCTGGCGGCCATCGCCCTGGCCCAGCCACGGCGCGACGGTGACCTGGAGCGAAGTCTTCGGTCCGCCGGCCGACCCGGTGCGGCGGAAGACGCGGAAAGACGGTCCGGTCTGATCGCTGATCTCCATACCCACCGCGGCGGCCGCCTTCGCCAGCTTCGTGTGCAGCGAGGCCAGGGCCTTCTCGGTGGTCGGCAGGGTGGCGGGCAGGCCGAGCTGCCCCAGCGCGGCGGCGGTCAGGCAGACCATGCCGTCGCCGCCCCGTCCCATCGGGTGGGCGCGCTCGACGCGCAGCGGCAGCCCGGTGCCCAGCCACGCGAACCAGTCGCCCAGCTTCGGCCCAGCCGGAGCCGGGATCTGCGGGACGTCCAGCACCCAGCCGCCGTCCGGTGCGGCGTCCAGCGCGACTGCCGGCCACCAGCGCGCAGCAGCCGGGCTGGCGGGCCGCGGCGCAGCAAGGCGGGCAGCGGCAGGGGTTGTCGCCGGGCGGGTCTTGGCCGACGGGGCCGGGGAAGCGGTGGGCGCGGGCCGCACCGGTACCGAAGCGGTCGGAGTCTGGTCCGCCGGAGCCTGGGTCGGCTCCTGGGCTTCCGCTGCGGCGACCTCGGGGGCCGGGGCGGCGGGGCGGCAGAACCCGCCCAGGTGCATCGGGCGACCCTGGGCGCGGTAGACGGAGGGCTGGCCGCACTGCACACACGGCGCAGCCGGGGCCATGAGCAGCGAGCGGTCCGGGTTCTGGTCGAGCATCACCGGCTGCGGGACCTGGGCGGCCGGCTGCTCCGGGGCTTGGGCGGGTGCCTGCGGCTGCGGCGCGACCGGGGCTGCGGGCTGCTGCTCGGGGGCAGGGAAGCGCGCGGCCAGGCCCTCCAGCAGGCGCGTGTAGGCCGGGGCGACGTCCGGGCCCGGGACAGCACTGCCGTCCTCCCAGGCCACCACCAGCGTCGAGTTCACCCGCAGGGCCGCGGCGATCTGCGCGGGCGTCAGCCCGGCCGCCAGGCGCAGCCGCTTGCGCTCCGCCGGCAGCGGCAGGCCGGTGCTCACCGCGGCGAGCAGCGCGTCCACGGACTCGAAGAGCTCGTCGGACATCGGGGGCTTCTCCTCAGCGTCCGTTGGGTCGGGTCGGGTCGAGGCGGGGGTCGCCGAACAGGGCGTCGAAGACCGGCTCGGTGACGCAGGCGATCAGGCCCTGCCCGGCGTGGCGCAGGGTGTAGCCGGCGCTGCGCCCGAGGTCGGCCACCGCGATCGGGACCTGCGGGCGGTAGTAGAAGGTCAGCTCCCGGCCGGCGTACTCCGTCGGCTCGGTCGCCCGCTCCGCCGGGGTGAACGGCAGGGTGAACGAAGGCAGGCCCGCGACGTCCGGCTCGGCGGCCAGGTGGAGGATGCCGTCGTCGGCGGTGCGGAACGCGGACACGAGGTTCACCCCGCCGCTGCGGCGGTCCCTCGGCAGCCCGTGGCCCTCGAGGACCCGGCCGAGCTGGGAGGCGGACATCGCGGCCGCCGCAGCCAGCGCGCTCCGGTTCGAGTAGGCGCCGACCGCGTCCGCGCGGGACATCGCCACCTCCCGGAACACCGCCAGGTGCTGGATGAGCCGACTGGTACGGGCGACCAGGTCGACCAGGGAGCCGAAGTCGCAGGCTTGCGGCGGCTCCACCAACCGCTCTCCACTCAGCCCGGCAAGCAGCGCGGCACCCAGGTCGTCGGGCACCTCGACCTGCTCACCGCCGATGCCGATCCTCACAAGATACTCCCCAACGGTAGGACTTAACCAAATAGTAGGGCTCTGCACTTTGGAAGTCCAGGCGCGCGGCATGACCGCGCGCCCCTTCACTCCCGGCCGGGTCAGGCCGAGCGCGGACAGCCCCGCCGGTCGCCCCAGTGCCCGAGTAGGACGCGCCAGTGCCACCCTGCTCGGGAGAACACCGCCCAACGCCGGTTCGGCAGGTCCCCGCCCAGGTCCTCCAGCGCGATCCGCACCGCCAGGTCCAACCGGCCGGCCATGTAGCCATAGCCCAGCAGAAGGTCCCGCAGCTCCTCGCTCGTAGTCGGCAGCTGCTCGTCGTCACGCCAGTGCGCGGCCCGACACTGCTCCGCCGTCAGGGTCCGGCTCAGCAGCACCGGCACCGCCAGCTCGGCGAAGTCGCGATCCCTGGCCTCGTAGCGGCTCATGTCGACGGGTCCGCGCAGTTGCTGGTGGAGCTCCCGGGCGCCCTCTGTGGAGTCGACAGCCACGACCAGGGCGCTGGAGCGGGACTGTTGACGCCGTCGTCCGGCTCCCGCGTCACTCACACCCAATGCGGCTCAGGCGCGGCCGCCAAGCGTGCCTGGTGCCGCTCGGCCTCCGCGTCGTACAGCGGCCCGATCTTCATCCACGCGCTCGTCCGGCTCGCCGGTTTCTTCGTCACCGGTGCCCAGTACACGTACGGCAGCACCAGCTAGCCGCCACGCGTACTCGCCGACAGGCAGCCCGAGGTAGGCGGCGTCTCCCCCGGACTGTTCCCGGCAGGGTCCGTCCGGTGAACGCCCGTCCGAAGCAGCGCCAGCCATGTGCGGCGCAGCGCCATCGTGTGCAAGGGATCGTGACGCAGGCTATGACCCCGGCGAGAACGAGGTAGGTGCCGCGCCAGCCAGGTGGGGGCCGGTGAGGGTAGTCATACGCTCTCCTGAGCGGTGAGGCGTCCGAGGCGTCCGAGGTGGACGTGGCTGTGCGGGTCGAGGCGGGCGACGATCCGGCCGTCCTGCTCGTCGGTGGTGCTGGCCCCGCCGAGAAACAGCAGAGCGCCGCGGTGTCGAGTACCTCAACGGCATCGACCAGATCCAGATCCGTCTGGAGGAGCTCGCCCACCGCAGCACCAGCGAGTGCCTGTCCTTCATGCCCGGCGGCGCCCAGTCCGCGGCCAGCTTGGAGGCCAGCCGCCCGCTCGACTCCGAGCTGATGCGCCGCGGCGTCTCTCTGCTCACCGTCTATCTGGACAGCGTCCGCAACGACAAGCCGACGGTCGAGTGCGCGAACTGGCTGCACGAGAACGGCGGCGAGTCCGCACTGTATCCGCCCTGCCGCTGCGGATGGTCCTCTTCGACCGCGAGGTCGCCCTCCTGCCGGTCGACCCTGCCAACACCAAGAAGGGCGCTGTCCAGCTCACCGGCCCCGGCGTGATGACCGCCAGCCCCCATCACCACCACGCGTTGCCGCGACGACGCCGACCTCACCATCCAGGAACGTGAACTCATCCGCCAACTCGCCCAGGGCGCCAAGGATGAGATCGCCGCCAAGAAGCTCGGCATCGGCCGGCGAACCGCCCGCCACAGGATGTCCGAGCTGATGACCCGCCTCGGCGCCCGCAGCCGCTGCAAAGCCGGCATTCTCGCCGAACGCGTCGGATGGAGCGACTGACCGGGATCTCCGTAGCCGCCCGGTGGCTACAGAGATCGCGCCAGGCTCAGGCTGGGCTACGAGACGGCTCCACCTTCCCGGTTGTCAACAGCGCGGCGAGCCGGTCGACTTTGGCGGCCGTCTCCGGCTCCAGCGTCCGCAGTGAGCGGGACTCGAACTCGAAGGCCGGCATGAGGGCACTGAGAACTACTCGTGTCACCACACTGGAGCTGTCAGGAGATCCCTCCGCCCACGCCACGAAGAAGTCGGCGACCTCCAGGCAGTCGTCCAGGAGTCCCACGGCGAGCTCGCGTAGGTGATCTGCCCGAGAGTCCAGACCCATGCCGTACGGGTTGTCCCGGTTCATCACGGCGTCGAATGCGTCGGCGTCGTAACCGAAGCCCTCGTAGAGCGCCTGGTGGCGCAGGAGTGCGAGTGCCGGGATCCCCCGTTCCAGGAGGGCCACGCCCTGGATCTCCGGCCCTGTTCCCGCGGCGTAGGACAGTGCGCGCGCCACGTAGTCGGGAAGCGTCGCCCCACGCGTGGACGTGAGCTGCTTGAGTTCGGACCATCGGCTCTGGTGCGTTCTCCCGCGTGGCTCGTACGACCACGTCGCCTTCCGCGAGATGCTCCCGCAGATGACGGCCGGGTCGCCCGGCAGAGGATCGTGGGTCATGCCGTGACCGGTCGATCCGTTGCCGTAGTCATGGGAGTACGAGCGGATCTGCCCGCGGGCGGGTTGAATCAGAACTCGCCCGCGAGTCGCCAGCAGGCCGTCGAGTGCATGGAATGCGGCGGTGTAGTACAGCGCTGAGCTCGCTGCATTGAATCGCCCCTCGCTCAGATGATCGCCGGCCAGGATCGAGCGAGTCGAGATCAGCGCTCCTCGGATGGCTGCCCGTACGAGGGAGAGGCCCAGGACCGGCTCCTGTGGGCACTCAAGCCTGCCTCCGCTGCCCGGCCTGAACCATGGGAAGAAGCCCATTCCTGTGCCGGCCCAGACTGAGCCCCCGTCGCTGAGGTTCAGGATGCTTCCTGGGCTGGCGGCCGCGTGGTTCAGGGACCGCTTGATGACACCTCGGACATGCGGCTCGATCATCGTTCAAGTCTGCCGCGCAGAGTTCTGTTGCTCCATCAATTTCTCGCAAGCATTGCATCCCTGGGCCCTGCCTCGTCGACGCTCGGAGCCCGCCTCTTCGGTCGTGGTGCAGCAGGTACTCATGGGGGTTCGTTCTCCTCAGGGCGGTTTTGGATCAGGCAAGTTGCCGTCAGGAGGGTAGTGCATCAGCGAGGTTGGGGATCAGAACCAGCTGGCGCCGCTGGTGGGGCGGTGAGGCCGACGGAGTCCCAGCCCGCGCCGTTGACGGCGGAGGGGCGGCGGGCACCAGCGTCGGCGCCGTCAGCGGCATGCTCCTCATCGCCCGCTGGCGCGTGGTCGTCGGCATCCTCTTCACCGGCGCGGTCGTCCTCGGCTACCTCGCCCCGCTCTGGCTCTGACCCTCGGCGGTACCTGAGCACAACGCATAAACGGCAAGCGGCCCGCCCCCAAGCACGGGGGACGGGCCGCAGTCGTTTGTCCAGCGGCGGGTCACTCGTCGGCGCCGGCACCACTCGGCGTGGAGGCGGCGCCCCACGTCTCCGGACTCAGGGGGTCCAAGCCGGGCCGGGCAGGTTCGGCGGCTGCAGCGACGTTCAGCGCGGCGAGCCGGCCGCGCCACCGGTCCCGCCAGACCGTTCGGGTCGCATCGTCCGCCAGAGCGGCGTCCACTGCCGTGCTTGCCGTGAAGGGCCAGAGCGGATCGGGCCCGGAGGCGAGGCAGAGCCGGGCGAGGATCGAGCGGCGGACCAGATCCCGGAGCCGGTCGACGGCGAAGGCGACCGCGGTGCCGAACGTCGCGTCCTTCTGGACCGTGGAGATGCTCATGATCTGCCTCCGCAGATCCGACTCTTTGAGGCTGCCTCCGTGCACCAGGGTGGAGCGGAGCCCGTAGAGCCTGCCGATGTCCTGGAAGATGGTGGTCCCGCTGTCTGCGGGCGTGGAGAGCAGGGCTGCCGCCCGGCTTCTCAGTCGCAGCGAGACGGCCTCGGTGTCCTTGTCGCCTCCCGTCAGGACTGCTTCGAGCGCTGTCGCCAGGTCCACCAGGCGCTCGAAGTCGGTGCCCTGCTCGTGCGACATCTGGTACTTGATCAATGCCATGTCGAAGGAGGTCACGACCATGCCGTCCCTCTTCACGACGGCGGCGTCCAGGTAGTCGCCGAGTGCGTTGAAGGCGGCCTCGTCGTCGGCGGACAGTGTGATGACCCGCGAGATGCGCCCGTAGGACTCGCCGTGGTCGAGGGGCACACGGAGGAGGGGGAGTCCGGACACCAGGGTGGACGCGCCCGACACCTCCCAGCCCGACCGCGGTGTGCCGGCGTAAAGGAGACGGGCCAGCAGCAGGAACCGGTCGACCGCGACGGAGAGCTGGCGCCTGGTGTCCTCGGGCGTGACCGTCCCGCGGTCCGGCCCCGCAACGATCAGGGCGTGCGGCGGCGCATGGAAGAACGGCAGGTCCGCGTTGAACCAGCCCGGGAGGGCCGGAACGAACTCCCGCGCCCGGTCCACGAGATGATGGGCGGACTCCCCCGGGATGATCGTGATCCGGCCGAGCTCAAGACGCACGTCGCCCTCGGTCGCGACGTGCGAGACCGCACGGCAGCACGCGATGGAATGACCCTCTTGCCGCAGAACCTCGAGCATCTCGTCGAACGAGGCCAGCATCGGCCTGTGGGCAGGCTCGCCCTCGAAGCCCGTTTCACTGACCGCGCAGCGGGCGATGGAGGCCTGCAGCAGGCTGAGGATGTACGTGCTCGAAAACTCGCTGTCCGGATGGATGCGTGATGCGTCGAACCGTGCCGGGAACGCTGCCTCGAGGGCTCTCTCCAGAGCCTTGAACTCGGGCAGCCCCATCACGTCGCCGCCCGCGTAGTCGTGGCCGACTCGCAGGAAGGGGCGGATCGCGGACGCCGGAAGCACCGACAAGTCCGTCAACTCCGCGAAGGCCCGAACCAGAAAGGCCCTGGCGAGCTCACGGAGATCACCCTCGACGACAACCTCCGAGCTGTTTGCCTCATCGCTCATCAGTAACTCCCCTCGGCTTGGGTCCACGCTATCCACCTAGAAGGACTGGAGCAGGAAGAGCACGCGGCGTTCAGCAGCCAGGGCCGCAGTCGGCAGGCGACCCGCCCTGGAGCGCCGGATGCTGCCACGAACCCTGCTGCCCGGGAAGTCCCGCACCACATCTCACCTGACCAGCACAAACAGATCGGGCCGCCCGCGACGTCGGAATCCGCTTCTGGCAAGAACTCGACCACGGGCGCCCGGCGTGGGCCCACCACTACTTCCGCAGGCACGGCCGACAGCACGTCCCCGTTCGGTCTCCCGCGACACGCTGGGTGCAATCCCTGTGCGGTTCCTCGGACGAACTGTCAGGCCTGAACGGTGAAGGCGGGCTGGTAGCCCTCACCCACCTTGATGTCCTCGTACACCACGGTCTGGCACAGCCGGTTCCATCGGTGGCCGAGGAGCAGGGCGAGGCCCCGGGGTGAGGCGAGGAAGAGGTGGAGGCGTTGCACGGGGCGGGTCTGGCGGCGGAGGTGGTCGCGGATTCCGACGGCCAGGGCGTTGCCGGCAGAGCCGTCGGGGATGGACGTGTCCTTGGCCCCGCCGCCGGGCGGGGTGTAGACGAGGAGTTTGGAGACGGGCAGGTTCTGTTCGCGCAGGTAGTCCAGCACGTCGGCGGTCGGATCGGTGGCGACGGCGATGGCCACCGCGAGCTCGTCGCCCTGGTTGATCCGATGCTCCGCGACGTCGGGGACTAGGGCGGTGTCGTACGGGTCGGTGCTGGACCACAGCTGGGGGCCCTGGACGATGGCGAGGTCGGTGCCGGTGACCATGCGGAAGGTGGTGCCCACCAGGAAGGCCGGGGCGAGGCGGAAGCTGCCGGTGACCGAGATGGCGGTGCTGCCGGCGGGGAGGCGCCCGGAGGCAGCCTCGATGTCGGTCTGGAGCTGCGCCCAGGTGTTCGGGTCGAGCGGGTGGCGCTTGTCGAAGTCGGAGTCGCCGTCGAAGCGGTCGACCCAGTCGAGGATGTGGTCGGCGTTCGGGGCCAGCGGGTCGGGCTTGAGCGTGGCGATCGACAGCACGGCCCGGGCGGGACCGGCCTTCAGGTCCAGGTCACCGACGGCGGATTGGACCATCTCCAGGGTGAGCTCCCGCCGGCCCTCGCGGACCATCTTGGCGACCCAGGCGGCCCCTTCCTCGACGGCCCGCTGGTCATGGCGGAGCCCGGTAATGGCCATCAGCCATCCGAGGGTCTCCTGGTAGCGGACCATGTCCTGGGCCAGGTCGAAGCGCAGCGCCGACAGGAGCTCGCCGAGTTCGATCTCGGTCAGGCCGGCGGCCTGGGCCCAGCGGGCACGGGCCTTGCCGAGCTTCGAGTTGGGCCCGCCGGCGGCTGCCTTGGGCATCAGGAGCCCGGTGCGGGCATCGCGGACGGCGACCAGCTCGTCGGACGGGTCCGGGGCGCGGTTGGTAGCGAGGACCAGGTCGGCGCTGTCGCCGTCCGCGGTCAGCTTCTGCCACGCGAGGGCGATCTTCTTGAGGACCGAGTTGCCGCCGGCCGGGCTGGGCTTGGTGAGGTACTCCTCGTTCACCGGGGTCGAGCTGTCCACGGTGTACTTGACCTGCTTGTAGGTGCTCGGCGGAGTGTCGCGCAGCAGGACGACGTCGTCGACGTTGCCGACGCCGTCGTACTCCACGCCGACCGTCTGGATCGGGTTGGGCACGCAGGCGGCGTTCTCGCGCAGGAGGGTCACGCAGGCCTCCCACACGGCGAGGAACTGGTAGTAGTCGCCGGTGATCCTGACGCTGGTGGGGCCGGGAGCGGGCAGCGGCTCCATCGGTCAGCTCTCCTCGGTGAAGACGGGGGTCGGCCGGAGCGACTCGGCGAGGGCGAGGAGGTCCTCGTCGTTCACCGGGCGGTCAGGGAAGGCATTGAGGACCGCAGTCGGGACCAGCCGCTGGGTGAGGTCCGAGAAGGTGTAGCCGGGCCGGTCCGCGGTCGGGCCGGTGAGGGCCACGATCTTGCCGATGGTGTCGGTGCCGATGCCGAGCCCGTCGAGTGCCTGGACGAGGACCGCGTGGCGCTGCTGGTCGTCGGGCCGGGCGAAGGTGAAGGCGGCCGCGGCGCGGCGCATGAGCGCGGGGTCGAGGGCGCCGACCCGGTTGGTGCACAGCACGACGATGACCGGGACCTGGGCTCCGGCGAGGCTGTCGATGCCGGCGAGGAAGGCGTCGACGCCGGCCCGGTCCTCGTGGTGCATCTGCTGGGCCTCGCGGGACTGGACGAGGGCGTCGGCCTCGTCGACGACGAGGATCTGGACGGAGCGCACGCCGCGGGGGCCGGTCGCGCGGGCGCCGACGGTGTGTATGTGGGCGAAGGCGCCGCCGATCAGCGAGGTCATCTCGCCGACCATGCCACTGCCGCGGGTGGCCAGCTTGAGCCGGTACAGGTAGACGGGTAGGTCGAGGAAGTCGGCGAGGTCGCAGCCGAAGGACTCGGCGAGGGCGGACTTGCCGGAGCCGACGTCGCCGGCGAAGACGAACAGCGGCGCGCGGTCGGCGAACAGGGTGAGCGCGGCGATGTCGCCGCCATGGTGGGTGGCGGCCCACTGCTGGAGGCGGCGGGGATTGGCGAGGAGGGCGGCCTCCTTGCGCAGGCGCAGCTTCGTCTCCTCCAGGCCCACCAGGCGGTCGTAGCGGGCACGCCGGGTGGGCTCGGGCAGTTCAATGACGGGGTGGAACAGGTCGTCCTGGGTCACGCGGTGTTCCTCCTGCTGGTGGCGCTGGACTAGAACGCGACGTAGATGTCGCGGGCGACGCCGGCGCCGTTGCGGGCGTAGCCGTGCCCGGCCGTGCTGGTGCCTGAGAGCGCGCTCGGCGCGTCGCCGGTCGTCCGGGAGAACGGCAGAGCGCCCTTGACCGCGGCCTGCTCGCTGCTGGTCAGCAGCAGGAACTTGGCGCTGTAGGTCAGGAAGCTGTGGAAACCGTAGCTGGCGAGGTCGGCGGAGTCCGGGAGGCTTCCGGCACGGGCGTCGGTGAGCTGGCCGCCGAGGGTGGCCGTGTACCGCAGGCGCAGCTTCCAGCTGTTGGTGGCGAAGTCGCGGAAGCCGTAGTCGACGGTGCCGAGGTACCCGTCGCGCAGAAGCAGGGCGATCTCCTCGACGTAGTTCTCGATGTTGGCGAGGGAGGGCTTGCCGAAGTAGTTGTGCAGGACGCGCAGGTCCGCGCCGATCTTCCCCCCGACGTAGCGGGCGTCGGTGATCGTGAAGGAAGCGGATCTGGTGTACGAGCCGGTCATGGTCACGCTCCCGGGAAGGCGGGGCCGAACAGCTCGCGCCAGTAGTCGAGGGCCGCGCCCTTCGAGTGCGCGTAGGCGGCCTCGCCGAGGATGTCGAGCATGCTCTTCGCGTGGCCCACCAGTCGCTGCCGGTCGGCCTCCTCGTAGATGCCGACGATGTTGTTCTCCGGGTTGACCGGATCCCAGACCTGGATGGGGCGCGTAGAGGCGGCCACGTCCTTGGCCTTGTAGTAATCGGTGAACACGATCGGGGTCTTCAGCCCGGTGCGGGTGATGTAGGCGAGCACCTGCTCGATCGCGCGCGGGTAGTCGTTGACCTGGAGCTTCTCGCCGTTCCAGCCGTTGTCCCACAGGTGGGCGACCACGAGCTCGATCAGGAAGCTCTTGCAGCGCAGGTCCGGGTCGGCGTTCTTGCTCTCGCGGATCCACGCCTTCAACAGGCGGATCAGCTCGCGGTAGCCGTCGCCGGCCGCGTCCCTGCGCTTCTTCATGAACTGCAGGTGCTGGGTGACGGAGGTGAGCACCTGGGTGCCGTCGCGGGTGACCAGGTAACCCTTGTCGTCCGGCTCGCCGGTGTAGAGCACCGGCACTACGTCGATCTTCAGCCCGCTGCCCCGCATGGTGATGCCCACCGCGTGGTTCGAGATCACGAAGTCGTCCGCGACCTTCGTCTTCCCGTAGACCTCGATGCAGCGCTCCCGCAGCCAGGTCAGCATGGTCGAGACGTCGATGTCGGTGCTGGTGGTACGCAGGTAGGCGGCGACGTCCGCGTCGGAGCCCTCGCTCTTGCGGCGGCGGATGGCCGTGTGCTTGGCGGTACTGCCGGACGCCCGGAGCTTCACCAGGTCGAAGTCCGGGTGCTCCTTGATGTAGCCCTCCAGCCGCTCCCGCAGGTGGTTCACCTGCCGGCGGCGCTCCTTCGCCTCCTCCTTCGGCACGTTCACCTTGTTCAGCGCGAAGGCCTTGAGGACGTCGTGATCGACGTACCGCTCGCCTGCCATACTCATCCACCCTTCACCAGCCGGGCGGCCCAAACGGGTCGTACGACAGGAATACCACCCACCACCGACAAACCCGGCCCGAGTTGACAGCAGCACACTCGTTCTACTAACCGAGCCCATGCCGAAGGTGTCCGTGCTGCGGTCGGCGTGGTCGGCCACTGGAGGCAGGTCGGGCACGCGTACGATCCACGGGTGGGCAAGAAGAAGATCTTCAAGTATCCCGATGACCTCCGAGCGGCGCAGCGGGCGCTGGTGGTCGTGCGGGCCGAACGCTCCGCGTTCTTCGCCGTGCTCCCCCGGTGGGCTGACCTTGCGGACGGGGTGGGTGAGGGCCTGAGCGACGAGCAGCGCGCCGAGTCCGGGCGGTTGGAGGAGGCCGAGCGCGTCGCCGCCCTGGCCGTCTATGCGCATCCGTTCTGGGCCGGGCTGCCGGCCGAGGCCCGCACCCGGCTGCAGCATCTGGACGACGAGTCAGCCGCCGAGGCCTCTGCGGCGTAGGCCATCCCTGCCGAGGCGGTGCCTGGCCGGGCCACGGCACATGTCAGGGAGTGTCGCCGGCCCAGTCCCAACGACGCGGGTCCGTCGGGCGCGGCTCATAGTGGGCGCGGCCGCCGGGACCGTACCGGCCGATCTCGGTGAGCAGTGCGGCGCCGTCGGTGAGTTGCTCGGTGTCCCAGCCGGTGACGTCCAGGAGGAGGCCGTCGAGCGGGCCGCCACACAGCTCGCGGTACTCGTGGCCCGGCTGAGGGCCTGGGTCGGGGTCCTCGTGGTCGGCTCCGGAGACCCGGCTCCTCATCAGCGCGTCGTCGTCCATCCGGTCAGCCTCGCAGCCAGCACCGACACGATCAGCTCGCGCGTAGCGCAGTGTTGCAGTCTCGGCACACCCACCGGCGCTTGTTCGGCGGGTACCAGGGGGCTCCCGGCGCGGACGGCCGGTAGGCGAGCTTGTCCCTGCCGAAGGTGTCCTTGCCGCAGAACGTGCGGTCGGCGGAGTCGCCCGGGATGAACGGGTCGGCCGGGGCGGCGTGGATCTTGCCGATGTAGGAGACGACGTCGCCGGGACCGAAGTCCTCGCTCATCTCGTTGCGCGACTCTTCGAGCACGATGATCGTCATGACTCCACCGTCGGGCGGTGTCGAGCGGCCCGTACGCCGGGTGAGCCACCGCTCAGCCCCACCAGTCCTCCGACCCTACGCTGTCGTCGTAGCCGTAGAGGTCGTGGTCGGCGTCGCTCCCGGCCTCGAGCGTGCGGACCTCGTCGCGGACCAGCTCGCTGATCCAGTCGGCCAGGTCCGCCGGAAGCTGGACGGTGCGCTGCTCGATGTCGTGCGGGGTGCCGATGGTCACCCAGACCTCGCGCGGGCTGCCGGGTGCGCCGGCCCGGTCGGCGAAGGCCTCCAAGGCGTCCGCGAGGTCGACCGCGGCGCCCGCGCTGTCCCCGCTCACCAGGCCGCTACCCCGGAAGCGGCAAGCGGCTGCGGGACCTGCCGGACGGTGTCCGGACTGTAGAGGTACCAGCCCCACGAAAGCGTCTCGGGACCCCAGCGCACCAGCGCCACCCAGCAGGTCGACCCCTGGTGCAGACGCCACCGCTCCACCCGGCCGGGCCGCCACTCGCCACCGAGCCGGATCTCCACCCACCGCCAGCGCGGCTCCGCGTCACGGGACGAAGGGCGGCCCCTACGGTCGATCGGAGCGGGCGGTGGCCTCGGTGTCAGCGAGACGACGCGGGCCTGGTGAACGCGGCTGTCCATCAGACCGACCAGGAGAGCGCCCCGTCACCGCGGAACACCGGTGGCGGTTGAAGAACTTGCGGTCCTCTCTGGTTCGATTCTGCGCGGCTCACCTTGCCGTTCACGCCGAGGTTCTGTCGTATGCGCCAGCCCAGCCTGCCGTGGTGCGGTCGCCTCGGGTGAAGACGGCAGCGCCGGTCCTACCGGCTGATGGATCGTCTTGCTGCGGAGCCGGGTACGAGGTGTCGAGGACAGCGGTGTCGGCGCTGGTGTGCCGGTCGGTCGAGGTTCCCCGCGAGCCCCGCCACCCGGCGCGCGCGCCGGGCGGCGAGCTTGTCCAGCTCCTTCTGCGCGGCCGCGACCTGCTTCTCGGCGGCCGTGATCTCGGTGCGCAGCTCGCGCAGCTCCGTGAGCTCGGCGGTGTACGTCTTGCGGTCCATCAGCGGGTCACTCCCCCTCGGTGGCGGGCTGGTCGGCGGTGGCCGGGTTGGTGGGGACGTATGCGATCGGGCCGCCGGAGACGGACGGCAGGCGGGTGCCGAGCAGCAGGCCCGCCAGGTGGGCGTCCTTGGGGTCGGCCGGCTCCGCAGCGTTGGCGGGGGCGGTGAGGTCGGTCAGGTAGCCGGCCAGGCGCGCCTTCGGGAATCGGAACCGGCCCGCGGTGCCGACGGTACCGTCGGACTCCCACTCCTCCAGGCCGGTCAGCACCGCGACAACGAACCCGGCCACCGTCACAGGCAGCACCCTGCCGGCCGCGACCCGGGCCGGATCGCACCGCCACCAGCCGGACAGCGCGGCCAGCAGCTGCGCCTCGCCCAACCCGGTGCCGAAGCCGATCCAGTCCCGGTCCGGCTCCTCCACCCGGGCCGGGGCGTCCGAGCGCAGCACCGCCACCTCGCCGGCGCCGAGCACGCTCAGAGCGGCGGCCGGGCGGTCCTGCAACTGCTGGAGCGCGGCCAGCGGGAACACCTGCCGACCGGTGTCGCGCACACCCGGGACCACGCCGGTGGCCAGCAGCTTCTTCACCGTCGGGATCGAGCACCCCAGCGCCGTCCCGGCTTGACCGGTCGTCACGAACACACCCACAACCTCCACGCCTATTGATCTAACTTAAAAGGCTAGTGGTGACCCTATGCCTCACCTCCGACACCGTCCATGCCTTTCGAGTAAGTCATATAGGCGTTTGGCGCAGAGGCCGCCCTGGACGGCGAGAGCTCGTCAGCCGTGGTGCCACACCGCGGCAGAAGACGCGGAGGTGGCGCGTTGCCGCCATGCCCCGCGCGCCGGGCCCCCTGCCCGGCTGGTTCCAGGGCAACCTGGACCCCCACCACAACGACAAGCCGAGCTCGGTCGACTCGCTCTGCTGAGGGCATCCACCGCATGGGGGCCGGAGCCCGCGCCGATGCCGGCGCGGGCCCGCCGCGGAGGCGTGCCTTGCCAGGGCCTGTCCGGGCGATGACGTGGGGTTCGCCGGCGCGACCGTGGGCGGTCCGGCTGCACGTTTGACGGCGTCGGCCCGCTGGAGTCAGGGGTGCACGACGGCGCCGGCCGGCAGGCCCGTATCCTGGGGTGGACGATGCAGGCACGGCTCAGATGCGGGCACGGCTCATTCGTCGCAGCCGCCCGACGCAGCCGGGCACCGCCCCACTCCGGGTACCAGATCCCGGCAAGCGATCGGGAGTTGACCAGTGATCAGTCCGGCCACAGCAGGGGGAGTGGCCCTGGTCGAACTGGGCATGGCCCTGACTCCGGGACCGAACATGATCCACCTCGCCTCTCGCGCGATCACCCAGGGCCGCAGGGCGGGGCTGGTCAGTCTGAGCGGGACCGCCGTGGGGTTCCTGTGCTACCTGCTGGCCGCGGCCGCGGGCCTGTCCGCGTTGTTCGCCGCCGTGCCGCTGGCGTTCACGGTGGTCAAGCTCGCCGGGGCCGCCTACCTGGCCCACCTGGCATGGGGCATGCTCAAGCCCGGGGGCCGCTCCCCCTTCGCACCGGCCCGGGACCTGCCTGCGGTCTCCGACGCCCGCCTGTTCTCGATGGGGCTCCTGACCAACCTGCTCAACCCCAAGATCGCTCTCATGTACGCCGCTCTTCTGCCCCAGTTCATGGATCCGCAGGCGGGCCCGGACTGGGCGCAACTGCTCCAGCTCGGTGGTGTGCAGGTCATCGTGGGGATCTCCGTGAACGCTCTGATCATGCTGGGCGCGGCCAGGGTGTCGGGGTTCCTGGTCGCCCGGCCTCGCGTGATGACCGCTCAGCGATTCGCGTCAGGCGGCTTGCTCGGCGTCTTCGCGCTGCGCACCGCCTTGTCCCGTGCGGCCGTCTCGGCCTGATCCGCGCCCGCGGGAGAGGCGACTGCCCGAACGCCGCGGCCTGCGACGCCTGTTCGGCCGGGTCCGCGCCGAAGGACGCCGGCTCGGCCGCCCGGCTCGGCGGATCAGCGGGCGATCGAGATCGCGAAGGGCGCGAATCCGGCGGACCGGATCACGTGCGGCACGAACAGTATCGCGGCCTCCGTGGCGCGGGCGGTCTTGATCCCGCCGAGGTCGGTGATCCACTCGGTGCGCCAGCCGAGGTCGGTGAGCAGGTCGCGGACGGTCTGCTTGGCCTGCGGGTCCTCGCCGGAGAGGAAGGCATCGGGCGCCTGGGTGAGGATGGCCGGCGCGGTCATCACCGGGAAGAGCATGGTGTTGAGGGTCTTGACGACGCGCGTGTCCGGGAGCGCTTCCTGGATCTGCTCGGCGAGGCTGGAGCCGGGGTGGAGCAGGTCGGCGGGCAGTCCGTCCGGTCCGTCGGTGGTGGCGTTGGAGACGTCGACGAGGATCTTGCCCCGCAGTTCCTCGCGCAGGGCGGCGAGCCGCTCCAGCGAGCCGGCGCCGGGGGTGGCGTTGATGACGACCTCGGCGGCCTCGGCCGCGCCGGCGGCGGCGCCGGGCGAGCGGTCCGCCACCGTCACCTCGTGTCCCGCCCGGGCGAGGGCCGCGGCCAGGTTGCCGCCGACGCGGCCGTTTCCGAGTACGGCGATCGTGGTCATGGTGGGGAGGTCCTTCCGTAGGGGTGGGTCGTGGCGTGCGGTCAGCGCGAGAGCGTGGTCACGGCTTCGGCGTGGATGCCGGGGGCGGTGGCCAGGAAGCTCTCGCTCTGCGGGGTCCAGGGGCGGCCGTGGGCGTCGGAGACGCGTCCGCCGGCCTCGGTGACGAGCAGCGCTCCGGGGAGGAGGTCCGCGCGGGCGCCGGCGAACTGCCAGAAGGCGTCGATCCGGCCGGCGGCCACGTTCGCCAGGTGCAGGGTCGCGGGCACGGCGGTGCGCACGACGAGCGCGTCGAGGAGCATCGCGGTGATCGAGGAGCCGACGCGCCGCACCACCGCCTCGTCCTCGTCCGGCCGGGCCTGGCTGGTGGCCACGATGCTCAGGCCGAGATCCGTGGTCGGGGAGACGTGCAGCGGCCGGCCGTCGAGGTGGGCGCCCGCCCCGGTGAGCGCGGTGTAGGTCTCGCCGGTCAGCGGAAGGTGGACCACGGTGAGCACCGGGCGGTTCTCGCGCACAAGGGTGGCAGTGACCGCCCAGTCCGGCAGGCCGTGCAGGTGGTTGACGTTGCCTTCGGCCGGATCCACCACCCACCATTCGCCGGACGGCAACGCCCCGCCGTCGAGCTCGTCCTCCACCCACCGGGCTTGCGGGCGCAGCTGCGTGAGGCGGGGCCGCAGGATATCGAGGGCCGTGTCGTCGTTGGCGGCGAGCGCGCGCATCAGCTCGTCGCGGGTCTGGTAGCGGACCACGTCGCCGAAGCGCTCGCGCAGCGCGGAGCCGGCCTCGCGCACGGCGATCGCGCTCTGGCCGAGCAGGTCGGCGTCGGAGGCGGCAACGTCGGCGGTCTGAAGCATTTCGGACATGGTGAACTCCCTTGTGAGTAGGGGGTGATGAGGCCGTTCGAGCTGAACTGTGCGCTCCGTTCAGCGCTCTGTTCGGCGCTCTGGTCTCGAAGGTATAGAGCCCAATGATTAACTTCAAATGCATGTCAGGAACGCCTAGAGTTACTCGCATGCAATTGGATTTGAATCTGCTCGCCGCGCTCGACGCGCTGCTGGAGGAGGGCAGCGTGGCCGGCGCGGCCGCGCGCCTTCATGTCACCGCCCCCGCGATGAGCCGCAGCCTCGGCCGGATCCGGCGCACGACCGGGGATCAGATCCTGGTGCGCACGGGCCGGACGATGACACCGACGCCGTACGCGATCGCCGTTCGGGCACAGGTGCACGAGCTCCTGCAGCAGGTCCAAGGGGTGCTGGCACCGAGCCGTGAACTCGATCTGGCGACGTTGGAGCGCACCTTCACGCTCCGCTGGCACGATTCCCTGGTCACCGCGAGCGGCCCCGCACTGCTCGCGGCCGTGCGCGTGCGGGCGCCGGGAGTGCGACTGCGTTTCGTCGCGGAATCGAGCACCGACACCCCCGAGTTGCAGCGCGGCGAGGTCGACCTGGAGGCGAACGCCAACCGCCCGGGCACACCGGACATCCGTGCCGAGAAGGTGGGCGAGACCCACCTCGTCGCCGCCCTGCGCCAGGGGCATCCCCTCACCCGCGACCGGACCGTCACCGCGGAGCAGTTCGCCGCCGCCGACCACATCACCGTCTCCCGGCGCGGAAACCTCACCAACGCCCTCGACGACGCCCTGGCCCGGCTCGGCCTCACCCGCCGGGTGGTGGCGACCGCACCCACCGAGGCCGCCGCGCTGGAGTTCGCGCGCGAATCCGATCTCCTGGTCACCGTCCCCGAGGCCACCACCCGCCGCGCGGTCGCCGACCTCGGCCTGGCCGTACTCCCCCTGCCGCTCGAACTACCGTCGGCGCCCGTCTACCTGTCATGGCATCAGCGCTACGACACCGACCCCGCCCACGCCTGGCTACGCGGGCAGGCGCGAACCGCACTGACGATGGGCAGAGCGCCGTCGTGACCGGCGCCGTCCGAGGCCGGCCCGGAGGGTGGGGCACGAGGCTTCTCCCCCGCGGCAGGGACCGTCCTCGGCGAACGGGCGGCCGCCGGGGACGTGGAGGACACGGAGTGGGGACGCCATGCCAGAGCTCCTCCCGGCAGGCGGCGTCGGGCTCCTGCGCGCGGCCTCGCGGATGGACGTCGCAGCGGAGCTTGACCGCCGGGTCCAGATGTTGAGCACGCCCTCCGGCCCCTGAGTGGTACCGCCGTGTCCTCGCGCGCGTCTGCCTGCTGCCGGCGGCCCGCTTCAGTGCCAGAGCTTCGGGCGTCCGCGCCCCCGCTTCCTTATGGCGTACTCGAACGCCGCGTCGTACATGCGGGTGAAGGACCGGTCCATGACGGGCTTCGCGTTCGCGCCGAGCTGGACGACGAACAACACATCGGCTCCGACCACGGCCGTCAGAGGAGGAGTCGCCGCCGCGATCATGTCAGCGAGTCGCCTGTATTCGGGCTCATCGACCTCGGCACGGATCACTGAGGCCAGCTCGTCCCGGGCGCTGACACCGGAGAAGTGGAAGGTACTCGATACCCGGGGCCGCATGTTTGACAGGGTGTCGCCCCACAACCATCCCCATTGCTGCACCGCAGCCTCCCCCTCAGTCGCGGGTCCACCACGCTACGTGGAGGTGGCGTTTCCGGCTAGAAGGCGTAGGGGCGCGCGGCCGAGAACGGCCGGAACCGGGTGCTACAAGCCCTACTGCCCCGCAGCGGCGATCCCCTGGGCAGCGACAGCCCGCACCGGCGCGCGCTGCGCACCGCACAGGAAGCCCTCTCGTCCGGGGCGGGGGCAGGGAGTTCTCAACGAAGTTTGACCGCGCGGCTCCCAGGCTCTGGACCCGGTTTCGGATCGGCCTGGCGCCCGGTGGGACGATGTCCGGGGCCCGCTCAACCTGACAACGCCACAGCGTGTGGTCACAGCAGCTGATCGCGGAGAGCGGCCTGAGCAAGGCCAGCACCCCTGGGCCAGGCGTATCCTGACACGGCATCAGACGCCTACGCCCCCACTGACGTGTGTCAGCGGCCGATCATGCGGAGGGCGTCGACGGCGGCGGGAGAGAGGACCGGGTCGGCGAGGCCGGACAGGGGCAGCCAGCGGGCCTCGGCGGTGGATCCGTCGGTCTCGGTGACCTTGAGGGTGCCGGGCTTGAGGTCGACCTGGTAGAAGAGGCCGACGAGGTGCCAGTCCAGGCCGAGGCGGTGGGCGCTGTAGCTGCGGGCGTCGACGAGGCGGGAGTCGGCGAGTTCGAGGCCGGTCTCCTCGTAGAGCTCGCGGGCGAGGGTCTCCTGCGGCTGCTCGCCGGGGTCGATTCCGCCGCCGGGGAGGTGCCACAGGCCGGGCAGGAAGACCGGTGATGCCTCCGAGAGCCGGGTCAGCAGCAGTTGGTCCTCCATCGTCGCGATCGCGTACGCCGAGATGCGCGAGCGTACCTGCTCGGCCATGGGCCACCTCCGAGGATGGTGTGTCGTGAGGGTGAACTTCCTTATCCGGAAGTACTTCTGATCATGAGCCTAGTGCCCGGGAGGCCGGCCGGGCCGGCGCACCGTTCCGTCGGCCCGGGCGAAGCCCTCCACGTACGGGCGGTGTGCCGTTGGCCGGTGGGCAGACGCACGGCCGGCCCCCGCCCTCGTCTGCCGGACCGAGAAATCAGCAGGGAGGCTTGTAGGGGATACCCGGCAGATGGCGCTCCCATGAGGTGCGGGTGAGGGCCTGCCAGGTGGTGGCACAGACGGTGCGGGACAGGTCGTCCGGGCTCAGCGCGCGGAGCTGGACGGTGCCGTCACGGCTCGTGGTCACGAGGTGTCTGCCGTCCGGGCTGTAGGCCAGGGCGGTCACCGGTCCCGCGTGGCCCGTCAGGGGTGTGCCAAGGGGCCGGAGGCGGGAGGCGTCGCTGATGTCCCAGAGGCGCACGGTGTGGTCCTCGCTGCTCGTGGCCAGGGTCCTGCCCTGCGGATCGAGTGCCAGGGAGGTCACCTTGACGGCGTGTGCGCTGACGGCGGGACCGCGTGACCGGGGTCGTGCCGGGTCGCCGATGTCCCACAGGTGAAGCCTCCCGTCCTGGTCACCGAGGATGAGAGTGGTACCGACGACGACCAGGGAGGTGACGGAGAGAGGCGGTCCCGATTCGACGGTGCCCAGCGGGGCGGACAGGGTGCCGGCCGGACGTGGCCGGGCCGGATCGCGGACGTCCCACAAGCGCACGCTCGTCTGCCCCGCGCCTTCGCGGGTCTCGACGGCGAGCACGGCTCCGTCGGCGCTGAGGGCCAGACGGCCGATGCCTACGCCGTAGTCGTGTGCCGCCTGGTCTGCGAGATCGACGAGGGTGCCCAGTGCCGTCGGACGGGTCTGGTCCTTGACGTTCCACAGCCGTACCGACATCCGGTCGCTGGTGAGGAGTGTGCCCCCGTCCGGGGTGAAGATCATCTGATTGACTGTGTCCTGGTGTCCGGTCGTCGTGCTTCCGGCCGCCTGCGGCGAGGCCGGGTCGTGCAGGTCCCACAGTCGTAGGGTCTGGTCGGTCGTGGCGGTCGCGAGCGTCCGCCCGGCCGGGCTGAACGCCGCTGGCCACACGTCCTTGAACCGGTGGTCGGTCCCGGTCCCGGCCAAGGTGCCCGCCGGGGTGGTCCGCAGTATCCGGATGCCCGGGGGGCCGTCGTCACTGGGCACGGCGAGGAGTCCGCCGTCGGAGCTGATCGAGAGGCCTCCCGTGGGATCGCCCTGCTGTACCAGCCGTGACCCCGGCAGGCTCCACAGCCGGACCGTGCTGTCCATCCCTGCCGTCGCCAGAGTCGTGCCGTCCGGACCGAACGCCAGGGAGTGGACCGCGTCGCCGTGGCCGATGAGCGGGTTGCCGAGGGGGGTGATGTGCTCGGGCAGGGCCACGTTCCACAGGCGCACCGTTCCGTCGCCGCCTGCCGCGGCAAGTGTGGTGCTGTCGGGGCTGAAGACGATTTCACAGCCGTTGCCGAGCAGGTCCGAGGGCAGGGGGCCGGACGTCGGGGAGGATCCCGGCAGAGGTGTGCCGAGGGGCTTGGGGCGCGCGCGGTCGGTGACGTCCCACAGCCGGATGGTGCCGTCGTCGCCTGCGACGGCGAGAATGCGGCCGTCAGGGCTGTGGGCAAGGGACGCCGGCAGGTTGCCGTGACCGGGCAGCGGCTCCCCCAGGGGTGCGGGAGCCGCTGGGTTGCCGATGTCCCACCGGTGGACGGTGCCGCCGCCGGCCGCCACGGCGACCTCCCTGCCGTCGGGGCTCATGCCGAACCAGCTCACGGTCGGCCGGCCCTCCACCGTCAAGGCCGTGCTGTGCGGGGTGGACGCGGCCAATCCGGTCAGGTCCCACACCCGGACCGCGGTGTCCGTCGGGTTCGTGGCCGGGACGCCCACGACCAGGACGTTGCCGTCCCGGCCGAAGCGCAGGCGGGTGGCGAGGCCGCTCTGGCCGAGCGGCTCGCCGAGCGGGGCCGGTGACGAGGGGACGGCCAGGTCCCAGACCCGGACCTGCTTGTCGTCGCCCACGGCCAGACGTCCGCCGTCGGGGCTGAAGGCGATCGCGTCGACGCCTCCGTTCGTCCTCAGGGTGGCCCCGGCCTTCGGGCGGGCGGGGTCGGTGACGTCCCACAGCCGGACGTGTCCGTCGCTGCCCACTGCCAGCAGCCTGCTGTCCGGGCTGAACGCGGCCGACAGGACACCGGTGTCGAGCCCCGGCAGCAGCCCGGTTCGGGAGGCGGGGTGCCGCGGTTCGGTCGTGTCCCACAGCTCCAGGAGACCGTGCAGCCCCACACCGGCCAGGAGCCGGCCGTCCGGGCTGAACACCACCTCGCCGACCGGGTTCCGGTGGGCCAAGGGGGTCGACAACGTCGACGAGGCATCGTTGACAAGTCGGGTGTATGCCTCCGGGTCCGCCTGGCGCATGCGGTAGGCGGCCAGGTCCAGTTGGGCGGCCAGCGACGGATCGGTCCCCCTCAGGTGGTCCGCCTTGGCCAGGATCTGGTGGAACACGGCGGTGTCGCGCTCCGACCGGGCCGTAAGGCTCTGCCGTACGGCGGTCGCTGCGGCGGCGGCCGCGACGAGGACCAGAGCGCTCAGCACCGCGATCACCCGGTTACGGCGGGAGGCGGCTCGGCGGGCCCGGTGCACGGAGGCGGTCAGGAAGGCAGTGGCGATCGGACCGGCCTCGTGGGCCACCCGCCGGGCCGCGGCCAGGCGTTCTCCCCGGTAGAGCACGCCCGGATCCCGGCCGTCGCGCTCCCAGGCCGCCGCGGCCTCTTCGAGGCCCTGGCGCACGAGCCGGTCGGCACGATCGGACTCGATCCACGTCCGCATCCGGGGCCAGGCACGGACGAGGGCCTCGTGTGCAATGGTGACGACGTCGTGCTCCACGGTGAGCAGCCGGCCGGTGGTGAAGACCCCGACGAGGCCGGCAGGCAGGTCGGACCGGGCGACCCTGCGACGGGTGTCCTCCGTTCCGTCGGGGCTCTCCCCGATTCGGACCAGCCGCAGGAACATGGCCTGGGCCGCCGCCTGCCCTGCCGGGTCGAGGCCGGAGTAGATCCGCTCGGCGCTGGTTGCCACGGCCTGGCCGATCCCGCCGGTGGTGCGGTACCCGCCGACGGTCAGGGTGTTGCCCTGTCGCTGGTGCCAGACGGCCCGCAAGGCGTGGGCCAGCAGCGGCAGCCGGCCGGCCTCCCGCCCCGCCTCCCCGAGGTCGGCCAGCATCAGCTCTACCAGTCCGGGCTCCAGGACGAGTCCGACCTCCCGGGCAGGGAAGAGGACGGCCTCCCGGAGGTTCTCCTGCGTCAGCGGCCCGAGGACGATCTGGCGGTGCTGCAACGCGGACCGCAATGGGGAGTAGGCCACGCACCGGGAGTAGAAGTCGGACCGCAGCGCGCAGACGACAGTGGCGGCCGGCTCCGGGCCGGCGGCCAGAGCGGCCAGAAGATCGAGGAAGGCGTGCCGCTGCGGCTCGTCGGTGCACAGGGTGAACAGTTCTTCGAGCTGGTCCACGACCAGCAGGAGGCGGGAGGTGCCGGGCAACGCGCGCAGCGCGGAGGCAACCGCGTCCGGGCCCGCCCCGCTCGCACGACGGACCTCTGCGGCACCGACTCCGACGATCTGCTCCAGCCGGGCGGTCAGTTCGTCGACCGGCCGCTCGGTGGGGGTCAGCAGCAGCCGGCTCCAGCCGGCCGAACCGGGCAGGCGGCCTGCCGCCAACGCCGACAGCACCCCTGCCCGCAGCAGCGAGGACTTCCCCGCCCCGGAGGGAGCGACGATGACGAGTGGACCCTCGGCGTCGCGGTCGAGCTCGGCCAGCACCTGTGCGACGAGGTCGTCCCTGCCGAAGAACCACCGGGCATCGCCCGTCTCGAACGGCTTCAGCCCCGGGTACGGACAGTCCACGGCGGCGTCCACGGCGGCCCGCCGGTTCTCGCGGACGCCATCAAGGTAGTGCAGATGCACGTCGCCGGTCTCCGCCACAACCATGTCACGGCCGGATTGGAAGACCCTGGCGTCCCTGTCGGCCGCAGCGCTCATCAAGATCGGCCGCTCCGCGGCGTCCTCGGGCTCCTGCCGCCCTGCGCCGCTCACCGTTCTACGACGTGCTCGTCCCGCGCGGCCTGGTGCGCCCGTAAGGCGATTGCGCCCACCTCAGCTCCCCCCACCGGATCCGACGCCGCCCATGATGCCATCGCCGAGATGGCCCCGCCACGGGGAAAGAGGGTCTGTACGTTGAGCGGCACGGTCGCTCGTTCGGTGGCGGAGCGCCACAACTTTGGCCAAAGGGGCTTGAGTTCGAGGCGATGCCGGTTACGGTTCCTACGGCGGTGTCTTGTCGACGTGGGGGCGGGATGGATCCGGTCGTCCTGGCAGCAGGAAGCGCGCTGGTGAGCGCGATGGCAACCGACGGCTGGCAGCAGGCCCGGGCCGCGGTGGTGGAGTGGTGGCGGAGCCGACGCCCGGATCGGGCCGACGAGGTCGGATCCGACCTGGAGGCAGTGCGCGCACAGGTACTGGCTGCACGGGACCAGGGAGACGAGGACACCGAGCAGGCTCTGGCGGGTGTCTGGCGCCTGCGGTTGCAGCAGTTGGCCGGCGAGGATCCCGCTCTCGTCGATGAACTGCGGCTGCTGCTGGCCGAACGCTTGGCTCCGGTGTCGTCCGACAGCGAGCAGGCCCAGAATCATCCGATCGTCATGAAGGCGGAAGCCCGCGACAGCTCCCGTGTGTACTTGGCCGGGCGGGACCAGCACATCACCGGCTCCTGAACTCCCGAGCGGGGCGGCCCGATGCGGGACCGGCGGCAAGGAACTCGCCGG
The DNA here is from genome assembly GCF_043202015.1 of Kitasatospora sp. NPDC048239. Lineage (NCBI taxonomy): Bacteria > Bacillati > Actinomycetota > Actinomycetes > Kitasatosporales > Streptomycetaceae > Kitasatospora > Kitasatospora sp. NPDC048239. The sequence goes on along the minus strand of NZ_JBICZP010000007.1, from coordinate 356,621 downwards.
CCCCAGCGGGTGCACTGCTCGGCTGCGGATCGGCGGCGGTTCGGGCGCGCCGCATCTCGGCCTGGTTCCAGGCCCGGCCGAGGAAGACGACCGATGCATGGTCCATGACCGCACCAGGGAGTACGGCGTCGCGACCGTCGTTCCCACGGAGGACCGGCCCGACGGCGGTCACACGGACGTCTGGTACCAGGTGCGGCTGGACAGCCTGCGGATCGACGGCCGGGAGGACCCGCCCTCCCGGTAGCCCACCGTCCGGGGCCGGTCGCGCTCACCCATTGCTCACCCGCTGCTCACCAAGCCTAAGAACCTTCAAACACCAGGCTAACTCTCCATCATGGCCATGAATTGGTGCTCAACCCTCGAATATTGGCGTAGAATCAGAGGAGCAAGGGAAGCCTCGGGTCGATGCCGAAGCCATCGACGGGCAACCCGCCGACAGGGGGAACCACCGTCATGAACCACCACCTCGACACCGCCCGCGCCATCGCCGACGAGCGGATCCGGGAAGCCGAGCAGCACCGCCTGGCCCGCGCGCTCCACCTGAAGAGCCGCGCTGAGGCCAAGAGCCGACGCGCGCGCCTGCTCCTGGCCCGCCTCGGCGGCTGAGCACCGCGCTCTCCCGCCGACCGGCCCCGACCTGGGGGCTGGGGGCAAGGGGATGAAAGCCCCCGCACGGACGGGTCGAGAGCGCGGCACGCATGCCCGGCCGGCCCGGCGGGGTGGACGGGGGAACGGCGGGCGCTCTGGATGGCCGCGTTGCCACCGCTCAGCGGCACGGTGGAGTGCGGGCGCGAGATAGACGGGGACTGGAATTCCGGCTGGCACTGAGCGGGTGAGCCGTGGGCGGGCTACGGCCGCTGCGGCCGCAGCCGGCCGAACGGAAGGCCCGGTCCCGTCGGCGGCTCAGGCCGGGGAGGTGCCGGCCCGCCGCCGGAGCGGTCGTCTCCGGCCGGGGATCGTCATGGGGGGCCGGTGAGGTCGGCCAGGAGTTCGGCGACCAGCTCGCGGCGGCTGTGGACACCGAACTTGTCGAAGACCGCCGTGAGGTGTTCCTGGACGGTGCCGGCGCTGATGTGGAGTTCGGCCACCATCTCGCGGGTGGAGCGGCCGCGGGCGACGAGGGTGGCGACGCGGCTCTGTGCGGGGGTGAGGCCGCGGGCGCTGAGCAGGATCGGCCCGAGGTCGGCGGGGCGGGCGGGTTCGATGACGACGCCGGTCTGTTCGCCTGCCCGGGTGGTGTGCAGGGCGATCCACCGGCCGGAGCGGCCGCGGAGCCGGATCGTGGAGGGCGCCGGCCCCGCGGCGGCGGCGAGGATGGCGACGGGTATCCGGTCGGGGCCGTGCCGCTCCGGATCGGGGAACTCCGCGAGCCACTGCTCCGCTTCGGGACTCATCGAGACCAGGCGCCGGCCGTGGGAGAAGAGCATCAGTCCGACCGCGCTCGGACTGGACGCGGGGTCGCGGGGCGGCGTGATCGCTGTCGCCCGCAGGGCCCGGGCGAGGTGCGGGCCGAGTGCGCGCACGAGCGCGATGTCGCGGTCGGTGAAGCCGGGCGCCGTGTCCTGCCGGTGCAGGCACAGCACGCCCCAGCAGCGGCCCGCGCTGACCAGGGCGGCGCGCAGTTCGTCGCCGAGGCCGAGCGGGGCCATGATCTCCCGGTAGCGGGGACTGGCCCCGCGGTCCTGTCCGGTGGCCCGGTCGAGCGAGGCCACCGGGTCCGCGGCCTGCGCCAGGGCGGTGAACTTGTTGACGTCCTCGCGCCCGAACTCGTTGTCCAGGAACGCGGCCGTGGTCTCGCCCAGCGGGTCCTCGGCCCGGGCGGAGGTGAACAGCAGCGTCACCGGGTCGACCGTGGCGAGGAACGCCGCGTCCATCGGCACCACACGGCGAAGCCGGGGAAGGATCTCCTGGTGCAGTGCGGTGGTGTCGAGGCCGGTCCGGCACCGCTCTCTGATGGCGGCGACCCTGCGCTCCACGGTGGACCGCTCCATGGCTCCACGCTACGCCGGGGCGGCGGTGATGCCGAGCTGGTGCAGAAGGCCGAGCTCGTCGAGGCGGCCCCAGCGTTCGACGATGAGGCCCTCGCGGATCCGGAAGATGTTGATCCCGCGGAGCGTGACGGTGTGGCCGGTGGGCGCGGACCCGAGGATGTCGCCGCGGTGGGTGCCGGTGGCGGAGAAGTTCTCCACGACGAGGTCGTCCTCGGCGACGAGGAAGTGCGGGGTGGCGTGCCAGTCGGGGAAGGCCCGGCGGAACAGCGCGGCCGCCTGGCGCATGCCCTCGCGGCTGCCGTCGGCGCCGAAGGGCGGGTCGTGGTCGAGGAAGGACTCCGAGAGATAGGTGTCGACGGCGCCGAGGTCGCCGCGGGTGAAGAGCGCGTCGATGAAGGCGCACACGACGGCCCGGTTCTGTTCGGTTCGGTGGTTCTCCAAGGTCTCCATGAGGCGATTCTTCTGCGCGAAGAGGCCTGTTGGTACCCGAAGAAGTTGGGGTGGTCAGCGGTGCCCGGCCCTCGGGGAAGGTCGAGGTCTCCCCGGGTACGGTCCCGGGGTCCTCGCGGGGTTGCTCAAAGGCCGGCGGGATGGGCGAGGGCCCGGCGGCGGGGGCGGTTCATTCGGCCGCGGGGGCCTCGTCCTCCCAGCGGAGCAGGTCGCCCGGCTGGCAGTCGAGGGCCTCGCAGAGTGCGGCGAGCGTGGCAAAGCGCACGGCCTTGGCGCGGCCGTTCTTGAGTACCGCCAGGTTGGCGGGCGTGATTCCCACGCGCTCTGCGAGTTCGCCCACAGACATCTTCCGCCTGGCCAGCATCACGTCGATGTCGACGGCGATCGGCATCAGATCACCGTGTCCAACTCGGCCTGCATCTGCGCCGCTTCGACGTCGCGGGCGACGGCCTGGGTGAGCAGCATCCGCAGGATGAGCACGATGAGCGCGACTCCCAGGATGGCCAGGGCGATGCCGCCCATGATGAGGGTGACGCCCGGGTCGTCCCGCTGGCCGGGGGCGTTGATGGCCGTGACCGCCAGCCAGACGAGGGCGGCCGCGACGATCGCGCCGATGATGGTGTCCACGTACCGGAAGGCGGCGTGGGAGAAGACGGTGCCGCGCCGCACCATCGTCACCAGTCGCCAGACGCAGACCAGGGCGACCTGGGCCGTCCCGATGCCCAGGATCGTGATCACGCGCAGCGGGGTCAGCGGGAGCGAGCCGTCCTCCGGGTCGTTCCCGCTGATCAGCGCCCACGCCATCAAGGCCTGTACGAACACGGTGCCGGTGAGCACCACCACGAGCACGGCGCGCAGCGCGCGTACTGTCAGCTTTCCCATGACCCATCCTTGCATCGATCCACGATGGGAATCTATCGAGTTTCGATAGGTGAAGCAAGGGCTCGGCTGGTGGTCGGCCGTGTGCCGGGTGAGGCGGTCGGCGGGTGCGGAGACCGGGCGTCGGCGCGGCGATGAGTTCTCCGGCTCCTGGGGGTCTACATCTCGACCGGGACGGCCAACTCATCGGGAGTACAGACATGGGACTCATCCACATCGAGATGTTCGCGACCCTCGGCCTCGTCGGGCAGGCACCCGGCGGACCGGACGAGGACCCGGCGGGGTTCCCGTACGGCGGCTGGCAGGCACCCCTGCTGCGCGAGAGGCTCTTCGACCGCCTCGACCTGTGGGTGCACCCGATCGTCCTCGGCGTCGGCAAGAAGGTGTTCGACGGCGGCGCCGTCCCCACGAACCTCGCCCTCCTCGAACCGCCGGCGGCCGGTCCGGAGGGCACCGTCTACCTGCGCTACGCCCGCACCGACGGCACCCCCGCGACGGGCGACATGAGCGCACCCGACCGCGGCCTCGGACACGACGACGCCCGGTGATCCGATGACCACTGTCAACGCCAATGAGATCTCCTTGGGCATCGAGTCGTTCGGTGACGACGACGCGCCGCTCGTCCTGCTCGCGGGCGGGACGACGATGCTCTCCTGGCCCGACGCGCTGTGCGAGCGCCTCGCCGCCGGCGGTCGCCGTGTGGTGCGCTACGACCTGCGCGACAGCGGGGAGTCGACGACGGCGGATCCGCAGGCACCCGCCTACACCCTGCGCGGCCTCGCCGCCGACGCCGCGGCCCTTGCCGACGCGCTCGGCGGGGCGCCTGCGCACCTCGCGGGGATCGGGGTCGGCGGGATGGTCGCCCAGGTGGCCGTGCTCGACCATCCGGGCGCCTTCTCCGCGCTCACCCTGGTCGGCACCCGCGCGGTTGCCCCCGGCCCGCCCGACGACGACCTCCCCGACCACGACCAGGCGACGATGGGCCGGCTGTTCGCGCGTCCGATGCCCGATTGGGCCGACCGCGAGGCGGTCGCGCGGTTCGCCGCCGCCGGCGCGGAGATCCTCGGCGACGACCCCGTCGCCGCGCACGCGAGCGCTGCGCGCATCTGGGACCGCACCCCCGGCACCGCGCCCCCGGTCCAGATGGCCAACCAGATGCGCATGGTGTTCTCCAGGCTCGACTGCAGCCCCCGCTGGCGCGAGCGGCTGCCCGAGATCGAGGCCCCCACGCTCGTCGTCCACGGCCGCCGCGACCGGTTCTTCCCCGTCGGCAACGGCGAGGCGATCGCGCGCGAGATCCCCCGGGCACGGCTGCTCGTCCTCGAGGAGGCCGCCACCGCGATCCCCCACGCGGCGGTCGGCGAGATCACCGAGGCGATGCTCGCGCTCGGGTAGGGCCTGTCCGGCTGGACGACGGGCGCCGCGCGGTGCCGGCCCTGCGCTACCCCGCCCTGCGCTGCCCCGCCCTGCTGTGGCTGCTCCTGCAGACGGCCCGCCCCCGCCGGAGCCGTGCTCCGGCGGGGGCGGGCGTCACGCCGTGGCCGTCAGCTGTCCGCGCGCAGCGCTCCGTGGACCCGCAGGTCGCCCTGGATCGCCACCATGCCGTCGTTGACGTGCATGAGCTGCTGGCCCTTGTTGCGGACCGACAGGCACCCGTTGGCATTCACCTTCCCGAGGAACACCGAGTCCCCGTCGACGTGCAGGTCGCCCTTGGCGTTCACCCGCCCCTCGAGCTCCGACGCCCCGTGGACGGTCAGGCCGCCGTTCAGGGTGAGGCGTTCCTCGACCTGGGCCCGGCGGGTGACCAGGTCGTTCAGGTCCGCCTTGTCCGCTGCGACGGTCCCCCACTGGCGGTCTCCGGCGCCTTGGAACACGTTCAGCCCGGCAGCGGGGAATTCGATCCAGCCGTCGTCGGCTGTGCGCCCCTGCACCCACTTGGTGTTGATGCCGTTGAGGTCGGCCTTGTCCGCCGCGACGGTGCCCCACTCCTGGCCGCCGTCCTTGCGGACGTTGATCCCGGACCGCGGGAACTCCAGCCAGCCGCTGGCGCTGTTGCGGTCGCCGACCCACTTGGTGTTGACACCGAGGACGTCCAACCGGTCGGCGGTGACCACACCGAGGTCCCGGTTCGGACCGTGGAAGACGTCGACGCCGCTGTCGGGGAAGTCGATCCACCCCGAGGCCGGGGTCCGCCCCTTCACCGACCCCGTCCTCACATCCTGCACGTCCGCGGTGGCGGCCGTGACCGTCCCCGGGGCCTGGTTCTGGTCGTCGACCGTCACGCCGTCCGGTGTGAAGGTGACCCGGCCCCTGTCCGACGCCCCCTCGATCCACGGGGTGCGCGTCCCGCTCTCGAACTCGGGGACGAGCGCGTGCACGGTGGTGGTGAGGAAGTACCCGTGCTGCGCCTGCCCGCCGACGTTCGTCCCGGCGATCAGCGTGTACGTGGTGCCGCGCTTCGGGGCGGGGACGGGGGTGGCACCGGGGGCGGGCCAGGTGTAGGGCTGGTCGACCACCGCGGGCCCCGGCCCCGCCTGGGCGACGTGCTCCGACGTGCCGTCCGGAAAGCGGATCCAGTAGTCGAGGTTGCTGGGCCCGTTCCACTCCAGCTTGACCTGCTCGCCCGCGTCCACGTCCAGCCGGGTGCGCGCCGGGCGGAAGTCGCGCGGGACCTTCGGAACGTTCTTGAGCAGCCCGAGCGTGACCACGCGGGATTCGTCGGCCTTGGGCTGGAGGAAGGGGTGGGCCTTCTCGTGGATCTTCAGGAGGGCCAGTCCCGCCGCCGCGGAAACGGTGATGTTCTCCAGTTTCAGGACTATGGAGTCACCGGGATCCACGTTGAGGGACATCCGCGGCTGCAGCGTCAGCTGGAACGCGCTCTTTGCCCCGTCCCAGTCGAACGTCATCGGCGGGTCGGGGAATTGGGGGTGGATCTCGAAACCCCTCTCGACCCGCTCGGGGTAGGGGGTCAGGTCGCCGGGGCCGTCGCCGACGGGCACCTTCACTTCGAGGGCGTGCAGGCCCACGGGGTCCGTGCCGGCGTTGGAGACGACCACGTACACCGCCCCCACGGACGGCGCCCCGTACTGCGACGCCTGAAGCGATGTCGGATCGGTGACGATGTCGTAGTGCAGCAAGGATGGCACGGTGAGGACTCCCTACCTCGGCGTTTCACACGATGCGGGCACAGGACGCGCGGTGGAGGATCGGTGTTCGCAGGCGCTGGGTCGACGCGGTGACGGGTTCGGCGCGGTGACGGGTTCGGGCGGGAAGCTGCGAGGTCCGGGAGGGCGCAAGGTCCGGGGAGAGGCGCACGTCGCCTGCGGCCGTCGAAGCCGCCCATGGCCGGCCGTCACGAACCCGCCCCCCGGGGGTTGTTGCCAGCAGACCTCTCGACAGTACGTTCCGCCCGGCGGCCCGGGCATCGCGATTGCGGCCGGCTGGCCCGAACCGCCCCCTGTCTGGCCGGAACCGCGGCCGGACGGGAGGCGGGGCAGCGCGCCGGGCGCGGCGCAGGCGTCGGCCTTCTCCGCGGCGGCCGGCGGGTCCGGGAGCGCGGTCTGCTGGACTACGGAGGACGGCGGTACGACATCGCGCAGAGATCAATCAGTGGCTGACCCTGATGGCGCCTCCTGAGCGGATGCGGGGTGGAGTGGGTGCGAGGGCCGTGCTGTGCACGGCCCTCGCACCGGGTGTGGGGCGCCCCGCTCCCGCCCTCGTCGTCCGGATCTGCACATGGTGGTGAGCTGTGCGGTGTGCGCTGTCACCTGTACGCGGTGCTGAGCTGCACTGTTGGTGGGGAATCGAACCCCTGCGTTGCTCTTCACGCGCCAGGAGCCGGATTGACCGCCGGCCCTCGGTGTGTGCACGCCTCCGTGACGACTACCTGCTTCCCACACCCTGCTTGTGGGGTCAGTCCTCGATCAGGTCGATCTCCCAGTTGGTGCGCTGGACCAGGGTGTCCACCTCGCGGATCTCCTTGGCCAGGGCGTCCGCCCGGGCGCGGAGCTCGGCGACCGGCAGGGCGGAGAGGATCCTGAGCTCGGACCGCAGCTGGCGTACGGCTCCGCGCTGGTCACGCCCGGAGGCGGCGTCGGCGGCCGCGGTGGTCACCGAGTGGCGCAGCCGCAGGACGTCCCGGCGGGCGAGGGCGTCGGTGAGGGTGCCGCCGCCCTCGATGAGCACGGTGGAGTTGGTCCGGTTGATCTGGCGGATCAGCCGCTCCAGCTCGTCCAGCACCTCTCCGGCCTGGGCCAGGACCTCCGCCGCGTTCTCCGCCGGTTCCTCGCCCTCCTGGTAGCGGGCGCTGCCGACGACGCGCGCCCGCAACTGCTCCACCTGCCGCACCGCAGCCGCGCGCTGCGCGAGCGCCTCAGCCAGTTTCACCGCGTCATCACCCCTACGTCCCACTGATCGTCCGGAAAGTATGCACGCCGGTGCCTGCGGCGCGGTTCGCGGGGCGGGGCGGCCTGCGGGCCCCGGTGGGGCCCGTGACCCGGGCTGGGCGCGCCTGGGAGGATTGTTGTCCGGACGTCATACTCGGGGAGTTGCGATGCAGGTAGCCGTGGTCACCTTCGACGGGTTCAACGAGCTCGACAGCTTCATCGCCTCGGCGCTGGTCAACCGGTGCCGCAAGGACGGCCTGGAGGCCTTCATCACGACGCCCGCGCCCGTGGTCACGTCGATGAACGGTGTCGAGGTGACCGGGCAGCGGCCGATGGGGTTCGTCGCCGAGGCCGATGTCGTGCTGATCGGCAGCGGGGTGAGGACGCGCGACGTGGTCGCCGACGACCGGATGCTCGCGATGCTGCCGCTGGATCCGTCGCGGCAGCTGATCGGTTCGCAGTGCTCCGGTGCGCTGGTGCTCGCGCGGCTCGGGCTGCTGGACGGGATGCCGGCCTGCGCGGACCTGACGAGCAGGCCCTATGTCGAGGCCTGCGGCGTCACCGTGCTGGACGCGCCGTTCCACGCCGAGGGGAACATCGCCACCGCGGGCGGCTGCCTGGCGTCGCAGTACCTCGCCGCGTGGGTGATCACCCGCACGCTCGGGGAGGACGCCGCGCGCGGCGCCATCGGCTACGCGGCTCCGGTCGGCGAGACCCGGGAGACCGTCGCGCGCGTGATGGGCGCCGTCCGCGCAGGCGAGGTCGCGCTGCGCTGAGGACAGCCCTCCGGGTACCCCGCGGGCGGCAGCGGCGGGCCGGGGCTCGGGCATGGCCGCGGCCGGGTCAGGAGCCGCCGAGGTGGCGGGACTCCATGTACACCGTCTGCTCCGCCTGTCCCCGGTCCTGGTCCGCCACCACGCTGAAGCGGCTCCCGGTGGAGGTCGTGAAGTCGACGAAGAGGTCGTAGGTCACGGCCTTGTCGAAGGACCAGCCGAAGTCCCGGGTCACCGTGTCGGAGTCGAACCCGGTCCCGGTCCCCTGCCCGGGGGTCCAGTGGACCGGGCGGGCGAGGTCGACGGAGTGTGCGGAGAGGAAGCGGCCCACGCAGTCCCTCGGAGCCCGGAAGCTCAGGTTGAGGTCCTGAGCGGGGTACTTCGAGCTCCCGGAGAACCCGACGCCCTTCAGGTCGCAGGCCGGCAGGTCCAGCCCGAACGCCTTAGCGACCCCTTCGAGGGTCTGCCCCTTCGGGGTGCCCGGGTACGCCCTCGGATCCGGGTCCGCAGCCGTGCAGCCGGATGCCAGGGCGACGGCGGCGACCACGTGCACGGCCACCGCGGCCGCGCGTCCCGGCCGGCCGGGGCCGCAGCGTCCAACCGTGTTCCGTACTCGCATGGCCGTCCTCTCCCTAGTGGGGACCGTCCCGCGGGGAAGGCCTCGCGGGACGGTATCCGATCCGGATCGGGTGATCAACAGCGGCGGTGCGGAGGGGGTCGGCGGAGCGGCGGCCCCACCGAGCAGGTCTACCTGCACCCCAACGGCGACGGCACCCAGACCGTGGGCTGGAAACTGCGGACCACCCTGCGCGAACAGTTCGACCACACCCACTACCCCCCTCGACCGGCAGGTCATCTGGGCGACGATGTGGGCCAAGGCCCCCGGCACCGTGATGCTCGTCGTCGCCGTCCAGCACAGCTCCCTGCGCTCCACCACCGGCTCCGCCGGCGTCGTCTACGCCGAGTACTTCTACTTCATCCTCTACCTGGTGATCGCCCTGGTCGCCCTCAACGTCGTCGAGTACACCTCCACCCGGCGCCTGCGCCTCCTCGACCGGAACGGCAACATGGCCGCCCGGCTGCTCTACTGGCCCGTCGTCACCGTCCTGCTCCTCACCACCACCGTCGCCGTCTTCCTCCTGTGACCCGGCCGGGGCCGGTCACGACCGGCCCCCGCGCCGACGGTCATCGGCCCTCCCGGGGCGGGACGGGGGCCCGGCGGCGGGCAGTGCGTCCACCGGGCGCGGTCTACCGGTCGGCGAGGGTGGTCTGGGACGATCCGGCCATGGGGCTCGGGCCACGGATCCGGCCGGGGCCGTAGGAGGGGAGAGGTGACCGTGGGGGAACTGGACGGCAGGACGGCACTGGTGACGGGCGGCTCGCGCGGGATCGGGCGGGCGATCGCCCTGCGGCTCGCCGCCGAGGGGGCGCTGGTCGCGGTCCACTACGGGGGCAACGGCGCGGCCGCCGCGGAGACGGTGGCGCTGATCGCCGAGGCCGGCGGGCGGGCGTTCGCGGTGCAGGCCGGGTTCGGCGAGAGCGGTGCGGTGGACCGGTTGTTCGAGGGGCTCACCGCCGGGCTGGCGGACCACGGCGCGGACGGCCTGGACATCCTGGTGAACAACGCGGGCATCCACTCGGTCGGCTCGATCGGGCAGCTCACCGAGAAGGAGTTCGAGCGGCTTCTGGCGGTCAACGTGAGCACGCCGCTCTTCGTGGTGCAGCGGGCGCTGCCGCTGCTGCGGGACGGCGGGCGGATCGTCAACGTGGGATCGGCGGCCACCCGGATCGCGAACCCCGTCCAGATCGGCTACACCGTCACCAAGGCGGCGCTGGCCGCCCTCGGCCCGTCGCTCGCCAACGAGTTGGGACGGCGCGGGATCACCGTGAACACGGTCGAACCCGGGGTGGTGCTGACCGACATGACGGCCGGGTGGACCGGCGTTCCCGAGGCGATGGCGGGACTTGAGTCGATCACCGCGCTCGGCCGGATCGGCGAGCCGGGGGACGTCGCGGATGTGGTGGGCTTCCTGGCGGGCCCGCAGGGCCGCTGGGTGACCGGTCAGACCATCGACGTCTCCGGCGGCACCTACCTCGGCCCGATCGCGGGCGGGTGATCCGCCGCCCCGGGGCCGGTGCCGGGGCGGTCCTGCGTCGGTCGCGGTGCCGTCGTCCGCATCCGGGCGGTTCCCCGCCGGGCCGGGTGGTCTCCGACGGGGATGCGCGGGCAGCGGGCGACGAGTCGCCAGGAGGAACTCCCGGGTGCGGCCCGGCCGTCGGACGGCCTCCGCGGATCGGCCCGGTCAGGCGGTGAGGCCGAGGGCGAGGGTGACCGCGACGGGGGCGAGGTACAGGAGCGGGAAGGGCGTGGTCTTGTACGAGCGGGCCCGCACGTTGGTGATCACGGCGCCGAGGAAGTAGAGGATCAGGCCGACCGCGGCGGCGACGCCGATCGCCGGCACGGCAAGGCCGACCAGCAGGCCCGCGGCACCGGCGAGCTTGGCCAGGGCGAGCGGGGTCCACCACGAGCGGGGCACGCCGTACTCCACCAGCGGCTGGGTGACGAACTCCGCGCGGCGCGCCAGGGACACGCCGGAGAAGCCGACCCACACGGCACTGACGACGGCGAGGACGACATAGGCGACGGACATGGTGGTACTCCGGTTTCGGGTGATGGGAAGGCGGACCGAAAGGGCTCCGACCGCTTGGTTGGTCTTGCTCGGACACTTCACTGACCCGCCGCCCGCCCCGGATGTGACAACGCGGCCGAAGAGGTTTCCGCCGGCCGTTGCGGACCGGGGGTTGGGCGTTGCGGACGGACCGCCGGATGGCGGGCCGGGCGCAGCGGGACGGTCGGGCTCCCGGATCCGCCCCGGCGCCTGGCCGGGTCGGCGCAGGTCCGCCGGGGCCCCTGCCGTGTCCGGGCAGGGGGGTCGCGGCGCGGTAGGGAGCAGGGCTCCTAGCTCGGGCTTTGAGCCGGTGGCGGCAGTGGCGGGCCGGTGGTGGTCCGGTCCGTCAGGGCCGGTCACCGGTAGGGCCGTTGGTGGGGTGGAGTCTGGGCCTGCCGCCGCCCGGGTGGGAGCGGCGCAGGGTGGCGGTGGGCATCACCCGGCAGGTGAAGACCAGGTGGACGATGATGACGATCACGGCGGGAATGGCGCCGACCAGGACCATGAAGGCCGGCATGAGGTTGGCGAGGACGGCGAGGGCGGGACGGGCGTCCAGCCCCCGCACCGCCCATGGCGCCACCATGAGCAGCGCGATGACGACGGGTCCGCCTATCACCAGGGCTGCCAGGCCGATGAGTCCGAGCGCGTCCTGTAGTGGGGAGTCCGGTGTCCAGGTGTCGTCGAAGGCCGCGATGAAGGCCGACGAGACCAGGACGAGGAACAGGATGAGCGGGGCCAGGAAGTAGGCGGTGTAGTACACCACGGCGTGTCCGAACCAGCACAGGGCTGCCCGCCGGTGATCGGCCCAGGCACGGGCGCCGATCGCGAACGGGAGGAGCAGGAGCGGCAGTACGGACAGGAGGAACATCGCCGGGTCCCCGCCGGGGTAGCCGTCGGACAGCTCGAACACCGTCAGGTAGGCCGCGGGCAGCAGGACCAGCAGGGCGACGGTGAAGGAGTGGACGGTGTCGCAGCAGATACCGCTCCCCCTCCCCCTGCCCGGCTGCGGCCGACGCCGCCCGGTGCCGCCGCCTGCCGTCACCGGGGGTGCGGCGAACGCTCCCCCGGCTGGTCCTGCGCCTGCTGCGGCCGCCCCAGGCCAGACGTGCTGAACCATGCCCATGCCCCCCTCCACGAGATTGAACGCGTTCAAAATATGGTGCGGCGGTCCCCCCGGTCAATCCCGTTGTCGGTGGGCCCACCTGACGCCGCCTCGGCCCGGCGGTCCGGTCCGGGAGGGGCGGGTGGAACCCGCCGCCGGTCCGGCGCCCGGCAGCGGCGCGGAGCAGCCGGAACCGCAGACCCTCGTGCGGTGTCCGACCGCTCCCGGTCGCGGCCGCTTGTCGTCCGCCGTCGGCGGCGAAGCCGGGCGGGGCCTCAGCCGACGGTGACGGTCATCTTGCCCAGCGCCTCGCCCGATTCCATGACCCGGTGGGCCTCGACGATCTCGTCGAAGCGGAACACCCGGACCGGCCCTGCCCGGAGGGCCCCTGATTCGACCTTGGCGTAGATCGCGTCCAGGGGGACGTCGGCGAGCGGGAACTCCGGGCCGCCCAGGACGAACGCGCTACCGAAGAAGCTGAGTTGAACGCCGGTGGGGAGATCGGCGATCGGGTCGAAGCCGCGTACCGGCTCGAAGCCCCCGAGGAAGCCGAGTTGGCAGACCCGTCCACGGGGGCCGACCGTGGCCAGGGAGTCGCGCAGGGCGCTGTTGCCGATGAGGTCGAACACCGCGTCGACCGGGGTCGCGCGCCTGTCGACCTGTGCGGCGAGGCGGCCGTCGTCGATGAGCACGTCCTCGGCGCCGAGGCCTTTCAGGAGCGGAGCGTGCGCGGGGTTCCGGGTGGTCGCGAGGACCCTCGCGCCGTGGTCGACGGCGAGGTTGACGGCGGCCTGGCCAAGGGAGGAGGTCGCTCCGCGCACCAGGACCCGTTCGCCGGCCTGCAGGTTCAGGTTGCCGAACAGCCCGTACCACGCCGTCGCATAGACCTCGGGGACGGCCGCCAACTCGGCCCATCCCAGGGAGGAGTTCACCACGGCCACGTTGGCGGCCGGCACGGTGACCAGCTCGGCGTAACTGCCGTTGCGGGTACGGCCCATGCCGCCGAGGATCGCCACGACCCGGGCCCCGGGGGCGAGTCGGCCCGAGGGGTCGGCCTCGACCACGCCGGCGCACTCGATCCCGGGGACGGCCGCGACCTCGCCCCAGGCCCCCGCGCGCATGTACGCCTCCGCGTGGTTGAGGCCGAAGGCCTTGACCCGGATCAGCACCTCCCCCTGCGCGGGCACGGGATCGGGCAGGTCGGTGAGGTGCAGGACCTCGGGAGCGCCGTAGGTGGAGATGACAATGGCCTGCATGGGCGGATCCATTCTTGAATAGTGATTCAACTATTGGTCCGGAAAGTGGGCCACCGCATGCGGTGGCCCACGGGGTCGAGCAGGTCGAGCAGGTCCAACGGGTAGTGCAGGTGGTGCGGGTCGAACGTCAGGCGAGCACGGCGAAGGCGTTGTCGACGATGGCGCGCAGCACCGTCGCGTCGGGGTTCGCCTTCCCCACGACCATCAGCCCCTGGCAGGTCGCGACCAGCACCTTGGCGCTGCCGGACGGGTCCACCGAGGCGCGCACCCGACCCGCGTCGCGGGCGTTGCGCAGGGCCGTGGTCATGCACTGCTCGAGGCGGGCGAGGTGCCCGCGGACGACGGCGGCGGCCTCGTCGTCCTCGGCCGCGTTCTCGATCGCCGTGTTCACCAGCAGGCACCCCTGCCGGCCCTCCGGGCTGAGCAGGTCGTGCACCAGGCCGTCGAAGTACCCGCGGAGCGCGTCCAGCGAGGCGCCGGGCGCCGCCAGCTCGCCCAGCTTCCGGGGAACGACCAGCTCGGCGTACCGCTCCAGCGACTTCAGGAACAGCGCGTGCTTGCCGCCGGGGAACACACTGTAGAGGCTGCCCGGCTTCACCCCCGTCGCCTTGACGAGGTCCTCGACCGACGTGGCCCGATAGCCCCGCAGCCAGAAGCGCAGCATGACCTGGTCCACCACGGCGTCGGGCTCGAACTCTCGGGGTCGGGGCATGGCGAAAAAATACATGAGCGACCATTCAAAAACAAGCGTGCGGCCGCCGGCCCCCGGACATCGCCCCCTCCGCAGCGCCCCTGGCGGTCGGCCGCGCCGAGAACGGGCGCCGCACACCCCGGAGGGGTAGCGTTCGCCACCATGATCGACGACTGGCGGATCACCGGCCACCGCAAGATCATCCCACCGCCTTCGGCCGCGCGCCTCAACCAGCGGCCACGGGACAGCCCTTGGGCCCGGGCCGCCCCGGCGCGGCCGACGGGTCAGGAGTAGACGACGTCGCCGCCGAGCTGCGGCCGGAAGGATGTCATGAAGGAGACGATACGAACGCGCCGGGCCCCTGTCCGCATGTTCGCGACATCCGGTCGCGCCCGAACGGCGATCGTGCGGGTGACGCGCGGTTCGGCCGGTCGGGCCGGCCGGCGGGCCTGCGGTTCGTCCGCGCGGCTTCACTCAGGGCAGAACGACGCTCCCTTCCCCCGGCGCCCCGGGTGCCTAGTCTGAAGGGGTGAGCACTCATGCCCCGAACGAAGCCCGCGTCATCCCCTTGCGCCCGCAGGCCTCGCCGCCCGCGTCCGGTGGAACGGCCCGCACCCCCCAGCGACCGGCAGGCGCCCCGCAGCCGACCGCGCCGAAGGAACCCCTGTGGCGCGACGTCGTCGGCGACGTGCTGCGGCGCGAGCGGCTCGCCCAGGAGCGCACGCTGCAGGACGTCGCGCAGTCGGCCCGGATCTCGATGCCGTACCTGTCGGAGCTGGAGCGCGGACGCAAGGAGGCCTCCTCCGAGGTGCTCGCGGCCGCCGCCCGGGCCCTCGGGCTCGGCCTCGGCGACCTGCTCTCGCTCGCCCAGGGCGAGCTGGCCCGGCACACCCCGAGCCGGGTGATCGGCCGGGGCCGCTCGGCGCCCACGGCGCGGTACGACGGCCTCTGCCTGGTCGCCTGACCGCACCGGCGACCGGGTCGGGGTTCGAGTCGAACTCCCGGCCCGGTCCGCCCCGCGGGCTCAGTCGAACGCGAGCCGTCGGCTCAGCACCTCGTCGGCGATCCCGTAGGCGACGGCCTCCTCGGCGGTGAGCACCTTGTCCCGGTCCATGTCCGCACGCAGCGTCGCCGTGTCGTGCCGCGTGTGCCGGGACAGGACCTCCTCCACCTGCGAGCGGATGCGGACCATCTCCTTCGCCGCGAGGCTGAGGTCGGAGACCGTCCCCTGCCGGCCGCCGCTGGCCGGCTGGCCGAGCAGCACCCGCGCGTGCTGCAGCACGAACCGCCGCCCGGGATCCCCGCCGGCCAGCAGCACCGCCGCCGTGGAGGCCGCCTGGCCGACGCAGAACGTGGCGATCGGGGACTGCACGAACGTCATCGCGTCGTAGATCGCCATGAGCGAAGTGAACGACCCGCCGGGCGAGTTGAGGTAGATCGAGATCTCGCGCTCCGGGCTCTCCGACTCCAGGTGCAGGAGTTGGGCGATGACCACGTTGGCGACCCCGTCGTCGATCTCGGTGCCGAGGAAGATGATCCGCTCGTTCAGCAGCCGGCTGAAGACGTCGTAGGACCGCTCGCCCTGCGCGGTCCGCTCGATGACGTAGGGAACCGTGTACGAGCCCATGTCACAACCCCATCCGTCGGCGCGACGAGGCCGGGCGGATGTCGGCGACCGACTCCACCACCCGGTCCACGATCCCGTACTCCCTGGCCTGCTCGGCCGTGAACCAGCGGTCCCGGTCGCCGTCCCGCGCGATCGTCTCCACGCTCTGCCCGGTGTGCTCGGCGGTGATCCGCTCGATGGACTCCTTGGTGTACTGGAGGTTCTCCGCCTGGATCTCGATGTCCGCGGTGGTGCCGCCGATGCCCGCCGAGGGCTGGTGCATCATGATCCGCGCATTCGGCAGCGCGAACCGCTTGCCGGGCGCGCCAACGGCGAGCAGGAACTGGCCCATGCTGGCGGCGAAGCCCATCGCCAGCGTCGAGACGTCGTTCGGGATGAGCCGCATGGTGTCGTAGATGGCGAGACCGGCGGTGACCGAGCCGCCGGGGCTGTTGATGTACAGGCTGATGTCGGTGCGCGGGTCCTCCGCCGACAGCAGCAGCAGCTGCGCGCACACCCGGTTGGCCGACACGTCGTCGACCTGCGTGCCGAGCAGGACGATCCGCTGGGCGAGCAGCTGCGCCGCGAGGTGGTCGTCGAATCGGCTGGGCGGTGTGTCGCCCTCCGCCGCACGGGGCGGGGGCGTGGTGAGTGGAGCCATCGGATCTCCTTGTCGGGGCGGGGTTGCCTCGACTCCACTCTTGACCGGGGAAGGCCCCCTGATGCGCTTTCTCTGCCCGCCGCAGATTCGCCACGGGCAGAGGTGACGCCCCGGGACCGGCCGACACCACGGCGACCCTGGTGAACCGTCAGGAATCGGGCACCGACCGGCGGCTACGGCCGCGAGGACCAGGTGTCGGATAAAGGGCCCACACCGCGCGGGGCGGGGCACGTCCTGGTCCTGGACGAATTACCCGGGCAAAGCCTGGATGGCCGTTCACGATCGATTTGTGCCCGCCTCGCGAGGGTGTCGTGACAGGGCAGGCAGGGCGGCCGTAGCGGGGCCGTACCGCCTGCACGCTGCGGTTATGCTGTGCGGCGGCCTTGACGGGCCGTGAGTGAAACGGGGGCAGGAATTTGACTGGCAGTACGGGGACGGGCTTCACCGCCCATCCGGGGAAGCTGGATTCGGCGGCGGACAAGCTGACCGCCGCGGGAAACGATGTGGGGACGATCCGCGACACCCTGGGCAGGCTGAGCATGTCCGGCGAGGACACCTTCGGGCCGTACGGGGCGCCGGACGCGGCGAAGGCCTTCTGGACGGCCTGGCAGGACGAGTTGGGCGTCAACACCGACGCGCTGCACGACCTCGGCGACAAGGTCAGGACGACCGCCGCCAACTACGCGGGCGTGGACGGCAACGTCTCCCAGCACCTTCAGGTGCGGTGACCGATGCCCGACCACGACGCACATCCGCTCGGCATCGACCCGGGCAACCACCGGCAGCAGGTCGAGCGGCTCAAGCAGACCATCGACAAGTCGCACGGCATGTGGGGCGCCGGCGACCTCAAGTACGCGGTGCACGACGCCCTTCAGCTCGACGCGCCCAAGGGCGACCCGGGCAGGCTCGGCGAGCTGGCCGCCGCCTACCACAACGCGGGCACCCAGCTGGACCAGGTCCAGCTGGACGTCTCCCGGACCGTCTCCGAGCGGCTCCCGGAGGCCTGGACCGGCCAGGTCGGCGAGAAGGCCGCCGAGGTCGTCAAGGCCTCCGCCGACGACCTCCAGCGGTGCCGCGAGACCCTCGCCAAGGGCCACGACCACCTCAAGGCGCTGGCCGGCTCCCTCGGCGAGGCGCAGGCGCTGCACGGCCGCGGCGACGCCCCGCTGCGGGAGGCGCTCGGGCTGCTGCACGACATCACCGTCGGCGGCGCGCCGGACCCGGTCCACTGGGACGACGACAAGATGCACTCCGCCCACGCCAAGGCCAAGGACGGCATCAAGTCGATGCACGACGCGGCGGTGAAGGCCGAGGACGCCGGTCGCGCCGCGGCCCGGGAGCTGAACGCGCTGGCGGGCAAGGCGTTGGCCGGCAAGTTCAAGAACAAGGGGCTCGGCGCGGCCGACAAGCTGGTCCTCGTCGACGCCTCGGTGGCCGGCTCCGACAAGGCGGGCGCGATCCTGAGCGCCAACGACGTGACCCGGGCCGGCCGGTTCATGGACGAGATGAGCGACGCCGACCGGGCCCGCTTCGACGAGCTGCTGGCCGGCGCGAAGTCCCCCGAGGAGCGCGCCTACCTGATGAAGGCGCTGGCCGCCGGGCACGGCTACGACGAGGTGAAGGCCTTCGGCGCGCAGATCCACGAGCACGGCGACGACCCGAACTGGCTCGCCCAGCGGATCTCCCCCGTACAGCTCGACTCGCTCTCCCCCGGCCAGGCCGACACCGGCTACGGGGGCGTCGTCTGGGAGCAGGGCCAGCACCCGACCTGCGTGGCCGCCTCGACGGTCACCGCCCGGGCGATGGTCGACCCGCTGTTCGCCTTCCAGCTCACCACCGGCGGCCACCCCGGCGACCCGAAGTTCGACAACGGCCAGGCGGCAAAGGACCGTTGGGACAAGGAGACGAACCGGGTCTACGACTCGGAGGGATCCTGGCACGAGTTCATCGCGGACGGCAGGTACGACTACGAGTCCAAGGACATGGCCAACGACGAGATCGCCAAGCACACCGGCGCGACCTACCGCACCGTGGACCTGGACGACGACGCCGAGAAGCGCCGCGACGTGCTGGCCCAGGTCGAGGCGGCGGTGGACCAGGGCAAGCCGGTACCGGTCGGCGTCAAGGAGGACACCTGGATCCGTCCGGACGGCCACCAGATGATGATCATCGGCCACCGCGGCGACCAGCTGGAGATCTACAACCCGTGGGGCTACACCGTCTGGGTCAGCGAGAGCGACTTCGTCGACAACCACATGGAGGGCGCCGCCGCCGGCGGCGGGATGCCCATCGCCGACCACGTCCAACTCCCCCGGTGAGGAACCCTTTGAGCACTCCGCAGTCCATGAGCGACAGCCGGCTGGCCGCGCTCGACATCGAGGTCCTGCTGCGGTTCGGCCTGCCGTCACAGGGAGCGCACCGCTCGACCCTGTTCGGGGACGGCGCGGTGGGCGCCGCCATCACCGTCGACCGGCTGGGCGTGCTGCCGCGCGCCCTGGTCTTCCTCGGCGAGGTCGTCAGGGCAGGCGGCACCCGGTACGCGGCGGCCCTGCCCGAACCGCTGCCGGGCCCGGCGGCGCCGGTGGCGCAGAGGTGGCTGGAGGCGGCCGCGACGGTCGCCCAGGACCCCTCCGGGGACCTCCTGGTCGCCCGCTGGCTGGACGCGGTCGCGGCCGTCCTGGCCCTGCGGGTGACCAGCCGGGAGGCGGCGTCGTGACGAGGCGTCGGATCCTGCTGACCGTGGCCGCCGCACTGGTCGCCGTGGTCGCGGCGGGGGCGGTGGGGGTCCAGCTGCTGACCCGCGGCAAGCTCGACCACGGCAGGGTGTTCACCGCCGTCTCGGGGCAACTCACCGTCAGACCCGGGCAGTTGTTCTCGATCGAGGTCGGCGCCTACCCGACCTGGGGCGACACCTGGCACCTGGCCGACCCCGGCCCGGACGCGGCCACCGTCCAGAGCGCGGGCCAGGAGTTCGTCGACAACCTCGGCCTGGTGTCCGGCCACTACGACAACGTGCTCGCCTCGGGCGGCCACTACTACTTCGTCTTCCGGGCCGGGAATCCTGGCCAGGCGACGATCACGCTGCGCAGCAGGTACGGGGACAACCCGCACCCGTCGGCCGACAAGACACCGGAGATGCTCGGTCGCAGCTTCACCGTGGACGTGCGGGCGTAGCGAGAACACCGTCGAGGGCCCCGGGGTCGAGAGCCGGTCGGGGCCCGGACCGGACGGCCCGCCCCTCCGAGGACCGGAGCCTCGGAGGGGCGGGCCGTGCGGCGCTGCGCCGGGGGCCCACAGGGGGTCAGCCCATGCTCTTGGCCCCGTCCAGGGCCTCGCGGATGATGTCGGCGTGACCGGCGTGCTGGGCGGTCTCGGCGATGATGTGGAGCAGGACGCGGCGGGCGGACCACCGGACGTCGCCGTCGAACCAGGGCGCCTTCGGCAGCGGGTGGGAGACGTCCAGGTCGGGCAGGGTGGCGACCAGGTCGTCCGTGCGGCGGGCGACCTCCACGTAGTCGGCGAGCACCCCGGCCAGGGTCTCGCCGGGCAGCAGCCGGAAGCTGTCGTGGCGCTCGGCCAGGTCCTGCTCGGTCATGGCGGTGAAGTCCGGCATCGCGGACGGGCCTTCGAGGATGAACGCGACCCAGGTCTTCTCGACCCCGGCGACGTGCTTGAGCAGGCCGCCCACGCAGAGCTCGCTCACGGTGGAGCGCTCGGCGGCCTGTGCGTCGGTCAGCTCGTTCGCGGTGAAGCGCAGGAAGAACCGCGCCTGGCCGAGCTGCTCCAGCAGGTCCGCGCGCTCGCCGGTGAGGGCCGGGGTCAGGGTGTCGGTGGTGGGCTCGGTCATGGTCTTCTCCGCCTTCGTGAGGTGCTGTGCTGTGGTGCGCTGCGCTGTCCTGTCGACGAGACATACGATAGGCGGGATCTAGGTCAGGTCATGGCCTAGATCGCCTTCGGCCGCACTTCGGTTGCTCTCGGGCGGTCGCGGCCGGCCTCCCGGCGCACCGGAGTTGGCTCTGCGTCACATCCGCTGGAGCCGGCGCTGCCGCGTCTTCGGCATCTGCGTCGCTCGCGGTCGACGGGGTCCCCCGGCCCCGGCGCCGCGGGCAAGCACCGGTCGCCCTCGAAGCCGGTCCTGAGCGACGAGCCCGCAGTCCCGCCCTCGCGCCCGCCGCCCCATACTGGCCACCATGCAGTTCACCACCGGTGGCACCCGCGGCCCGCGGTTCGACGAGGACGGGTACGACCTGCGCCTCGGCAACAACGTCTACGGCTTCCTCCCGTCGGCGGCGAGTGCCCCCGGTGCCGGGCCCGGCGATGATCTCCGCGAGCGTATCCGGGGCCGTCCCTCGCCGGGCAGGCGCCCCGGCGGACCCTGGTCACGAGGTCCGCGCGGTCACGGTGTCGGCGGGCCCGCGCAGAACTGCCGCGGAGCAGGAGGGCCGCGGCGCCGGATGGGCTCAGGGCCTGGTCCGCTCTCCGCCGAACCAGGCACGGACCTCCTGCTCGTTCGGCCAGACGAGGGCCACGACGGCCACCACCAGCAGCAGGAGCCCGAAGAACCGGAGCACCAGCAGGAGCGGCAGGGCGAGAGCGAGTGCCGCCCAGCCGTAGGCGCGGGCGGATGCCCTCACATTGGGCCTCCGGGTAGGGAACTGCAGAGCGGTGAGGATCCCCCATGCGGCCACCGCCAGCAGGAGGACGCCGGCGAAGGTGACGAGCCCGGCGTGCGCCTCGCCCTGCGTCCGGCAGCACTGCTGTGACACCCCGTCATTGCCCCAGACCGCTATGGCCACCGAGAGGCTGTTGGTGACCAGGAACAGCCCGGAGACCGCCTGAGCGGCGCCGAGGACCGTCATCAGCACACGCAGTCTCCGCACCAGCTGGGGCATCCCCTCCTCCCCCAGCGGGCCCGGGCCTGATCCCGGGCCTGGGCCTGGGCCTGAGCCTGGGGGCCACTCCCGACCGCCGCCGGCGCCGCCCGCGTGGAGCCCCTCGTCCTCCGGGTGTTCCCAGGGCCGCCTGTTCTCCGCACCCATCGCATCCCCCCGGGCTCTGCGCCGAATCCACGTGGTCCTCGCGCAATCGTCCGGTGCCCCACAACGCCTGTCCAGACCGTCCAAGCCGCAGCACCGCCCGGATCACCCGCCGGTCGGTCTCCGGTGACACCGGCCGAGTTGGACCGGTCCGGCCGGGCGCTCACGGGTCCAGGGTGAGAACCCCGAAACACGTCGTGCCGGGGCGCTGGCAAAGATCACGCGGATCGGGCGACGGGTGGGCACCCGGTCGGGCACTCGGCGGACCCGCCGGCGGCGGACCGCCGCTCCCTCGTCCAGCAGGAGCGGCAGGGCGCAACCCCCGCCCACCAGCACCGCCCACACGCCGACCGCACCCCACTGCCACCGCTTCACGGCATCCCCTCCATGCGCCTTCCGCAGCCGCACCGGCCGCGCGCCGGTCTCACGCTGTCGGCGTCGAACCGGTCCCCGCGGCCGCGGGGCAGTCATGGTGGTGGGGCGGGGGGCTGACGATGTTGAGGAGGGGTTCCTCCCCTTCCGGGATCTCGAAGGTGAAGACGACGCCGGACGCAGCCTGGACCGAGCACTGGGTACCGAAGGTCAGGGGTTCGTACGGCTGCCAGGCGCAGCCGGCCCGGTCGAGAGCCCCGGTCACCTCGGCGTACTCGGGTCGGCCGGGAAACGCCTCCCTGCCGACCAGGCCGGCAGGGAGCTCCACAACGTCGCGCCAAGTCTGGAGACAGATCAGGATGGTCTTCCGGCAGCGGCAGACACTGAGTTCGAGGTCGCCGTAGGCGAACAGGCGCGGCCAGGACCGGCGCTTTTCGACCAGCACTTCAAAGGGCTCGCCGAGTGCTTCGGTCACCGTGCCCCAGGACGCGCCGGTCGCGACCGGACCCAGCCGTCCCGATCGGGCGAGTTCCGTCAGGACGTCGAGTAGCTCCATGAGGCGGGAGCCTGTCACCTGTGGGGACGGCTGTCGAACGGATTGGGCGGTGGGGGCGGGTGGCGAAATCGGGTGCCCCCTGCGCGAGGCCCTTGTGGGACCTGACGCTTCGTCAATTCCGGCCTCCCCCGGTGGACGGGTTCTTCTCGCCGACCCACCGGCCTTCGCAGGCCCCTCCGCAACGGGTCTATCGGCCGACGGCGTGGAGGATGCGGTCGGCCACCAGGTCCGGCTGGTCGGTCGGCAGTGCGTGGCCGGCGTCGGGCACGATCTCCACCCGGGCCGAGGGCACGAGCCTGCCCAGGCGGTCGGCGACCTCGCGCGGGTCGTGCAGGGTGCTGCGTGCGCCGAGCAGGAAGAGCGAGGGGGCGCTCAGGGCGCGCAGTTCCTCGTCGGAGAAGACCGGGGGTACCGGGAGTGCGCGGCGAAATCCCATCGACGCGCGCATCAGGCCCATCAGTTCGCTCTCCAGGATGGTGCTGTTGCCGACCAGGCGGGCCAGGCGGGGGCGGAGCGGGCGGGGTGCGGCTGCGGCGAGTCCGCCGGCGATGAGCCAGGCGTAGAACCGGGGTCCGAAGCCGGCGAAGCCCGCGGGGTCCAGCAGGGTCAGGGAGGCGGTGCGGCCGGGGTGGTGGATCTGGTGGTTCAGCGCGAGCCAGCCGCCGTAGGAGCAGCCGACGAGGTGGGCGGCCGGCACCTCCAGTGCGGCGAGGAGTTCGTCCAGCCAGGCGGCGCCGTCCCGGCCGTCGCCGATGGGGGCGCTCTGCACGCTCGCGCCGGGCTCGCCGACCGTGTCGACGGCGATGACCGGGCGGTGCCGGGACAGCCTGTCGATGTACCGGTACCACATCAGCGCGTTTCCGCCCGAGCCGGGCAGCAGGACGATCGGCTCGCCGCTCGGCGGGCCGGTCCGGTAGACGCGGGTGGTCCCGAACGCGGTCGGGAGGTCGAGCACCGTCCGCCGGCCGGGCCACAGTTGCGCAAGCGTCCGCTCGTAGGCGGTGCGGAATCGGTCCTGGGCCCGGTCGTTCTTGAACTGGCTGATTCGCATGATACATATGTATCACAGCATGATACGGGTGTACCACGAGAGGGAGGTCGCACCATGGCCGCACAGGCGGATCACGAGGAACGTCGACGACAGATCGCCGAGGCGCTCCTGCGTATCGCCGACACCCAGGGCCTGCAGGCGGCCAGCATGCGGGCGGTCGCCGCCGAGGCCGGCGTCTCCCTGCGGCTGGTGCAGTACTACTTCACGACCAAGGAAGGGCTGCTGCTCGACGCACTGGCCAGGCTCGGCGCCCAGCTCCAGGCCCGCATGGAGCAGTGGATCCGCGCGGCGGGATCCCCGCCCACGCCGCGCGGCATCGTGACCGCGGTCCTCTCGTGCATCCTGCCGACCGATCCGGAGAGCCGCCGGATCACCAGGACCTACTCCGCCTACTACACGCTGGTGCTCAGCGACCCCGAGGTGCTGGAGAAGCACGGCGCGCGCCAGCCGGAGCTGCTGGAGGGCTTCCTCGCCAAACAGCTCCGCGCGGCCCAAGAGGCCGGGCAGATCGACTCCGACAAGGACCCCGAGATGACCGCCGCCGGACTGCTGGCCATGGTCAACGGCCTCGGCTCGAGCGTGCTGGGCGGCCAACGCACCGGCGACGCCGCCCTGGCGATCCTCACCCATCACCTGGACGAGCTGTACCGATCCCCCTGAAGCAGCCGGCGAGGCCCGCCCCGGGTACACATTCCAGGGGCTTCTGTAATCGAACAGTCACTCCATGAGAGGTTGGCTTCGGCGCGTCCATGCGGATGCGCCACGTGCACGGCCCGATTCCGCCTCCGGGGGGGGGAGATCGCGTTGGCTGCCGATCCCGTCTCGCCACTGGCGATTCAGGGCGTTCGGGGGGCGTGGTTTTGGCAGTGCGGGACGCCCTGGTCTAGGGCCTGTGTGATGTTGTGATCAGTTGAGCGGTCGCACGAGGCCCTCTATCCAGATCATCGAGGCGCGGAGGTGAAGGCCCGCCAGGTAGCTCTTGTCCGCGGCGACCGCGCCGGGCCGGGGTAGGGCCCGGACCTGCCGATCGGCAGGTAGGGATCGATCAAACTCCACTGCCCGTCGGTGAGTTGCCTGCGCGTCACAGCCGACATTCCTACCGGGTTCCGCCCCGGAACAGGGGCAGAACCCGAAGATTGATCACAACAGCACACAGGCCCCAGATCCTGGAGGAGCCGCCGGCTCGTCCACCCTGCCGGTCGCCGGCGGCGGCGACCGGCAGGGCACGCCCGGCTCAGGCCGGGTAGGCGATCGAGCCGAGCGGCGGGCAGGGGCCGAGCGTGGTGCCGGCGCCGGGGCGCTCGACGAACTCGCGGGCCCAGGCGGCCTGCTGGCGGTGGGCGTCCAGGCCGTCGGCGTACCAGGCGTCCTGCCTGGCACCGGCGTAGTTCCACGTGTCGTCGATCAGGCTGAGGCTGACGTTCTCGGCGCTGCGCTGGAAGTCCGCCTTTATGGCGGCCGCCCGCAGCGCGGTCTGGACGGCGGCGAGTTCGACGCGGGTGCACAGGACACCGGGGCTGTTCGGCTCGCGGGTGGGCAGGGGTGCCTGCGGCAGCAGCGCCACCCCGGTGTCACGGCGGCCGATGTTGTCGACGGTCGACTGCTGGGCCTCCTGGATCATGGCGTACATCTCCCGGTGCAGCCAGAAGAGTTCGTCGAGATCGGCCTGGGTTATGCGCATCCGTTCGTACAGCGCCCAGAAGCGGGGGTCGCCGTGCAGCAGCGAGCGGATCGGTTCGAGGTGCACCGCCACGCAGTCGTTGTACCCGGCCGCCACCGCCGCCTCGAACCGGAACACGGCCTGCTCCACCTGCCCCCGTGCACACGCCAGCCCGGCCAGGCTGGAGTGGCCCGCCGCGACGAGCCACGCGCCGTCGGGCCCGAGCGTCGAGGCGCGCGCGACGATGCTCTCCAGGCCCCTGGTGCCCACCGCGTCGGCGCCACGGCTGATGAGGTCCACCAACACCTCGTACAGGTGCTGGGTCAGTGAGTTGACGGTGTCGGCCATGGATCTCCTCTGTGGTGGTGGAGAGCGGAGCACGTGCTGATCCTGCGTAGGTTTCCGTGGAGAAGACAGCCGAATCGGGTGATCGGTTCCGGGAGCCGCACGTACGCGATTCGGCCGGATCGGCCGCGCGCCCGGCCTGCCCGGACCTTCCCGTGCCGCGCCGCACCCCCCTCCGTACGTGGACGGACCGTTGGCGTGATCTCCGCCCAGCCCCTTGACCGTGGACATGACGCGCCAGAGGCTTTCGCACGGCCCGCACGAGTGCCACACAATCACCACAAGTGCTTCACAGGCGGGCCGGTTAGGTCACCCTCTCCGAAAGGACCATCCCGTGCGCCGCACCTCCGCGCTGCTCGCCACCGCCCTGCTCTCCGGGGCCGCCGCACTCACCGCACCCGCCGCAAGCGCCACCGGCACCAGCGCCACCGGGTCCGCCGCCCAGGGCGCCCAGAGCGCCCAGAGCGCGCAGTCCGCACCGGCCGTCGCAGGCCCGGGAGGCGTGGGGAACTGTACTGTCGGCACCAACGGCTGGGGCTTCTCCGGCACCTGCTCGGGCATCGACCCGATGCAGACCTGGTCCGTCGGGGGCACCTGTGTGAGCTACGACTACAGCACCGGAATGCCCTCCTACTCGTACACGTCCAGCCTCACGGTCGCCGGCAACACCACTGTCACCACCATGGCGTGCTACCCGGGGACGCCGTACTACGGCAGCATCTCGTTCGGTCCCGCGGCCCCGGCCGGCCCGGTCGGTCAGATCACCGGCTTCGCGAACAAGTGCCTGGACGTGCGCGGCGGCAGCATCGCCAACGGGACCCCTACCCAGATCTGGGACTGCCTCGGCAACGTCAACCAGACGTGGAAGGTCGGCGCCGACGGCACCATCCGCGCCGTCGGCGCCTGCCTGGAGGCCCAGGGCGGAAACACCGCCAACGGCACCCGCGTGCAGACCTGGGCCTGCAACGGCACCGGCTCCCAGCAGTGGCGGGTCCGGGCCGACGGCTCGCTCCTCAACCCGCAGTCCGGCCGCTGCCTGGACGTCACGGGAGTCTCCAGCGCCAACGGGACGCAGGTGCAGCTCTGGGACTGCCTCGGCACCGCCAACCAGACCTGGCGCGTACCCGCCTGACGCGACCCGACCGCCCGGTCGGCACCTTCACCGGCGGCGGTCCGACCCCTGCGGCGGCGCGCACGGCTCCGGCCCGGCAAGCGGGCGGCCTGCTCCCGGCTGGCGGTCCACACGTCCGTACCGGCGGCCTGGACGATACCGGCGCCCCCCGCCGCGGCCAGTGCGCTCAGCGGCTCCACCATCATTGCTGACGGCCCCGGCCATCGACGGCATCCCCCTGCCGGAACTGACGGTCGTTCAACTCCGTTGGTTCCGGCGCAGGAAGACCGGGCGCGGCCCGATCCGGATTGTGATCCACCCCGGATCGGGCCGCCGGCGGGCCGGCCATCGGTGAACCGGCCGGCGCCCGTCTGCCGGCGGGCCGACCCTCTCCCGCCCGTCGGCTACGGCTCGGTGAGGGCGCCGTCGCCCCCGGCCCGGACGGCGGCGCCCAGTCGCCACGCCTCGATGTCGCGGTAGCGGATCGGCCCGGGGCCGCGGCCGATGTTGCTGCCGACCAGGTGGAGGTACTCGGTCCGCCACGGCCTGCCCACGAACCCGGCGAGCCCGGCCGCGGCCTGCGGCACGCTGGCGGGGTCGTCGCGGCGGGAGCGCGCCAGGGTCAGATGGGGGTGCAGCGGGCGGTCCCTGAACTCGATGCCGCAGGATCTGACCAGGGCCCGGACGTCGGCGGCGAGCAGGTGCAGCCCCTCGAGGTCCCCGTCGATGCCGCTCCACAGCAGTCGCTGGTCGAAGTGGCCGCCGCCCCGCAGGCCCAGGTCCAGGGCGGGGTGCGACGCGGCCTGGGCGGCCAGCGCCGCCCGCAGCGGCGGCACCGCCGTGGACGGCAGTTCGCCGAGGAAGGCCAGGGTGATGTGCCAGTCCTCGATCCGGTTCCACCGCAGCTGCGGGTAGCTGGCGTAGGCGGGCTGCAGGGCCCGGGCCAGCTCGTCCTTGGCGTCGTCGGGCGGGGCCAGTGCCACGAAGACGCGCAGGGTCGAGGGCTCGGGGTGATCGTCCACGAAGGGGGAGGTTAGCCGAGGACGGGCCGCCTGCGCCCACCGGGGGCCGCCGGGTCGGCGCCCGCTACCCCGCCGGGCCGTCCGGGGTGGCGGCGACCACGAACCAGTGGGCCGGCAGCGCGACCCGGGTGCCGTCCGGGTGGCGCTCGCTCATCGCGAGGTCGGTCCCGCCCTGGTCGAGGATCTCCAACCCGGCGCCGTGCAGCAGCTCGGGCAGTTCGCCCGGGGCGACCTCGGCCGGGCGCAGCTGGTGCTTGCGGACCAGGCGGAGCTTCTCCGGCGGGCCGCCGGGCCGTTCGGCGACCTGTTGGAGCACCGTCTTGGCGGCGGCGGTCGGCTCGACCACGAAGCCCCGGCCGCGCCGGCCCAGCAGCAGGGCGACGGCGGCCGCGACCGGCGCCCGGTCGGCCGGGTCGCTCTGGTGGAGCACCGCCCGCAGGTAGACGTTGGCCTCGCCGAGCCGGTCGCCGAGCCGCCGCACCCCCGCCAGGTCGGTGAGGTCGAGCTGCTCGAACTCGGCCACCGCGTCGCGGTCCGACCGCCGGGCGTGTGCCACGGCCGAGGCGGACAGGTCGACGCCCACCGCGCGCGGGAAGTGCCCGGCCAGGTAACGGGTCTGGGTGCCGTTGCCGCAGCCGAGGTCGACGATCGGCAGCGTGCGGTCGGCGTGGCCTGCGAGCAGTGCGGTGTGCGGGGCCGCCGTCAGCGTCGGATCCGCGTCCCAGAACGGCTCGCCCGGCTCGCCCGTGTTCTCCGCCCAGAAACCCTCCCACGCGCGCACGTAGCGCTCCGAGGTACTCATCGGCAGGTCTCTCCCGGGTGTCGTGGCAGCGAGTCCCAGCCTCCATACCGGCGCCCGCACCAGCGGAAACCCCGCGGCCGGATCCTTCACACCGCGTTCGACCCCCACACCGGTAAACCACCCGATCGGCTGGCCCCGGCCACACCTGCGGCGGGACTTTCACGCACCCGCCGCGGCACCGGTCCCGGCGTCCCGGCCCCATGACGCGTCCGGCGGATAATGGCCCGCGCCGCAGTCGGCTGCGACTTCGGCACCGAGCGGATGAGAGGCGGAGGACGGATGCCCTTGAAGGAAGGCCAGCGTGTCGGGCTGGCGGAGGACCTCGGGATCGGCGAGGCGGTCGCCGGGGAGCCCGGGGCCGTCGTCGGGTTCCTGTCCCTGCCGGCCGGGACCGAGGGCACGGTCGAGCGGGTGGACGGGGAGCTCCCGGAGAGCCGGGAGGTCCTCGAGTACCAGCGGCTCAAGGCGCTGTTCGAGGAGTACGGGCACACCATGCCCGCGGAGAGCCTCAAGCGGCTGGAGGCGGAGATCTCCGCGCTGGAGCCGCAGTGGGCCGCGCACCGGGAGCGGGGGAACCGGGTGACGGTGCGGGTCCGGCTGGACAACGGCTTCGTCCTCGACGGGACGCACGAGGACATCCTCACCCCCCTGTAGCGGGCGGCCTGCCCCGTACCCACTTATTTGTGGGTACTGGGCAGGGCGGTGCGTGGCGGGCAGGCTGGATCCCGGCAGGCGGGGGGAGATGACGGCAGGTCAGGAGGCTGCCGGCTCGGCCGGTTCGGCGGTCAGGCGTTCGAGGCGTTCGTGGCCCCAGTCGGAGACGGGGCCCAGGGCCTCGGAGAGGCGGCGGCCGAAGCCGGTCAGGGAGTAGACGGTCTTCAGCGGGAGGACGTCGTGCACCTCGCGGTGCACCAGGCCGTCGGACTCCATCTCGCGCAGCGCCTGGGTGAGGACCTTCTCGCTCAGGCCCGGCAGCCGTCGGCGGAGTTCGGCGGGCCGGTGCGGGCCGCCCTCCAGCAGCCAGAGCAGGGACGTCTTCCACTTGCCGTCGATCACGGAGATCGCGGCCGTCACCCCGCAGACGTTCGGGTCCATGGCCCGGCTGCGCGTCATCCCCGCCCCCTTTGTTCTCGATGTCCACCACCATGTCTACAGGAGCCGAAGTATGTCCACCAACCACATACCGTCCGCCGTCACCGTGCTCGGCCTCGGGCCGATGGGCCGCGCCCTGGCCGGCGCCTTCGTCGGGGCCGGGGTGCGTACCACGGTCTGGAACCGGACCCCCGGGCGGGACTCCGAGCTGGCCGCCCAGGGGGCGGTGAGCACCGCGACCGCCGAAGAGGCGGTGGCGGCAAGCGAGTTGGTCGTCGTCTGCGTGGTGAACTACGACGCCTCCGACGCCGTGCTGCGCCGCCCGGAGGTCACCGCCGCGCTCAGGGGCCGCACGGTGGTCAACCTGACCGCCGACTCCCCGGATCGGGCCAGGGACACGGCCGCCTGGGCGGCGGAGCACGGCGTCGGGTACCTGGACGGCGCCATCATGACCCCGGCCCCGAGCATCGGCACGCCGCAGGCGGTGTTCATCCACAGCGGTCCGATGGAGCTGTACCGGCGGCACCAGCCGGCGCTGGCGGCCCTCGGCGGCACGCACACCCACCTCGGCGAGGAGATCGGCCGGGCGGCCGGGTTCGACATCGCGCTGCTGGACATCTTCTGGACGGCGATGGCCGGGTACGTGCACGCGCTGGCGCTGGCCAGGGCGGAGGGGATCAGCGGGCGGGAGCTGGCGCCGTTCGCCCAGGGCATCGGCGCGATCCTCCCGCCGCTGTTCGCCGAGTTCGCCGAGGACTTCGACAGCGGCACCTACTCGGGCGCGATCAACCCGCTCACCTCGGGGGTCTCCACGATGGCGCACGTCGTGCACACCGCCGAGTCGCACGGCATCGACTCCGGCGTGATGCGCGCGGCCGAGGGGCTGGTCCGCCGGACCATCGCGCTCGGCCACGGCCAGGACGGTGTGAGCCGCCTCGCCGAGGTCCTCGGCCGGCGCTGAACTCCGCCGGAGCGGGCGGCGCCGTCGTCCACTCCCCCGGTTCCCCCAGCGGCGACATGGTCCAGGCCCCCGCCCACGTCCCCGTCAGCGTCTGCGGCAACGCCTGCAGCGTCATCGGGCTGCTCGACCCGGCCTTCGGCAACGCCCGCAGCGACAGGTGACGCCCCGGAGCGGGACGGCGTGAACCGCCGCCGGCGGCAGCGAGGCCCTGCGGTCCAGGCGGACCGCAGGGCCTTCGCCGGGTCCGGTGCGACTACCGCTTCGGAGCCACGAGGCGGGCGCCCGCCCAGCCCTCGGCCACGGAAACGGACTTGGTCTGCGACAGGCCCGCGGTCTGGGCGGCCTCGCTGACATCACCGGGCTCCAGGTAGCCGTCACGTCCGCTCTTCGGCGTCAGCAGCCAGATGATGCCGCCGTCCTCGAGCAGTCCGATCGCGTCGACCAGCGCATCGGTCAGGTCGCCGTCGTCGTCGCGGAACCACAGCAGGACCGCGTCAGCGACATCGCCGTAGTCCTCGTCCACCAGGTCCTGGCCGGTGATCTCCTCGATCGCCTCCCGCAGCTTCCTGTCGGCGTCGTCGTCGTACCCGATCTCCTGGACCACCTGGCCGGGCTGGAAGCCCAGCCGTGCCGCGGGATTGATCCGCTCCTCTGCCACTGACATCGCCGTTCTCCTTCATCTCGTTCCACCACCCCTTACAGAAGGTAGCCAACCAGATACGGGAAGCAGCGAAGGCGGGCCCCGCGCGCCCGGCGCGGATCAGCCCGGCGAAGGCCCCGGGCCGCGGCGGTCGGCGGGTGGCAGGTGGCAGGACGTAGAGCGGGGCCGCACGCCGGGGTGAGCGGCGGCCTGCCGCCGCCGCTCACCCCTGGGTCACAGGCCGAGCGCCTGCCCGGCCAGGGCGGTGCCCCGCACCCGTGCCCCGATCTTGGCGAAGGCCACCTCGCGCGAGGTGGAGGTGTCGTCGGCGAAGGGCGAGAAGCCGCAGTCGTCCGTGGTGCCCAGCTGCTCGACCGGGATGTACCGGGCCGCCAGCAGCACCCGGTCGCGTACCTCCTCCGCCGACTCGACGACGGGGCTGATCGGGTCGGTCACCCCGACGAACACCCGGATGCCCGGGCGCAGTTGGTCGGCGATGATGCCCAGCACGCGGTCCGGGTCGGCCTCGCTGGCCAGCTGGACGTAGAAGTTGCCGACCTTCAGCTGGAAGAGCCTGGGCAGCAGGTCGGCGTAGTCGACGTCCAGGCTGTGGGTGGAATCGTGGTCCCCGCCGGGGCAGGTGTGCACCCCGAGGCGGGCCCGCTGCTCCTCGTCGAACCGGCCGAGCACCTCGTTGTTGAGGCTGACGAACTGGTCGAGCAGGCCGCCGGACGGGTCCAGCTTGAGGGACAACCGGCCCTCGGTGAAGTCGAGTTGGACGCTGTGCGCGCCGGCGTCCAGGCAGCCCCGGATGTCGGCCTCGGCCTCGGTGGCCAGGTCGGCCAGGAACGCCTCGCGCGAGTACCCGGCGATGCCGTCGGCCGGGTAGAGCAGGCTCAGTGCGGAGGGCGCGATGACCGCCTGCTTGACGGGCCGCTCGGTGTGCCGCTGCGCCTCGCGCAGGTAGCTGTGGGCACCGACCTGGTAGCGGAAGGGGCCCTCGGTCAGCACCGGCAGCTGCCTGGTGTGGCCGTCGGCGAAGGGGATGACGGCGCCGCCCGGGTCGAGGGTGGTCAGCCCGGCGAGGGGGTAGGTGACGAAGCTGGGCTTGCTCTGCTCGCCGTCCACCAGGACGGTGCAGCCCAGCTCCTCCAGCGCGGTGAGGGTTTCGGCCGTGGCCTGGGCCTGAAGCTTCGTCAGATCGGCTTCGCTCAGGCGGCCTTCGGCATGTTCCGCGAGGGCGTCCTGGAGGGCGCGCGGGCGCGGGATGCTGCCGATGGGCTCCGTGGGAATACTCATGACAGTGAAGGTAGGAATCGCCAACGACCGGTGCAATAAGGCCTGGACGCCGATTCGCCCCTTCTCGGCGGCCGGTACCGTCGCCTCATGATCGGGAATCCCGCAGGTCAGCGGCGCGACGGTGGGCGGCCGGGGCCCGGGGCAGGATCGCCGACCGGGCGCGGGGCGCCTGGGATTGCTTGCGGAAGTTCACTACATCGGTTCGATTCCGGCCCGAAATTGACCCGATCAGGAGCCGTTCTGCCACAATGCCCACCCGGTCGGTCGGCGACGGGCAGGCCTAAGGCCTCCGCCAACTCTCCCCGTGCAGCCGTCTGTTCACCGGCGGGGAGCCCCGGGCTCCGCCCGCTCTGCGCGGTGCGGCCGTCAGCAGTCGGCGTCGCCGGAGTTGGGGCGGCGGGAGGACTTCGCCACGGCCTTGAAGGCGACGAGGAGCCCGTCACGGGCGACCCCCGCGAACAGCACGGCGACCCGCATCCGGTAGCTGCGGGCGTACCGGGCGCGGAGGGAGCGGACTGCCGTGTCCTGGCGGGGCGACGGGTGGCGCGACTCGTTCATGAGGGGACGGTACCCCGGGGGCCCGGCATGATGCCGCAGCGGGCCGGTCCGGGCGGTGCACGACCGGTACCCGGGCCGGAAACGGCCGGTGCGGGTGCCGGGCCGGAAGACCCGGCTGCGGCACCCGCACCCGTACCGCTACTTCCAGGAGATGGCGCCCTTGCCGAGGCTGTACGGGGAGCCCCAGTACTCGGCGCCCGAGACCTTGGTGGCCGTCGGGGCGAGGGCGACGGCGCAGCCCTGGGCGGTCTGGCCGTTGGTGAACCCCTTCGGCAGCGAGGGGCTCGCGCACTTGGCGAAGCTGCCGATGATCATCAGCTCCTGGGCCTCGCTGCCGTCCGGCAGGAGGCCCTTGATGTGGTCCACGCTGGTGAAGGACAGGTCGGTGGTGCCGGTGTTGGTGATCGTGTAGCGCACGTAGTACGGGACCAGGCCCTTCACCTTGTCGCCGAGCTTGAGCGCGTCCAGGTCGGTCGGGTCGCCGGCCTCGATGGCGCTGACGGACAGCGCGATGACGCCCTTGGTGCTGCCGGAGGTGAACTGCACCTGGGCGGGCTGGCCGAGCTTGAAGGTCTGCCCCGGGGTGGCGTCCTTGCCACCGCCGGCGGCCGGGGCGGGCGCGCTGGTGGGCGCGCCGCCCGGGGCGCTGGCGGACGGGCTGGCGGCCGCCGGGGTGGTCGGCGCGGCGGCGGGCGTGCTCGCGGCGGCCGACGGGGTCGTCGGGGCGGCGGCCGGCGGCGGGGTGCTGATCGCCGTGTCGGCCGCGTTGTCGTCGTTGCAGGCGGTGAGGGTCAGTGCGCCGACTGCCGCGAGAGCGGCGAGCGTCCACATTCGCTTGCCGGTGTGGATGCTGCTCATAGGAGGTCCCCCCGTGTTCCGGGCCGTCAGGCGGCGGCCCTGCTCACACGTTAGTAGCGTGGCGGAGGGGGCCCGCGCCATGGCTTTGGCGCGCTCTTGACCCGGATGTGACGTGATCGCGTCGGGGTTGTTGACGAGCCGATACGGACGGGAGGTGCCCGGGGCCGGTCAGGTGTGCACCTGCGGGCCCGCGGGCCCGGTGCGAGGCGCGCCGGGGGCCCTCGGGGGCGGCCGCGGCCGGGGTGGAGGCCGGCTGCCGAGCCCGGACGGTCAGGCGGCTCGGCAGAGCTCCGCGACGCTGGTCGGGGCGCCGGCGCGGGCCACGGCCGCGGGCAGGGAGAGGGCGGTGCGGGCGGTGGCCGCGGCCTGCGAGCGGCCGCGTGCGAAGACGACCAGGCGCAGCACCGCGAAGCGTGCGATGCCGGCGAGTGCGGAGGCCGTCAGGTAGACGGCCTGTTCGAGCATCGCACCGGGCGCCGCCGCCAACTGGTGCAGGGCGAACATCGCCGCGCAGGTCACCGCGTACGCCGCCACCGCCGACCCGGCCGACTGCGCGTGCTGGCGCCGGGTCGCGCGCCCGCCCGCGCCGAAGGTGAAGCGCGCGTGCAGCTCGGTGGCGAGGAGCGTGGAGAGCGCGGTGACCAGGGCGTTGGCGAGGGCCCAGGGAATCCGGGAGGCGAGGGCCGCCACGGCGAACCCGGAGGCGACCCCCACCCCGCCGCCGCAGAGCACGAAGCGGGCGAAGGCCGTGAACGCACCGGGCGCCGCCTGTTGCCGGTCCTGTGCTGCCTTCATGGTCCCGCCCCCTCTTGATGACTCGTCACGTGAGTGCACGCCGTCGTTTCCGATGATGGAAAGCTACGTTGCCTTTACGGTTCACGCAACAAGATTGTTGCGTGAAATGTATATAAATGCAGGTGAGAGCGGCAGTATCGTTGCAATGATCGAGAACATAATGCAACGTCAACCCGGTACCCTCCGCACTCCGTCCGGCTAGAGCCAGGCCACCAGGTGCGACAGTCCGTTGCCGGGGTTGTCCGCGGCGGCCGACGGCGGGCGCAGTTCGGCCAGCTTGACCGGAACCGCGTCCGGCACCAGATCGATCCGGTGGATCGACTCGACGCCGTCGGCGGCCGACAGATAGGCGAGCGCCTTGCGGTCCGGGGAGAGCACCGCGCCCGAGACGAACCGCTGCTCGGCAGGCAGCAGCGCCGCCACGCCCTCGACCCGGCCGAAGTCGGCCGCGAACCCGATGCGGTAGAGGTTGTCCCGTGTCCCGCAGAGCAGCTGGCGGCCGTCGAGCCAGAGCCGGGGGATGCAGCCGGGCGGCACCTTCTCCGAACCGGGCACGGTCTTGGAGCCCGCCCCGGCCGCACCGAGCACCAGCGGTTCCACGATGCCGTCGGCGGCCCCGGCCGCCTGGTCGTCGCGCCACAGCACCGCGTTCTGCCGGGTGTAGCCGGCGGCCACCTTGCCGCCGGGGGCGACGGAGACCCCCTCGGGCGAGAGGCCTTAGGTGGGCGGGTTCCGGCGCGGGCCGGTCCGGGGCGGGTGGGTGGATCCCGTAGGGTCGGCCAATGGCGAAGTACTTCGACGTGCACCCGCAGACCCCCCAGGCCCGCACCATCGGCACCGTGGCCGACAGCCTCCGCTCCGGAGCCCTCATCGCGTACCCGACCGACTCCTGTTTCGCCCTGGGCTGCCGCATGGGCAACCACGAGGGCCTCGAACGGATCCGGTCGATCCGGCGTCTCGACGACCGCCACCACTTCACGCTGATGTGCGAGAACTTCGCCCAGCTCGGGCAGTTCGTCCACATCGACAACGCCGTCTTCCGTGCCGTCAAGGCCGCGACGCCGGGCAGCTACACCTTCATCCTCCCCGCCACCAAGGAGGTCCCGCGCCGCCTGATGCACCCGAAGAAGAAGACGGTGGGGGTCAGGATCCCCGACCACGTCGTCACCCAGGCGCTGCTCGCCGAACTCGGCGAACCCCTCGTCTCCAGCACCCTCCTGCTGCCCGGCGAGGACGAGCCGCTGACCCAGGGGTGGGAGATCAAGGAGCGGCTCGACCACGTGCTGGACGCCGTGGTGGACTCCGGCGACTGCGGCACGGAGCCGACGACGGTCGTCGACTTCTCCAGCGGCGAGGCGGAGATCGTCCGACGCGGAGCCGGCGACCCCGCGCGCTTCGAGTAGCCCCCAGGGCCTGGATATTTCGAGGAATCCAAGAGCAGGGCATTAGGTGGGATTAAATGTCTTTCTTTCGGGGGCTTTTTCCGACCCCTGAACCTCCCTATCTTATTTGTGGACACACCGTTTCGGTGTGATGCCACCCGTTCGGGAGGGGAAACCGTGCTTGCCATGCGCGCCTGTGCCATCGCCGCCACCTCTGTCCTGCTCGCCAGTGCCGCCACCACCGCCTCGGCGCAGACCGTCAGCCGCTTCGACGACGGCAGCTTCGAGTACCCGAGGGCGGCGGCCAACAGCTTCACCCCCCTGGCCGCGGGGCAGACCATCGGACCGTGGCGGGTGACCGCGGGGAGCGTCGACCTGATCGGCGCCGGCTTCTGGCAGGCCGCGGAGGGCGACCAGTCCGTCGACCTCAACGGCTCCAACTCCGGCGCGGTGGCCCAGACCTTCTCCACCGTCCCCGGCGCGACCTACACCGTCACCTACGCCCTGGCCGGAAACCCCGCGGGCGCCCCGGCCCTCAAGACCGGAAGCGCCCTCATCGACGGGCAGAACTTCCAGGACTTCTCCTTCAACACCACCGGCAAGTCGTTCACGAACATGGGATACGTCGGCCGGCAGTTCACCTTCCAGGCCACCGGCTCGGCCACCTCGATCGGCTTCACCAGCACCACGGCCAACAGCGCCTACGGGCCGGTCGTCGACGACGTCCAGATCCAGCGCTGCGCGCCCTGCCCGCCCTGCGGCACCAGCTGACCGGCGCGGCACCCCGGCCGGGCGGGGCCATCCGGCTCCCGCCCGGCCGACGCGTGCCCGCGGCGGCTACCGGTCAGCCGTCACCGTCCTCGTCGGCGTCGCCGTGGTGCCCGGTGGTGCGGGCGAAGACCTGGTTGTCGGCGGTCGCCGGGCCGCCGGCGCCGGCGGTCAGGTTGCCGCTGGTCGAGCCGAACACCACCGTCCGGCCGCGGGCGTCCACGGCCGGGGCGATCGAGGAGCCGTTGCCGAGCGAGCCGTCCGGCGCGGTGGCGACCCGCTCGGTACGGCCGGTGCGCAGGTCGTGGCGGTAGACGTCCCAGTCCCCGTCCGGGTGCTGCGGGCCCGCCACCAGGTTGTCGGCGGCGGAGGAGAAGTAGACCCAGCGGTTGTCGGCGGTGATCCGGCCGTGGTCGGAGGAGCCGACCGAGGCGGTGCCGGGCAGGCCCCCGCTGATCTTCGTCACGGTGCCCTTCCCGAGGTCCCGGACGTACAGCACGGTGTGGTACCGGTGGCCGTGGGTCGATCCGCCGGGCTCGGGCAGGGCGTAGACCGCGCGCCGCCCGTCGGGGCTGATCGTCGCGTCGAAGCTCGCGTAGCCGAGGTTGCCGTCGAGGTCGATGCTCGCGGCGGAGATGCGGCCGGACCCCACGTCGTACGTGTAGTAGGCGCCGGTCGTCGGCCGGGCCAGGTCCGGCCGGGCCGCGCTCTCCCGGGCGCTGCGGGGCTCGGCCGGGGCGGTGCCCGGGGCCGGCTCGACGTCGGCGGGGGCGGCGCCCTTCGCGGCCGGGGCGGCCGGGGCGGGGGTCTGCTCGGCGGGCAGCAGGTTCCCGGCCAGGGAGGTGAAGCCGATGGTGCGGCCGTCCGCGCTGATCGTCGGGTTGAGGGACATGCCGTCGCCCGGCGCGCCGTCCACGCCGCGGGTCACCAGGCGGGTCTTCCCGCTCCAGCGGTCGGTCACGTAGATGTTGTAGTCCCAGGTGTAGGGCCTGGCCAGCGAGGGCTCACCGCCCCGGAGGTCCGGGACGAGGTCGGTCCGGCTGGAGGTGAAGGCCACGTAGCGGCCGTTCGCGCTGATCGAGGGCGCGTACGAGGCGTGGAACCGGTCGGTGTCGGTGCTGGTGAGCCCCCCGCTGACCAGCTCGGTGCGGCCGGTCCTCCGGTCGCGGACGTACACCTCGCCGCGCCCCTGGACCTGCTTGCCGGGCACCACGTCCGCGGCCTCGCTGTCGAAGGCGACGTAGCGGCCGTCGGCGTTGATCGCGACGTAGTCGGTGAAGCCGTCCAGCGCGTTGCCGTCGTCGGACAGGTTGACCCGCTCGGTGCGGCCGGTCCTGAGGTCGCGGACGTAGGCGTCGCGGGCGCTCTTCGCGGGCTGGGACACCAGGTTCGTGGCCCACGAGGTGAACAGGGCGTAGCGGCCGTCGGCGCTGACCGCCTGGCTCCATGACTGGCTGTCCGGTACGGCGCCGTTCAGTCCGACGCTGATCTGGACGGTGCCGCGCGGTGCCGGGCCGGCCTGGGCGGGGGCGGCGGTCGCGACGAGTACGGCGGTCGCCGCGAGGATGCCGCCGCCGGCCAGCCACCGGTTGCCGGTGGTACGGGTGCGTGCCATGAGGTCCGTCCTTCCCCTGGGATCGCCCGGCCGGGCTCCCTCCCGGCGACGGGCTCCAGGAGAGCCAATCGTCGGGAGGCACCGCGGTCAACGGCCGCGGGTGATCTCGGCGGAAGATACGTCAACGGACGTATCCCGCAGGGGGGTCACCGGTGGTACGGGGCCACGCCCGAGGCGCGGCCGGCGGCGACGGGCCGGTTCGTGCGGTGCCGGGCCCGTCCCGGGCGGTGCCGGGTGGTGCCGGGTGGTGCCGGGTGGTGCCGGGCGGAACGGACCCGGGGCGGCACCGGCCACCGGCGCCGCCCCGGGTGTGTGTCCGGGTGTGCGTCCGGTCAGTCGCAGTCGCGGCAGACGGGCCCGCTCTTGTCCGCGCGCGCGAGCCGGCTTCGGTGGTGGACCAGGAAGCAGCGGGTGCAGGTGAACTCGTCGGCCTGCATCGGCTGGACGGTGACGGTGAGTTCCTCGCCGGAGAGATCGGCACCCGGCAGCTGCACGCCGTCGGCCGACTCCAGCTGGTCGACGGCGTCGATGCTGGAGGACGAGGTGTCGGTGCGTCGGGCCTTCAGCTCCTCGATGCTGTCGTGCGACCCCTCATCGGAGTCGGTCTTGCGGGGGGCGTCGTAATCGGTTGCCACAGGTGGTGGTTCCCTGTCCTCGTGGGTGTAGAGCCGTGTCGTGTTTGCGGTGCGCCCGGTGGTGTCCGCGATGGGTGGAGCGTTCCCCGGCCGCAGCGTCCGCTGTGCGGGATGATGATGTCAGGCGCCGGCACCCGCGCCCGCTGCCGAGGCGGTCGTGCGTGCCGTGTGTCCGGCGAAGACGTCCGATGGACGGCGTCGCCGGAGCGTGGCGGCCGTGTGGAAGAGGGCTCCGGCCTTCCCCTCGCCCCGGTCGCTCGCCTGCCGCTCCCCCGCCGGGCCGCGGCGGCGCGGGCGGGCCTGCCGGTGCCGGGATCCTCCAGCCGGTCCGCACCGAAGAAGGTCGGCAGGCCTGCCGACCGTGCCGACGGATCGTCGGAACCCCTCGCCATGATCGGTGTCACGGCGCCGGGCCCCGCCGTCGCGGCGCCGTCGCGCGCGAGCCGCGCCACTGCCCGTGGCGCGTCGACCCGGGCGCGGGTCGGGCCCCGGTGGCAGAAGATCCGTTGATGCTCCGGTGACTGTCCGCTGTCACGGTCCGGCACCGTCCACGACGATACAACGGGTGAAGCATTCATGCGCAAACGGCCCCGCGGGACCGCCGTCGACGCCACCGCGGCGGCGGGCGCCCGGGGCGCCGGGACGACCGGCTGCGGCCGGCGCCCGGGCGCGGCGTTTGCCGGACGGCCGCTGCGGACCGGGTGCACCCGGGCGCGGCACCGCGGCGCAACGGCCGAGGGCAGCCGCAGGGCCGGGGCGCGGGCTCCGGGGAGAGCCGGGCCGGGGCCGGTACCCCGCCCGCGGGCAGCGCGGGCGGGCCGGACAGGGGCAGGGCCGGACAGGAGCGGGGGCAGGGGCGGCGCACGGCCCGGGCGCACCCCGACGGGTGCGCGCCGGGCCGCCGTCACGGGCGCCGGGGGCGCCGAGGGCTGCCGGGGCCGGTCAGCCGTAGGAGACCCACCCCTGCTGGGCCAGGGTGTTCGGCGGGCAGTAGACGCACACGTCCTGGAAGGTCGTGTAGGGGCCGGCCGTCCGCGTGGTTCCGTTCGAGCAGCTGACGTCGACCCACCACTTGGTGGTGCCGGTGGCCCTGCGCCCGGGGCCGAATCGTCCGAAAGTCGCGCCCGCGACGCGGCCCCGACGGGGACCGCGCGGCACCGCCCGCTCGGCCGCCGCGGGCCTGCCGCAGGTCTGCCGCGGGCGGGGACGGCGCCCCGCGGTCCGATGAGGTGGCGCTCCGTGTCGGTCCGTATGCATCCGGCCCTTCGCGGATTGAATCGTCCCGTTCATCGACCCGCGGTATCGATCCGCGGCGCCGTGCGGCGCCGCACGAACGAGGGGAGTCCCGCCCATGGCACTCGTACCGGGCGGCACCTACGGCATCAACAAGCCCGACGAGCAGTTGCTCAGCCTTCTGGGGCCGGCGGAGAACGTGGTTCTCCTCCCGCCCACCGAAGGCGAACTGGAGGCGCAGTCGTGGGAGGTGGAGGAGCTCGACAACGGCAACGTCGTGCTCCGCAACCAGCGGCACCGCTCCTACGCGGGCTACGAGGGCGACCCGAAGGAGAACTCCGAGGTGGTCGGCTCGTCCGAACCCCGGGAGTGGGAGCTTCGCCCGGCGGGGCATCCGGACATCTTCCGCTTCCACGTGGTCGTCCCCGGAGGGCCGGTCAGGGGCACCGAGCTGGCCCTCGACCTCAGCGTGCTGGACATCGCCCCGCAGCGGATCGCGCTGCGGCCGCTGGACGTCCACGACGAGCAGCAGGCCTGGGGCTTCCTGATCCACATCCCCGGCTAGGGCCTGACCGGTAGCCGGACAGCGCCCCCCGAAAGTCCGGTCCAGGGCCCGGTCCTCCACCAGGCCCTGGACCTTCTCCGCGGAACGCCGCACCGCGCCTCACCGCCGCACCACGCGATCCGCTGACGCCCGGTCACCCGGCTGCCCGGCCGCCCAGCACGCGCGGGCGAGTTTAGGAACGATTGTTCTTGACTGATCGTTCCCCAACTGCGTACGGTCATCCCATGGGACGGCCAAGAGGATTTGACGAAGCCGAAGTGATTCGGTCGGCGGCGGAGCTGTTCGCCAGCCGGACTTACGACGGCATCTCCATCGATGACCTGGTCACCCGCCTCGGGGTGCACCGCAACAGCCTGTACAAGACGTTCGGCAGCAAACGCGGGCTCTACCTGGACGCGTTGCGATGGTCCCTGGACCACGACCTCGCGCCACTGATCGACCGCATCGCCGCAGCCGCCGGCCCGCTTGAGGGAGTGCGCGAGGCCCTCGCCGCACCGGCCCCGGGGGCGGGTCTCGACCTGCTGCTGCTGGCCGCAGCCGAACGCGCGCCGGAGGACACCGAGGTGGCCGACATGGTCGCCGAAGCATTCGCCGCCCTGGACCGGGCCACCGGCGCCCTGGTCCGGGCGGACGACGGCGGCGAAGCGCCCGCCCTGGCCACGGCGCTCACCGCAGCAGTCCTCGGGCTGCGCCTACGGGCCAGGTCCGGCGCTGCGGGCGCGGCCGTCGACCAGGCCGGCGCCGCCCTTGCGCAGCGCCTCGACCAGCACTGAACCAGCCACCGCAAAGGACCCGACATGGCCAACGTCAGTATCGACGGCGAC
Organism: Kitasatospora sp. NPDC048239; assembly: GCF_043202015.1. NCBI lineage: Bacteria > Bacillati > Actinomycetota > Actinomycetes > Kitasatosporales > Streptomycetaceae > Kitasatospora > Kitasatospora sp. NPDC048239. Next base: position 314,978 of record NZ_JBICZP010000007.1, on the reverse strand, counting down.
AACCTGATAGTGGAGATCGAGGGGCTCGACAAGCTCTGGGCCCTCAAGAGCCGACTGGTCATCCCCCTGGCCAACGTCCGCGGCGCGACCGCCGATCCGGGGATCTCCCGGGAGTCGAAGGGCTTTCGGGCCCCCGGCACCCACTTCCCCGGCATCATCACCGCCGGCACGTTCCACATCCACGGGGACCGGGTCTTCTGGGACGTCCACGACGCGGCCAAGGCCGTGGTCATCGAGCTGGCGGACAAACGCTACGCCCGCCTGGTCGTCGAGGTCTCCGATCCGCGCGCGACCGTGGCACTCGTCGAAGGTGCCGCGGCGGCGAACTGACTCCTGCGCGGTGACCGCCGCCGGATCCGGGCCGATCCGGCGGCCGTCACCCAGCACAACCCAGCACAGCACCCCGCGAACGCCCATCCCACTGGAGCCACGACCTGGCGCAGCCGGGCACTTTCCGCCTTCGCAGCCCTGATAGCCACCACCACCGTCGGCGCCGGCACCTGCTCGGCCGCGACCCCGGGCGTCCACGGCCTGCTGCCTGCCGTCGACCGCGAGGTGCGGTTCGACGCGGACGGCACCACCACGTACGCCACCGTCCAGGTGCCCGCCCACCGCGCGGGCCACCGGACGGCCGCGGCCCTGCTCCTGCCCGGCAGCGGCCCCACCGACCGCGACGGCAACGAACCGCCCGGGCTCACCGCGTCGACCCCCGCCCTCGTGGCCGCCACCCAGCGCCGTGACGGCGTGTGAGGCGGATCACTCCACGGGCCCGTACGGTCGGCGGGCGGGAACGGGCGCCTGCGGATCCGCGTCCCCATCAGGGATGAACGGGCCTGGACGGCCCGAGAAGGGACGGCCGTCGTGCCCGGTGGCCGCACGAGCGAAGGGAATCGGCCATGGAATCGCGTCCGGGTCGGCGTGGGGTTCTTGCCGGGGTCGCTGCGACGGCCCTCACCGTCGTCCTGCCGGCCGGGGGGACGGCCTTCGCGCAGGAGGCGGCCTTCGCGCAGGAGGCGGGCGACGAGGGGATCGCGGGGCGGCTGCGCGCTCTCGAACAGGCGCATTCCGCGCGCCTGGGGGTCTTCGCGTGGGCGGCGGGCACCGGCAGGACGGTCCGGTACCGCGCGGACGAGCTGTTCCCGATGTGCTCGACGTTCAAGACGATCGCCGCGGCCGCCGTCCTGAGGGACCTCGACCGGGACGGGGAGTTCCTCGCGAGGCGCATCCGGTACACGCAGAAGGACCTCACGGACTCGGGCTACGCGCCGATCACCGGACTGCCCGGGAACCTCGCCGACGGCATGACCGTCGCGGACCTGTGCGCGGCCGCCATCGGCTACAGCGACAACACCGCGGCGAACCTCCTGCTGCGCGAGCTCGGCGGCCCCGGGGCGGTCACCCGCTTCTGCCGTTCCCTCGGGGACGGGGTGACCCGGCTCGACCGGTGGGAGCCCGAGCTGAACTCGGCGGAGCCGGGGCGGGTGACCGACACCTCCAGCCCCCGTGCGATCGGCCGGACCTACGCCCGGCTCGCGCTGGGGGAGGCCCTGGAGGCGCGGGACCGCGAGCGGCTGACCGGGTGGCTGCTCGCCAACACCACCGGCGGCAACCGCCTGCGGGCGGGGCTGCCCGCGGGCTGGACCATCGCGGACAAGACCGGTACCGGCCGCTACGGCACCGCCAACGACGTGGGCATCGCCTGGCCGCCCGGCCGGGGGCCGATCGTGATGGCGGTCCTGTCCACCCGGGACGGCGCCGCCGCACCCGTGGACGAGCCGCTGGTCGCCGAGACCGCCGCGCTGCTGGCAGCGGCCCTGGCCTGACCGCCGGCGGCGGCCGCCGGCGGGGCCCCGCCGGGCCTGCGAACAGGTACGGGGCGAGAGATAGGTAGTCCCCCGCATTGTTCCCCTGGCGGTTCCCGAGGTCCGCTTGACCATCTGCCCGGGGCGCCCCACGGGTCACAGCGGCCACCGGAGCGCCGGAGCGCCGGACGGTACCGCGTCCGGCGCGGCCGCGGCCCTCCCGTCGCACCGGCCTCCACGGCAGGCTCCCGCACACGGCTTCACGACAGCAAGGCCAGGTGAAACGGCATGGACGACGCCCGCACGCCGGCGAGACCGCTCCGCCGATCCGCGATGTACCTGCGGTGCCACCCGTACGACACCCGCGAGGCGCAGTACGTGCGCACCGCCATGGAGATGCTGGCCGCCCGGCTGGGACTGCCCCTCCCGGAGGGCTACGCCGACCACGGCCGGTCCGCCAGGGGCCCGCTGCCCGCCCTGGAGAACCTGGTGGCGGCGGCCGAGCAGGGGTGGGTCGACGTCGTCCTGGTCCCCGGGCCGTTCGTGTTCTCGCTCGACGACCGCGTCGCCGCGGCGACCGTCGCCCGGCTGGCGCGGGCGGGCTGCGAGGTCGTCGAGACACCGGGCCGCGTCGTGCGGCCCGCGGAGCGGGTCCTGGGCGGTGTTCCGGCCGGCCTGCCCGGGTGAGGGCGGGCCGTGCCGCGAGGGCGGCCGCACCCCGCCGGTGGCCGCGCCGCGCCGCAGTCCGTGCCGCGCCGCAGTCCGGGGGCCGACCGGCCGGGCCCGCCCGCGCGGGGCAGGGGCATCATAGGGTCATGCCCGCCCCGACCGGACCCGCCGTCCGCCACCACCGTCCCAAGGCACCGCGGCGATGAGCCGGCCCCAGCCGCCGGCCGCCCACGGCACCGGATTCGCGTTCGTCGGCCGCGAGGGCGTGCTGGCCCGCGCCCGTGAGGCGCTGTCCCACCCGTCGGCCGTGCTGGTCGTCGAGGGCGAGGCCGGCATCGGCAAGTCGCGCCTGGTGGCCGAGGCCGTCGCGGCCCGGGCCGGGCAGGGGCGTGCCGTCCTCGCCGGCCTCTGCCACCCGCTGCGCGAACCGCTGCCCTTCGGCCCGGTGGTCGACGCGCTGCGGGACGCCGCCGCGCTGCTGCCCCCGCCCGGGGACCTCCCGCCCAGCACCGGGGCGCTGCGCTGGGTGCTGCCCGATCTCGCCCCGGCCCTGCCCCCCGCGCCGTCCGGCGGCGAGGGCCTGCTCTCCGGGCGCCATCTGCTGGCCCAGGGACTGCGCGCGCTGCTCGGCGCGCTCGACGACCCGGTCCTGGTGATCGAGGACCTGCACTGGGCCGACGACGCGACGCGCGACCTGCTGCTCCAGCTGGCCCGCGACATGCCGCCGCGGCTCGCCCTGGCGGTCACCTACCGTGCCGAGGACATGGCGCCCGACACCCCGGCGTTCGGCGCGGCCTACCGGCGCCCGCCCGGTGTGGCCGGCGCGGTGATCCGGCTGGGCCCGCTGACCGAGCCGGACGTCCACGAGCTGGCCCGCGCCGCGCTCGGCCCGCGCGCCACCTCCGACCTCGCCCGGGTGCTCTTCGAGCGCAGCCAGGGGCTGCCCCTGACCGCCGAGGAGGATCTGCTCGCCATCGCCGAACGGCCCCGGCCCGAGGGCCGCTCCGGCGGCCGTCCCGGCGGCGGCGACCAGGCCCCCGACCTGGCCGCCGACCTGGCCCGGCGCGATGTGCCGCAGGGGCTGCGGGACGCCGTCACCGAACGGCTCGCCCGCCTCGGCGCAGGCGGCGACGCCGTGGTGGCGGCCGCCGCCGTCCTCGCCGTCCCCGCGGACGAGGACCTGCTGGCGGCCGTCGCCGGGCTGGACGCCGCCACCGGGGCGAACGGCCTGACGCAGGCCCTGCACGCGGCCGTCCTGCACGAGACCGCCCCCGACCGCTACGCCTTCCGCCACGTGCTGGCCCAGCAGGTCGCCTACCAGCGGGTTCCCGGCCCGCAGCGCCGGGTCCTGCACCGCAGGGCGGTCGAGGCCCTGGACACCCGCGTCCCGCGGCCGCTGGTCCAGATCGCCCACCACACGCTGGCCACCGGCGACCACCGGGCCTGGCAGGACCTCGCCCAGGCCGCCGCGGACCAGGCGGTGGCCCTCGGCGATCCGGGCAGCGCCCGGACGATGCTGCGCGGCCTCCTCGACGAACCGGGCCTCGACCCGCAGCGGCGCGGCCGCGCCGCGCTGGCCCTGGCCCGGATCGCGGCCGACGACGTCGACCCGGCGGCCAGCATCCAGGTCCTGAGCGGCATGATCGCCGACCCCCGGCTCCCGGTCGCCGACCGCGGCGAGATCCGCCTCGCGCTCGGCTTCCTCACCGCCGTGCACAGCGGCAACCGGGCCGGGTTCGACCGGATCCGCGACGCCCTGGAGGAGCTGGAGGAGCGCCCCGCCCGGGCGGCCCGGGCCATGGTGGCGATCGCCATGGACGAACGCGACGGCGCCGGCCGGCAGGCGGCGGCCTGGCTGTCGCGGGCGGAGGGCCTGCTGGCGGCCAATCCGGACGAGGACGTGGCCGCCGCGGTGCGGGCCACCTCCCTCACCTTCCTGGCCCGGGACGGCGACCCGGCGGTGTGGGACCGGCTGGACGAGCTGCCCCGCGCCTCCGAGCGCCCGGAGGTCATGCGCCAGACCACCCGGGCGCTGTACAACGCGGGTGAGATCGCCATCGAGCTCGGCTACGACCGCCGGGCCTCCCACCTGCTGGCGGAGAGCCGGCGGCTGGCCCGGCAGACGGCCATCCCGTACCTGGAGTGCTACAGCCGCCTCGCGCTGATCCGGCTGGACATGCTGGCCGGCCACTGGCAGGGGCTGGAGCAGCGCTTCGACAGCCTGGGCGCGGAGTTCGACGACCTGGCGATGGCCGGGGCCGAGCGCTCCCTGCTGCTCGGGCGCCTGGCCGCCGCGCGCGGCCGGCTGGCCCTGGCCCGCGAGGAGTTCGAGATCGCCGGCCGGTACGGCCAGCGGGAGTCCCAGGTCACCGCCGCCCTGCGCGCGGCGGCCGGTCTCGCGGGCCTGCAGCTGCTGGAGGGCGACGCCGTCGCGGCCGCCGCCACGGTCGGCCCCGCCCTCACCACCGCGCGCCAGGCCGGCGCCTGGGCCCGTACCGCCGAGCTCCTGCCGGTGGCCGTCGAGGCGCTCATCGCGACCGGCGGCCACGCCCTGGCGGGCGCCGTCGCCGAGGAGGCCGCGGACGCCCTCACCGGCCGGGACGCGCCCGCCGTGGCGGCGGCCCTCGACCTCGCCCGGGGCCTGCTGCTGACCGAGGCCGGGGAGCCCGGCGCCGAGCAGGCGTTCACCCGGGCCCGGGACCAGTGGCACGACATCGGCCGGCCGTACGAGGCGGCCCGCGCCGACGAGCGGATCGCCGCCGCGCTCGCCCCGCAGGACCGCGCCCGGGCCGCCGAGCGGATCGCCGCCGCGGAGCGGGTCTACCTCGCCGTGGCGGCGACCTCCGACACCGCCCGCTGCCAGAAGCTCCGCCGCGACCTTGACCTCGGCGGCACCGGCTCGCCGGGGCGCCGCGGCTACGGCAAGCGCCTGTCGCCGCGCGAGCGGCAGGTCGCGGAGCTGCTCGCGCAGGGGGCCGGCAACCAGGACATCGCCCAGGCCCTGTTCCTCTCCCCCCGGACCGTCGAGCACCACGTGGCGAACGTGCTCCACAAGCTGGGTGCGAGCCGCGGCGAGACGGCGCGGGCGCTCGCGAAGGCCGACGCGCAGGAGGCCGACGGACAGGAGGCCTGGGACGGCGCGGCGGGGAGGGCGCTCTGACCTGCGGGCCGCCGCCGCCCGGCCCGTCCGGTTCGCGGACGGCCCACCCAGTGTTCGCCCGGGCCGGTAGGTAGTCCCCCGCATTGATCCGGCGGCTGCGGGCCGGTTCCCTGGAGTGGCCGGCGAGAGGGTTGCCGGCGAGGAGGGCCGCCGTGCCCCCGACCGGGAAAGGCTCCGCCGACATGAGCGCACGTCACCACTCGCTGAATCCGCCCGCCGCGCCGCTGTACGGCACGGAGCACGCCCGTGCCACGGTGTGGATCTCCCCCTCCCCCCGCCGGGGCGCCAACCACCCGCTCGCCCTGGTCCGGCTGGCCAGGCTGAGCCGCCCCGGCACGGTCTGAGGCGGGAGGCCGGATGGGCCGGCGGGTGCAGGGTCTCTAGCGCGGCACGGTGTCGTCGGCCTTGAACGGGGCGCCGTGGCCGGGCACGATCAGGTCCGCGGCGGCCAGGACCCGCAGCCGGGAGGCGCGCAGTACCTCGCGGTCCGGGGCCACCGGGTCGTCCGCCGGCCCCTCCGAGTGCCACCACAGGTCGCCGGCGAACGCCACCACGCCCGAGTCCGTGCCCGCCAGCAGGGTGATGTCCTCGGCGCTGTGCCCCGGGGTGCGGATCAGCCGTAGCGACGGGGTGAGCTCGTAGCCCTCCGCGTCCCGGTTGCGCCACTGGTCGCCCAGGTACTCCACCTTGTGGTCGTGCACCCGGGCGCGGCCGAACAGGCCCACGTTCATGGTGTTGTCCGGGTGGTGGTGGCTGAGCACCACGTCGGTGATGTCGTCGGGGCCGAGCCCCAGCTCGGCGAGCGGGCCGAGGATGCGGTCGGGGCCCGCGACCATGCCCGGGTCGAAGATCACGTGTCGGCCGGCGTCGGAGACGTAGGAGACGGTGGCGGCGACCCCGGGGCCGGTGGAGCCCACGTAGCCGGTGGTCAGGACCTGGTACACGGCGCTGCGGCCGAGCGGTGCGTCTGTCATGGCTCCATCCTTCCGGGCGGGCCGGCCGCCCACGAGTGGCACTGATGCCACTGATCGCAGGATTCGTGCCAGGCGTGCCAGACTGCTCCCGTGCCGCCTTTCACGACCGTCGCCGCGTACGCCCCGCCCGGAGTCGGCATGCTCGCCGTCGGCATCGTCGCGGAGGTGTTCGGCCCGCACGGGGAGGCGCTGCCCGGCTTCGACTTCGCCCTGTGCACCGACCGGCCCGGGCCGGTGCCCACCGACCTCGGTGTGCCGCTCACGATCGCGCACGGCCTGGACCGGCTGGCCGGCGCCGACCTGGTGATCGCCCTGCCGTGGGCCGGCTTCCGCACTCCGCCCGGTCCCGCCGTGCTCGACGCGCTGTCGGCCGCGCACGGGCGCGGCGCGCTGGTCGCCGCCCACTGCGTCGGCACGTTCGCGCTCGCCGCCGCCGGGCTGCTCGACGGCCGGCGGGCCACCACCCACTGGCGGTTCGCCGAGCTGCTGGCCCGCCGGCACCCGGCCGTCGCCGTCGAACCCGACGCCCTGTACATCGACGAGGGGCGGATCACCACGGGCGCGGGGGCCGCCGCGGGCTTCGACCTGTGCCTGCACCTGCTGCGGCGCGAGTACGGCGCCGCGATGGCCAACGCCGTCGCCCGGGACATGGTGCTGGCGTCCCACCGCGACGGCGGGCAGGCCCAGTACCTGGCCGCCCCCGTCCCCGAGGACTGCCAGGACGAGCGCCTCGCCGAGGTGCTGGCCTGGGCCCGCACCCACCTCCACGAGCCGCTCCCCGTCGCGGACCTGGCCCGGCGCGCCGTGATGAGCAAGCGCTCCTTCGCCCGCCGCTTCGCCGCCGCGACCGGGACCACCCCGCACGCCTGGCTGCGGGGCCTGCGGCTGAGCAGCGCCGAGGAGCTCCTGGAGACCACGGACCTGCCGGTCGAGGAGATCGCCCGCCGGGTCGGGTACGGGAGCGCGGCCGTCCTGCGCGAACAGTTCGTGCGCCGCCGGGGAGTCCCGCCCCGCTCCTACCGCCGCTCCTTCACGAGCACCCCGTAGCGGACGGGCGCGCGCCCTGGCGAACAGCGTGCGCCTTGCCGATCCGCCACCGGGCCGGAGCAGCCGGCGGGGAGGTGCCGGGAGGTCTCCGACATGCCTCCCGTACGATTCCGATCATGCGTCCCGGTCGAATTCCCGTGCTGTTCTCCGCGGTTCTGGCCCTGGTCAGCGCCTGCTCCAGCGCGGTGGACCCCACCCCTGCAACGTCCTCGGCACCCGGCGCGGAAGCCCGGACGAGCGCCGAACCGTCGCCCGAGCCCACCCGCGTCGACCTGCGCGCCCTCACCCCGGCCGAGCTCCAGGGCCGCTGGTGGAGCTGGGCCGCGTCGATCGAGTCCGGTCGCAACCCGGTGGTCGACCCGGACGGCCGGTTCTGCGGCGAGCAGCAGAAGGACGGCATCTGGCTGTTGGCGGGCACCTTCGGCAGGACGGTCACCCGCGCCTGCACCCTGCCCGTGAACACGCAGATCGCCTTCCCGGTGCTCAACCTGTACGGACCGGCCGCGGACTGCCTGCCCTTCATGAACGACGCGAAGGGCAGCGCCGTCCTGGACGGCCGGAACCTGCCGATCGAGGAGCTGGGCGCAACCCCGATCACCATGAACACGGTTCGGGGCAACCCCGTCTCCGACAAGCCGGGCTACTTCTTCACCTACTCCTGCGGCCTCTGGGTGCGCCTCGACCCGCTCGCACCCGGCCGCCACGAGATCGTCTTCCGCGGGTCCTCCGGGGACTTCTCGGTCGGCGTCGACTACTCGCTCACCGTCACCGACCAGACCCCGTCGCCGTCCTTGTCGCAGTCCGTGTAGGCGGGGCGCCCTGCGTGCTCCGGCGGCGGGGCGCGCGCGCCCGGGCGCCCCGCCGGGGTCAGGCCTGGGCGAGCAGCGGGTCGTAGGCGGTGGAGCGCCGGCGGCCCGCCATGAAGGCGAGGAAGTCCTTGACGAAGGCGGCCCGCGAGTACGTCCCGTCCGGGTCGAGCAGCTCGCGCCGGAAGCCGGTGCGGAACAGGGCGCGGTACTCGTCCGCGTCGATGGACTGGTTGCCGTCGGCGTCGGTCACGTCGAACAGCACCTCGGCGACCCGGATCAGGGCCGGGCCGGCGAGGGAGGGGACCGCCTGCGCGTACTCCTGCCGGCTGATCCGGCCGTCGCCGTCGGTGTCGAGCGTCGACTGGAGCTCCCGCCACCACGCGGCGTAAGCGGCGTAGAGCCTGGTCTCCTCCGGCTCGTCCAGGTCCAGGCGCCCGGACAGCTCCCGTGCCATGGCCGCGAGGTCGGGCCAGTCCAGGTAGCCGTTCCCGGTCTGGTCCAGCACGGTGTCGAAGAACTCCTCGGCGCCGCGCTGCGACCGGCCGTCCGGTGCCGGGCGCCCGGCCGACCGTCCGGGGCCGGGCCGGTCGGGCTCGTCCGGCAGCGGGGTGACCAGCCGCAGGAACGCACCGAACCGCTTCATCCCGTCGCCCACGGCGGCCAGTGTCCTGGCCCTGGGGTCGTCGCTGTCGGGTGACAGGGAGAGCAGGTCGAGGAGGTTCTCGGCGGTGAGCCAGCCGTCCGGCAGCAGACGTGCCGCGCCCAGGGCCAGATAGGCGCTCTGGGTCAGCGCCTGGGCGCCGGGGAGCTCGGTCAGCCCGGCCCGCCTGCGGAACGCCTCCGGGAGGGAGGCGACCGTGACCACGCCGATCGTCGGCCCGGCCAGGGCGCGCCCGGCCGCCCACACCGTGGGCAGGCCCGCCAGCAGGGGCGGCGCCGGGAGGTGGTCGAAGAGGTGGTAGAGGATCGTGCGCAGCGCCTCGGTGTTCTCCAGCTCCTCCTCGACCACCCGGTCGTAGTACGGCCAGAAGTCCCGCAGGGATTCGGGGAGCCGGCCGGCGGAGTCGCCCATCACCGCCTGGAAGGCCCGGAACTGCGCGTACAGCTCCTCCATCGCGGCCTGGTCGAGCGGCCGCCCGCTCCAGCGGAACATGGTGACGGCGCTCTCGAACATGGTGGCGACCACCCACGCGCGGGCCGCCGGGTCCATGGCGTCGTAGGGCCTGTTCGCGGTGTCGGTGCCGTTCAGCCGGGCGTGCATCCGGTTGAGCCGGGCCGCCTCGCGCTCCCGGGCCGGTTCGTCCGTGCCGGTCATCCGCTGCAGGCTGCGCAGGGTGTTGGTCAGCCGCCGCCAGGGGTGCGTGACGAAGGTGGAGCTGTCGACCAGGGCCGCGCCGATCTGCGGGTGGGCGGCCTCCAGGACCGTGGCCCGGATCATGGCCACGGCCCAGCACGGGTCGTCGAAGAGCCGGTGGAACCTCGTCCCGGGGCCGAACAGCGGTCCCGGCCGCGCGGCGGACCCGGCGTCGGGCTCGGCGGTGGGTGCGCCCGTTTCGGGGGCGGGCTCCGTTTCGGGGGCGGGCTCCCGGCTGCCCGGGTGGTTGCCGGTGGTCTGGGTCACGGCCTGGGTTCTCCGTTCGTGTCGGCCGCCACCGCGCCGAACCGGCGGTGGCGTCGCTGATAGGTGTCGAGGCACTCCAGGAAGTGCGTGGCGCGGAAGTCGGGCCACAGCACCGATGGGAAGACCCACTCGGCATAGGCGACCTGCCAGAGCATGAAGTTCGAGATGCGCTGCTCCCCCGAGGTCCGGATGACCAGGTCCACGTCCGGGGTGTCGGGGAAGGGCAGATGGGCCGCGAAGCAGTCCTCGTCCACGGCCTCGGGCGCCGCGCCGCTGCGGATCAGCGAGCGCGCGGCCTCGACGATGTCCCGGCGCCCGCCGTGGTCGAACGCCACGGTCAGCGTCATGCCCCGGTTGCGGCTGGTGAGCGTCGTCAGGTCGTCGAAGTCCCGGGCCAGTGCGGCCGGGATCCGCGGGTCGGCGCCCCCGAGGAAGCGGCAGCGGATGCCGCGTGCGTGCAGCAGCGGCGCGTGTTTGCGCACGACCCGGCGCACCAGGCGCAGGAGGTAGTCGACCTCCTCGCCGGGGCGGTGCCAGTTCTCGGTGGAGAAGGCGTACAGGCTGAGCCACCGCACGCCGGCCGACCGGGCCGACTCGATGACGTCGATCACCGTCGCCTCGGCGGCGCGGTGGCCGGAGGTGCGCGGCAGGTCGCGCCGCGCCGCCCAGCGGCCGTTGCCGTCCATGACGCAGGCCACGTGGTGCGGGGCCGTGCCCGGCCGTGCCCCGGCGCCCTGCCGCGGCACCACCGCGCCCAGGGGCGGGGCGGGACCTCCGAAGACCTGTTCCACCGCCACCGCCGCCCCTCCGATCGCCGCCGGCCCGCGATCCCCGCGAACCCGTCAGCAGCGTGCCGGTGGCCGGCCCGGCGTGTCCGGCACTCGGGGGATCTTCACCCGATCAGGTAACGGGCCCGGCGCCGTTGCCGAACGGCGGTTCTACCCGGCGTCGGCCCGCAGGTGGGGGCTTGGAGACGGGCAGTCGGCCGAGACCGCGGGGACGGGGGGCACTCCGCGGTCCCGGCCGTGGGAGGCACCGGCCGTACGGAGGCGCGGCCGGGCTGCTCAGCAGCCCGTCAAGGGGGTGGTGGGGCTGCTGTGACCGGAATGCTAGACCCGCCCGATGACCATGAAAAGGGCTTTGACCTGCAATTTTTCGGCCGCGAACATGCCAGGAAGCCGGGGCCGATCAGATCTGCCGGTCCGGGTCGGAGAAGGTGAGGCCGCCGATCGCGAGCGGGTGCCGGGCCGGGGCGGGTTCGGCCACGGTCTCGCCCGGCGGCTGGCGGAAGTCGGCGCCCTGTTCGAGCGGCGGCAGCCGGCGCGCGCCGGGCTGGGCGGGCACCGAAGCGTCGGCGGCGGGCTCGGAGAAGGCGGGCAGCGCGAGGCTGCGACGGTCAGGGGTCATGATCCCAGTCTCGCAGCACGGGCCGACGAAGTGGGCCGGAGCCCCGTCGCTGCCGCCGCCCGGGCCCGCGGACCCGCCTCGATACGCCCCGCGTCCGCCCCGCGTCCGCCCCGCGTCCGCCCCGCGTCCGCCCCGCGTCCGCCCCGCGTCCGGCCCGCGGCCGGGCTGCCGGGCCGGCTTCCGCGGACCCCGGCGCAGGACGCGCGTCAGCGCTTGGGCTGCGGGATCCCCTCGGGAGCGCCGACCCGGAGTCCGGCCTTGCCCAGCGCGCGCAGCGCCACCAGCAGGAAGCCGATGTCGTCCAGCAGGACGGGGTCGGGCAGCAGGTCCACGGGGCTGACCAGGTAGGCGATCGACGCCCAGAACAGGACCTTGGTCGACATCGGGATGCCGGTCGCCCCCAGCAGCCGCCGGACCCGGATCAGCTTGACGACCAGGACGACCGCCACCACCGCGGTGACCGCGACGAGGCCTGCGGCCACCCACCAGAACACGCTCGTGCCGTCCATCCGCTGCCCCTTCCGCCCGGAGTCGCCGGGGAACTTGTCCCGTCTTTCGGCAGAGCGTGCGCGCGATCGGGCGACGCCGGCCTTCCCCTCGACGATACGGGTACCGCCGGGCCCGCGTCCGGTCATCTGCGCCGGGGCCGGCCTGCCCGCCGGACCCACGGGTCCAGGCCGGGCCCGGCCTGAGGGCGGTACGCCCCGGCCCCGGGACGCTGGCATGATCGCCGTATGGCAGAACGCATCATCAGCGCATGTGACGGCGCTTCGAAGGGCAACCCGGGACCGGCCGGCTGGGCCTGGGTCATCGCCGGGGCCGACGGCCGGCCGGAGCGCTGGGAGGCCGGTCCGCTCGGCCGCGCGACCAACAACGTCGCCGAACTGACCGCGCTGAAGGAGCTGCTGGGCGCGGTCGGGCCGGGCACGCCGCTGGAGGTGCGGATGGACTCCCAGTACGCGATGAAGGCGGTCACCCAGTGGCTGCCCGGCTGGCGCCGCAAGGGCTGGAAGACCGCCGCCGGGACGCCGGTCGCCAACAAGGACCTGATCGTGGCGATCGACGCCCTGCTGGCCGAGCGCGACGTCGAGTTCGTCTACGTCCCCGCGCACCAGGTGGACGGCGACCCGCTGAACGCCTTCGCCGACCGGGCGGCGAGCGACACGGCGGTGGCCCAGCAGCCCGCGGGCACCTCCCTCGGCTCCGCCGCGCCCGACCTGCGCGCGGAGTCGGCGCCGCCCGCCCGCAGGGGCTCGGCCGGGTCCGCGGCCGGGTCCGCGGGGCAGGCGCCGCGGGCCCGGTCGGGCGGCAGGCCGGGCGGCGCCTCCGCGGGCGGCCGGACCAAGGCCAAGTTCCCCGGCGCGTGCCGCTGCGGGCGCTCCTACGCCGTCGGCGACCCGATCGCCAAGAACCCGGACGGCTGGGGGCACCCGGACTGCGCGAAGGCCGCCGCCTCCGCCTGACCCGGCCGGGATCCGCCGCAGGGGCCCCGCCGCCCGCCCGCCCCGGTGCGGGCGGCGGCGGCGCTCACCCGCCGTCCGGCGGGGTCCGCGGCCCCTTGCGGGGGTGCAGCAGCAGCGGGAGGAGCGAGAGCACCACGACCGCTCCCACCAGCAGCCACAGGTAGTGCTCGATCCCGGGGACGGCGGCGCCCAGCCAGTAGCCCGCGAGGACCAGGGACTGCGACCAGAGCACGCCGCCGACGATCTGCCAGAGGGTGAAGGTGCGGGTGGGCACGTCGAGCATGCCCGCCAGCGGGCTGAGCACCGTGCGGACCAGCGGTACGAAGCGGCCGATCACGATCGCCTTGCGGTAGCCGTAGCGGCGCAGCAGCGCCTCCCCTCGGGCGGCGGCCGCTTTCAGGCGTCCGCTGCGGGTGCGGGCCAGGAGCGGGCGGCCGCCGTGGCGTCCGAGCAGGAAGCCCAGCTGTGCCCCGGCGATCGCGCCGACGGCGGCGCAGAGCATCACCTGCCAGAGGGACAGGTGGGGTCCGGTCCGGCCGCCGGCGGCGCAGAGCACTCCGGCGGGCAGGAGCAGGGTGTCGCCGGGGAGCAGGAAGCCCACCACCAGCAGGCCCGACTCGGCGAAGACGACCACCAGGACGGCCAGGGCTCCGAAGGCGGCGAGCAGGGAGTCCCCGCTCGTCGGGTCGACGGCGAGCAGGGGCCCGGTCATCGGGGCCCGGTCGCGGCCGCCCGGTGGTTCGGGGGTCGTCCTGCGGGGGAACCGGGCACGTCTCGACCGTACTCGGGCGGCCGGGACGCCCGCCACAGCAGGAGGCGGGGCCGCAGAACGGCCGCGCGGCGGCGGGCGGGCCGCAGAACGGCCGCGCGGCGGCGGGCGGGCCGCAGAACGGCCGCGCGGCGCGGCGGCGGGCGGGGCCGCAGCGGGGGTGTAACGGGGTGGGGCCGGGGGCGGTTCACCGGTGGGGGCGGTTTCTGCGGCCGGGGGCGGTCGGTGCCCGTTCGGACACGGGGCGCGGGTGCCGGTGCGCAGGGGTTGCGGCCCCCCGCTGCACTTTCTCCCGGCGGCCTGGACGGGCCGGGCGTCCACGATCGAGCATCGGGTGACCCTTCGTCACATCCCTGCTCCCGCAGCGCTTATGCCGCTGCCGATCCCCGTGGAGGACCGCAGTGCACCACCGTTCCCGTCCGGCGGCCAAGGCCTTCGGCGCGGGCGCCGCCCTGAGCCTGGCGCTGGCGCTCACCCTGGCCTCCTCCCCCGCCCTGGCCGCGCCGCCGGGCCCGGCGGCCGAACCCGATCCCGTCCCCGGCCTGGTGGCCGGCGAGGGCACCGCCGCCCCGCAGTTGGTGACCGGGCTGTCCGAGGCGGCGCCCGGCGGTCCGGTGGAGGCGGCCCGGGCCCATCTCGCGGCCCGCTCCGACCGGTACCGGATCGACCCGGGGGAGCTGGCCGAGCTCGCGGTCGAGCGCACGGCCGAGGGCCGGCAGACCGTCAGATTCCAGCAGTACCACGGCGGTATACCGGTCCTCGGCGGGCAGTACCTGGTCCGCCTCGTCGGCGAGGGGGCCGGCCAGCGGGTGGAGTCGGTCGGCGGCAAGTACTTCACCGGGCTCACCGCGCCGACCGCCCCCGCCGTGCCCGCCGCGACCCTGCGGCGGCTGGCGCTCGACTCGCTCAGGGACCCGCGGGCCCGCTCCGGGGCCACCGCCGAGGACCGCGGCCCGGTCGTCCTGCCGGGCGGCGCCGGGCGGCTCGCCCAGCACTTCACCGTGCGCGCCGCCGACCCGGCGGCCGGGGGCCCGCTGGTCCGCGAGGTCTACGTGGACGCCACCCGCGGTGTGGTCGCCCTCGCCCACGACGCCGCCTCCCCGTACCAGGCCGAGGGCGCCGGCGCCGCCCGTGCCGCGGCCGCCGCCGGGCCCCCGGGGGCCGCCGCGGAGCCCGCCACGGGGACCGCCCCCGACTTCCTCGGCCGTACCGTGCCGGTGAACATCGCCCGGCAGCCGGACGGGGGTTACCGGCTCGTCGACCTCACCCGGCCCGCCACCATCTCCACCTACGACGGGGAGGGGCGGGACTACACGGAGTTCGGCGCACTGCCCGAGGGCGGCCTGCCGGTCGGCTCCCCCGGCCCGGACTTCCCCGCGTCCGCCGGTACCAGCGGCACCACCGACGCCCACCTCAACGCCGCCGCCGTGTACGACTTCTACCGCGACCGGCTGGGCCGGGCGGGCGTGGACGGCAAGGGCAGCCCGATCATGTCCGTGGTGAACGTGGGCAGCGGCGGCAAGTCCTTCCCGAACGCCACCTGGGACGGGCGGAAGATGATCTACGGCAACGGCGACGCCAAGTACCGCCAGTTCGCCGTGGCGCTCGACGTGGCCGGCCACGAGATGACCCACGGCGTCATCCAGCACACCGCCGACCTGCAGTACTCCGGGCAGTCCGGTGCGATGAACGAGGCGATCGCCGACTACTTCGGCAACGCCGTCCAGGTGACCGCCCACAAGGTGCCGATGACCGACCCGAGGGCCGCGCTGCTCGGCGAGGACCTCTGCCGCACCGGCACCCCGGAGGAGTGCGCGGGGCGCCGGCTGGACGACCGCCGCACCACGGTGGACGACTACCTCGGCACCGGCCTCGACCTCGACAGCGGCGGGGTGCACCTCAACTCCACCATCTTCGGCGGGGCGTTGTGGGACATCCGGCGCACCCTGGACCCGCTCACCGCCGACCGGCTGGTCTACCGCGCGCTCGCCGAGTACCTCACCCCGCTGGACGACTTCGTCGACGGGCGCAACGCCGTCCTCGCCGCGGGCCGCTCGCTCGGCCTCGGCCGCTCCGAACTCCGCGCGGTGGCGGCGGCGTTCGACGCGCACGGGATCCGGGCCGGCTGGCAGGGCCGGATCGCGGCGGACAGCCGTGCGCTGCTGCGCGGCGCCTCCACCCCGGTCGGGCCGGCCGCCGGCGGCGGCCACTGGGTGATGGGCAACGCCGAGGACCCGACCGGCCAGGGCGGGGTCGCCCTGTACACCGGCTCCACCACCGCGCCCGGCACCCCGACCCGGCTCAGCCCCGAGGACGGCCGGATCCACGGCTGGGCCGCCACCGACGGGAAGTCCGCCGTCTGGCTGGCGATCGGGCCGGACGCCACCGGTACCTGGGGGACGGAGGTCCTGACCCGGCCGCTGTCCGGCGGTCCGGTGCGCAGCGTCTTCCAGTCCTCGAAGCTGTCCCCCGGCAGCGTGCGGATATCCGGCGGGGACATCGCCTTCGTGGCGACCGACGGCGAGAGCGGCCGCAGCCGGGTCCAGCTCTCGCGCAACGGCGCCGCGCCGGTGGAGATCCCGCTGCCCGAGGGCCACGGCCTGCCGCCGTACGCCCTCTCCTCCCTCACCTTCAAGGACGGCCTGCTCGGCTGGATCGAGGCCTGGACGACCGGGGAGGCGACGGTCCAGGCGCCGACGGTGTTCTCGGTCGCCGCCGGCCGGGTCACCGCGCAGTACCCGGTCAGCACCCCGAGCGGCGGCAGGGCTCCCTACCTCTCGACGCCGCTGCTCGCGGGCGGGCGGCTGCTGTGGCTGCAGGCCCCGGCCGACCCCGACGCCGGGACGGCCATCCGCTCCGGGGCCGTGGACGGCTCCGGTGTGAGCGAGCTGCTGTCCGGGGGTGCGCCGTACACCCCGTCGGACACCGAACTCACCGCCTCCGAGCAGGCCGTGACGTTCCAGCACCGCGGCGCCCGGCCGAGCGGCGGTTGGTCGAACGCCGCGTTCCCCAAGCTGTACCAGCTCCCGGTCGCCGGCGGCACGCCGGTGCGGGTCTCCTGCAACCGGGGCGGCCAGCTCCACCCCGCCGCCGACCAGGGCTCCCGGGTGGTCTGGCTGGACTCCACCCCCGGCCGCGACGACCTCGTGGTCCGAGGCCGCCCGGCCGGGTCCTGCTGACCGGCCCTGCGCAGGGCCGTCCCGGGGCCGCGCTGCTGTCGGCCGACTGCCGGCGCTGACCGCCGCGGCGCCCGCCCGGCCCGTCCCTGCTGGGGCTGGGCCGGGCGGGTGGGGTCCGGCGGTGTACCGGTGTGGCCGCGGGGGGTGGGGGCGGTCGGGGGCGGGAGGCTGGTGCCCGGCAGGCGGACAGGCAGGGAGGGCGAGCATTGGGCGGGCGCAGCAGTCGGGGTGTGCGCGGCCCGCTGGCCGCGGGCAAGGACCGGGCGGCCGGGGATCCCGGGGTGCTGGGGACCGCGCTGGCCGTGGTGCTGGCGTTCTCGCTCGCGCAGGGCTCGTGGCAGTGGTTCTCCACCTATCTCGGGGTGACGCTGCTCGTGGTGGTGCTGTCGTTCGGCCGTGTGCCGGTGCCGGTGGCGGGCCGGCGGGCCTCCTACGGGTGGAGTCTGGCGGCGTACTCGCTGGTCGTGGGTCTGTGCGTGGCGCTGGCGGTGGCTCCGGCGCTGCAGCGCTGGGACTGGCTGTTCCCGGTGCCGGGTGCCCGGCACGGGTGTGTGGAGTCCGGCCGGTACGAGAGTCTGCGGACGCAGGCCGCGCTGGGGGATCTGGCCGGTCGTGACGTTGTCGCGTTGGCGTACACGCAGCGGGAGCAGAGCCGCCAGGTGGTCGACGTCTGTCTGGCGGCGACGACGACGCGGTGGCTGCCGGTGTACGCGCTGGGGGCGGCGCTGCTGGTCGGGGCGGGGGCGTGGGTGCGGACCAGGGAGCGGCGGGCGGCGCCCGGAGCCGGTTGAGCCGGCCCCGGCAGCGGGGAGCGCGCGCCGGTCGGCCTCCTGGCGCAGGGACCGGTCCTGTACGGGTGAACCCGTCCCGTCGCCCGCGCCGTGTACCAGAAGCAGGGCACGACCGTCATCGGCGCGGTGACGCTGCTGGTGCTGGTCCACCTGGTCACCACCCTGGTCGTGGACGTGCTGTACGCCGTGCTCGACCCCCGGAGCCGCTACGAGTGAGCGGAGTCGCCGGCCCGGGCCGGCCGCGGTGGCGGCGCCGGGCGTGCCGGGCGCAGTTCGGCGTAGACCGACCAGGCCACCGAGGTGGCGGGGACGGCGACCACGGCGCCGATCACCCCGGCCGCGATGCTGCCGGCGAGGACGGCGACCGCGACCACCACGGGGTGCAGGCTGACGGCCCGGCTCATCACCAGGGGGTGGAGCAGGTGGCCCTCGATCTGGCCGATCACCACGATCAGCAGCAGCACCACGATGGCGGTCACCGGGCCGCGGGCGGCCAGTGCCACGAGGGAGGCGACCAGCATCGCGACCGGTGAGCCGACCAGGGGGACGAAGGAGGCGAGGAACTCCAGCACGGTCAGCGGCAGGGCGAGCGGAACGCCGAGGAGGACCAGGGCGATGCCGACCATGATCGCGTTGCTGGCGGCGACGATGAAGATGCCCCGGGTGTAGCCGGCGAAGGTCCGCCAGGCCGCCCGGCCGCCCCGGTCGAGGTGGTCGGCGGCGGCGGGCGGCAGCTGGGCGGCGGTCCACCGCCACATCCGCTCCCCGGAGTGCAGGAAGAACACCGACATGAAGAGGGCGAGCGCGGCGCCCGTGGCCACCTCGAACACCCGGTGGGCGCCGCTGACGGCCGTGCTGATCAGGGTGGAGCGGTGCTTGGCGGCGAAGTCGGAGATCTTGTGCTGGAGGTCGTCGAAGACGGTGGGGTCGAGGCGCAGGGGCGGTCTCTGCAGGACCCGTTCCAGCCGGTCCAGGCCGCCCTGGAACTCCTTGGTCAGGCGGTCCACGTCGTCCGCGACGCTCTCGCCGATCAGGGTGAGCAGTCCGGCCGGTACCAGGATCGCCACGGCCAGGCCGATCAGCACCGCGAGCGGGCGCGGGACGGCGCGGGCGGCCAGGTCGACCACGGGCCGGATCACCGAGGTGATCACCAGGGCGAGGAAGGCGGCCAGCGTGATCAGGTGGAACCGTCCCAGCACCGTCAGCACCAGGTAGGCGGCCGCCGCGACGACGAGCAGCCGCCAGGCGTAGTCGGACAGGCGGCGCAGTGCCGGGCCCGCGCCGGCGGGGGTCGCGGGGCCGGGCCGGCGGGGTCTGGGCGGCCTCACCGGCATGCCGCGCCGCCGCAGGGGGTCGGGCCGCCCGGGGTCGGGGGCCTGCCGTGGGGCCGGGGGCTGCTGGGGTGCGAAGGCGACATGAACCCTGGATAGCGGGTGGAGCGCCGTGCGGGGTGTTCCCGCGCCGACGGGCACCCGCCGTGCGGTCGATCCTTCACCCGGCTCCGGGGCGGGCGCGGGGGGTCAGGGGCGGTCGCCGACCCGTAGGTGGGTGGCGAGCTGGCGGCGGCCGCCGGTGAGGGCCTCGATGAGGACGGTGAGGGTGGTCAGCGCGGCGAGGGCGGCCGCCGGCAGCAGGAGCGGGGCGGGGGCGGGGCGCAGGCTGGTCGGGACGGGGGCTCCGACCAGGGTGGACAGGTCGACGGCCGGTCCGAGCAGGGTGACGGCGGCCAGTGCGGCGAGGGTGCCGCCGACCGCGGCCGTGAGGGTCTGCGGCAGTGTCTCGGCGAGGATGAGCGCCAGGCCCTGGCGGGGCCGCAGGCCCATGGTGCGCAGTCGGGCGAGGACGGCGGCCCGGTCGGGGGCGGCGCGCAGCAGGGTGAGCAGGACGGCGAGCAGGGTGAGCGCCGCGGCGGCGGTGACGGCGTGCCGGAAGAGGCGGCCTGCGGCGTCCTGGAGCGGGTCCTTGGCGAGGTCGGCGGTGACGGAGGCGCTGGTGCGGGTGACGTAGCCGCTGCGCAGGGCTTCGGGGTCGTTGCCGATCACGGCGGCGGAGGCGGTCGGGCCGGCGGACGGGGCGCCGGGGTCGGAGAGGATCGAGGGCGGCAGTTGGCGGACGAGTCCGGCGAGGGCCGGCTCGTCGATGTGGCCGACGGCGAACCAGTGGGTGGCCCGGTCGAGTTCCGGTAGCGCGGCGGTGGCGGCGGGGGTGGGCAGGACGACGAAGGGGCGGGTGGCGCCGGGCAGGGCGGGGGTGGCGTCGAGGGCGCCGGCGCTGGTGGCGAGGATCTCGCCGCCGCTGGGCAGCCGGATCCGGTGGCCGCCGGGGCCGAGGTGGCGTGCGAGGTCGTTGCTGAACAGGGCGGGGACGGTGGGCGTTCCGGTGGGCGGGGTGGCGAGCGCGGCCGGGTCGAAGGCGCCCGCGCCGACGGTCCGGGCGATCCGTGCGTACGCCTGCGGTTCGGCGACGACCAGGGTGACCTGGGTGGCGTGGGGGTCGACTCCGGTGCCGACGCCCGGGAAGCCTTCGAGCAGGAACGCCTCGCTCTCCAGCCGGGCGGCGGTGGCGGCGGTGACTCCGGGCAGGGCGGCGGCGGCCGGGCCGAAGCCGGGGGGCAGGGTGAGGCCGGTGGGCGCGGCGACGGAGGCGTCCGCGCCGACGGTGAGCCGGGCGGCCCGCTGGCGGGCGAGGTCGACGCCGCCCAGCACGCTCGTGCCGAAGCCGGCGGTGGTGACGGCGAGGACCAGGGCGAGCAGGGGCAGTGCGGAGGGGCGGGGGCGGCCGTCGCTGCCGCGGGCGGCGCGGGCCAGGCCGAGGAAGCCCACCACTCCGGGGGTGCGGACGGCCGTGCGGGCCAGTGCACCGGCGAGGAGGGGCAGGGTTCGTGCCAGCAGCAGTGCCGCGGTGAGGGCGATCAGCAGGGGTGCGGCGACGAGCAGCAGGTCGGGGTCGTCGCCGGGGGGTGCGGCGCCGCGGCGCCGGACGCCGGCCACGGCGGCGGCGGTGAGGGCGAGGACGGCGAGTTCGGCGGTCAGCCGGCCGCGCCGGGCGGCTTTGCCGCGGTGCTGTCGGGCCGGCGGCAGTGCGGCCCGGACGGGGGCGGTGAGCAGCGCGAGGAGGGTGGTGAGCAGGGCGGCGGTGGCGGCGGCACTCCAGCGGGGGGTGGGCAGCAGCCACAGCGCCAGCGCGGTGGCGGCCGCGGCGGCGGGGAGCACGCCCGCCGCGCCTTCGCCGAGCAGGCGCAGCAGGAGGCCTGGGCCGGAGCCGCCGCGGGCGCGCAGCAGGCGCAGTTCGGCGCCGCGTCGTTCGATGGTGAGGGCGGTGGCCAGGGCGAGGACGACGCCGGCGATCCCGGCGACGGCCGCCGGTCCGATCAGGGCCAGTGGGGCGACGGCGGCCTGGCGGAGGGCGGCCTGGCGCAGGTGGCCGGGCAGCCTGGAGGTGGTCGACAGGCTGGGGCGGTCGATGGCGGCCATCAGCCGGGTGGCGGTGGGGCCGGTGAGGTAGGAGGCGAGGTCCCGTTGGGCGTCGGGCAGCCGGTCGGTGCGCAGGGCGCCGGTGTCGACGGGCAGCCGCCAGAAGTCGCGGGCCTGGCGGCCCCAGGCGGCGAGGGACGGCAGGTTGTCGCCGCCGACGACCCCGGCGGTGTGCCAGTGCCGGACGTTCGGTTCGCTGAGGGAGCGTTCCAGGCAGGCCCGGCCGGTGCAGGGCAGGTCGGACCAGTAGGGGTCGCTCTGGTCGGTGACGGTGTAGAGGCCGCTCACCCGGACTTTCTTGGTGGGTGCGGAGTCGTCCTCGAGGACGGCGCCGAGGCGGATGCCCATGGTCTCGGCGGCGGCGCGGCTGACGGCGATGGGGATCGGGTCGCCGGGGGCGGTGGCGCCGCTGGGCCAGCTGCCGGCGACCAGGGTGGTGTGGTCGGTGAGGCCGTGCAGGTAGAGCAGGTGCAGGGTGGGGGCGGTCTTGCCGTCCGGGCGATCCAGGCCGGGGGTGGTGAGCGCGCGGCGCTGGATGCCCTGGGCGCCGAAGACCGGTCCGGAGGGCGGTACGGAGAAGCCCGCGCCGGTCTGGGCGAGGAGCCGGCCGGCCACCTCCTCCAGGTCGGCGACGGTTTCGGGCCGGTCGTCCGGGGGTGCGGCGGTGGTGAGCAGGCTGGTCTCCAGCGGGCCGCGGTCGTGGAGGAAGTCGCGGAGCGCGTCGTCGGCGCCGCGGTCCAGGGCGCGGGGGAAGGCCGCGGCGAGGAACACCAGGACGAAGGCGAGGGCGGCGGTGAGCAGTGCGGCCGTGGGTGCCGTGCGCAGCCTGGTGCGCACCCAGGGGGCGGGGCGGTGGTCGCCGGTGGGGGCCGTGCGGGCGGGTCGGGTGCGGCGGGCGGGGGTGGTCACATGGTCCTCCGTCGGGTGGGACGGCGGTCACCGACGTTCCGTCACGGGATAGCGGACGATGCTGTCAGAGGTGGTGCCCGCAGGGGAAGGGTCCTGTGCGAAGCGTGTGCCGAAAGGGCAGATCCGGTGCGGCCGTCGGGGCAGCGGCCGGCCGGGGCCCCGGCCCGTGCAACGTTTCGCCCCGTCTGGCGCATCTTCATGGTGTCCGGGGTGGTGCGGATCCGTTTCGGGTCCGCACCACCGGGGGCAGCCGAATTCACTGCGGGTGGTTCGCGATCCCCTTTCACGACCATTCAGTATGTACACGAATGGCTGTTTTCGGGACCTCGGCCTGCTTTGTCACAGGGTTGTGACACCCTTGCACGCCAAGGCAATTCGATCCGCCGGGGGCGGCGGCTAGTGTTCCGACATGGCATCGAATCTCCCCCCGATACGGAATTCATCCGATGGCGCGCCGCTCCCCCCGCCGCGCAATTCGCCGCTTCGGCTGGCCCGCTACGGTGCGACGTTCCTGGGGGTGAGCGTGGTGTCGGGTGCGCTGCTCGCCGGTATGGCCCTGCCCGCCGCCGGGGCGCTCGGGCTGACCGCGAAGAACACGGCGGAGGGCTTCGACGACATCCCCGACGACTTCAGGACCCCGCCGCTCACCCAGGCCACCCAGATCTTCGACGCCAGGGGCGGCCTGATCGCCAAGGTGTACGAGCGCGACCGCACGGTGGTCACCGCCGACCAGATGTCCCCCCTGATGCGCCAGGCGCAGGTGGACATCGAGGACGCGCGCTTCTACGAGCACGGCGCCGTCGACCTCAAGGGCGTGCTCCGCGCGCTGAGCAAGAACGCCGAGAGCGGCACCGCCTCGCAGGGCGCCTCGACGCTGACCCAGCAGTACGTGAAGAACGTCAACGTCGAGAAGGCCGGCGACGACCAGGCCGCCGTCCAGGAGGCGCAGCGCAAGACCCTGGGCCGCAAGATCCAGGAGCTGAAGGTCGCGATCAAGCTGGAGGAGGATCTGACCAAGGACCAGATCCTCACCAACTACCTGAACATCACGTACTACGGGAACGGCGCCTACGGTGTGGAGGCCGCCTCCCAGCGCTACTTCGGCAAGAGCAACCGGGACCTGACGGTCGCCGAGGCGGCGACCCTGGCCGGGCTGGTGCAGAACCCGTCGGCCTACGACCCGCGGCTGCACCCGCAGGCCGCGCAGAACCGCCGCGACACCGTCATCGACAAGATGGTGGAGAACAGGCACATCACCGCGGAGCAGGCGAGGGAGGCGAAGGCCGCCCCGCTGGGCCTGAAGTACCGGGAGCCGCAGAACGGCTGCATCACCGCCAACGCCGGGACGGGCTTCTTCTGCGACTACGTCCGGCACGTGGTCAAGCAGGACCCGGTGTTCGGCAAGACCGCCGCCGAGCGCAAGAAGTTCTGGGACCAGGGCGGCCTGAACATCTACACCACCCTCGACCCGGACAAGCAGGCCGCCGCCCAGAGCGCGGTGAGCGACAACGTGCGCGTCACCGACAGCGTCTCGGCCGCCGCGACCATGGTCGAGCCGGGCAGCGGCAGGATCCTGGCGATGGCCCAGACCCGCCCGTACGGCCTGGACAAGGACAGGAACCAGACCGTCGTCAACCTCAACGTCGACGCGGCGATGGGCGGCGGAAACGGCTTCCAGCCCGGGTCCACGTTCAAGCCGGTCGTCGCGGCCGCGGCGCTGGAGGCGGGCCTGCCGGCGACCCGGGAGTACTCGTCCCCGAACAGGCTCGAGTACCCGACGATGAAGACCTGCTCGGGGACGTGGAAGAACGACTCCCGGCCCAAGGCCGTGGTGCCGAACGAATCCGCGAACGAGAAGGGCCCCTACCAGCTGAAGAAGGCGATGGCGCTCTCGGTCAACACCTACTTCGTGCAGATGGAGCAGGAGATCGGGCTCTGCCCGGTCAAGCAGATGGCCGACCGGCTCGGCATCACCGCCCGGGCCAGCGGCAAGCCCCTGGAGGAGGTCCCGGCGATGGCCCTGGGCGTCGGGGAGGTGAGCCCGCTGACCATGGCGAACGTCTACGCGACCTTCGCCGCCGAGGGCACGCACTGCGACCCGGTCGCCATCACCAGGATCACCACGGTGGACGGCCGGGACGTCCCCGCCCCCGCGGGCCGCTGCGAGCGGGTGCTCTCCGACACCACCGCGCAGGCGATCAACACCATCCTGAACGGCGTGACCGCGGACGGCACCGGCATGGCGCTCAACCTGGAGGGCGACCGGCAGATCGCCGGCAAGACCGGGACCTCGGACCGGAAGAAGGCCGCCTGGTTCAACGGCTACACCCCCCAGCTCGCCACCGCCGTCTGGCTCGGCGGCCCGAACGGCGGCGTCGAGATGCGCAACATCACCATCAACGGGAAGTACCGCACCGAGGTGTTCGGCGCCGACGGCCCCGGGCCGATCTGGCAGGACGCCATGAACCGGGCCCTGCGCGGCGCGCCCAAGCAGCCCCTGAAGATGGCCGACATCCCCGACCCGGCGCCCGCACCCGACCCGGGCCCCACCGGGACCGCCACCGCACCGGCCACCTCGCCGGCCGCGCAGCGCTGACCGTCGCGGTGGCGGGCGTCGGGACGGCCGGGCGGGTGCGAGCCCGGCCGGCCCGGCGCCGGCGCCCCGTCAGGCCTGGTCGGACCTGGTCGGACCTGCTCAGCCCTTGCTGGCCGCGTAGGCGGTCTCGGTGGCGAAGCCCCAGCCGGGGGCGGCGTCCCAGGGGATGTCCATGGCGTCGTCGGTGGCGTAGACGTAGCCGGCGCCGCGGGTGAAGGCGGTGTCCAGGGCGGTGCGCATGGCGGCCGCGTCCGGGGTGTCGTACACCAGGTGCCAGAACGCCGTGCCGCTCGGGTCCAGGGCGGCGCCGGAGTAGTAGCCGGCGGCGGGGTTGAAGACGTTGCCGCCCAGCCAGCCCGCGGCGTAGTCGGCGTAGGGGCCCTCGAAGGTCACGAAGACGTCGGCCGTGCGGTGGCCGGGCTCCAGGTAGCAGTCCGCGACGGCGGTGCCCGGGTTGTCCACGACCAGGTCCTGGGCCTGCGGCGATATCGCGTAGACGGTCTCCTGGACGTAGGCGCGCAGCGCCGCGTAGTAGTCCCGGGTGGCGTTGGCCGCCCCGCAGTCCCGTTCGGACTGGTCGAAGAAGATGCCGTCGACGTGCAGGCGGTGGTCGGCGGTCTTCAGGTAGTTGTCCACGGTGGCCCGGACCACGGCCTGCGGCAGCGTGCCGTGGGCGGTGTCGACGTAGCCCAGCACCCGGGTGCGGCCGCCGTGCGCGGTGGTGCCGGTGCGCAGGGCGTCGGCCTGCGCCTGCCAGGCGGCGTCGAACGGGGCGTAGCCGTTGTAGGGGTTGAGGATGACGATCGAGGGCGCGGGGCGGGTGGTCGGCAGGGCGGCCAGCATGGGGTCGCCGGGCAGCACGTAGGCCGGGACGGCGACCTCCAGGCCCCGCGGTCTTTCGGCGGCCGCCGCGGCACCGCCGCCGGGGGCCGCCACCGCGGTGGCGGCCAGCGCCGCGCCGGCCAGGAGTGCGGGCAGGGTCTTGGTGAACGAACGCATCGTGTCCCTTGATCGGAGAGGTGGCAGTCGGGTGATGGAGTCGAGGGGCGACGTCCCCCGCGGTGTCCGGGCGCGGCCATCCCCGCCCCCGGCGTCCCCCCGCACCCGGCCCGGGCGGGCCGAACGCCCCCATTCCTACCGCCCGCCCCCCACCCGGGTGGCCAACTTCGGTAGAACACAAGGAACTTCGTGGAAGCACCACCGCCCCGCGCCGATCGGTCGGCGCGGGGCGGGTGGGCCGGGCAGGGGCTAGCGCGGCGGGGTCGGGCAGTCCGTGTTGCTCAGGACCACCCGGGTGGCCTGCCGGGGGTCCAGCCAAGGCGAGCCCCACGGCCGCCCACGAGATGATCTTGAAGTTCTGCGGGCTGGTCCCGCAGCTCTACCACCAGGGATCCGGCCCTGCCCCAGGTTCCCGTGTTCCGATCCTCTCCGGGCGCCGGCCCGGCAAGGATCCCGCGCGGGCGTGCACCAGTCGCATCCCCGCGCAACTGAAAGCAAGCACCCGATGGCCTGGCGGGCGCCGCCCCGGTACTCGACCTCACCGCCCTGGATCACCTCACCGCCGCCGCCCACGGCGCCCGGCGCTACGGCGAGCGCGAGCTACTCGGCCACCTGCGGACCGCGCTGGACGACGCCGCCCGCGCCGACGGCATGGCCGGCCCGCACGAGGCGCTGCCCACGGTGCTGGGCATCCTCGCGGCGATCAACTCCGCCGCCCGCACTGCCGCCCCCGGACCGCGGCGCGAGCTGCTGGTCCTCGACGCCCGGGGCGCCGAGCTGGCCGCTTGGCTCCACCGGGACGCCGGCGCCCCCGCCCCGGCCGTCGCGTACTGGCACCACCAGGCGAAGGAGTGGGCGACGCTGACCGGCGACGGCGCGATGCACGGCTACGTCCTGCTCCGCCAGGCCCAGGCCGCCGACCGCACCGACGCGACCCGGATGCTCGACCTCGCCCGCGCCGCCACCGATGGCCCCTGGACGCTGCCGCCAAGGCCGCGCGCGGAAGCGTTCCAGCAGCAGGCCCGGGCGCTGGCTCTCACCGGCGCCGATACCGACCAGGTGGCCCGTGTGCTCGACCAGGCGCACAACGCGCTCGCCCAGTCCACCCTCGCGAGCGGGCCCGCCACCTGCACCGGCCCGCTCGGCGACGGCTACACGAGCGAGCGGCTGATGGTGCAGAGCGCGATCTGCTACCGCGAAGCAGGCCAGAGCCGCCGGGCCGTCCGGGCGTGCGGGAGTTCCGGCAGCGCCTCGGCGAACCGGTGGTGGCCTAACCGAGGAAGGCGCTCACCTTCGCGATGACCTCGCGCTGCCACGCCTGCGACTTCGGGTGCAGGTACTGCGGGTCGTCGTGGACGGCGAAGCCGTGCTGAGCGCCGGCGAGCTCCAGCAGTTCCACCGGACCGCCGAACATCGGCCGGTGCCGGCGGGACGACTCGACCGGCACGAAGGTGTCCGCGGTGCCGTGCACCATCAGCACCGGCGCCCGCACCCCGGCCAGGATCGCCGGAGTGTCCAGGTGGAAGACCTCGTTCAGCAGGGACCGGTTCAGCTCGAACGGCGACTTCTCGGTGAAGCCCTGCTCGTTCAGCCGCACCGCCATGTCCTTGGACAGGTAGTCGTCCGACCAGCCCGGCCGGGAGGTGACGTACCGCTCCTTGTAGTCCAGCCGAGGGTTCAGCAGCACCAGCCTGTCGACGTCGCCCGGCCGGTGGGCGGCGTGCAGCGCGGCGGCGCCGCCCGAGAACGAGGCGGCGATCACGTGCACCGGACCGGGCCTGCCGGCATGTGCGCGCAGGTGGTCGCCGGCCGCGCGGATGTCGTTGGTCACCGACGCGATCGTCAGCTCCGACTCGCGCCCGCCACTGGCCCCGTGCGCCCGCAGGTCGAATCGCAGACTGGTCACCCCGGAGGCTGCCAGCGCGGCGGCCAGGCGCGTGAAGAAGCCGCCCTCCTCCCGGGTCACCCCCGACCCGTGGACCAGCACCGCCGTCCCGACCGGCGCCTCCGCCGAGCAGACCGTACCGAACAGCGCGGTACCGTCCAGGGACTGAAACGCCGTCTCGTGATCGACCATGAGCAGATCGTAGCCACTCGACCCGACCGCCCGGGACCGGGGTCAGCTGCCGGGGTGGGGGGCCGCGGCCGGCGGAGGCGGGTACGGGCCGGCCGGGGCGTTCGCGGCGAGGTGGGTGCGGGTGGCGGCGAGGGCGGCGGCGGCGGTGCGCAGGTGGTGGGCGATCAGCGGCAGCAGGCTCGGGGCGATCGCGCGGGCGGTGTGGCGTCTCGCGGCGTCGAGCGGGGCGGTGGCCTCTTCGAGGAGGTCCGCGGTGCGCCCGCCGAGGCCGCTGGAGCGGGTCTCCCCGATGGTGCGCCGCAGGAGGATCAACGCGTCCTCGGCGTCCGGCGGGCCGTCGGGGAACTCATGCCCCCACCAGGTCAGTTCGTACTCGACGGCGCGGGCGTGCCGGTCGCAGCGGCCGGCCCAGAAAACGGTCGACGCCGACGGAGGTGACGGTCGCGGGTTCTCACTCTGCACGCACAGATCATGTCTCACCTGCGGCCGGTCCGTGGCCGGTTCGGGAATCCGGTGGGACGGAATCCGGCGGGTCAGCGCTGGACGGTGACGGCCTCGACCCTGCTGAAGTCGGCCGCGGCCAGGTCCTCGTCGCGGATCACGTAGTAGAGCGGGCAGCCGGTGAAGTCCGGGCGGCCTGCGTCGAGCAGGATCCGCTCCGGGCCGCGGCCGCCCGGCGCCACCACGTACTGGTCCGTCTCCCGGTCGGGGCCCAGCAGCACCATGTACGCGCGGTGCTGCGGGGCGGTGTCCAACACGGCCCGGTCCAGCGCGGCCAGCCGGTCCGCGGCCTCCTGCGGGAGCTCGACGAGCGGATCGTCGTGAAACCGCCCGACCTGCGCCACCATGGCCTTGCCGGCGGCGTACAGCGGGGCTGGCGGGCCGGTGAACTCCCATGGCGGGGCGCCCCAGCCGGCGTCGGGGTCGGCGAACAGCGGGTCCGAGGCCACCTCGTAGGGCGCGGTGTCGGCGGCCGAGTGGTCCGGGAAGTAGAGGACGTTCACCGGGTCGCGGCCGCCGAAGCCCTCGTCGCCGAGGAAGAAGAAGTAGAGCAGTCCGCGCGGCGGCAGCAGCCCGTTGGCGTCCTCGCCGCGGACCTCCGCCAGGTCGATCTGGGCGACGAAGCAGTCCGCCGGCGCGTCCGGGTCGGCGCCCGTGCTCGGCCACACGAAGCCGGGCGGGACGTCCGGCACGCCGCCGCACCGGGAGAACGGCTCCGGCCCCTCGAAGCCGGCCGGCCGCGGCCCCAGCGCGATCCCGTGCTCGGCCACCCCCGTCAACTCCGCCTGCCACGGCGCGAGTCCGGCCTCGCCGATCAGCCGCCGCAGCATCCGCTCGCCGTCGGCGGTCACAGGGTTGGGGCGCATCATGGCGCCACTCTACGAAACCCCCGCCCCCGAAGCCGGAGGCGGGGGCGGGGGCGGGCGGGCGGGCGGGCGGGCTGTGCGGGCTACGCCCCGGCCGAGGCGGCGTGGCGGGCGCGGGCGATCGGGGGGTAGCGGACCGTGAAGAGGACGGGGAGGGCGAACGCGGCGACGGTGAGCAGGGTGCGGGCGTCGCCCGCGTCCGGCTCGTAGTGGCGCAGCAGTGCGCCGCCGATGCCGGAGAGGGTGAACGCGGTGGCCCACACGGTGGTGATGACGCGGTTGATCCGCAGGAACAGCGGGCTGTTCCAGAGGTGTTCGGGCGCCTGGGTGCGGGCGATGCCGAGGGTGAAGGGGCGGCCGAGTGCGAGGGAGCCCCAGGCGGTGGCCGCCAGCCAGAGCGAGGAGAGCGGCGGGCCGTAGTGGGCGACGGCGCTGGAGTGGGGGGCGGCGAACGCGGCGGCGGTGTAGCCGGCGAGGAACAGGACGGCGCTGGCCTCGATCACCTGGGCGTCCCAGGCGCGGCCCGCGCGGCGCTGGGTCGCGACGAGTGCGACGGCCAGCAGGAGACCGGTGAGCGCGGCCCAGCGGATGTCGACGGTGCCGGTGAGCAGGGCGACGGCGATCCACGGGACGAAGCTGCGGATGTGGCCCATGGCGGTGGTTCCCCCTGTGCTGGTGCGGGTCTGCGTCGGTCGGCACCGACCTGTGCTGGTGCGGGTCCGCGTCGGTCGGCGCCGTGGGCGGTCCCTCCGCCCGGCGCGTCGTTGCCAGCATGACGATCGCCCGTGTGCAGGCGGAACGGGGAGATGGTGCAACACTCCTTGCAGGAAACTGCACGGCAGGGGGCGGCGATGAGTCTTCAGAGCCTGGGGCTGACGTACGACCAGGAGCGCGTCTACCGCTACCTGCTGCGTACCCGGCACAGCGATCCCGACACGGCCGGGGCGGAGCTGGGCCTGCCGGGCCTGCGTGCGGTCCTCGCCGAGCTGCAGGCCCTGGGGGTGGTCGACGCGCGGATGGCCGCGCTGGCGCCCGCGGCCGCGGTGGACCTGCTGGTGCGCCGCCGGGTGGAGCACACCTCCCGTGAACTGGCCCGGTTGGACGCGGCCTTCGACGTGGTGCGGGAGCTGGCGGAGGAGTCGCGCCAGGGCCGGCCCGTCGAACTCGTCGAACGCATCCTGGACCCCGCGCAGGTCACCCACCGGATCCGCACGATGCCCGGCCGCTTCGAGATGATGAACGCCAAGCGCCTGCCGCGCGGCAGGACCCCGTGCCAGGGCGTGGAGGCCGACCGCTTCCGGCGCCAGCTGGCGGACGGGCTGGCCAACCGGACCCTCATCAGCACGGCGGCCCTCGACCAGCCCGACCAGATGGCCTACGCCCGGTACTGGCACGCCCTGGGCGACGTGCACCGGGTGACGGCCGAGCCGTTCGGCCAACTGCTCATCGTCGACCGGCGGGTGGCCTTCGTGCGGATCGATCCGGACCGGCCGGATTCCGACACGCTGCAGATCGCCCAGCCCGGGATCGTGGCCGCGCTGGTCGACCTGTTCGAGCGGCAGTGGGCGCGTGCCACGGACATCGACCGGCTCGACCTCAGCGCCGTCGAGGCCGAGGTGCTGCGCACGCTCAGCGAGCACGGCAAGGACGAGACGGCGGCCCGCGAGCTGAACATCTCGGTGCGCAAGTACCGCTCCCATGTGGCCGATCTGCTGACCCGCCTCAACGCCGCGACCCGCTTCCAGGCGGCCCTGCGCGCCAAGGAGCGGGGCTGGCTGTGACCGCCGGGCGCCGGGCGGGGCGGCGCCCCCGGCCGTGACGATGTCGCGGCCCTGTCACCGGTTGGGTGGAGAGTCGGCGCAGGAGTGTGCCCCGGGGGCGGCCGGCCGGAGAATCGGACGGTCGGATGTACGGACGTACCGGTGTGCGGACGTGCGGGTGTACGGGGAGAGGGGGGCGGGGTGGTGTTCGGGCCTTCCGTGCAGTGGACGGCGTTCCAGCGGCGCTGTGCCGCGGGCGTGGTGGTGGCGGTGGCGGTCCTGGCGGTCGCGGCCGCGCCGGTGGTGTGGGCGGGTTCGCAGGACGCGCCGGGTGACCGGGGCTGGTGGCCCGCGGTCTGCGGGATCGCGCTGCTGGCGGCCGTCGGCGCCTCGCTTCCGCTGCGCCGGGAGGTCTCCGGCGCCGGCTACGCCGTCTCCTGCCTGGCGGTCGCGGTGCTCCTGACCCTCGCCCTGGGCACGGTCTTCGCGACGGCCCAGGCCAACCACGCCATCCGGGACCGGCAGCACGAACCGCCCGGCGTGACGGCCACCGTGACGAACTGCCGGACGACGGGGCGGACGGTGAACGCCGAGGGCGGCGGCCACGCCACCTACGGCTGCGTGTACCACTGGAGCGCCGACGGCCGCGAGTTCAGCGAGGACCGGCCGGTCGAGAAGGTGTATCCGGACGGGCACGAGACCAGGGTGTGGCTCGACGGCGGGCGGATGGTCACGGGGAGGCCGAGCGTCCTCGCGATCCCGCTGTGGATCGCCGCCGCGCTGGCCGGGCTGCTGGGCACGGCCCGGTTCGCGACGGCCCTGGCCTGGAAGGCGCGCGAGGAGGGTCTGTTCGGCCGGCCGGGCGGGCCAGGCCGATCGGTCGGTGGCGGGCACGGGTGAGGGCGGGCGCCGGTGGTGGCGCCCGCCCCGGCGCCCGGAGGGGGATCAGCTCCAGGGGTTGGCGGGCTGGTCGCTGATGGCGGTCCAGAAGCGGGTGTTGGCGGGCAGCGTGCCGTTGGCCCACAGGCCCCAGCCGGAGCCGTCGTGGAACTCGGCCATCCGGAAGCCGGCGCCGAAGCTGTTGGCGCACTTCTGGTCGGCGGCGGCACGGCTGGAGAGCTGGTAGCCGGGCAGCGGCGCGGTGGCCCTCACCTCGCCGCCGGCCCAGCTGTGGAAGCCGCTGGTGGGGACGCCGGCGGGGGCGGGGCGGCCGTCCTGCCTGAGGCACAGCAGCGGCAGCACGGCGCTCGACGGGGTGTCACCGCTGTACGGGTTGCTGTTGGTGGCGTTGTCGTAGCCGACGTGCACCACGTTGTCGGCGCGCTGCTCCAGGGCGGCCCAGGTCATGCCGTTGTGCCGGCCAGGCGCGCCGAACAGGGCCTGGTAGGTGTCCGGGTAGACGTTCCACTGCTGGTACGGGCCGTTGTCGCAGCCGCGCATGACCAGCTTCCAACCGCCGAAGTTCCTCCGCGAGTTGTCCAGGCAGTTCGAGCTCGACACGTTCTTCAGCCGCAGCCCGACCAGGCCGTACAACGGCGCCTCCGCCTGGAAGGGGGTGACCTCCCACTGCTGGGTGGTCAGACCCGCCAGACACGAGCTGGTCTTCGGCAGGTCGTCGGACGTCAGGCAGATGTCCCCGTCGGCAGTGCGGGTGGTGATCGTGTACCGCTCGGGGTAGCCCGGGACGTTCCTGACCACCCACTTGCCCGGGGTGTCGGACGGGGCGCAGACGCGCATCTCCTGGAGCCCCGACCTCCCGTCCGGGCAGCGGTCGGAGTACTGGTTGAACAGGATCGTCTCCGGGGTGTCGGCGGACGCGGCGCCCGGCACCAGGACCAGACCGGTCAGGGCGAGCGCGATCGCGAGGACGAGGCGCCTGAGGGATGAACGCAAGACTGCTCCAGGAGGTGTCGGCACAAGGGGAGGACCGCCCGCCACTTGGGGCAGCCACTCGCGGCGGGCGATCACTCGCCAGTTTGTCCGCGTCCTGCCAGGATTCGATATCCCAGCTTTCTGGGATGCCCGGCGTCCGCCCTTGCCACAGACGGGAGTTCGAGGACGGGGCCCCTAGCGGTCGAGCCGGCCGGCCTCGGTCCGTGCGCCGAGGTCCGCGGCCGCCCGGGCGACTCCCGTGACCGCGCTGTCGGCCGTGCGGCTCGGGCAGGCCAGGGAGCGGGAGCACTCCACGGCCTGGCCGAGCCGGAGGGCGAACAGGGCGACGGCGGCGGTGAGCGCCAGCAGCAGCGCGGCGGCGGACAGCGCGACAACGGTCTGGAGGTGCCTGGTGGTCAAGGGGTACTCCGTGCGGTCGGGGCGAGGCGCACCTCGCCGTCTCTTTCGACATGCGCCCCCCGCCGCGGCGGCCCGCGGCCGGGGGGCCTGCGGGGACGCGCCCGCGCCGGGCCGCGGGAGGCCGGCCGGGCGCGGCGGGCACGGACCGGTCCGGCTCCCGCAGTTGACGGGTGGCCACGACCGCGAGCATAGGTCAATGATGAGAGTATGTCGATGGCTGAGCTATCGATCCGCCCGCAGAGGCCCCACCCCCGCCGAAAGCGGGACAAGCCGCCGTCCGGGGCCGGTCCGGGCCCTGGCGTGATCCGACCGCGGCCCGGCGGGTGCGCATACGTCCTGCACAATGGCCCTTGTCATGACCGGGGTTGATCGGGCGCAGGGGGAATCGTGCAGGCGGGGGACCAGATCCTCGGGAGGTACCGGCTCGACGCACGGCTCGGCCGGGGCGGCATGGGCGAGGTGTGGAAGGGCCACGACGTCGGGCTGGAGCGCGGCGTCGCAGTGAAGGTGCTGCTGGAGTTCGACGCGGGGGACGAACTGCTCCAGCGGTTCCGGCGGGAGGCCTCGATCGGTGCGGGGCTCCAGCATCCGGGGATCACGGTGGTGCACGACTTCGGACGCCACGAGGACCGGCTGTTCATCGTCATGGAGCTGCTGGAGGGGCGGGACCTCGCGGCGGTCCTGGCCGGGGCGCCGGGCGGCCTGCCCGTCGCCGAGGCGGTCTCCCTCGCGCTCCAGGCGGCCGAGGCGCTGGCCGCCGCGCACGCCCGCCAGGTGGTCCACCGCGACCTGAAGCCGGGCAACCTGTTCCTGCTGGACGACGGCCGGTTGAAGATCTGCGACTTCGGGATCGCCCGCACCGCGGAGGCCACGACCGGGCTGACCATCACCGGCCGGCCGTTCGGCACCCCGCCCTACATGGCGCCCGAGCAGTGGCGCGGCGAGCAGGTCGACGGGCGGTGCGACCTGTACGCGCTGGGGTGCGTGCTGTACGCGCTGCTGACCGGCGCCCCGCCCTTCCCCGCCACCGAGCAGGCCTGGGCGCTGATGCGCCGCCACCTGGACGAGGTGCCGGCACCGCTGCGCTCGGTGCGCGCCGACGTCCCGGTCGAACTCGACCGGCTGGTGGCCTCGTTGCTGGCCAAGGACCCGGCCGAGCGGCCGGACACCCCGGACGTGGTGCGCCGGCTGCGCGGGCTCCGGCAGCCCGCCGCCCGCCCGGCCGCCCCCACCCTCGACCTGGGCACCGCCCCGGCGCCCGCACCGGCTGCGGCGGCCGTGGTGCCGATCGACCGCGCGCCGACCGCGGCCGCCACCGCGTTCGCGCCGGGCGCCGCACCGACCGACCCGGCGACCGACCCGGCGGCCCACCCGTCGGCCGCCCGGCGCGGCCCGAGCCGGCGCGCCCTGCTCCTCGGCGGCCTCACCGCGCTGGCGGCGGCCTCGGGCGGGACCTTCCTGGCGCTGCGGCCCACCGGTGGCTCCGGCGGATCCGGCGGCGGCGCCAAGGGCCCCCGGATGGGGTTCGTCCTCGACCCGGGATCCGGCACCCGGGTGGACGCGCTGGCGTTCGGCCCCGACGGCAGGACCGTCGCCGGCGGCTGCCACGACGGCGTCATCCGGGTGTGGGACCTCACCACCCGGACCACCACCACCGTCCTCAGCGGCAGCATCGGCTCGGTGGCCTCGGTGGCGTTCAGCCCCGACGGGAGGAGTCTGGTCAGCTGCGCCTCCGAGAGCGCCGTCCGGCTGTGGGACCTCGCCTCCGGGGCCGGTACCGGCACGCTGCTCGGCCAGCACGAATCGGCCGTGTCCGCGGTGGCGTTCAGCCCGGACGGGAGGAGCGTCGCCAGCGGCGACCGGGCGGTCCGGCTCTGGGACCTCGCGAGCGGATCCGTCACCGCCGTCTTCACCGGCCACACCGACTACGTGAGCTCGGTGGCGTTCAGCCCCGACGGGAAGACCCTGGCCGGAGCCGGCTGGGACGACTCGGTCCGGCTGTGGGACGTCGCGACCCGGACCGCCGCCGGCACCCTGGAGAACGGCGGCGGCAACGTGTTCGAGGTGGCGTTCAGCCGGGACGGCGGCACCGTCGCCGGCCTCCTCGGCAACGGCGAGGTCCAGGTGTGGGACACCGCCACCCGGGGCGCCACCCACGCGCTCTCCCCCGCCGCCAACGCCGAGAACGGCTCGATGGCACTCAGCCCCGACGGGAGGACCCTCGTCACCAGCGGCGGCAGCGAGGGCGCCCTACGGGTGTGGCAACTGCCCCCGGGCCCGTCGTCGACCGCCACACCGCAGGCGGGGGCTTGAGGGCGGGCCCTACGGCCGCTCGAAGTACTGCAGGACGCCGCCGACCGAGAAGCACAGCGCGCCGGCGAAGGTCC
This sequence comes from Kitasatospora sp. NPDC048239, assembly GCF_043202015.1. Taxonomy (NCBI): domain Bacteria; kingdom Bacillati; phylum Actinomycetota; class Actinomycetes; order Kitasatosporales; family Streptomycetaceae; genus Kitasatospora; species Kitasatospora sp. NPDC048239. Next base: position 279,427 of record NZ_JBICZP010000007.1, on the reverse strand, counting down.
CCCAGTCGGCGATGCCGGTGCTGACCAGGTCGCCGGTCTGCGGGCGGGTGAAGGCGGCCAGCGCGGAGACCAGGAACAGCACGGACCCGAACTGGTTGACCGCGACGACCCACCAGCCGAGGCTGCGCGAGCGCCAGCACGGGCGGCCGTGGCAGACCTCGACCAGCGCGAGGTGCCCCGAGACCAGGAACAGCGCGCAGCCCACCATGTCGGGGGCCCAGATCAGCCGGTTGACCTGCTGGGCCGAGAGCCCCTGGAGGAACGAGTCGAACAGGTTGACGCCGAACACGAGCGTCCCGGCGAACAGGACGAAGGTGCTCAGCCAGTCGATCCGTCCGGGCTCGTAGCTCCACCACCGCCAGCCGCCCGTGACCAGCGAGTCCGCCGTGCCGGAGCGGCGCGGGGCGTTGACCGCCTGGAGCAGCGAGGCGTAGCCGCCGGTGTTGAAGAACAGGCCGCCGGCGAAGTAGACCGAGGCGATCGCGGTGGGGCCCGCCGAGCCGGCCTCGGCGAGGGCGGCGCCGAGGGCGAACAGGGCGCCGCCGACCGTGAAGGCGACGGCGGCGACGGTGTTGAGGACGCGCAGGCGGTGCAGTGCCCTGTCGTCGGCGCTGCGCGGCGGGCCCTCCGCCCCCGTCTCGGCGCGGACCCTGAGCGCGCCGCGCTTGCGGGCCAGCCGGGACTCCCAGACGGCCGAGCCGCCCTCGGCCAGCCGCCAGGTGAGGCGGGTGGTGAACGGTCCGGCGCCTTCGGCGCGCTCGTCGGGGCGAACCATGGGGTGAGCCTAGGCGGTGTCCGACGGTTCGCGCCGGATCAGCGCGGCGCCGGGTTCAGCGCGGCGCGGTGGTGGCGCCGGGCCGGGTCAGGCCAGCACGTTGACGGCCCGGGCGACGACCAGGCCCAGGATGAGCAGGGAGATGATGGACTGGGCGGCCATGGCGATCTTGGCCCAGGGTGCCAGCGGCATGACGTCGGTGGGGCTGAAGGCGGTGGAGTTGGTGAGCCCGAGGTAGAGGTAGTCGATGTACCGGGGCCGCCAGTGCGGGGGGCTCAGCTCGGGGGTGAGCTGCTGGGGGAAGGCGAGGGCGGGGGCGGCGGGCATCCGGTGGGCGCGGACGGCCGGTCCCCCGCTGTCGAGTTCGAAGTAGAGCAGGGAGAAGGCCAGCACCGTGTTGCCCCAGACGCCGCCGCCGGCGCGCAGCAGTGCGGCGGCCGAGGCGGTCTCGTTCCCGCCGTGGACGAGGTCGTCGACCAGTTGGGCGGTCGACCAGGCGGCGCTGAGGACGAGTACGCCGACCAGGGCGATCGACAGGGCGCGCAGGGCGGTCGAGCGGCGGTCGATCCGTCCCGGGTCGCCGGCGATCAGCGCCACCAGGAGCAGTCCCTCGACGAGGGGGACCACCCAGCGGGGTGCCAGTCGCAGGTCGTCGGGCAGCAGCACGGTCAGCACCATCGCGGTGCCGACCGCGGTGGCCATCGGCCAGCGGGCCTCGCCAGGGACCGGCTGTTGCCCCGGTCCGGGGCCGTCCGCCGTGCGGTGGCCGGTGGGGCGGTGTCCTGTCATGGTGGGTGGGCTTCTTCGGGTCGCCGGGTGGTGGGGGGTGGCCGCCTCGCCGGGCTCGGGCCGGGCGGCGGGACGAGGCGCAGCGGGGCGGGCTGCGAGCGTAACCCGGTGGTGGGCGGCTCCCCGGGTGGCCGGGCCCGGCGGGTGGCGCGTGTCCTCCCGGCGGTCGCAGGGGGTGGGAGGGGGCCCGGCCGGGCTCCGAGATACTTGCTTACGCCGACTACTTACATTCGCGGATAATTGCGTATGTGAGCTATCCTGGGATCGTAGTCGCCCGGGACGGAGGAACCACCCCATGACCGCTACGGACCCCGCCCTCACCGCCCTCGCCCAGGGCTGGTGCGCGCTCTCGCTGCTGCACGACAGGATCGAGACCCGTGTCGAGCGGGCCCTGCAGGCCGGGCACGACCTGAGCGTGCGCGAGTACTCGCTGCTCGACGTCCTCAGCCGCCAGCACGACGGCGAGGGCGGCCACCTGCAGATGAAGCAGGTCGCCGACGCCGTCGTGCTCAGCCACAGCGCCACCACCCGTCTGGTGACCCGCCTCGAGGACCGCGGGCTCCTGGCGCGCTACCTGTGCCCCACCGACCGCCGGGGCATCTACACCAACGTCTCCGAGGCCGGCCTGAAGCTGCTGGAGGAGGCCCGCCCCACCAACGGGGCCGCGCTGCGCGAGGCGCTGGAGGCGGCGGACCTCGACCCCCGGCTGCGACCCCTGGTCGCGACCGTCAGGGCGGCCGGCGCCCCGGCGTGACGGGCGCGGCGCGGCCCTGACCGACCATCACTCCCCCACCTGTACACATCCTCACGACAAGGAACGTCTCCCATGGCATCCGCCCCCACCGTCAAGCTCAACAACGGCGTCGAGATCCCCCAGCTCGGCTTCGGCGTCTTCCAGATCCCCGACGACGAGACCGCCGCCGCGGTGGGCTCCGCCCTGGAAGCCGGCTACCGCTCCATCGACACCGCCGCGGTCTACGGCAACGAGGCCGGTGTGAGCCGCGCCGTCGCCGCCTCCGGGCTGGCCCGCGAGGACCTGTTCATCACCACGAAGGTGTGGAACGCCGACCAGGGCTACGACGCCACCCTCAGGGCCTTCGACGCCAGCCTCGCCAAGCTCGGCACGGACTACGCCGACCTGTACCTCGTCCACTGGCCCGCCCCCGCCCGGGACCTCTACCTCGACACCTGGCGCGCCCTGGAGAAGCTGGCCGCCGAGGGGCGCATCCGCGCCGCGGGCGTCTCCAACTTCCTGCCCGCGCACCTGCGCCGCCTGGCCGAGCACAGCTCCCTCGTCCCGGCCGTCAACCAGATCGAGCTGCACCCCGGCCTGCAGCAGGCCGAGCTGCGCGCCCTGCACGCCGAGCAGGGCACCGCCACCGAGGCCTGGAGCCCGCTGGCCCAGGGCGCGGTGCTCGGCGACGAGGCGATCGTCGCCGCGGCCGCCCGGCACGGCAAGTCGCCCGCCCAGGTCGTGATCCGCTGGCACCTGCAGCTCGGCAACGTCGTGATCCCCAAGTCCGCGACGCCGGCCCGGATCCGCGAGAACATCGACGTCTTCGACTTCACGCTCTCGGACGAGGAGATGGCCGCCGTCGCCGCACTCGACCGCGGCCTGCGCACCGGCTCGCACCCCGACGCCGTCAACTAGGCCCTGTCCGGCCGCGGCCCGGGGCGGGGCCCCGGGCCGCGGGTGCGCTCAGGTGAGGTTCTTCTCCCGGAGCCAGCCGAGCGCGGCCTCGGCGACGTCCGGCCAGCCGCTGTCGACGATCAGGGAGTGGCCGCGGTCGTCGAACCTGCGGTACTCGGTGACGGCGCCGGACTTGCGGTACTGCTTGAAGGTGGAGCGGGTCAGGACGTCCGGGACGGTGTGGTCCAGCTTGCCGGACAGCAGCAGCAGGGGGCCCCGGTTGTCGTTGTGGGTGTCGACCCGGGCCGGGGAGCGCCGGGCGAAGTTGGACAGCGCCAGCTGGAACAGCGGCCTGGCCGGGCTGGGGACGGTCCACTTCTCGAAGAGCTCGTCGGACTCCTCGCGGGAGACGGCGTTGGCGAAGGCGTAGCGGAACTGCTCGGCGTCCAGGGAGACCGCGCGCTTGGTGTTGGCCGGGTGGCTGAGGAACGCGAACGTCGACTTCGCCTGGGCCGGTCCGACGGCCTTGACCCCGCGGATCTGGCCGGGGCAGATCGCCACCGCCCCCGCCGCCAGGCCCTGGCCGAGAAGGTGCTGGGCGATGAACCCGCCGACCGAGTGGCCGACCAGGACCGGCCTGGTGCCCAGGTCGCGGATGATCCGGGCGTGGTGCTGGGAGATCTCGGCGAGACCGTGGCCGGCCTGGAGCTCCGGGTTCTCGCGGGCCCCGGCGACGGTGTCGGGGGCCCCGGGCCACTCCGGCATCAGGGGCTCGTACCCGGCGGCGCGGAACGCCTCCGCCCAGGGCTGCCAGCTCGTGGAGTGCAGCCACAGCCCGTGGATGAACATGACCGGGGTCGGGGAGGAGGGCGCCGGGGAGGAAGGTGGCGTCATGGTGCGGCTCCCGTCACAGCAGATGTCGTCGGACCCCGCCCTCAGGTGCACCGGCACTACTCATTACACCAACGATCGCCGGGCGCCGCCCTCCGGCACCGGCCCCGCGCCCCGGGCCCGGCCACCCGCCCGGCCGCCTCGCGGGCGGCCCCGGCCGGGGAGCGGAGGCCGCTCACGGACCGGCCGGGGACGGCGTGCACGGCCGTTCCCCGGGCGGTGCGAAGGCCCGCTCCCCCGGCCGGGTGCTCAGGCCGCTCGGCCGGGACCCGGCCCGGCGGCCCCGGCGTCAGCCGGAGTGGTCAGCCACCGCTCTTGCGGCGGAAGTTGCGCTTGCCGCCCGCTGCGCTGTGGGCGCCGTGGATCTTCGAGTCCCCGTCCGGACCGCCGCTCCTGCCGCCGGTCTTGGCGCCGTGCTTGCGCTCCAGCGCGGCGAGGAAGCGGGCCTTCACGTCGTCCTGGGAGCCGGGCGCCGGAGCCTGGGCGGCATCGGTCGTCTCGGATTCGTCGGGCGTCTCGGGGCTGTTGGATGGCGCTACGTCGCTGCTCATGCAGGACCTCCTGGGTGGGTGGTGCCGGTAGACGGCTTCACGGGACACCATGTCATGTCCGAAGGCCCCCCTGCTGACGGTGCCCGTCGCGCCCGGGCGCAGCCCGCACCACCCGCCCGGCCGCCCGCGGCCAGGGGCGTTGAGGACGGCGGGCGTTGAGGACGGCGGGTGTTGAGGACCGGCCCGGAGCCGAACCGTCGCCGCCCGGCGGCCCGCCGAACGCGCCGGCCCCGGGCGGCATCGGTCGCGGCCCGGGGCGGGAGACGGAGCGTTCGGCTCAGGCCATGCAGGCGTACCACTGGCCGCGCGCGAAGGCGGCGCCCCCGGCCCAGTAGTTGACGTTGTACGCCGCCACGCACTGGTCGTACTTCGACAGCTGCAGCACCCCGACCGGCTGGTCGACGGTGATGTCGAACGGCAGGTCGGCGACCGTCGGCTTGGAGGTCGGCGCCGCGGCGTTCGCCTGGGCCCCGGCGGTCATGACCAGCACGGGGGCCAGCACGGCCACGGCGGCCGCTGCGGTGATCATTCGGCGGATTCTCATGGGTGTGCACTCTCCTTCGAGGCGGGCGGGCAGCCCGGCGGCAGTGCGCACCCGCGGTACGGCGGCGTGCGCGCTCCCCCGGTGTCCGGGCTCCCGCGGCGGCTTGCGGCGCCCGGCGCCTGATCGGCGTCGGCGCCGTACGCCGGATCCTCTCAGCGGCGATCGGTGCGGCGACATCCCAGATTCCAGGGATGTTCCCGGGCACGCTCCGGGCGGCGGGCGGCGCGGCGCGCCGTCGGCCGGGGGTGCGTCAGGTCCACTGCCGGGTGGGGGCCACGCCGGGGACGGGCTTGCCGATGAGGGCGAGCGGCACGAAGAAGTTGACCTGGCCGATGGCGATGGTGAGGGTCGCCAGCGCCCTGGGGTCGTAGTGGCGGGCGGCCTCGGCGTAGAGGGCGTCCGGGACGCGCTCGCCGTGGGGGTTGGGGGTGAGGACGGCCTCGACGAGGGCGAGGGCGGCGCGCTCGGCGTCGGTGAAGTACGGGGCGGTGGGCCAGGTCGCCACGGCGTCGATGCGCTGGTCGCTCTCGCCGGCCTTGCGCAGCAGGCCGGTGTGCATCGCGGTCAGGTAGGTGGAGCCGACGATCTGCCCGGCGCGCAGCTGGACCAGGCCGATCGTGGTGCGGGCGACGGAGTGGTTGCCGGTCGCCCGGTAGAGCCAGCCGCCCAGCTCCTTCAGCTCCGGGACCAGCTCGGACGGGTCCGACATCCGCGAGGTCAGCCCGGCGGCGGCGGTCTCGGTGGCCTCGGTGACGGTCTCGGTCTCGGTGGCGGTCTCGGTGGCGGTCTCGGTGGCGGTGGCGGTGGTGTTCATGGCGGGCTCCCCTTCAGCGGTCTCTCGTGCCTACACCCCACTGACGGATCCCGGACCGGGGATGTGACAGACCGCCGCGGGAAAGGTGTCCGCGGCTGCCGGCGGTCGACACCGGCGGTCGGACCCGGCGGGCGGCGGGATCACCCGCCACCGGCCCCGCCCGCCACCGGACCCGGTCAGTGCCGGGCCGCCGCCTCGGGCAGGTCGCCGCCGAACGGGTCCTGCCAGGTGTCCTGCCACTGCTGCGGGTCGGCCGAGCCGGCGGGCTCCAGGAAGGGGGACCGCTCCACGGGCAGCAGGCGGGGGCGCTCCTGCTGGGCGGGCAGGTCGGCGGCGGGTTCGGAGAAGGGGCGCCACGACGGGCGCTGGTCGACGGTCATGATCACCAGTCTGTCAGTCCCGGGGCGGCTCCGGCGCCGGATCGCGGGCCGGCGGTTCGGCGGCGGTGAACCCGCTCCGCCTGACGGCCCGTCGACACGGGTGCGGGACCTCCCGCGGCCACCGGTCCGCGGCGCTTCGCCGCGCCCTTCGGGGAGCCGGGCCCGGGCCCCGGTCGGGCTTGCGGGCGGTGAGTTTGATCACAGAGGCGTGTCATCCGGGCACCGTGCGCAATTAGTCAGAGCATGATCCCCATTCCTGGTATCCGCACGGTCGATACCGGCGCACCCGACACGCCGGCCGACCCGGCCACCGCCGAGTTGAGCGGCCTCCTCTTCGGGGCGGACCGCGAACGGGTCCACGGGCCGTGGCGGGAGTTAACCACCGACCCGTGGATGCACCGGCAGCCCGAGACGAGCCCCGCCGACCAGCTCACCGCGTCCTACCGGCGGCTGCGCCGGGTGAACCGGGCGGCCGACCCCGCCCGACTGGCCTCCGACCCCTACCTCCTGACCGCCCTTCACGAGTGGACCGCCCTGCTGGACGGCGGGCTCACGGTCCTGGCCGGCATCCACTACAACCTCTTCCTCGGCAGCCTGCTCGACCACGACCCCCACGACAAGCGGCCGTTGGACGAGTACCTCGCCATGGAGCGGATCGGCACCTTCCTGTGCACCGAACTGGGCCACGGCAACGATGCCACCGCCCTGGAGACGACCGCGGTCTACGACCCGGCCGACCGCACGTTCACCCTGCACACCCCGCACGCCGGCGCGCAGAAGTTCATGCCGAACACCGGTCCGGCCGGCGGCCCCAAGTCCGCCGTGGTCGCCGCCAGGCTCCTGGCCGAGGGCCGCGACCACGGGATCTTCCTCTTCCTCACCCCGCTCACCGACCAGGACGGCACCCTGCCCGGGGTCACCGTCCGCCCGCTCCCGCTGCGTCCCGGCAGCCCGGTGGACCACTGCCTGACCTCCTTCGACCAGGTCCTGCTGCCCCACGAGGCACTGCTGACCGGCGAGCACGGCCGACTCGGCGACGACGGCACCTTCACCAGCGCACTGGGCAGCAAGCGGAAACGGTTCCTCACCAGCATCGGCCGGGTCGCCCTCGGCAAGCTCTGCATGAGCGCCAGCGCCATCGGCGGCGCCCGGGTCGCCCTGGCCACCGCCGTCCGCTACGCACACCACCGCCACGTCAGCGGCGCCCGCCCGGACCGCAGGGTGCCCCTGTGGGCGCACCGCACCCACCACGGCCCGCTGCTGGAAGGGCTCGCCACCGCCTACGCCATGACGGCGCTGCACCGCGCCACGACCGCCCTGTGGGCCGGGCACGAGCACACCGACCCGGCCGCCAGGGCCCTCGCCGAACGCCGGGTCGCCCTCGCCAAGGGCTGGATCACCTGGCAGGCCCGTGCGCTGCTGATCGAGTGCCGCGAGCGCTGCGGCGCCCAGGGGCTGCTGCCCGTCAACGGGATCGTCTCCCTCACCATGGACATCGAGGGGACGATCACCGCCGAGGGCGACAACCTCGCCCTCTGGGCCAAGACCGGCGCCGAACTGCTGCTCGGCCACGACACCCCGCCGGCCGCCGCCCCCGAGGGCGAGCCGGCCGACCCGGCCGTGCGCCAGCAGCTCCTGCAGGCCGCCGAGCACCTGCTGCTGGCCCGCGCCCGCACCCGCCTGCGCCAGGCGCCGCCCGGCGACGGCCTGCACCGGTGGAACGCCGCCGCTCCCGCCGCCCTGGCCGCCGTCACCGCCCACGCCGAGCACCGCGCCGCGACCGCCCTGCTCGCCATGGCCGAGCGCGCCACCGACCCGACGGCCCGCGCCGTGCTCCTCGACCTGCACCAGCTCTTCACCGTGCGGCGCATCCAGGCGCACGCCGCCGCGCTCCACGCCGGGCGGTACCTGGCGGCCGACCGGGCCGACGCGCTCGCCGACCTGGCGGAGCAGAGCATCGCCCGGCTCGCCGGCCACGCGGGAGCGCTGGTCGACGCCTTCGACATCCCGGAGCAGGTCCTCGCCGGGCGCCCGATCGCCAACCCCGGCTACCAGGAGGCCTTCGACGACCCGACCGCGCACTGGAACGCCGTCCACCGCTCCTGAGCGGGCCGGGTGAGCGGCGTCCGGGGGGCGGGCGCCGCCCCGCCCCCCGGCGCCCCGGGAGCGGGCAGCAGAGGGCGGGCGACGGTGCCGGTGCCCGGGGGGTGCGCCGCCGTCAGCGCTTGACGATCAGGTCGAGGACCTCGGCGAGGCGGGCCTTGACCGCCTCGCCGTGCGGCAGGGGCTGCGGCGGCGAGGCGCCGTCCCAGCGCACGCCCCGGTCGGCGAGGACGTAGAGCATGCGCAGCGTGCGCAGGCAGTTGCTGCGGTCGGCGGGGACGGGGACGCCGATGACGGGGGCGCCGAAGCGGGCGGCGACCTGGTCCAGCCAGGCCGTCGCGTCGTGCCGCTCCAGGTCGGGCCGGGTGAGGATGCGGGCGACCGCCCGTGCCAGGCGGTCGTCCTCCAGCTGGTCGAAGACGTGGTCGGTGGGGGCCGTCAGCCGGGCGGCGGCGAGGTCGAGCATGCGTGTCGGAGCGACCTCGGGGTGGCAGCCGAACCGGCCCAGCAGGTCGGCGCCGTGGGCGACCGCGTGGAGCCAGCCGAGTTCCCCGTCGTGGCCGCGCAGGTCCTGCTCCTGCGGGTACCACTGCTCGAAGGCCGTCACCCAGGGGGCGCTGAAGTCCCCTGCGCCCACCAGCATGTCGAGGACGAGGGGGGCGAACGTGCGGGCCTGGATCTCCCGGTCGAGGAAGCGGGCGGCCATCTCGTCGCCCAGCGCCAGTCGCCGGGGGGCGTCGATCACCCCGCGCTCGATCCAGGTCGACAGGACCTCGTAGGCCGCTCCGTCCCGGATCAGCGGGTCGGGGTCCGCCAGGGCCCGGGAGAGGCCTTGTACGAGCTCCTCCAGGGGGCGGTCGGCGGGTATGGCGCAGTCGGCGGCTTCGATCCCGCTCCAGTCGATCATGATGGGGAGGATAGGGCCGCCATGCGGTGCGGCGCCTCCTATTTTCGAGCCCGCGCGGCCGGGCCTGGGCCGGGAGCGGGTGCCCCGCGGCGGACGGCCGGCGGGCCCGGGGTGGTGTCGCCCCGGGGCCGCCGGCCGTCGAACCCCTGGTGCGGCCGTCGGCCGCAGGTCGGCCGGGCCGATCAGCCGTGGGTCTCCTCGGACGCGACCAGCCAGTTGATCCGCGGGCCGACGAGGCCGACCGCGGCGTTCCCGGCCTCCAGCTTGCTCAGGGAGGAGGGCAGCTGCGGCTGGTGCTGGCCGCCGTACGCCAGGGCGGCGGTCGGGGCGGCGACCGCCGCGGCGGCGGCCAGGGTGGCGATCACGACAAGCTTGGGGAGCGTTCCACGCACCGACATTTCAATGTCCTTCCGGTCGTCTCTGGTCTTCCACCGGCCCGCAGGGCGAAGCGCCCCGGGCGGGCCGGGCATGGAGCTCCCGCAGGGGAGCCGCCGAAGAGACGTTTGCACACAAACTCCGGCCGTCCGCAATCCACCCGGGGCGGACGGGTGAACGGATGCCCCGACCGGGTGAGGAATGCGGTCATCCAGCCCAAGAGCCAGCTCTGTCGGGCGGTCCTGACGGCCCGTCGGGCGCGGCGCCCCGGGGCCGGCCGGCCCGGTCCCCCGTTGCTGTTCGGGCCGGCCGGTGTCACGTGTGCGGCGCCGGGCGCGGCGCCGCGGATGCGGGGCGGGTCAGAGGCGGTCGGCCGTGATGGACAGGGAGCCGCCCCCGTAGAAGAAGAGCGTGGCGGTGGGGTAGCCCGACCACTTGTTCACCGGGCCGGCGGAGACGCCCACGCCGGTGCCGCCCACCTTCCACTCCGAGTACAGCTGCTCGCCGTTCGCGGCCCGGACCCGCACCTGGTAGCTCTTGTTGGTCTTGTCGGAGTAGCCGTTGGCCCAGGCATAGCCGTCCCTGCTGACGTGCACGGCCACCCAGTCGCCCTGGTACCACTTGGAGGCGTTGAAGTACATCTTGCAGCTGGAGTCGTTCGATCCGACCTCGTTGTCGCAGCTCCTTGTCCCGCTCATCAGCGGGACGGGCGCGGCGGAGGCCTGCGCCGGGACGGCCATCCCCGCTCCCAGCAGGGCCAGTGAACTCAGCGTTGCAGCAAGGAACTTCGATCGCATGGCGGATTCCCATCGGTCGGCCCGCCCGTGGTCCGGGCGGCGCTTCGGTCCTGTGGAGGACTGTGCCGCCGGGCGCCACGGATCCGCCCCGGTTCCGCTATGGCCTGTACACGCCCCGCCCTCTTGGTGGGGCCGCTGCCGTCTGTCAGGGTGGCATACGGACGGTCCGGTGGGCGGACGCGGCGGCCAAGGGCGGGGGCCTGGTGTGGAGTTGAGGGTGCTCGGGCCGCTGGAGGCGGCGGTCGGCGACCGCCCGGTGGCCCTGCCGGGCGGTCGCGCCCGGATCCTGCTCGCGGTGCTCGCCGTGCAGCTCGGGCGGTCGGTGTCGGTGGAGCAGCTGACCGCCGCCGCGTGGGGACCCGAGCCGCCGGCCACCGCCCGCGCCCAGGTGCAGGCCATGGTGTCGGCGCTGCGGCGCGCCCTCGGTGCGGGCGGCCCCGGGCGGGCGGCGGCGATCGAGACCCGGGAGGCCGGTTACCGGCTGTCCGCGGACGCCGTGGACACCGATCTGGGCCGCTTCGAGCGGCTGGTCCTCGACGGGCGGGCGGCGGCGGCCGGGCGGCGCCCGGCCGAGGCGGTCCAGCGACTGCGGGCGGCCCTCGCCCTGTGGCGCGGGCCCGCGTTCGACGGGTTGGCCTCGGAGCCGCTCCAGGCGGAGGCCGCACGGCTGGCGGAGGGGCGGGTGGAGGTCCTGGAGGAGTGCCTGGACCTCGAACTGGCCCTCGGTCCACGGCCGGACCTGGTCGCCGAGGTGCGGGCCGTGGTGCGCGCCCATCCGCTGCGGGAGTCGGCGTACCGGCTGCTGATGCTCGCCCTGTACCGGGCCGGGCGGGCCGCCGAGGCGCTGTCCGCGTTCCAGGACGCCCGGCGGGTGCTGTCCGCCGAGCTGGGCGTGGAGCCGGGGGCCGCGCTGCAGGAGCTGCACCGGCTGATCCTGACGGAGGACCCGGGCCTGCCGCCTGCCGCGGCCGCCGTCCGCGCGCCCGGGCCGGCGCCGGACCCTGCTCCGGGCCCGGCGCCGGTGCGGTCCGCCGTCGTCCGGTCCGTGCCTGTGCGGGCTCCGCTGTTCGGGCGGGACGCGGAGGTGGCCGAACTGGCGGCGCTGCTCGCCACCCGGCGGCTGGTGACCCTGGTGGGCCCGCCCGGGGTCGGCAAGACCAGCCTGGCGCTGGCCGTCGCGCAGCGGGCCGGCGACGAGAGCGGGTGCGGCGGCGGGCACGGGTGCGGCGGCGGGCACGGGTGCGGGATCGGCGGCGGCGCCCGGCCGGTGGAGCTGGACGCCGTGGACGAACCCGAGCTCGTGCCCGCCGCCGTCGCCGCCGCGCTGGGACTGCCCGCCGGGCCGGGCCGTCCGATCCTCGACGCCCTGTCCGCGGGGCTGGCCGCCCACAACGCCCTGCTGGTGCTCGACAACTGCGAGCACGTGCTGGAGGCGTGCGCCGACCTGGCCGACGCCCTACTGTCGCGCTGCCGCGGCCTGCGCATCCTGGCCACCAGCAGGGAGCCGCTGGCGATCCCCGGCGAGAGCGTGCGCACGGTCGGTCCGCTGGAGGTACCGGCGCGCGACTCGCCCGAGGAGGTCCTGCGGTCGGCGGCGGGCCGGATGCTGATCGACCGGGCCGTCGCCCAGGTGCCGTCGTTCGCCGTGACGGCGCGCACGGCGCCGTCGGCGGCCCGGATCTGCCGGGCCACCGAGGGGCTGCCGCTGGCTCTGGAGCTCGCCGCGGCGCAGCTGCGGACGCTGCCCTCGGCCACGGTCGCCGCCCGGCTGGACCGGCAGTTGCAGGTGCTGGCCCGGCGGCGGGCCCGGCCGGCCCGGCACAACTCGCTGCGCTCCGCGATCGGGTGGAGCCACCGGCTGCTGACCGAGGAGGAGCAGTACGTCTTCGCCCGGCTGTCGGTGTTCGCCGGCGGGTTCACCGAGCAGGCCGCGCTGGCGGTGGCCTGTGGCGGCGACAGCGGCGGCGGGCCGGGGGTGGGCGCGGTGCTGCGCGACCTCGTCGAGCGCTCGCTGGTCGTGGCGGAGCACGACGGTGACGCGGTGCGCTACCGGCTGCTGGGGGCCGTACGGGAGTTCGCGGCGGAGCAGCTGGCCGCGGAGCGGACGGCCGAGCACCGGGCGGCGGACGGGGGTGCGCGGGCGCAGGCGCTGCGCCGGCACGCCGCCCACTACTGCGAGCTGTGCGTCCGGGTCGGGCAGGGCGCGGGCGACGGCAGCGATGTCGGGCTGCGCACGGAGCTGCGGCGGGAGTTGCCGAACCTGCGGGCCGCCCTGGAGTGGGCGCTGGGCTCCGGCGCCCGCGCACCGGGCGATCCGGCGCTGGGGGCGGACCTCGTCGGCGCCATGGCCTGGCTGTGGGCCGACCTGCCGCGCGAGGGGCTGTACTGGGTGCGGCGGGCCCTGGAGCGGCTGGATCCGCCCGCACCGCCCGAGGCGCGCCGGCAGGTGCTGTACGCGGCGGGCATGATCTCCTTCAGCATCGACCTGAACCATTCGGCGAGCATGCTGGCCGAGGCCGCCCGGCTCGCCGAGGGCTGCGGCGACGTCCCGCTGTGGCTGGAGGGGCTGGCCCAACTCTCGGTCGTGCGCTGCCTGCAGGGCCGTGCGGCGGAGGGCGCCGCGATCGCGGCGGGCGTGTTGGCGCCCGTGCTGCGGCACGGCACGCGGCAGGCCGTCGCGCAGCTGCGCACCGCGGTGGCGATCACCCACTGCGCGCTGGGCGACACGGCCGCGGCCGGTGCCGAACTCGCCCGCGCCGAGGAGGTCCTGGCGGCCTGCGGGGCCCGCACTCCGCTGGCCGCAGTCCGCTGGGCGCGGGCCGAGACGGCCTACTACGACGGGGATCCGGCGCGTGCCGCGGCCCTGTCGGGGGCCGCGCTGCGGGACACCGCCGTGGCCGGCGACCTGTTCGCCGCCGTGTGCCACCGGGCCCAGCACGCCCGGAACCTGCACGCGGCCGGCGATCCGCGCACGGCCGCCCGGTGGCTGGCGGCGTCCCTGCGCGGCTGCCTGGAGGCGGGGCTGTGGATGCCCGTGGTGGACGCGCTGACCACGGCGGCGCGCCAGGAGGCCGGGGCCGGGCGGCCGGAGCGGGCCGTGGTGGTGCTGGCCGGGGCGCAGGCGCTGCGCGAGCGGACCGGGCGCCACCCCGCGCCCGTGGAGCTCCCGCTGCTGCGAGCGCTCCACGAGCGCCTGCGCGGGCAGGTGGGCGAAGCGGACCACGCGCACGCGCTCAGGAGCGGCGCCGCCATGGGGGTGGAGGAGGTCGTCCGCTACGCCCTCGCCACCCTGTGAGCCCGGGCCCGGGCCGGGGCCGGGGCGGGGGCGGGGCGGGCGAACAGGCGCGGAGGGGCGCCGCTCTGACGCGTCGTAGGATCGGATGGTACGCAGAGCACCGATTCCCCGGCGGAGGCGCCCACCCATGTCCGACCAGCGCGTTGTCCTCGTCACCGGCGGCGGTACCGGTATCGGTGCGGCCACCGCCCGGCTGCTGCGCGCCGACGGCTGCCAGGTGGTGGTCTCCGGGCGGCGCCCCGAGCCGCTGGAGCGCATCGCCCGGGAGTGCGGCGCCCTCGCCCGCGTGTCGGACGCCACCGACCCGGACGACGTCCAGGCGCTCGTGGAGGCGGCCGTGTCGGCCTTCGGGCGGCTCGACGGGGTGGTGCTCAACGCCGGTGTCGGCCGGGGCGGTTCGGTGGGCGACGTCACCCTGGAGGACTGGGAGCTGGTGATGCGGACGAACCTCACCGGCCCCTTCCTGCTGCTGCGGGCCGCGCTGCCGCACCTGCTGCGCGCGCGGGGGGCCGTCGTCGCGGTCGCCTCCGTGGCCGCCCTGCGCAACGGGGGCTCCAGCGCGGCCTACGCCACCTCGAAGGCCGCGCTGCTCCAGCTCTGCCGCTCGCTGGCCGTGGACTACGGCCACCTCGGGCTGCGGGCCAACACCGTCTGCCCGAGCTGGGTGCGCACGGAGATGGCCGACCGCCGGATGGCGCGCTTCGCCGAGGAGGAGGGCCTGGCCGGCGGTGCCGAGCAGGCGTACCGGGAGGCGACCGTGCTGAGCCCGGCGGGCCGGCCCGGGGAGCCCGCGGAGGTGGCCGAGGCGATCGGCTGGCTGCTGTCGCCGGCGGCGAGCTATGTGAACGGCGCGGTCCTCACCGTCGACGGCGGGGTCACCGCGCTCGACCCGGGGACCTCCGCCTTCGACTTCCGGATGGAGCCGCGGCGCCCGCGCTGACGCCGCCGGGGCGGCCGGCGGCTCCGGGCTCAGGTGCCGGTGCCCCGGGGGTCAGCGGGCCTGGGTGCGGGGGGCCGGGTAGTCGGGCAGGGGCCGGCGGGAGCCGCCGGGGGCGAGGCGGCGCTCCGCCGCCGCCATCACCCGCATCAGCGGCAGCCGGACCAGGGCGTCGCGCACCCGTCGGGCGGAGCTGCTCCCGGGCACCATCAGGCGGATGTTGACGCCGATCCGCTGCTTCTCCTCCACCCGCGCGCGGTGGCCCTGCCGGTAGCGCCGGAACGCGCTCCCGTGGTCGCCGCCGGCGGCCGCGAGCTCGCCGGCCAGCCGGTAGGCGCCGACCAGGGCGAGTTCCGCGCCCGCACCGGACGCCGGCGAGGCGCAGTGGGCGGCGTCGCCCACGAGTGCCACCCGGCCCGTCGACCACGAGTCCATCCGCACCTGGCTGAGCGCGTCGAAGTAGAACTCCGGATCGGCGAGCGCCCCGGCCAGCAGGTCGCCGGTGCGCCAGGACGCGTCGGCGGCGAAGGCGGCGCCGACCAGGCGCTTCTGCCGCTCGACGTCGCGGTGGTCGTAGGCGATCGGCTCCTCGCTGCGGAAGATGAAGTACGCCTTGGCCTGGGCGTGGTTGCCCGAGCGGTAGATCCCGGCCATCCTGCCCGGCAGGTTGTACATCGTCACCCAGCGGTCCTCCCCCAGGGCCGCGTCGGCATCGGCGAAGGCGAAGTAGTGGCCCTTGTACTGCAGGAACCGCGATTCGGGGCCGAACGCCAGACGCCGGACGGCGGAGTGCATGCCGTCGGCGCCGACCACCAGGCCGAACCGGCGGGCGGGGCCGTGCTCGAAGGTGACGTCGACGCCGCCGCCGTCCTGCCGCAGGGCCGTGACGGAGTCGCCGAAGAGGTACTCGACGCCGCTTCCCGCCGCCTCGTGGAGAAGCGCGACCAGGTCCCCGCGCATGACCTCCACCCCGTCGTCCACCCGCGTGTCGATGCGCGCCACGTCACGGTCGGCGGCGTCCACGAACCTGATCCCGACGACGTCCGTCGCCGCCGCCCGGACCTGGTCCATGACGCCCATCCGCTCGGCCACCTCGATCGCCTGGCCGCGCAGGAGGCCGCGCTGCAGCAGGCCCTCCTGGACGTGGTCGTCCGGGCGCGCGAGGCCGGGGTGATCCGCACCGACCTCGACCCGGCCGCCACCACCACCCTGATCGGCGAGTGCACGTACGCGATCGCCAGGTCGCGGGCGCGCGGGCCGGGCCTCTCGGCGGACTACCTCACGGTGCTGATGGACGGCCTGCGCCCGCAGCCGCCCGCCGCCCGGTAGGCGCCCGCGCGCCCGCCGACCCGCCGCGCCCACCGAACGGGCGCGGCGGGCTCGGCGGGCGCGGCGGGCGCGGCGGGCGGTGTCAGGGGCTGGTGAGGACGACGAGTTGACGGGTCGCCCGGGTCATCGCGACATAGCGGTCGACCGCCCCCTCGACCCCCGTGCCGAACGCCTGCGGGTCGACGAGGACGACCAGGTCGAACTCCAGCCCCTTCGACAGCTCCGGGGTCAGCGACCGGACGCGGGCCGTCGCCCGGAACCCCGGGTCGCCGATCACGCAGGCGATCCCCTCCGCGTTCTCGGCGAGCCAGCCGTCGAGGACCGCGTCCAGGTCCGCGACGGATCCGTGGACGACGGGGATGCCGCTGCTGCGCACGGAGGTCGGCACGTTGGCGTCCGGGAGCGCGGCCCGGATGGCCGGCTCGGCCTGCGCCATGACCTCCTCCGGCGTCCGGTAGTTGATGCTCAGGGAGGCCACGTCGATCCGGTCGAACCCGACCCGCTCCAGCCGCTCCCGCCACGACTCGGTGAACCCGTGCCTGGCCTGGGCGCGGTCCCCGACGATGGTGAAGCTCCGGGACGGGCAGCGCAGCAGCAGCATCTGCCACTCGGCGTCGGTCAGTTCCTGGGCCTCGTCGACGACGATGTGCGCGAACGGTCCGGCCAGGGGCTCCGGGTCGGCGGCAGGCAGTGCGCTGCCGTCGACCAGGGTGTCGCGCAGGTCCTGTCCGCGCAGCATCGTCAGCGCGCCCTCGCCGTCGTCGTCGGCCTCGATCAGGCGGTCGATGACGTTGGACATCTGCGCGCGTTCGGCGGCGACGGAGGCCTCGTGGCGGCGCTTGCGCAGCGACGCCTGCGCGTCGCCGAGCCGCTGGCGGGCCGCGTCCAGGAGCGGCAGGTCGGACACCGTCCAGGCCTGGGCGTCCTTGCGCTGCAGCCTGCGCACGTCCTCGACGGCGAGGCCGGGGGCGCACTTGCGCAGGTAGGCGGGTACCGTCCACAGGTCCCCGACGAGGTCGGTCGCCTCCAGCATCGGCCACGCGCGGTTGAGGGCCCGGTTCAGCTCCCGGTTCTGCAGGAGCGACCTGCGCAGCTGCTCGGGCGGGGCGTTGCCGGGGTGCTTGTCCATCAGGATCGTCAGCAGCTCCTCCCGGATCTGCTCGCGCGCCTCGTTGTGCGGGGTGCCCGGCTCCGGCGCCTCGAACGCGGCGGCCCAGTCGTCGGGGCCCAGCCAGATGTCGGACCAGTGGGTCTCGACCGTCATCCCCTCGGTGGGCGGCTCCTCGTAGATGCCGACGGCCGGCTCGATCGCCCTCACCAGGTCGGCGGACGCCTTCAGGAGGGCCACCTGAGGGTCGGCCTCGACGCCTGCCGCGGCGCCCTCGGCGACGAGGTCGCGCAGGGTGCAGGTCTGCACGCCCTCCTCCCCGAGGCTGGGCAGGACGTCGGCGACGTAGGCCAGGTAGGGCTGGTGCGGGCCGACGAACAGCACGCCGCCGCGCCGGTGGCCCAGGCGGGGGTCGGAGTAGAGGAGGTAGGCGGAGCGGTGCAGGGCGACGACGGTCTTGCCCGTGCCCGGGCCGCCGTCGACGACCAGGGCGCCGCGGGATCCGGCCCGGATGACGGCGTCCTGGTCGGACTGGATGGTGGCGAGGACGTCGCGCATCCGGGCCGAGCGGTTGCCGCCCAGGCTGGCGATGAAGGCGGACTGGTCGTCGAGCGCGGCGTGCCCTTCGAGCGCGTCGGCGGTGAACACCTCGTCCCAGTAGTCGCCGATCCGGCCTCGGGTCCAGCGGTACCTGCGGCGGCTGGCCAGGCCCGCCGGGTTGGCGTGGGTGGCCGCGAAGAACGGCTCGGCGGCGGGGGCGCGCCAGTCGAGCAGCAGCCGGCGGCCCTCGCTGTCGGTGAGGCCGAGCCGCCCGATGTACACGGGCTCGGGGCTGTCCGCGGCGACGATGCGCCCCAGGCACAGGTCCAGGCCGAAGCGGCGCAGGGTGCGCAGGCGGGCGGTCAGCCGGTGGATCTCGATGTCCCGGTCCATCGCCTCCCGCCCGATGCCGCCGGGCGCCCGGCGCTCGGCGTCGAGGCGGTCGGACAGTTCGGCGATCGCCTGCTCAAGGCTCTCCGTGATGGCCGCGAAGTGCCGCTCGTCCTCGGCGATCAGCGCCGGGTCGGCCTTGGGGGAAAGACGGTCGGGGAGGTCGAACGCGCTGGTGGTCAGGGGGCTCATGTCAGCGGCTCCGATCCTGGGTCGCGCCCGCGGGGTCCGGCCGCGCGCCCGCCCGCCTCCCGGCGACGGGGGTGCGCAACCGCGCCGCGGACCCCGCCACCGGCTCGGTGGCACCGCACGACCTGTGGACCGACAACAGCACACGCACTTGGTGGATCTCCCGTTTCTGCAGGTTACGGCCTTAGTCAGGGATTCTGCGGCATCACCGGGGCCTTGCCGCAAGCCCCCTGGTGCGCTATAGATTGAGAGTGGCAAGGAGTGGGTTCTTCCTCCTGCCCTCATCGTCCGCTGTGGACGGACCAGCCCTTTCCGGAGCCGACCCGGGCGTCGTCGGGCGCTCAGGCGCCCTGTGTGAGCAGCGGCAGGACGGCCGCCGGGGTGAGGCCGATCTGGAAGGCGGCGTGGGCGTGCGGGCCGCTGTCGGTGGAGGGGCCCCGGTAGACGGCGTAGCCCGCATGGAGGGCGAAGCGCCGCGCCGTCGGTTCCCCGTCCCCGTTGTCCACCCCGCGATGGTGCCAGAGGCCCGCGGCCCGGCCCCCCCGGCGGGGTGCCCACCCCGCGGGCGGGCACCCGGTCCGGGGACACGAGCGGTGCACTGACCCCGTTCTTCGGCTCAGCTGTACAGCTCGGCCTTGGGTTCCCTGGTCATCAGCATGGCGACGGCCCGGCCGGGCGTGACGGAGCCCTGAAGGACGGCGACGACGAGTTCGGTGATGGGCATCTCGACGCGGTGGCGCCGGGCCAGGTCGAGGACGGAGAGGGCGGACTTGACGCCCTCGGCGGTCTGGCCGGTGGCGGCGGTGGCCTGTTCGATGGTGAGGCCCCGCCCCAGGTGCTCGCCGAAGGTGCGGTTGCGCGAGAGCGGGGAGAGGCAGGTGGCGGTGAGGTCGCCGAGCCCGGCCAGGCCGGCGAACGTCGCGGGGTCGGCGCCGAGGGCCGCGCCGAGGCGGGTGGTCTCGGCGAGGCCGCGGGTCATCAGGGTGGCTTTGGCGTTGTCGCCGAGCCCGAGGCCGGCGGCCAGGCCGACGGCGAGCGCGATGACGTTCTTCACCGCGCCACCGAGCTCGCAGCCGATGACATCGGTGTGGGTGTAGGGGCGGAAGTACGGTGTCCGGCAAGCGGTTTGGAGCCGGCGGGCCACATCGTGGTCGGTGCAGGCGATGACGCCGGCGGCAGGCTGGCGGGAGGCGATCTCGCGGGCCAGGTTCGGGCCGGAGAGGACGGCGACGCGGGCCGGATCGATGCCGGCGCTCCGCGCGATGACCTCGCTCATCCGCCGACCGGTGCCCAGCTCGATGCCCTTCATCAGGCTGACCACCAGGGTCTGCGGCTCGATCAGGGGCGCCCAGGCGGCCAGGTTGTCCCGCAGGCTCTGGGAGGGGATGGACAGGACCGCGACGTCGGCGCCGGCCAGCGCGAGGCCCGCCTCGGTGGTCGCCTTCACCGTGTCGGGGAGCGCGATGCCGGGCAGGTAGGCCGGGTTCTCGCCCCGGCCGTTGACGGCCTCGGCGATCTCGGGGCGGCGCGCGTGCAGGACGACGTCGCAGCCGGCGTCGGCGAGGACCAGGGCGAAGGCGGTCCCCCACGATCCGGCCGACAGCACTGCGACCCGGGTCATCCACTTACCTCCAGCCGGCGGTGCACTGCTTTCACTTCGGCCAGCCTAACGGTCGCCCGGCACGGGTCACGCCCGGTCAGCGGCACCGCAGGGTGAGGGCAACAGCGCGTCGTTCGTCGAGCGTGGGAAGCACCCGGGAGGCCTCGTCGAGCATGCTCTCGGCCTGCATGTCGCCGAGCTCGCGGCGCAGCTCGGCGGCGTGGAAGAGCCACAGGCGGTAGAGGCGGCGCCAGAAGTGCGGCTCGTGGGGGCGCTCGTCGAGGTGCTCGATATCGAAGCCGGCCGCCTCCACCCGGCTGCGCCAGCGGGGGCCTCCGGTGTGGCCCATGGCCCGGGTGATCACCGCGCGGGCGCCGGGCCGCAGGATGCGGCGCATCTCGTGGAGGGCTTCGCCTCGGTCCCCGGCAGGGCCGAGGGCGTCGACACACACCAGGGCGTCGGCGTGGGCGGTGGGCAGCCCGGTAGTGCGGACGGTTCCGGTGTGGAACACGGCGCGGTCGGCGGGGACGAAGCCGGTGATGCGGGCGGTGGCCAGCCGGACGGCGGCCGGGGAGATGTCGACACCGATGAGGCGGGCGCCGGTGGCACGGGAGAGCCACAGGCCCGCGCCGCCGGTGCCGCAGCCGAGGTCGACGAGGAGCCGGCCTGGTAGCAGGGCGAGGCGCCGGATCATCAGGTGCAGCAGGGGCAGGTCGAGGCTGCTGGAGGGCGCGGCATCGGCCGGATAGTGCTCGCCCATCGCCTGGGCGTACAGGGCGGCGACGATGCTGGTACGGGCGCGGGCGAGGTGGTAGGCGTCGTAGGCGGCGCCGAGTCGGCTTTCGACGGGGGTCAGGGCGGTGGTGGTCATCGGGTGAGTGACCTTCTGGTGCGGGAGCGGGTGCCGGGGCAGACGACTTGCAGGACGGCGAACGGCTCGGTGGGGGCGGAGAGGAGGACGGCGATCGGCGGCCATCCCGTGACGAGTTCGATACGGACGGCCAAGGCATGGGCCTGGGCGCTGAGGTCGGTGCCCGCCGGGGCCCGGTCGAAGGCGGCGGTGGCCTCGCCCCACGGGCGCAGCCCGGTCGGGGCCGGCGGCCCTGCGGCACACAGGCCGAAGACCGGGTCGTGCGAGGGCAGGTCACAGCGGGTGCCGACGATGGAGGTGAGACGAGACTGGGCGGCCTCGGTGACGGCGCGGGACAGGGCGATGTGCGGGTCCGCGTGGCAGCCGGAGCCGCCGAACCAGCGCGGGTACTCCTCCGACCAGACGAACGCCGCACAAACGGGCAGCCGGTAGGAGTTGGTGACGGTGTAAAGGGCGACCGTGGCCCGGGCCTGGTGGAGGCGGTCCAGGAGGGATCGGCAGTAGGGATCGATGACGGTGTCCGGGTCGACGGGGGTGCGGTGGCGGCCTGCCTCCAGGTCGTCGGCGTGCAGGGCGTCGCGCTCGACCACCTCGTACATGCCGTGCAGCGCCGCCTCCGCCCAGGTGTTGCCGGCGGCCAGGCCGGTGCTGGTCGCCCGCAGGATCTGGACGCCCAGTGGGCCGTAGGGGGTGCGGCGGAGCAGGTCTGCGGGCAGTAGGGCGGGGGTTCGGTCGGCGACGGTTCGACCGGCCACCCAGTCGAGCGGCAACTGTTCGAGGGCGTCGTGGTGCACACGCACGGGCAGGGCGGACATCGGGTAGGACAGGCCGGCCTCCGCGG
This sequence comes from Kitasatospora sp. NPDC048239, assembly GCF_043202015.1. Lineage (NCBI taxonomy): Bacteria > Bacillati > Actinomycetota > Actinomycetes > Kitasatosporales > Streptomycetaceae > Kitasatospora > Kitasatospora sp. NPDC048239. The sequence goes on along the minus strand of NZ_JBICZP010000007.1, from coordinate 257,771 downwards.
CACTCGCCCGCAGGGCGATGTCGCGTGGCTGCTCGACGTGCCACAGCTCGATCGCCTCCATCGCGGCGGACAGCCAGGCGAGCAGATCGGTGGCGCCCTTTCCCTGGGAGGCGGCCAGGGTCCGGGCGGCGGGGCGGATCGCGGTGGCCACTGGCAGGCCGAGACAGTCCAGGCCGGTCAGCCGCGCGACCCGGGTGATGCCGTAGCGGCCAAGCCGCGGGGCCAGGAGCCGGTGCGTGTGCTCGGGTTCACGGGCGCGAACCGTGCCGTCGAGCGCGACCATGTCGGCGTTCACCGTGCACCGCCCGCGCGCGCGGCGGCGGCGAAGGTCCGACGCTCCTGTAGGAAGCCCAACATGAAGGTCTTCATCTCCCCGATGGCATGGTCGTGCCCGCGCAGCCCCCGAGCAGCGCACTCGGCAGGCAGGTCGTCCGGGGTGGTGTTCCACAGCCGCAGCAGAACGCCTCGGGCCGCCGCATCGGTGACGGCCTCGGGGGTGAAGTGCGGTGCGGCCAGGCGGTTGGCGGCGAGGTAGCGGCCCACGGCTGCACGGTCGTCTGCACTCTCACGTGCGAGTAGCACCGCGAGGCCGGCCTCGTCGGCCAGGTCGATGCGCGGCCGAATCACCAGGTGGAGCGGCAGGGAGGCGGGCAGGCCAAGCCGGACGGCCTGGTCGGCCGACGGCCTGCCGCCGTGCAGGCGGCAGACCCGGTCCAGGTAGGCGGCCCACACGGTCGGGAAGGCCGGGTCGAAGATCTGCTGGTAGGCGACCCGGGCGGCGACCCGGGCACGGCCGGGGGCGAAGCGCTCCGTCCAGCAGCGGTAGTAGGGGCTGTCCCAGTCGGCCCGGGCCGGCCGCGTGTCCGCGCGGGCGCCCCTGGTCAGCGCCGCTCGCACCGCCTCCACCGCGTCGGTGCGTTTCAGGTCGCCGAAGAACCGGTCGGCTCGGCGCCGACCGCCGAGCCAGGGGCCGAAGGCGGGCACGCCCACGCTCCGGGCGGCGGCCTGTACCGCATCGAACGTGCGCTGCGCGTAGTACACCCCGGCGCAGGCCTCCAACAGGGCGGTGGCCTGTTGGACGGTGACCACGCCCTCGGCCCGGGCGAACACCATCACGTGCCGGAGATTGACGAGCGGCCAGGTCAGGGACCGACGCGTCCCGTCCGCCATATGCGCGACGGCGACCTCGTCGTCGCCGGCGAGCACTCCTGCGGCGTACCAGCCGAAGATCCGGCCGACGCCGAGCACCCCGTAGGACCCCAGCTCCGCGGCACGCAGCGCGCCGATGCTCGCGGCGCCGATGACGTGCACGCCCCTGCCGAGGGCGGCAAGGATCTCCTTGTGCCGCAGAGCCGGGGCGTGATGGTAGAGGCCGTCGATCAGGACGACGGTGTCGCCGGGGGCGATCTCTGCTCGGAACAGGTCGCCGTGACGGGCCGGCGGGTGACAGCAGACGCTGGGGGCGGCGAGGACGGGCTCGTCGGGGGCGAGTGTCGGTCCGGTGAAGACGTGGGTGATCACGGAGGCCTCGCTGAGGTGTGGAGAGCGGGGACGGATGGGGTCGGTGGCGCCCCCTCGGCTATGGAAGGGGCGCCACCGGCCGGGTACCCGGCCGTGCAGCGGCCGGGCGGGTTGCTCATCGACCCGAAGGGCCGACGGCCGCTACCACTCGCCCTCGACGTCCTCGGTGCGCACGAGGCTGTCGGGGGCGGTGACGTCGGTGTCGTCGTCCCCGGCCAGCGCCGCGGCGGCGATCGTCGACTTCGCATCCATTTCTTCCACCTCCTTCCTGCAGGTCTTGTTGTGCTGCCTCCCTGCGGGCTGCGAGGAGGAATCTCGGGGTGAAAGGGCCGGCCCCGCCCCACGTGGGCCTTTCCGGCAAGCGTGAACGGTCCTCAGGCCGTGTGGCGGGCTGTGTCCGTGGCCACCGCGGTGAGCACGGCCGCCAAGTGGGCGGGGTCGGTCGGCTCCGGATCGACTGGCATGTGCACCCATCCGACTCTTCCGTTCAGCCAGTCCATTTCCGGGGACGGCGCGGCGAGGTAGGCGCCGGTGGACAGCAGCCGCACGCCCGGGCGGCTCCAGCCGATCCCGCCCGCCGGGGCGACGAGGGCGTAGACGAGCCGGGAGTCGCGGTCGTGCAGGAACGGGCCTGCCCCTTGGCCGCCGGTCAGCAGCACCTCCAGGACCGCCAGGCCCACCGCCTCGGGCATCCGGACCGCGTCCCAGTGCACCCCGCAGGGCAGGAGCAGCAACCCTCCGGGCTGACCGAGCCACTGAGCCACCTGCCTGTCCCGGTCAGGGCCGAAGGCGGAGGCGAGCCACAGGGCCGGCAACCGCGGGGGCCGCCGTGCGGCCGGGCGCCGGGGGGAGTCGGGGAAACGGGATGCCGCCTGAACGGAGGCTGTGCTGGAGGGTGTTGTCATCGCGGCCTGTCCAACGGGGTTTCTGGGGACTTCTACGGTCCCGCCCGCGACCCGTCCTCGTCACGGGCAGCAGCGTCCGACCTTTCCGGACGGGCCATCACCTCCCCGACATGCAGGAGCACCGAAGAAGCGGCCATCTTCCGGACGGTGCGTCACTCAGGATTCGCGCAGTGTGACCCGTGTGGCGTAGTCGGGTCGCTACCGTGAAGTGGTCAGGCCGCTCTGTACCCCTGGGAGCCCTCCATGCCTTCACACCCCAAACCCGGTTCCAAAACCGACCGCGACGCCCTGCGCTCCGAGTTGCTCGCCATTGGTGCCCCGCTGGGGGTGATCGCCGCCGAGATGCGCACCCGTTTCGCCTTCCGGCCGCGCGAGGCCTGGCGGCACGCGCACGGCTGGACACTCCAGGAAGCCGCGGATCGGTTCAACGCGGCCACCGGAGCCTGCGGGCCTTCCGCGGACGGCAGCCTCCTCGGCAAGTGGGAGAAGTGGCCTGACCAGGCCGGACGGCGGGTCACCCTGACGGTGCTTACGGTTCTCGCCGAGCTGTACGGGGCCACACTGGAGGACCTGCTCGACTTGGAGGACCGCAGGTCCCTACCGGAGTCCGACCGGCGGCTACTGCGCCACCAGCCAGACCCTGCGGCCCCCACCCTCGCTCCCGCTCCACCGCCCGCGATCCCGTCGCTACCGGTATCGGTCTCGACAACCACGCTCACCGGATCCGACCTCGTCCGAACCGCCGCACAGGAGTCGGCGCAGTGGGCACAGTGGGCCGAGGTCAGCAACTGCGGCCCCATCGCGCTCGAACAGCTCGCCGCCGACACCCAGTACCTCGCCAGCGCCTACCTGATGGCCGAGGACCCGCTGCGGGTCTTCGGCCAGACCAAGCACCTCCTCAACAGGGTCTGGGACCTGCTCTACGGCCACCAGCGCCCCCGGCAGCGCCGGGAGTTGTTCACCACGGCCGGCTACCTGTTCGCGCTGATGTCCTGGATGACCAGTGACCTGGGGCACCGCACCCAAGCCGAGACCCAGGCCCGCGCCGCCCTGCTGTGCGCGGACAGTGCGGACGACCCGGGCCTGCACGCCTGGGTCCACTCCACCCGCAGCAAACTCGCCTTCTGGGACGGTCAGTTCCGCCAGGCCATCCAGCACGCCCAACTCGGCGCCGCCTACCAGGCACCCGGCACTGTCACCGTCCTCCTCAACTGCCAGCTCGCCGATGCCTGGGCCGAAGTAGGCGCCCGCACCGAAGCGCTGACCGCTCTCGGCCAAGCCGAGGACGCCGCCACCCGCGACCGGTCCAGCACCCTCCACGACCAGGTCGGCGGCCTGTTCTCCTGTCCGGGTGGACGGCACGCCAACTACGGGGCAGCGGTCCACCTGCGCGGCGGCTCCGCACCCAACGCCCTCGCCCACGCCGACCGCGGACTCGCCGAGCTCCAGCGCCAGCCCGTACGCGCCTACGGCACCGAGGCTCAACTGCACATCACACGCGCCGGCGCCCACCTGCTCGCCCGCGACCCCGAGGGCGTCCTCGACGCCCTCGGGGTCGTCCTCGCCCTACCAGCCGAACATCGCACCGCCCCCGTCCGCCGACGACTGCGCGACCTCGCCCGGGACACCGCCGCCTCCCCCATGGGCGACAGCGCCGTCGGCCTACGCCTGCAGGACGCCATCGAGACCGCCGTCCGTGAGGCCGCCCGCGCCCTCTCCCCCGCGGCCCCGACCAGTGCTTGGATCAGCAGTCATGACTGACACCCCCGCACAGATGGCCGACCACTGGTGGTGGCGTCCCGGTTGGGCCGAAGGCCGCCGCTTCTACACCTGGCACCTGGTCTTCGACGGCGCCGACGATGTTCACCGCCTGGCAGCCGACTACCGCCTCGCCCTGGCCGGCGTACCCGGCCTCGACCTCGTCCCCGACCGGTGGCTCCACCTCACCATGCAGGGCCTCGGCTTCGTCGACGAGGTGGGCGAGGCCGACGCCCGCGCCATCGCCGACGCCGCCGTCCATCACCTCTCGAAGATCCCCACCTTCGACCTCGCCCTGGGGCCTGCGATCGTCACCCCCGAGGCGCTGCTCCTCACCGTCGACCCGGCCGACCCGGTCCGCGCCGTCCGCGCCGCCATCCGAGCCGCCATCGCCGACGTCTGGCCCGAGGCCCCCGAGCCCGCCGAGGGGTTCCGTCCTCACGTCTCCGTCGCCTACAGCAACTCCGCCGGCCACTCCCGGCCCGCCGCCGACGCGCTCGCCGGTGTCGCCTCCTACCCGGCGACTGCCCGTGTCACCTCGGCCGAGCTCATCGTCCTCGGCCGGGACCGGCGTATGTACGAGTGGGAGAGCTTTGCCCGCGTGCCCCTCGGTTAGGCCCTCTCTTTCGGATCACGTCGGATGGCCGACGTGATCCGAAAGAGAGGCTCTTCCAGGCCCGGAGGGTGGCTGGGTCCGCGAATCGCGGGCGAACGTGATGCTCGCCAGCGGCAGGTCCGCCCCGTACATCCAGCCCGGCTCGCTCATCGGCGCCCTCTTCGCATGGTGATCGAGGCCCCTCAGCAAGGAAGGCTCAGCCCCGGCGGGGCTGAGGTGCCGTCCGGATGGAGTGCGAGGTCCGCCCGAAAAGACCTGCCGGGTGACTTGCATGGCGGTACCGGGCGCGCTTTTCGGGGGCGGCCTTTGCAGGCTGGACCCAGAGCGGGCGGGCGCGGCGGTGTCCGCCGTGTGACCGGAGCGCCGCACCTAGGGAGCACACATGATCGGGACCCCTGAACCCGCCGACGGGCCCGCCGGGCCGGCGGGGCTGCCCGGCTGCGCCGACGACGCGGCGGGCGCGCTGCAGCAGATGTTCGTGGACATGACCCAGGGCGCGCGGATGGCCCGCGGGCAGGAGCCCCTGCAGCGGCCGGTGTTCCTCAAGCCGCACGGCGTGGCCCGCGGCGTGCTCACCGTCGCCCCCGACCTCCCGGCCGAGCTGCGGGTCGGCTTCCTGCGGAGCGCCTTCGAACAGAGCGAGGGGCTGCCCGCCTGGGTGCGCTTCTCCAGCGACACCGTGCCCGCCCGGCCGGACCTGCGCACCACCCTGGGCGTGGGCGTCAAGCTGTTCGGGGTCCCCGGCCCGAAGCTGCTGGAGGACGAGCGGGAGGCGGGCACCCAGGACCTGCTGCTGCAGAACCACGACGTCTTCTTCGTCGACACCGCCCAGGACATGTGCGAGTTCACCCGGGCCGGCGTCGTCGACGGCGACTACGAGTCGTACCTGCGCGCGCACCCGCGCACCCGGGAGATCCTGGACGCGATGGCCAAGGCCGAGGCCAGCGTCCTGACGGCCGTCTACTGGGGCGTCCTGCCCTACGCCTTCGGGCCCGAGCGCTTCGTGAAGTACAAGCTGGTGCCGGCCGGCTGCCCGGACGGCGACCCGTCGGCGGTGCCGCCCGACGAGGACCCCGCCTACCTGGGCGCCGACCTGCGCCACCGGCTCGCCGCGGGAACGGCGGCCTTCGACCTGATGCTCCAGTTCCGCACCGACCCGCAGCGCATGCCGCTCGACCGGGCCACCGTGTGCTGGGAGGAGGACGACAGCGCCCCCGTGCGGGTGGCCCGGCTGACCCTCCACCAGCAGGACGTCGACGCCCGGGGCCAGGCCGCCTACGGCGAGAACCTCGCCTACAACCCGTGGCACGGCCTCGCCGAGCACCGCCCGGTGGGCAGCATCGCCGAGGTCCGCCGGAGCGTGTACCAGGCCTCGGCCCGCCAGCGCCGCGACGTGAACGGCATCCCCGCCACCGAACCCGGCCCGGCCCGCCCCCAGCTCACCTCCCCGCCCGGGCGCGACACCCGGATCGTGCGGGCCGCGGTGCACCCCGCGATCGGGGTGGCCCGGGTCGGCGACAGCGCCGACGAGTTCTTCCTCGCCCCCGAGACCGAGGACCAGCCCGCCCTGCCCGCCGGCGGCTACAAGGACGCCACCGGCGCCCTCAAGCGCCAGGCCGTGCGCTTCCGCGTCTACGGCTACAACGCCGCCGGCGAACCGGTCGCCGAACTCACCGCCGACAACGCGGACCTGCGCTGGACCGTGCACGTCGCCAACTCCAAGGCCGCCTGGTACCAGTTCCAACTGGCCCTGGACATCCCGGAGTCCGAGCACACCGACGACAGCCTGCTGCGCAACCCCAAAGTCCCCGACGCCCAGCGCGGCCGCCTGGTCATCGACCCCGGCCCCCGGTCCGTACGCGGGCGGGACCGCTCCGGCGGGGCCGAGCACCGCTTCGACACCGGCACCTTCCTGGACAAGCCCGTCTACCTCGGCGAGCTGCGCACCGACGACAGCGGCCGGCTGCTCTTCCTCGGCGGCCGGGGCGTCTCCGCCTCCGCCACCGACACCCCCGCCGACACCTTCGCCAACAACGACGGCTGGCACGACGACGTCAGCGACGGCCCGGTCACCGCCGAGGTCCGCATCGACGGGCGGGCGATCCCGGTCGACCCGGGCTGGGTGGTGACCACCCCGCCCAACTACGCGCCCGAACTCACCTCGGTGCGCACCATGTACGACCTGGTGCGCGACGCCTTCGTCACCGCCGGCCTGCTCCCCGCCCCGCGGCAGGTCTCCTTCACCCGCGACGTGCTGCCCGTCCTGCGCCGGCTGTGCGACCTGCAGTGGGTCAACCGCGGCCTGGCCGCCCAGTTCGGGTACGGCGGGCGCGCCCACTTCCTCGACCCGCAGCAGCTCGCCGCGCTGGCCGACCCCGCCCCCGTCCACAAGGAGCTGCGCCGCCAGGTCTGGGCCACCATGCGCAACCACGAGCGCGACGGCATCTCACCCGTCCCGTGGCCGGCGATCTACGGCGACGCGATGAGCCTGCCGCCCGAGTCCCCGCTCCAGCACATGGCGCTCTCCCCGCTCCAGTACCGCCTGCTCGACCGCTGGGCCGACGGCGACTTCACCCCCGACTACGACCCGCAGGCCCCGCCGCCCGCCGCCCTCGACCAGCTCCCGCTCTCCCAGCGGCCCCGCGCCCTCGACCGGGCGGCCCTGTCGTTCTGCCTCGCCGACGCCTTCCACCCCGGCTGCGAGCTCACCTGGCCGATGCGCCACACCACCCTGTACAGCACGCCCTTCCGGATCCGCCACCGCGACCCGCTCGCCCCTCCCCCGCCCTCCTACGGCCCGAAGCTCACCGCGCAGATCGCGCTCTCCTTCGACGGCCCGCTCTACGCCCAGGGGCCGGGCGACCTGACCCGGTGGATGGCCGTGCCCTGGCAGACCGACACCGCGAGCTGCCTGTCCGGCTACGGCTACGGCTCGCCGGGCTTCGGCCCCAAGTACGACCCGTACCTGCCCACCTTCTGGCCGGCCCGGGTGCCCAACCACGTCCTCGCCCAGGAGGACTACGACGTCGCCGTGGACACCTCCCGCCCCGTCGAGGAGCGGCTGGCGGCGTTCGGCAGGCGCCGGCCCTGGCTGCGGTGGCTGCCCTCCGGCTACCTCAACACCATCAACGCGATGGTGAAGGACTTCGGCCGGCTCGGCCTCGTCGAGCGCCGCCCGGGGGCCGTCGACGACCCGCGCCTCCCGGCGGAGATGCTGGTCGAGTCCGAGGTGAGCTTCCCGACCGAGCCCGCGCCCCCGGCCGGACGCAACCTGGTCACCCTGCACGTGCCGCTGGGCGCCGACCCCGTCCTCGGCGAGGCCGCGATGGCCACCGCGGTGAGCATGGCGGAGCAGCCCGACGAGGAGGTGTCGGCGGGCTACATCGACAAGGTCGTCCGCTTCCGGCACCGCCGGTGACCGCCCGCACGCGCCCGCCCCGGCCCCTGGACGCCGCCGTGGCGGGCGGGGGCCCGGCGGGCGCCGTGGCGGCGCTGGTCCTGGCGGGCGCGGGCCACCGCGTCCTGCTCGTCGACGACCGCGCCGGAGACGACCGCACCGGAGACGACCGAGCCGAGGACAACCGAGCCGAGGACAACCGAGCCGGGGACGACCGCACCGGGGGCGGCGGCGCGCAGGACGACGGCGCCGGGGGCGGCCCCGGGGCGGTCAAGATCGGGGAGTTCCTGCCGCCCGCCGCCCGCCCGCTGCTGCGCGACCTCGGGCTGCTGGACGGGTTCCTCGCCGCCGCGCACCCCGCCTCCACCGGTACCTCCAGCGCCTGGGGCTCGGCGGCGCTGCACGAGCGCAGCCACCTGTTCGACCCGTACGGCCACGGCTGGCACCTCGACCGGCGCCGCTTCGACGCCCTCCTGCGGGACGCGGCGCGGGCGGCCGGCGCCGAACCGCTGCGGGCCACGGTGCTGGAGCGGATCGGCGACCGCCTGCTCGTCCGCGAGCGCGGCGGCGCGGTGCGGGAGCTGCACTGCCGCTGGAGCGTCGACGCCACCGGCCGCCGCTGCACCATCGGCCGCCGGCACGGCCGGCGCCGGCGCCAGGACCGCCTCGTCGCCGCGTACGCCGTGTTCGCCGACCGCCGCCCCGGGGGCCCGCCGGACCGCGAGGCGCGCACCCTCGTCGAGGCGGCCCCGCACGGCTGGTGGTACACCACCCTGATCCCGGCCGGGCGCCTGGTCGCCCACCTGACCGACCCCGACCTCGCGGACCCCCGCCTGCGCACCCCCGAGGGCTTCTGGCACGGCATCACCCGCACCGGCCACCTGCGCCGGCGCCTGGACGGCTACGACCCCGCCGCGGCCCCCGCCCCGCGCTGGACGGCCGCCCACGGCCTGCGGCTGACCCCCGCCGCCGGAGACGGCTGGATCGCGGCGGGGGACGCCGCCCTCGCCTTCGACCCGCTCTCCTCGCAGGGCATCCTCACCGCCCTGCACACCGGCGCCCGTGCCGGGCAGGCCGTGGCCGCGTGCCTGGCCGACCCGGGCCGCACGGCCGCCGTCCTCGCCGACTACCGCGGGTTCCTGGACGGCATCGAGACCGCCTACCGCGGGAACCACGCCCAGGCCTACCGGCAGGAACGGCGCTGGCCGCAGCACCCCTTCTGGGAGCGCCGCCACCCGGGACAGGGCCTGTCCGGCGGGCATGGGCGGGCATAGTCTGAAAGGACGAACCACTTGTCCTAGGGAGCCGGTCATGGCCTCTCAGACACAGGTCTTACTGGATGCCACCGAGGTCACCCAGTCGGTGCAGGACCTCCACCACAGCGTCACCCTGATCGCCGGCAAGGTCACCGTGGTCCGCCTGTACGTACGCTGCTCCGACGGCCCCGCCGTCAGCGTACGCGGCGCGATCACGCTGCTCCGCTCGCCCGCCGATCCCCCCGTCACCCTCTCCTCGGTCAACACCGTCGCCCTCGACCCGGCCGACCCCCGCGACCTCGCCGCCCGGCGGGCCGACGCGACCCTGAGCCTCAACTTCCTCCTGCCGGCCGCGTTGACCGCCCAAGGGGCGCTCAGTGTGAGCACGGTGACCGTCACCGACCTGCTGACCGGCGCCGCCCTCCCCCTCGGCGGGGCGCCGAACGGCCCGACCGTCTGGTTCCACCCCGGCGCGCCGCTGCGCGTGCGCATCCTCGGGCTGCGCTACCGCCAGGGGATCCCCCCGGTCACCTTCACCCCCAGGGAGCTGGACTTCACCGCCCTGGTCAGCTGGCTCAAGCGCGCCTACCCGGTGGCCGAGGTCATCAGCTCGCACACCGTCATCGACGCGGCCGCCGCCCCGCCCTTCCTGTGCGACGACGCCAACGCCCAGCTCGCCGCCATCCGCGCCCTGGACGTCAGCTCCGGCGGGGACCGGCGCACCCACTACCTCGCCCAGGTGGCCGACGGCGGGTTCTTCCTGCGGGGCTGCGCCGCGGGCATCCCCGCACTGCCCGACCCCTCCACCGTCGCGGCCGCGCCCGCCGGGGCCGACAGCTGGGGCTGGGACTTCGACGGCGTCTACAGCGACTGGTACGGGGCCCACGAACTGGGCCACACCTACGGCCGCAAGCACCCCGGGTTCTGCCAGCAGACCGAGGACGACCTGCAGAACTACCCCTTCGACAACGGGCAGCTCGCCGACACCGCGGACACCTTCGTCGGATTCGACGTGGGCGACACCGCACTGAACCTGCCCATGCGGGCCCTGCCGGGGGTGCAGTGGCACGACGTGATGACCTACTGCCCCCGCCAGTGGCTGAGCAGCTACACCTACGAGGGCATCCGCCGGCGCCTGCTCGCCGAGCAGACGGCCACGGACGGCGCCCCGCCGCCCCCGGGCGTCCCGCGGGCCGCCCCCACCCCCGCCGCTGCCCCCGTCGCCATCCACGCGGTGGCCGGCCCGGCCGGCGGGCCCCCCGACCGGCGGACCCCGCAGGTCTCCGTCCAGCGGGTGGCCCCCCAGCCGTCGGCCGCCGCGAACGGGGCCGCCGGCGCGGACCCGTCGGCCGGGCAGCTCGTCAGCGTCGTCGGCACCGTCAACCTCACCCGCCGCGAGGGCGGCATCCGCTTCGTCAACCCGGTGTCCCCGCTGGCCGCCCGGGCCGCACCGCCCGACGCGGAGGGCTCCAACGCCGCCAACGGCTCGAACGGCGCGTACGGCCCGGACGGCGGGACCGCGGTCGTCCTGCGCATCCGGCAGGCGAACGGCGCACCCCCGCGCGAGATCCCGGTCGCGGTCAAGCTGGCCTCCGAGCTGGCCCCGGGGGACGACCGCAGGGGCCTGGTCGACGCCGTCGTCCCGATCGGGCCCGACACGGAGGCCGTCGACCTGGTCGTCGCAGGACAGGTCGTGGACACCTTCCGTGCCGCGGGGCCGCCCCCGGCCCTGCGCGCCGCCCGCCACGCGGGCGCCGGCGACGGGTCGTTCGGCCTGGCTCTGGAGTTCGACCCCGGGACGCCGGACTCCGCCTACACCTACTCCGCCCAGGTCAGCACCGACGACGGCAGCACCTGGCAGACGATCGGCGTGGGCCTGAAGGACCCCCTGGTCCAGATCGACCACAGCCGGTTCCGCCCCGGGGAGCAGGTCCGGCTGAGGATCACCACCACCAACGGGTTCAGCAGCACCACGGCCGAGACCGCGGCGATCCAGGTCTGACCCCCCGCGCACGCCCGGCAGCCCCTCTCGGACTGCCGGGCTGTCCGCTGCCGGCTGCCCGGCTGTCCGGCTGTCCCGGGGGCGGCGGGGGCCGGTGCGGTCAGTGGGCGAGGACGGTGTCCGGGGTCCGGCCGGACTGGGCCTGCTCGATGCGCTTGGCCAGCATGACGGCCAGGCGCTGGGTCATCGCGGCGTCCACCGGTCCGTCCTCGGTGGTCACGCTGGCGACGACGGTGCCCGCGCGCATGACGATGCCGACGCCGTCGCGGCCGCCGGGCCGGCCCTGCCAGGCGCGGCTCTCGGTGCCGACGACCTGCAGTTCCGCCGGGGTGTAGCGGGCGTCGCCGAACGCCGCGTACGCCTCCTTGAGCTTGTCCTGGGCGGCCGCCTTGCTGGGCAGGGTGTCGACGAGGAAGCGCGCGGTGACGTCGCCGGAGGTGAACCGGGCCTCGCCGCTGAGCGGCTTGCCGTTGCAGGACTCGGTGTTCTGGCAGGTCGAGGAGTGGTCGGTGAGGTCGACCCGCCGCTTCTCCTGCTCCCAGCCGGGCATCGCGGACTGGTCGGGCATCAGCTGCAGGACGAGCTTGTAGTCGAGCAGGGGCGTCGGGGCGTCGCTCCAGGTGGGGGCGGGGCCGGCCGCCGGGCCGGAGCCGGCGGGCGCGGCGGTGGCGCCCGGGGGCACGGCGCCGGGCGCCGGGGGCGCACCGGTGGCCGCGCCCGCCGCGGCGCCGGTGGCGGCCCCGCCTGCCGCGCCGCCGGCCGCCGCGGTGGCGGCGCCCGGGCCGGTGGCCGGGGCGGTCGGGGCCGCGGCGGCACCGCTCGCGGCCGCCGAGGCGGCGGTGGCCGCCGACGCGCCCTGGCCGGCCGCGGCGCCGTGGCCGCCGGACCCGCTGGACCCGCAGGCCGTGAGGGTGCCCAGCAGCAGCCCTGCCACGGCAGCCGTCATCGTGCGACCGACCGACTTCATAGCGCTCTCCTCATTACCCGGGTGTCCGTGAACCGCCAAGAACCACAGCCATGATCGCCCCCCGCCCCGGCCCGCCCTCCCCCGGCCCCCCTCGGCGGCCCGGCGGGAGGGGCCCGCCCGGCTCCGGGCGGCCCACCATCTGGAAGGCCTGGACATTCGCGGATGGTCTAGGCCAAGCTGGGACACTGTACGAAGGGCCGCCTCAAGGCGGCCCGTGCCGTACGGCAGGTCGAGCGCCGGCCCAGCAGCCCCCGCCGGACCCGCACAGCCCGCTCGGGCTCACCGTCGGTCCCCCCGGCCTCCGGGAGCGGCGCCAGGCGGAGGAACCCAGGTGCCGCGTGCACCACGCTCAACGAGGAGCGCCATGCCCCCCGCCCGTCAGCCCGCTCCCGCGGTCGCCGTCTACCTGCGCTGCTACCCCTACGACAGCTGGCAGATGGGCCCGCACCTACGGGCGCTGGAGGAGCACGCCACCGCGCTCGACCGCACCGTCGCGCACGTGTTCCTGGACAACGGGGTCTCCTCGCGCGCCTTCAGGCCCCAGCTGCAGCGGCTGCTCGCCTGGGCGGCCCGGGGCCGGATCGACACCGTGCTGGTCCCGGGACTGTGGGTGTTCTCGCTCGACACCACCACCGCACACTGCGTGACCGGCTTCCTGCACGCGGCGGGCGCCGACGTCCTGGAGCTGCCCGAGCGCCGCGGCGGCGGGACCCGGCCGGTCGGGGGCCTGGTCCGCCAGCGCGAGCGGGTGCCCGGCGCGGCCTGAGCCCTCCCCCACCCGGCAGGACCGGCACGGCGACGGGGACCAGCGGGGCCGGCGGGGCTCAGAGGCCGGTCAGCTCGCCCAGCCCCAGGGTGCGCAGGGTGTGGTCGGCCATCCGCCGGTGCCCGGTGGCGTTGGGGTGGGCGTGGTCGTCGAGCCAGGGGATCGGGTCGGTGTCGGGGAACCGGGCCAGCCAGTGGGCCTCGTGGTCGACCAGCAGCGCGCCGGTGTCCTCGGCGATCTCCCGCACGGCCTGGCAGTAGGCGGGCAGCTCGGGGCGGACCCGGCGGCCGCTGAGGCTGGTCAGGACGGGGGTGTGGAGCACGATCCGCGCACCGCCGGCCCGGGCGACGACCGCCCGCAGGCCGGAGTGGAACGCGTCGAGCCCGGCCCGGCCGGCGATGGCGTCGTTGGTGCCCAGCGAGATCGACAGCACGTCCGGGGCGAACCGGCCGATCAGGTGGTCGTAGGCGCCGAGGACGTCGCCGGCGCACCAGGCGGAGACCCCGGAGTTGACGACGATGTCGGTCGTGCGGCCCAGCTGCCAGCGGATCCGCTCCTGGACGTGCTCGACCCAGCTGCGCGCCCCGTAGGTGTGCAGGACGCCCTGGGTGATGCTGTCCCCGGCCGCCACCCAGGTCATCGGCGCCGCCGAAAGCTCGATCATGTGGCTCTCCCCCGCCTGTCGTGGTGCGCCCGGACCCCCGCGCGCCGACCCCATTCGATCACGGCGCGCCCTGCGCCCCGTGTCCTGCGTTCCGTGTCCTGCCGTCCTGCGCCGTCCACGCGCACGGGACGCACAGAAGATCGTTACCCGTTGGTAAGCATTACTCCCGCCGCCCGACTTGACGGTGTGGGAGATTGCTCGGGCCGCGGTGTGAACACATGTGCGGCGAGCTCCCCGACACCGTGACAGGAAGGTCCGATGACAGGTATGAGGTTCGTTGGCAGAGTCGCCGCCCCCGCGGTGCTGACCGGCATGCTCCTCTCGGGCCTGGCCGTGCCCGCGACGGCCGCGCCGGCCCCGGTGGTGGCCGCGGCCCCCGCCGCGGCCCCCGCTGCGGTGGCCGCGCAGGCCGTGACCGAGGGCCAGTGGCTGGCCGACGTGCAGGCGGCGGTGGCCCCCGCGCGCTCGTACATCGAGCAGCGCACCGCCGGGGCCGGGGCGGGCGAGCGGCTCGCGATCGTGTTCGACATCGACAACACGACGCTGCAGACGCACTTCCACCCGTTCACCCAGCCGGCGATCGCCTCCTCGCTGGCACTGGCGGACTACGCGCGCTCGCGCGGCGTCGCGGTCGTCTTCATCACCGCCCGGCCGGACTTCATCGAGTCGGTGACCCGCTACAGCCTCCAGCACGCCGGGTACCCGGTGGACGGGCTGCACGGGCGCGACCTCGGCGACCTCTTCCGCCCGGTGCAGGTCTTCAAGACGGCCAAGCGCGCCGCCGTCGAGCAGCAGGGCTACACGATCATCGCCAACGTCGGCAACAACACCACCGACCTGGCCGGCGGCCACGCCGAGCGGACCTTCAAGCTGCCCGACTACAACGGGCTGCTGTCCTGAGCCGTCCCCCGCGGTAGGCCCCCACCGGGACGACCGCAGCCCGCAGCCCCTCGCCAGGTCCCGGCGGGGGGCTGTGCCGCGGCCGGGGCGGGGCGGCAGGCTCCGGCCCGGCCTCGGGCCGGTCCGCACAACGGGGTTCGGGGCCTTCCGGGCCTGGTGCGGCAGCGTGCGGGCCGTCGCGGGGCACCTGGTAGGTTCGCGGCGGCGGCCCACGGTGGGGCCGCCGCCGGACGGGGGCGGCCGCCGCACCCGGTCGGCGGACACGACGCGGTGGGGAGACGGATGGCCTCCGGACGGGACCCGATCGACTTCACGCACACGGACGTCGCGGGGCGCTCCCTGGACGTGCGCTGGATCCACGGCTCGGAGTCGGCGCGGCACAACACCGATCCCGAGATCCAGGTCCACCACTACGACGAGCACACCGTCCTGCTGCGGCAGAACATGGCCGTCAACTACGAGGCGCCGTTCCTGTTCCTGCTCTTCGGCGACGAGCGGGCGGTGCTGCTCGACACCGGCGCCACCGCCTCCCCCGACTTCTTCCCGCTGCGCCGCGTCGTGGACGGGCTGGTCGCGCGGTGGCTGGAGCGCCACCCGCGCACCGGCTACCGGCTGCTCGTGCTGCACAGCCACGGGCACGGCGACCACGTCGCCGGGGACGCCCAGTTCGCCGGGCGCCCCGACACGGTGGTGGTGGACGCGGGGCTCGACACCGTGCGGGAGTTCCTCGGCCTGGACGGCGATCCCGACCGGCCGGCCCTGCTGGACCTCGGCGGCCGGGTGCTGAGCTGCCTGGCGGGCCCGGGCCACCACGAGGCCGCGATCACCTACTACGACCCGTTCACCGGGTTCCTGCTGACCGGCGACACCGTCTACCCGGGCCGGCTGTACGTCGCCGACTGGGACGCCTACGTCGCGACGATCGACCGGCTGATCGCCTTCGCGGCCGCCCACCCGGTCAGCCATGTGCTCGGCTGCCACATCGAGATGACCGACCGGCCCGGCGTGGACTACCCGATCCGGTACACCTACCAGCCCGACGAGCCGCCGCTGCAGATGACGGTCGGCCAGCTCCGCGACATCCGCCGCGCGCTCGACGAGGTGGCCGCCCGGCCCGGGCGGCACGCCTTCGACGACTTCGTGATCTCCTACGACACCCACTGACCCGGCAGCGCCCCACGGGCCCGCCGACGGCTCAGAGGGCGAGCTCGATGGCGTTCTTGGCCCGCTCGACGGACTCCTCGGCGGGCGGGCCGCCGGGGTTCTCGGTGGCCAGCGCCTGGTTGAGGGCGACGAAGGGGCGCAGCCGCCGCTCGTAGCGCTCGAAGGCCGCGCGGTGGCCCTCGGCGCCCTCCCGGGCCCGGCCCAGCTCCTCGGCGAGCACGTGGGCGCCGACCAGCGCGAGGCTGGTGCCCTGGCCGGACAGCGGCGAGGGGCAGTAGCCGGCGTCGCCGAGCAGCACCGCCCGGCCTGCGGACCACTGGTCCAGGTGCACCTGGGCCATCGTGTCGGCGTAGAAGTCGGGGGTGCGGTGCAGCGCCTCCAGCAGCCGGGGCGTCTCCCAGCCCAGCTTCGACATCCGCTCGGCGACCAGCCGCCTGCTCTGCTCGGCGTCCCGGACGGCGGGCTCGGTGCTCGCGTACCCGAAGGTGACCCGCAGCTCGCTGTTGCCGCGCACCGGGTAGATGCCGTAGCCGGCGTCGCCGTCGCGCAGCCAGACCTGCCAGTCCTCCAGGCCGAGGAAGTTGTCGGCGCTGAAGATGGCGAGGTGGCTGCCCAGTTGGCGCAGGAACCGCTCCTCCGGGCCGAAGACCAGCTTGCGGACCCGCGAGTGCAGGCCGTCCGCGCCGACCACCAGGTCGAAGGTGCGGGGCCGGCCGTGTGCGAAGGTCGCGTGCACGCCGTCCTCGTCCTCCCGGAGCGCGGTGATGGCGTCCCCGTGGATGAACTCGACGCCGTCGCCTGCGCGTTCGCGCAGTATCCCGACCAGGTCCGAGCGCAGCAGCTCGACGTCCTCGCTGTCGAGGCGGCCGGCGCTGTAGGTCGCCTCGGTGGAGCGGTGGACCTCGTTGCCGTCGGCGTCGAGCACGGACATGCCGAGCATCCGGGTGCGCACGGCCCGGATCCGCTCGGTCAGGCCCATCTGCTCGACCACCGCGAGGGCGGCGCCGCGGATGTCGACGGCCTGGCCGCCGCTGCGGGGGGCGGGGGCGAGCTCGACCACGGTCGGGGCGAAGCCGCGGCGGTGCAGCAGGTGGGCGAGCGCCGGTCCGGCCACGCCGCCGCCGGAGATCAGAACGGTCTTCATGAGGGCTCCCCTGTTCATCGTTGGTACGCTGTAAGCAATGTGAATGTACGACGTAAATCCAGGGCCTTGCAAGCCACTTGAGAGTCGCTCTGACCTAGTACAGAAGGGTTCCGGCCGCGGTCTGCGCTGCTGGGGCCTGAGCTAGTACAGGACCGGACGCGGCGAAAAATTTCTCCAAGGAGTCGACCCCATGGCACCCGGCACGCCCCCGCCCTTCCAGCGCATCGCCGCCGAGCTGCGCCGACGCATCGCCACCGGCGAACTCGCCCCCGGTGAGCGGGTGCCCTCGACCCGCCGCCTCGCCCAGGACTGGGGCGTCGCCCTGGCCACCGCCACCAAGGCCATGACCGAGCTGCGCTTGGAGGGCCTGGTCGAGGCCCGGGCCCGGGTCGGCACCGTGGTCGCCGCACCCGCCGCGCCCGCCGCCGCGGGTGCCGCCGCACCGGCCGCGCAGCGCCGACCGGCCCCGCCCGAGGGCGAGTTGAGCCGCGAGCGGATCATCCGGGCGTCCCTGGAGCTGGCCGACGCCGAGGGGCTGGCGGCGCTCTCGATGCGCGCGGTCGCCGCCCGGCTCGGGGTCTCCCCGATGTCCCCCTACCGCTACGTCGCCGGCAAGGAGGACCTCGTCCTGCTGACCGCCGACGCGGCCTTCGGCGAGGCGTCCTACCCGGACGTGCCCCCCGCCGGCTGGCGCCCCCGCCTGGAGCTGGGCGCCCGCACGCTCTGGTCGCTGTTCCGCCGCCACCCCTGGCTGGCGCACCTCAGCCCGGTCACCCGGCCCAAGCTGCTGCCCAACCTGATGACGCACGCCGAGTGGGCGCTGGCCGCGCTGGACGGGCACGGCCTGGACGCCCCGGCCATGCTCGACGTCCACGTGCTGTTCTACAGCTACATCGAGGGCATCGCCGTCAACCTGGAGCGCGAGACCCAGGCGCAGGCCGTCACCGGCGTCACCGAGGACCAGTGGATGGAGCACCAGGCCCCCGCGCTGGGCGCGCTCGCCGACTCGGGCCGCTTCCCGGTGTTCAGCCGGCTGGTCGCGGGCCTGGAGAACGGCTACGACCTGGACCTGGACGGCCTGTTCGAGTTCGGCCTCGCCACCCTGCTGGACGGGCTGGCCCTGCGCATCGAGGCGGCCGGGCGCACCGCGTAGCACCCGGGCACCGACACGCGCCCGAGCCCGGGCCCGGGTACGGGCGGGGGCCCGGACGGAGATCCGTCCGGGCCCCGCTCAGCCGCCGGGAGCGGTCACTCCACCACGGTGGCCGACTCGATGGCGACCTGCTCGACCGGCACGTCCTGGCCGCCCGTCTTGACCTTGCCGATCGCGTCGACGACGTCCTGGCCGGCGACCACCTTGCCGAACACCGCGTAGCCCCAGCCGTCCTGCCCGGGGTAGTCGAGGAACGTGTTGTTCTTGGTGTTGATGAAGAACTGCGCCGAGGCCGAGTGGGGGTCGGAGGTGCGGGCCATGGCCACGCTGTAGTGGACGTTCTTCAGCCCGTTCTTCGCCTCGTTCTGAACCCTGTCGGGGGCCGGCTTCTCCCGCATGTTCCGGTCGATGCCGCCGCCCTGGATCATGAACCCGTCGATCACCCGGTGGAAGATCGTGCCGTCGTAGTGGCCCCTCCCCACGTATGCCAGGAAGTTCGCCACCGTCTTGGGCGCCTTCTCGGCATCGAGTTCGAGCTCGATGTCACCCTTGGTGGTCTTCAGCAGGACCTTGGTCATGTCTCTCCAAATCAGCGCAGCACGCCCGGCCCGGCAGGCCGCCCCTGGTGGGGCTCGTGCCCCCACCGGGCCGGACACGGACAGCCGCAGCCTACCGACGCGGCGTCACCCGGCCCCGCAATCGCCGCCGCGCGCCTCCGGGACGACCCCGGGCCGGCGCAGGCGCAGCGCGCCACGGAGCAGTTGTTCACCCGGCGGCCATGTCGTGGTCCAGACCACTGAGCGGGATCCCGGTAGCATCCGCGGGTGACCATGGAATCCGCCGCTGACGCCCGCCTCAGACCCCAACGGCCCACGGCGGGAAGGATGTTGGCGCTGTTCGTCTGCGCGGTGCTGCTGGCCGCGGACGGCTGGGCCACCGGGCGGGGCTATGCGGCGCTGGGCAGGGCGGGCGACTGCGGCAACACCGGCCAGCGGGTCTGCGGGAGCATCGACCTCTGGCACGGGCTGGCCGCCGTCGGCGGCGTCATCCTGGGGCTGGTCCTCCTGACGGGCACGGCCATCGTGCTGGCCGCCGACGGCTCCGCCTCAGCGTCCTCCGACCTGCCGGTCGGCGCCGGCACCCTGGCCGGCGTGCTCTGCCTGCTGCTCGGCGCCGCCCGCGGCGCCGACACCACGAGCCGCTGGCTGCTCGGCCCGGCCGCCGCGGTCGCGCTGCTCGCCCTCTGGTCGGCGCGCGCGGAGGCGCGCAGGCGCCGGCGCATCCTCGCCGCGGAGCGGCGGCGGGCCGAGCGCGAGCTGCGCCTGGAACGGCACGGGGTGAGCGTGCCCGCCACCGTCCTGGACCTGCGGGGCACCGGCGTCCACCTCAACGACCGCCCCGAACTGGTCGTCACCCTCCGCTACACCACCGCCGACGGCCAGGAGCACACCGAGTCGGTCACCGAGACCTTCCCCGCCTACGACGCGCCCCGCCGCGGTGATGTGCTGACCGTGCGCTACGACCCCCGCGACCCGCACCTGCCGCAGCTGGCCGCCGGCACCGGCTGACGGCGCCGGGCGGGCGCAGACGGGCGGGCGCAGACGGGCGGGCGTCGGGTCAGCGCAGCGGGACGCGCTGGGGTGCGAGGAGCTCGCTGGGCTGGACGATCACGAAGCCGTCGCCGGTGAAGGACAGCTCCCAGCCCTCGGTGGCGGTGCCGCGGCGGCGCCACGCCTCGGTGTTGGTGCTCTGCGCCTGCAGCTGCACGTCCAGGGCCGAGGACCAGCCGACCACCGCGTCGGCGTCCGCGTAGACGTACTCGCCCTGCCGTACCGGCATCACCAGCGGGCGCCCGGAGGTCATCACCACCAGCGTGCCGCTGCCGGACAGTTCCAGGCTGTGGCGCCCGACGCCGGAGATCCGCTCGCCGCCCTCGACGTCGACCGCCTGCCAGTCGATACCGGTGTCCAGCGCCAGGACGTAGCTGCTGGTGATCGTCAGCCGCTCGCGGCTGAGCTCCAGGATGTGCAGGTGCTGGGCGAGGTTGGCGAGGTAGACGGTGCCGGTGCCGGCGCAGCGCATCAGGTCCAGTGCGGGGGCGGGCCGGCGGCCGGGCGGATGCTGCTGCGGGTTCTGCTGGTTCTGGCGGTTGCGGCGCCGGCCGCCGGGCGGGGTCCACTCGGTGAACTGCACCCGGCCGGTGTGGGCGACCATCGCGCCGCTGCGGGCCAGGACCTCGGCCCGCCCGTCCAGCACGACCCGCAGCAGCTGCGGGTTCTGCAGGGCGAAGCGCTCCTCGCCGGTCAGGGCGGTGTGGTCCAGAAGGGGACTGTGCACGGTACTCGCTACTCCTTGGGCCGCGGGCTGTTCAGCCGCGGATCTTGAGCCGGTCGGAGGTGTCCTCGCTGGGCTGGACGACGACGAATCCCGATCCCCTGAAACCCAGTTGGACCGCCTCGCCGCTGCCCCGGCCGATCAGCGAGCCGACCTTGAGGCTGCGCCGGACCTTGATCTCCAGGCCCGTCGTCCAGGCGACCAGGGCGTCCGGGTCGACGTAGGTCTCGGCCTCGGCGCAGTCCAGCACCACCGGGACCCCGCGGGAGGTGACCGACACCCAGCCGCTGCCGCTGACCGTCACGTTGTACAGCCCGGTGCCGGCCATCAGCACCGGCCCCTTGACCTTCTCGACGGCGCAGCCCAGCGAGGCGTCCAGGGCCAGCAGGTGCGAGCCGTTGACGGACAGCGACTCGTCGTCGAGCTGGAGGTTGAGCACGTCCGCGCCGAAGTCGGCCAGGTAGAGCGTGCCGTCCCCGAACCAGCGCAGCAGCGGGCTGCGCTCGCCCGACGCCCACTCGCCGAGCGTGCGGCGCAGCGACTGCGAGACCGGTTCGTACTGGAGGAAGCCGTCGTAGGCCACCATCGCGCCCGCCTTGGCGAGCACGTCCTGTCCGCCGGTCACGGCGACCTTGCACATCGCGCCGCCGTGATGGCTCATCCGCGCCGTGGCCGGGGAGGCCGTGCAGCCCTCCAGGTACGTGCCCGAGAGCACCCGCCGCTCCATCTCCCGACCTCCTTGACTGGGTTGCCGGCTCGACCGCCGGCGGGGACTGCCGGCCGGGGCCGCCGGCCTGGACTTCGCCCGCTCAGACCTCGAACGGCTGGACCACGATGAAGTTGCCCGGTCCGCCCCTGAACTGGAGGCTGTACGACTCCGCGGCGTGTCCCGCGTACGCCGATCGCCGGATCCGCACCGGGGCGGTGGTGATCACCTGTGCGCCGCGCGACCAGGCGACCAGGGCGTGGATGTCGGCGTACGTCTCCGGCGCCGGGGTGACCGGCAGCACCACGGGGATGCCGTTGGTCTTCACCACCACCGTGCCGTGGCCGCTGAACTGGAGCGTGTAGAAGCCCCCGTTCGGCAGGCCCTCGCCCTCGATGCGGCGGACCTCGTGCTCCAGTCGGGCGTCGAAGGCCAGGATCCGGTCGGAGCTGACGCAGATCGCGTCGCCCTCCAGCCGCACGACGTGGAGGTGGCTGGCCTCGTCGGCGAGGAAGACCTGGCCCTCGCCGGAGACGCGCATCAGCTTCAGCGTCTGGCCGGTGAGGTTGCCGGTCAGCCGGCGCAGCACGCCGGAGCCCTCGTGGGCGAAGTCGGCGCGGCCCTGGTAGGCCACCATGCTGCCGTGCAGGGCGAGGACGTCCTGGCCCTTGGTGAGGGTGTAGCGCACGAGGTGGTCGTTCTGTTGCGCCCAGCCGCTCTGCTCGGGGACCTCGGCGTACTTGACCAGGCTGACCCGGACGCCGGGCTGGGCGGGGGGCTGCGGCTGCTGGTCCCAGGTGGGCGGCTGCTGGTCCCAGGCGGGGGGCTGCGGCTGGGCCGGGACCTGGAGGGTGGGCGCCGGCTCGGGCGGCCCGCCGCGGGTGTCCGGCGCCTGCTGGGCGTCCCGGGGGTCCGGCCCGTCCTGGGCGTCGTCCTCGATCGCCTCGCCGCCGAAGTTCTCCAGCAGCGCGCGCAGGCCGCCGTCGAAGCCCTGGCCGACCGGGGTGAAGCGCCACTCCCCGTCGCGCCGGTAGAAATCCGCCAGCATCACCGCGCGCTCGGTGCTGAACTCGGCGCCGGTGAAGGAGTAGCGGCCGACCTCGGTGCCGTCCGCGACGAGCCGCACATACCCGGAGGCGACCTGCGACATCTGGCCGTCGCCGTCGATGGTCGCGGTCAGGCTCAGCCGGTGGATGGCCTGCGGGACGTCCGGCAGCACGATCCGGAACGCCTCGGTGTCGCCGGACTGCGCGCCCAGCAGGCGTATCGAGCCCTCGGGGCTGGCGGGCTGGTTGAAGAACACGAAGTAGCGGTCGTCGCTCAGCCGCTCCTCGGCGTCCAGGCCGAAGCAGCTGATGTCGAACGAGAGGTCCGGCGCGGTCAGCCGCACCCCGAGGTAGAGCTCGGGACCCGGCGTCAGATCGGCTATCCGCACGCGCGATGCCTTGACGATTTCCCTGGTCATGGCGCTGAGCCGACCCTCCCCCTGGACGTGACGGGCATGGTCCCGCGACCCTACCCCACCCCGTTCGGACGAGGCATCAGCCCGTTCGGTTGCCGCCGGACCAAGGTGGTGCAACTCTCCGGTTGCACCCGGGGGCCCGACGTGCAACCCTGGAGTTGCAGTCAGTGGGTCGCAACGGCCGCAACGGCCGTCATGGAGACGAAGGAGCCCCTCATGAGCGAGGACCGGATCGAGCGCGAGACCCTGATCGAGGCGTCCCTGGAGCGGGTGTGGTCGCTGGTGGCCGAACCCGGTTTCTGGGTGGGCGACCCGGAGAGCCTGGCCGGCACGGTGGCCAGGGAGGGCGAGTCGATGGTGGCCAGGAACGCCGAGTACGGCGACTTCCCGGTGCGCGTGGAGAAGGTCGAGCCGCCGACGTACCTGGCGTACCGGTGGGCCAGCGCCTTCCCCGGGCAGGAGCTGGGCGAGGACAACAGCACCCTGGTGGAGTTCACCCTGATCCCGGAGGACGGCGGGATCCGGATGCGCGTCGTCGAGAGCGGGTTCGCGGCGCTGGCCGGCTCCCCCGAGCTGCGCGGCAAGGCGCTGAAGGACAACACCGACGGCTGGCCGCAGGTGCTCGAGGCGTTCAGGAAGCGCGTCGAGCAGCAGGGCGCGTGACGCAGGAGGGCCGCGGCGCGGGCGGGGCCGTCGACGACGTCCTGGCCGCACTGGCCGACCCGACGCGGCGCCGGCTGCTCGACCTGCTCGCCGCGCAGGGCGAGGCCACCGCGACCACGCTCGCCGGGCGGCTGCCCGTCTCGCGGCAGGCGGTGGTCAAGCACCTCGCGGTGCTGGACGCCGCCGGGCTGGTCGCCGGCAGCCGGGTCGGGCGCGAGGTGCGGTACGCGGTGCGGCCCGCGGCACTGGACGCGACGGCGCGCTGGATGGCCGCGCTCGCGGCCGACTGGGACCGGCGGCTGGCGGGCATCAAGCGCACCGCCGAGGCGGCGGAGCGGGACTCCCGGCCGGACGAGCCCTAGGTTCCGGACCAGCCGTGCCTCGCTCCGCGCCTGCGGGCGGCCGGGTCACCAGCGGTCGTGCACCTGCGGCCGGATCCGGCGCTCGTAGAGCCCGCGCACCGCGGCGAGGGTGTCCCCGGGCAGCGGCGCGAGGGCGGCGGCGGCCGCGTTGGCGCGGGCCTGCTCGGGGTTGCGGGCGCCGGGGATCACCGTCGTGACGCCCGGCTGCTGGACGATCCAGCGCAGCGCGGTCTGTGCCGGGCTCGCTCCCTCGGGGGCGAGCCCGGCGAACTCCGCCGCCGCCTCGACCCCGGTGGCGAAGTCGACGCCGGAGAACGTCTCGCCCTGGTCGAAGGCCTCGCCGTGCCGGTTGAAGGTGCGGTGGTCGTCCGCCGCGAACGAGGTGCTCGCGGTGTAGCGGCCGGAGAGCAGCCCGGAGGCGAGCGGGACCCTGGCGAGGATGCCCACCCCGGCCGCCGCGGCGGCGGGCAGGACCTGCTCCAGCGGCTTGAGGCGGAAGGCGTTCAGGATGATCTGCACGCTGGCCACGCCCGGGCGGGCGATCGCGGTCAGCGCCTCGGCGCAGGTCTCGACGCTGACCCCGTACGCGGCGATCCGCTCCTCGGCCACCAGGGTGTCCAGGGCGTCGAACACCTCGTCGCTGCCGTACACCGGGGTCGGCGGGCAGTGCAGCTGCACCAGGTCGAGCCGCTCCACGCCCAGGTTGGCCCGCGAACGGTCCGACCAGGCCCGGAAGTTCGCCAGGGTGTAGTGCTCGGGGCGCTGCTCGACCCGGCGGCCGAACTTGGTGGCGACCAGGACGTCGGCGTCCGGACGGCCCTTCAGGTAGCGGCCGATCAACTGCTCGCTGCGGCCGTCGCCGTAGACGTCGGCGGTGTCGAAGAGGGTCACGCCGGCCTCGACGGAGGCGTCCAGGACGCCGAGGGCGTCCTCCTCGCGGACGTCGCCCCAGCCCGCGCCGAGCTGCCAGGTGCCCAGTCCCACGACGGAGACGGGCCGGCCGGTACGGCCGAGTACACGCTGTTCCATCCCTCGACCCTCTCACGGCCGGCGGCGCACGGGCGGCAGGGCCGACCGGACGCCTCGACGGGGTCAGGCGGTTCACCTGCCGCACAGAGCCCGTCCGGCCCGGACGGCGAGGCACCGCACCGCGGTCGCCCCGGTCCGGATCCGCGGGAGCGGGCACCCGGAGCCCTGTATCAGGAGTTCCTCAGAACTCCTGATACAGGGGATGCCGGAACCGGCGCCAGGGGGCGCCGCGCGTCGGCGACGAGAGGGCAGCCCGCGCGGGGGCTCTACACGTCGCCGAACTCGCCGGCTCGGACCGCGGTGACGAACGCTGCGAATGCGACGGCGGGGAAGAACAGCGCAGGCCCCCCGGGGTCCTTGCTGTCCCGTACGGGGACCAGGTCGGACAGTCCCTCCGCCACCTCCACGCACTGCCCTTCCTGGGCGCTGTGCGAACTCCTGCGCCAGCGCGCACCGGACAGATCAACCATGGTCTTCGAACCCCTTTCGTGCCTCTCGGATGAAGCTCAGAGACGCCGCTCGGGGCAGCGCTTCGACCTGTAGTTGATCGTACTCACCTGCCCACTCGGCCAGCGTCTCCGGATCTCGCTCGAGGAACCCCCGCCGCTGCGTCTCGCTGTAGCCCACCATGGCCCGGTCAGGCATGGTCAGCAGCGTGACCGGGTGGGCGAAGGGCCTGTCCTCGCCGAGCGCGAAGGGTGCGACCTGGAGGATGACCCCCGGCCTCTGTGCCAGTGCCTCCAGGTGCCGCAGCTGCTCGATCATGACCACCCGCTGTCCTATCGACCGGCGGAGGCATCCTTCATCCATCACCGCATGGATCCTGGGCGCCGGCTGCCGGTCGAGGCGTTGCTGGCGACTCAGCAGCATCGACAGGCGTTCGTCGGCCTGTTGTTGACTCGTGCGACCCCGGCGGACTCGCGCCCCCTGGTGACCGGTCCGGGGGAGGCCACCGG
The DNA here is from genome assembly GCF_043202015.1 of Kitasatospora sp. NPDC048239. Classification (NCBI taxonomy): domain Bacteria; kingdom Bacillati; phylum Actinomycetota; class Actinomycetes; order Kitasatosporales; family Streptomycetaceae; genus Kitasatospora; species Kitasatospora sp. NPDC048239. The sequence continues at coordinate 232,046 of NZ_JBICZP010000007.1, read as the reverse complement.
CCGGTTCCTGCCCGGCTTCACCAGCTTCATGATCGCCCGTCCGCACGACCGCCCCCCGCTCCCGGCGCTGGACCTGCTGCCGGGTGAGGAGCGCCCGAGCCGGGTCGACCCGGCAGCGCTCGACAACTGGACGGGCGGATGGGTGGCCCAGCTCGCCGCGCCCTCGGCCGTTCGCATGGGGGTGGGCACACAACAGGTCCTCTGGGATGTGTCCACCGGATCGCAGGCCCGAACGGCACCCGCCCCTGACGGCGGGTGGACCGTCGTACAGCGCGGTCCCGTACGCCTGTGGGACCAGGTCGAACGCTCGGTACAGCGCTGGCAGGCCGCCGGCGAGCCGCACCAGGAGGGCTTCGGCATCACGGTCACGGGGGCCGGCCAGCGAGTGTGGCTCGGCACCGAGGACGGTCCGGGCTGGGACCTGCCGATCTGAGGCGGACAACCATCACAGACACCCGGAGGCGCCGGGTTCCGCCGGCGCGCGGCCGGCGGACCGGGGGCGCGGTTCGCCGGGTCGGGGCAGTCGGCGGTCCTCGTACGGGTGGCCCCGGCCGTGTCCCGGCCCGGTGGGAGGGGCCGCGCCTCGATCCTGGGCACGGCAGGGCCGACCGGACCTGCCGGCGCAGCGAGGACGAGGTGGGTGAGGGCGATGTCCCGGCAGGTGTTCCAGAAGTCGTTCCGGAAGTCGGTCCGCAGGGCCGTGCAGGCGGCGTGCACGGTGGTGGTGCTCGCGGCCGGGCCGGCCGCGGCGGCGGCGCCCTGCGGCGCCGATCTCGCGGTGACGGCCGCGAACCCGGCCCCGGCGCCCGGGGGCGGCACGACGACGGTGCACCCGGTGGTGGTCAACACCGGCGACTCGGCCACCACCGCGCCGTTCACCCTGGTGGTCCAGCTGCCGCCGGGGGTCGTCGGTGTCGGGCAGGCCCCGAGCGTGTGCTCCACCGGCCCGTTCGGCCACACGGTGACCTGTACGTTCCCGGCGGGCCTGGCGCCCGGCGGCACGGTCGCCGCCGACGTCCTGCTCTCCATCGCCTCCGGGATGGACCCCGGGGTGCTCGACGGGTCCGTGACGGTCGACCTGCCCGGGGACCCGACCCCGGCGGACGACAGCGCCCGCTTCGACATCGTCGTGGTGCCGTAAATCGTCGTGGTGCCGTAGATCGTCGTGGTGCCGTAGGGGGAGGGCGGCGGGCCCCTCAGCGGGCCAGCCGGTCCACGGCCTCGTACGCCACCGCCAGGGACTTCTCGGCCAGCGGCCTGAGGGCGGCCATCGCGGGCACCGTCCGTGCCGTCGTCAGCTCGGCGTGCACGAAGGCCAGGTCGTCCGCGAGGCCGATCGAGCCGAGGACCGCCCGCAGGTACGGCTCCTGGTGGTCCCACCCCTCGCGGGGGGTGCCGGGCGCGTACGAGCCGCCCCGGGCGGTGACCACCACGACGGACGCGCCGCCGAGCGGGCCGGGGCCGGCGCCGGGCGCCACCATGTGGGCCGGGGTGACCAGGCGGTCCAGCCACGCCTTGAGCGTCGAGGGGATCGCGTAGTTGTACATCGGGGCGCCGATGACCACCGTGGTCGCCGCGCGCACCTCGGCGGTCAGCGCCTCGGTCAGCGCCCGCTCCTGCGGGGGCTCGCCGTGGTCGCCGTCCGGGTCGAGGAGGGCCTCGCGCACGGCGTGCGTGAGGTGCGGGACGGGGTCGGCCGCCAGGTCGCGGTAGGTGTGGCCGGCGCCCGGGTGGCGGCGGCGCCACTGCGCGGCGAAGCGGGCGGACAGCTCCCGGGACACCGATCCGCTCGCTCGGATGCTCGCGTCGATGTGCAGGAGGGCGGGCGAAGGCATGGGAGGACCTCGGAGGGGTATCGGGGGCGGAGGACGGCCCCGCCGCCGACGGTGGAGGCCGCCGGCGCGGCCCGTCGGCGGCGGGCGATGACGACCGTAGACATTGACGCCACCGTCAAGGCAAGCCGCGCCGCCCCACCTCCCCGGGGGTCAGAACACCGACCAGCCGGTCGCCGTCGTCAGCGCGTCCAGGGCGGCGACGCCGAGCACCGAGTTCCCGGCGCCGTCCAGGCCCGGGCTCCAGACGCAGACGGTGCCGCGCCCCGGCAGCACCGCCAGCACGCCCCCGCCGACGCCGCTCTTGCCCGGCAGGCCCACCCGGTAGGCGAACTCCCCCGCCGCGTCGTACGTCCCGCAGGTGAGCAGGACCGCGTTGATCCGCTTGGCCTCGCTGCGCGACAGCAGCCGGGTGCCGTCGGCCCGTATCCCGTGCCGGGCGAGGAAGAGGCCGGCCAGGGCGAGGTCGTGGCAGCTGGCCTCGATCGCGCAGTGCGCGTAGTAGTGCGCGAGCACGCTGTCCACCGGGTTGCGCAGGTTGCCGTAGCTGGCCATGAAGTGCGCCATCGCGGCGTTGCGGTGCCCGTGCTGGGCCTCGGAGGAGGCCACCGAGTCGTCGACCGCGACGGCCGGGTTGCCGGACTCCGCGCGCAGGAACTCCCGCACCGCCCCCACCGCGTCGCCGGTGAGCCTCAGCAGCCGGTCCGTGACGACCAGGGCGCCGGCGTTGATGAACGGGTTGCGCGGGATGCCGTGCTCCGACTCCAGCTGCACCAGCGAGTTGAAGGGGTTGCCGGAGGGTTCGCGGCCCACGCCCCGCCAGAGCCCGTCGCCGCCCTCGGCCAGGGCCAGGGCCAGGGTGAACAGCTTCGACACCGACTGGATCGAGAACGGGTGGCGCCAGTCCCCCGCCCCGAACACCCGGCCGTCCACGGTGGCGATCGCCATGCCGAACGCCGTCGGGTCGGCCTGGGCGAGGGCCGGGATGTAGTCGGCGACCCGCCCCCGCTCGGGCGCGCGCCGGGCCGCCTCCATCGCCTCCTGCAAGAGCACCTGGTAGTCCGCATCGTTCACGCGGACATTCTGGTCCACCCCCGGCGACCAGCGGCGACCCGGGTCGCCGGACGCTCCCGGGTGTCGGCGGGACGGCCGGGCCGGGGCCGGGGCCGGGGGCCCGGGAAGGCGGGCGGCCGTCCCCCTCAGGTGCGTCCGTAGCGGACCGCCTGGCCGGCGAACTCCCGGGCCATCTCCTCGGTCACGGTCGCCCGTGTGCGGTGGATGGCGTCCAGGTAGTCCCCGGTGACGGGCTCGGTCCGCTCCCCCGTGTCGAGGGTGCGTTCGAAGACGGCCTGGGCGACCGCCATGGCGACCTGTCGGATGTCGGCGGGGGTGAAGCCGCTGCTGGCGTCGGCCAGCACCGCCGTGTCGGCCGCCGTGCCCGTCTTGGCGGTGTAGCGCGCCCACAGGGCGTTGCGGGCCTCGTGGTCCGGCGGCCCCACCGGCAGGACGTAGTCGAACCGGCCGTGGCGCAGGAACGCCGGGTCCAGGGCGGCCACCGAGTTGGTGGCGCAGACGAGCAGCCGGCCCTCCCGGTCGCGGAACCGCACGATCGACTTGAGGAGTTCGTTGACCACGCCGACCGACCCGGGGTCGGCGAGGCTGCGGGTTCCGGCGACCTCCTCGACCTCGTCGATGAAGACCAGCACGTGCTCCAGCTGCGCCATCTCCTCGAAGCGGCGGCCGAGCCCCGTGGCGAGCCCGTCCTCCAGCGCGAGCCGGGAGGGGAAGAGCTCGACGAACGGCCAGCCGAGCCGGCCGGCCACGGCCTTGGCGAAGGTGCTCTTGCCGGTGCCCGGCGGACCGAACAGCACGACCGCGCGGGGCGGCTCCACCCCGTGGGCGTCCGCGAGTTCGGGGTTGGCCAGGGGCAGCACCAGCCGCCGTTCGATGAGCCGCTTCTCGTCGGCCATGCCGGTGAGCTGCGCCCAGAGGCGGGCCTCGGGCACCACCGCGCCCAGCGACGCCAGGACCGCCGCGCCCTGGGCGCCCGCGGACTCCGGCTTCTCGAAGTAGGTGAGCCCCCGGCGGGGGCGGAACCCGGAGTTGCCCAGTGCCGTCGCCCCGGACTCCTCCTCGGGCAGCAGGGCCGCGACGATCCTGGCCCCGGCGCCCTGCAGGCGGTGCTCCAGGGCGGACAGCAGCGCGGTGCCCAGGCCCAGGTTGCGCCAGGCGGGGTGCAGGGCGATCCGCAGTACCCAGGCCCGTTCCCCGTCCACCCGGCCCACCGCGGCGCCCACCAGGTGGCCGTCGGCCACCGCGACGACGCTCGGGTTCCGCGCCTGCAGCGCGGCGACGAGCTCCGACAGCCGGAAGACGGCGGGCCGGTCCGTGGTGGCGCTCTCGCCGTCGAGGCGCACCACCGCCTCAAGGTCGTCCGGGGTGAAGTCCCGAACGTGCCACACCGCCATGCCGGGCCTCGAAGGTCGCGATTCCGGGGCTTCCATCATCACCCGCCCCCTGCCGTGTCGCCTGCGCTGCCGCCTGCTCTGCCGCCTGCCCGGGGAGCGGCCGCGGCCGGTCCCCGGGCAGGGGTGTCGCGAGCGGGCGGGGGGGGTGTCAGGCGAGCGGGCGGCAGAGCAGCGCGTCGGGGGTGCCTCGGGAGCCGACGCGGGTGGTGAAGGCGATCCCGGCGGCGTACTCGGTGGAGGCGCACTGGCCCTTGTAGTCGCCGTCGGCGAAGTCGCCTCCGGGGCCGCCGGCCGGCCGGTTGTCGCCCCGGTCGAACCAGACGGTGCGCCCGGCGGTGCCCAGCGGGCCCCGGGCCGGCGCGCACAGGGCCGCCGACACGGTGGCGCCGCGCCGGCTGTAGCCGATGAGGAACCGGCCCTGGGGGCACTGCAGTTTGGTGTACCCGCCGGCCCAGTCGCCGCCGGGCGGCACGTAGCGCTCGTCGCGCACCACCGTGGCGTCGTCGCCGGCGGCGCGCAGGTCGCCCGCGGTGGCGGTGTCGGTGCACAGGCCGCGGCCGGTGCCGCGGCCCAGGCCCAGGAGCCGCTGGCCGTCCGGGCAGGCGGCCTTGCGGGCGCCGGCGTCCCAGTCGCCCAGGCGGCGGGTTCGCAGGGACTCGACGGCGTCGCGGTGGTCGACGGCCAGCATGTCCCAGGTGTCGGCGGCGGCCACCGGGCCGGTGCGCTGCGGGGCGCCCAGCAGGCGGCTCCAGGCGGGGGCGCGCCAGTCGGGGCCGTCCAGCAGGCCCGAGCGCCGGCCGGCGGCGTCGAAGCGCAGCAGGGCCCAGTCGTCGCCGCCCGCCCGGCCCTGGGCGTCGGTGCTCCAGCCCACCAGGGGCCAGTAGGCGAAGTCCGCGTCCATGGCGGCGAGGCGGTCGGTGAAGGCGGCGAACCAGGCCTTGGGGGCGGTGCCCGTCTCGCCGGCCCCGATGCCGAACTCGCTGATCCACACCGGGGCGGTGAAGTGCTGCCCGGTCTCGGCGGAGACGTAGAACGCCTCCTCGTACAGGGCCTGTTCGAGCTGTTCGCGGGTGAGGTCCTGGTAGCGGGCGTCGTGGGTCTCGCCGAGTCCGGTGGCGCCGCTGTGGCGGGGGCCGGTGTAGCCGTAGAAGTGCGCCGAGTAGACGAGCTTGTCGGAGGCCACGAGGGTGTGGGAGAGGGTGCGCACGGGGGTGAGGGCGGGGCGGCCGTGCGGCAGGAAGTCCACCGGTACGCCGGTCCAGTTGATGCCCTCGACGATGATCAGCAGGTCGGGGTCGGCCTCGGTGAGGATGCGGTCGCCCGCCTCCTGGGCGGCGGCGTACCAGTCGTGGGCGTCGCCCAGGCCCCAGTTGGGGTCGTCGAGGACGTCGCGGCGGACCTCGTTGTAGAGGTCCGCGCCGACCACGCGCTTGTTGTCCTTGTAGCGGCGGGCCATGGCCACCCAGTCGTCCTCCCACTGGCGGGTGGACTGGGCGCTGTTCCAGCGCTCGTTGCCGTCCACGCCGCAGCACCACCGGCTGGTGTTGGTGTGGTTGTTGAGGATGACGGCGAAGCCGTCGGCGGTCAGGGCCTCGACGACCGCGTCGAGGACCTGCAGGGGGGTGCGGCCGCGCAGCTGCGGGTTGGCCGCGACGGCGCGGTCGGGGACCGGGGCCGTGGCGTGGACGAGTTCGTTGGAGAAGGGCAGCCGGATGCTGTTCAGGCCCAGTTGGCGAAAGCCCGCGAGGATGGCGGACACCGGGGCGCGGTCCAGGCCCAGGGGCACGCCGAAGGACTGCTGCCCGCTGTGGTGGGTGGCGGGGTCGGCGCTGTCGCCCGAGCCGTTCCACGATCCCTGGGCGCCGTCCCAGTTGCCCGACTTGAGCCGGAAGCGGTTTCCGGTGGCGTCGACGATGTAGCGGCCGCGGGTCGACAGCGGCGCCGTCCAGGAGGGCGCCGGGTCCGCGGCGGCGGCGGGGTGCTGCGGGCCGGGTGGCGGCGCGGCGTCCGCGGGGGCCGGGAGCCAGGCGCAGAGCGCGGCGAGGACGCAGGCGAGGACGGCCCTGCGCGGGGTGCGGGTGGTGGTCAACATGTCCTGCCTGAGGGAAGCGGGATCGGGGAAGGGGGCGGCGGGCGCCGGGGCGCCGGGTGGGGCGCCGGGTGGGACGGGGGGTGGGACGGGCGGGTGCCGGACCGCGTTACCCGACGGTAGGGATGTCGCGTGTTCCTGACAAGGCCCCGCGGTGGCCGGCCGGCGTCGGGCCGGTGGCCGGCCGGCGTCCGGGTGAGGGGTGTGAACCGGGCGTACCGGTACGCGAGGTGACGGTTGATCACTATCATGTCGGCGGTGTCGGTACGCATGCGGCCGGGCGGTGCCCGGGGGCGTAGGGTGTCCCGACCGGTGGGCGGCCCCGGCCGCGACCGGGCCCCGGCAGGGGCGGCGGGTCGGGGGCCGTACGGGGTCGGGGGGACGGGGAGGGGAGCTGCACCATGGCCGACGGCATTCCGGCGGAACCGGGCCCGGTGGACGGGGACCAGGGGCCTCGGCCCGGTCCGCGCACGCGGGTGGACTGGCGGCTGCGCGGCCGCCGCGAGCGCGGCCCGCAGGACGCCGTCCCCCCGCCGTCCTCGCGGCTGGGCGCGGCGGCGCTCCCGCGGCCGCGGACCAGGGTCGACCCGGACGCCCCGACCCGGGTCAAGCCGCAGCACCCCCCGCAGACCGTCACCCGCGGTCCCGCGCCCGGGCGCGGCGGGCACTTCGGGGGCGCCTTCCCGGCGGCTCTGCTGGACCGCTACGAGCCGTACGGGGTCGCCGGATCGGGCACCGAGGGCACCGTGTGGCACGTGCGGCGCACCGACGGCGGCGGCGAGGCCGCGGTGAAGGTCGCGGCGCCCGGCCAGGGCATGGACGCCGAGCTGCTGGAGCACCTGCGCAACGACGACTACCGGCGCCACGTGCCGCAGATCCTCGGCCACGGCCGCATCGAGCACGCCGGGGCGGGCTGCGACTGGGTGGCGATGGAGTACCTGCCCACCACCCTCGCCGACCACATCGCCGACCTGCGCCGGGAGGGCCGGCACACCGAGGAGCAGCGGATCGCGCGGATCGTCGGCGAGCTCGTCGCGCTGCTGGACTTCTGGCAGCAGCGGATCCGGCGCACCCCGGTGGACTTCAAGCCGGCCAACATCCTGGTGCGGCCGGACGGCGGCCCCGGGGAGTTCGTGATCGCGGACTTCGGCGGCGTGGCCCGGCTCAGCCGGAACTTCTCCACCGAGATGCAGGTGACGATCCCGTACATGGCGCCCGAGCAGCTGGCCGGCACCAACCACCCGGCCGGGCCGTGGTGGGCGCTGGGCAACGTGCTGTACGAGCTGTTCACCGGCCGGCCCCGCTACCTGGGGGCGGACGGCCTGCTGGTCAGCGACGAGGTGCTGCAGTACGACCTGGTGATGGGCGAGGAGGTCGACCTGCGGGCCGTCACCGACCCGCGGCAACTGCTGCTGCTCCAGGGGCTGTTCACCAGGAACCCGGCGCAGCGGTGGACCGCCGGGCAGGTGCGGGCCTGGCTGGGCGGCGGCTCCCCCGAGGTGGCGCGCCCGGCGGGCGGGTACGCGGGCGGCGGGTACGCGGGCGCCCCGGCGCACCGCCCGATCACCTTCCTCGGCGACCCGTACCACGACCCGTCCGTGCTGGCCCGGGCGATGCTCGGGCGCTCCGCCGACGCGGCGCACTGGCTGGCCGGGGGCGGCGGTGCGGTGCGGCTGCTGGCCTGGCTGCGCGACGAGGTGCAGGACACCGTCTTCGACCTGCACTACCTGCGGGACGTCGACCTCACCAGGGGCGCCAAGCGGGCCGGCGCGGCGTCGCTGGCGGTGCTGGCCCTGGGCGCCGCGTTCGCCCCGGGCGCCACCCCGTACTACGGCGACCGGCCGGTCGACGCGGCCGGGATCGTGCGGATCACCTCCGCGCCGGACGCCCTCGCGTTCATCGACGAGCTGGTCGCCGCCTCGGCGCCGGCCATCGCCGCCCGCTACGACTGCGACCACCCGGAGTGCTCCGGGGAGCACTGCGGACGGCTGCTCGCCCTCGCCCAGCTGCCCGAGGTCCTGGCCGAGGTGGAGCGTGCCGCCCAGGCCCTGGGCGGCGGGCGGCGCACCGGGCGGGGCTCCGCTGCCGGGCGGGGTTCCGAGGGGGTGGGCGGCGCCCTGAGCGCGGACGAGCAGGCCGATGCGCACCGCCGCGCGGTCCGGCTGGCGGTCGACCCCCGGGAGCACGCCCCGCTGGTGGCCGAGCTCTCCCCGCTGCCCGCCGCCCTGCACCGGCTGCCGGTGCCCGCGGCCGTGTCCGCCTACCTGCCCGCGCGCCTGTCCGCCACGGTGGCGGCGGTGGCGGCGGCCGTGGTGGAGGCGGCCCTGGCCGTACGCGCCGCGGTGCGCCGCACCGATCCGGACACCGTGCGGCGGCGCTGGTCGGCCCTGCGCCGGCGCGCGGTGCGCTGCACCCCGGACAGCGCGGCCGGGCGCGCGGCGCTGGTCGCCGCCGCGGTGCTGCGCACCAGGGCCGTCCGCGCGGCGGACCCGGCGGACCCCGGGGGCGGCGAGGCACCCGCCTGGCGGCCCTGGGCGCACGCCTGGTGGGTGAACGCCCGCACCGGGCTGCCGCGCCGGGCGGCGGCGGCCCTGCTGATGCTGATCGCCCTGTCGCTGATGCTCTGGTCGGGCGCGGTGTGGCGGCTGGCCATCGACGCGGGGACCAAGCTGGAGATCCTGCCGAACGGCGACTTCGGCGGTCCGCTGCGCACGGCCGGCGAGCGCGCGGCCCACCAGGTGGTCTGGCAGCTGGGCGCGGCCCTGGCCGCGGCGCTCACCGCGGCGCTGTTCCCGGCCCGGGTCGGGCGCGGGACGCTGGCGCTGACCGCCGCCGCGGCCTTCGCGATCGGCTACCTGCGGCTGGGGCCGCCGATGACGGTGCTGCGCCCGCCGCAGGCGCTGGCCGACCGGGTGGTGGTGTTCGAGGGCGGTATGGGCAGCTGGGCGGGGGTGGCGGCGACGCTGGCGGTGGTGCTGGCCCTGGTCCTGGTCGAGCGCTCCGCCACCAACCTGCTCAAGCCCGCCCACGACGCCCGCGAGCGCACCGTCCGGACCTGGGGCCGCCTCGCCACCCGGCGCAGGCCCCCCGTCGCGGGGCGGACCGGCCCGGCCCGCGACGCGAGGCAGTGGCGGCCCGGGCCCCGGGGCCTGCGCGACCGGGCCCTGTTCGCGCTCGGCGCGACCCTCGTCCTGGTCGTCCTGCTGTGGGGGGCGGTGGAGGTGCGGCTGGCCGCCACCGGCCACCACCCCACCGCGGCGTCCTGGGGCACGGGCCGGACCGGGGCCGCCTACCAGGCCGGGTTCGTGGTGCTGCTGGCCACCGTGTCGGTGCTGAGCGCGCTCGCCACCCCGCGGACCGCCCGCCGGCTCTTCGTCGCCTGGCTGCCCGCCACCCTGCTGCTCGGCGCCTGGCCCCCGCCGCTGGGGCCCCTGGAGGCGGTGCGGATCCCGGTGGCCGGGCCCTGGTTCGAATCCGTCGCCGAGCTGTGGGGGCACAGCGCGTTCTGGGCCGCCCTGCTGGTCGCCCTGCCCGTCGCCGCCTACGGCATCCTGCGCACCCTGCGGCGCACCCGCCGCTGACGGATCGGTACGGCAGCGGCTTTCTCAGTGCTGGGATATGGCGGTGTCGTCCCGGCAGAATCGGCCTGTGATCAAGCCCTTGGTGACCCTGCGCGAGCTCGTTGTCGGCGACTGGCGGGCCGTTCACGCCTTCGCCGGCCTGCCGGAGGCCTGCCGCTATCAGGCATGGGGGCCCAACACCGAGGAGCAGACGCGCGCTTTCGTCCAGGACGCGGTGGATGCCCGGCTGCAGTCTCCGCAGACGAGATTCGCGTACGCGGCCTGCCTCGGCGACGACCTCATCGGCATCGGCGAGCTGAAAGTCCGAAGCCGGGCCCACCGCCAGGGCGAGATCTCCTACCTGGTTCATCCCCGCGTGTGGGGCCGGGGCGTCGGCACGGCCATCGGCGGGCAACTACTCGCCAGGGGGTTCTCGCAGTTGGGGCTGCACCGGATCTACGCGACCTGCGATCCCCGCAACCTCGGATCGTCCCGGGTGCTCGGCAGGCTCGGCATGACCCGTGAAGGCCGCCACCGGCACACCGCGCTGATCCGGGACGGCTGGCGCGACTCCGAGGTCTTCGGCATCCTCGACGAGGAGTGGGCGTCCGGGCCCGAGCCCGGATGATGGGGTCGGCTCCGGCTGCCAAGGGCCGGCCCGCGACCTCCCCGACCGGATCCAGGCCGTCAGTCAGGGTGCTGACACCTGGGGCACAGCTCGTGGCGGCCCTCGGGTGTGATCACGGTGCCCCAGCTGCGGCATTCTTCGCAGCCGCGGGCCCGGTCGATGTTCGCGCGGACGGTAGGAGCGTGGGGGTGGGCTCCATGAGTCATGGGTGATCTTCCTCTGTAGAGCACTATCACTTACGCCCAGTTTGCCATGGTTCGTATAGATATGCGGCGGGGTGGCATTCGCACCCTCCACCACGGAGCCGGCCTCGCCCGTGCCGGCCTCTGCCTTCGGCTCAGTCGAACTCCGGTGCCCGACAGGTGACTTGTCTGATTTCTCGCCGGTCAAGCCGACGGGCCGGCCGGGGCGTGGAGCCGCGCCCCGGGCGGGCTGCCGCAATCGAACCCGCGCTTGCCGAGGCCGGTGCGGCAACGGCTTCTCACGGGGTCTCGGGGACGACCTCGACGCCGGCGGCGAGCATGGCGGCGGTGATCCTGCGGGCGAGGGCGTCGTCGCACACCAGCAGGGTGGTGCCCGGTTCGTCGCGGAGGCGGGGCAGGTGGCCGCCGCCGGCCTCCTGCAGCTGCCACCGGTCGCGCTCGGTGGTCCACAGCGGGGCGTAGCCGGCGAGGGCGCGCTCGACCTCGGCCGCCTCGGCCGCGGCCGAGGTGCGGCGGCCCGCGGGCGGGGGCGCGGGCTCGCTGCCCAGGGCGACGGCGGTCAGGTAGCCGCGCCCGTGCGGGGGTTCGGTCCACAGGCCGGGGGGCGGGACGGGTCCGAGCGCGTGGAGGACCTCGGCGGCCGGGTAGCCGAACAGGTCGATGTCGTCGAGGACGACGGGCGTGCCACCGGGCCCGTCCGAGGCGGAGCGGGCGCGTCTCAGCACGACGGTGTGCAGCAGCGGCTCGCGGGGCGCCCCGGCCGCCCGGCCGGGTCCGCCGGCCCGGACGGCCACGGTGAGGTCGCCCCAGCGCACGCTGTACCCCCACGCCGCGTCGGGCGCCGCCGGCGACACCGGCAGCGGCGCCGGCAGCGGCCGCGCGTCGGCGAGGGCGGCCAGGGCCCGGCCGGCGGCGCGCTCGTCCATGCCGAAGCGCAGCAGGCCGCCCGTACCGGGCAGCGCGACCCCCGTTCCCGCCAGCAGCTCGAACACCGCCCGATCCTCCCGTGCGGGCGGGTGCCGCGACAAGCACGGGAGGATCGGGCCGGGGCCGCAGGGGCGCGGGCGGGGGCCTATTCGGCGACGGTGAGCACGACCTTGCCGGTGACCCGGCCGGTGTCGCCCAGGTCGTGGCCCTTGGCGGCCTCGGCGAGCGGGAAGGCCGCCTCGACGACGACCCGCAGGCGCCCGTCGGCGACCAGGTCAGCGACGGCCTGCATGCCGGCCTGGTCGGCCTCGACGAGCAGCGGGTAGGCCCGCACGCCGAGGGCCTCGGCCCGGGCGGCGAGGTCGGCGGGCAGCGAGCCGAGGGCGATGGTGACCAGCTCGCCGCCGGGCTTGAGGGTCTCCAGGGAGCGGATCGCCGTCTCGCCGCCCAGGGTGTCGAAGACCAGGTCGACCGGGTCGATCGCGGTGAAGTCCTCGCTGCGGTAGTCGATCAGCTCGTCGGCGCCCAGCTCGCGCAGCAGCGCGTGCTTGGGGGCGCTGGCCGTGCCGATCACATGGGCGCCGCGCGCCTTGGCGATCTGCACGGCGAGGTGGCCGACGCCGCCCGCCGCGGCGTGGATCAGGACCCGCTGGCCGGGCTGCACGTCGGCGGCGTCCACCAGGACCTGCCAGGCGGTCAGGGCGGCCAGCGGGATCGCGCCCGCCTGGACGTGGTCGATGCCGGCGGGCTTGCGCACCAGCGCGCGGGCCGGGGCCACCGCGTACTCGGCGAACGAGCCGACGCCGTGCGGGTAGGGCAGCATCCCGAACACCTCGTCGCCCGCCCGGTGGATCGTGACGCCGGGGCCGACGGCCTCGACGACGCCGGAGACGTCCCAGCCGAGCACCAGGGGCAGCCGGCCGAGGAACCCGGCGAACTGGCGGTGCTTCCAGTCGGTGGGGTTCATGCCCGCCGCGTGGACGCGCACCAGCACCTCGGAGGGGCCGGGTACCGGGCGCTCGATCTCGGTCTGCCGCAGGACGTCGCTGCCGCCGTAGGTGTGCTGGGTGATTGCCTTCATCATGGTCATGGATCCAGCATGTCCCGGCCCGACCTGCCCGGATAGCGGCCCGAAGGTCATGGTGTGCAAGGATTGGGCCATGCACCGCGTCGTCGTTCTGGCCCTGGACGGGGTCATCCCGTTCGAGTTGAGCCTCGCCTCCCGGCTCTTCGGCGCCGCCACGGACCCCGACGGGCGGCCGCTGTACGAGGTGGTCACCTGCTCGCCGGACGGGCGGCCGGTCCGTACCGCCGCGGACTTCTCGATCGCCGTCGAACACGACCGCGCCGTGATCGCCCGGGCCGACACCCTGGTCATCCCGGCGGCCGAGGAGTTCGCGTCGATCGTCGACCGGGACACCCTGCCGCGCCGCACCGCCGAGGCGCTCGCCCTGGTGCGCCCCGACACCCGGATCGCGGGGATCTGCGTGGCCACCTTCCTGCTCGCCGCGGCGGGCCTGCTCGACGGCCGCCGGGCCGCCACCCACTGGTGCCACTCCGAGCGCTTCCGGCGGCTGTACCCGCAGGTCGAACTCGCCCCCGACGTCCTGTTCGTCGACACCGGGCGCGTCCTGACCTCGGCCGGCGCGGCGGCCGGGATCGACCTGGTCCTGCACCTGATCCGCTCCGACCACGGCAGCGCCGTCGCCAACCAGGTCGCCCGGCGCTGTGTCGTCCCCCCGCAGCGCGAGGGCGGCCAGGCGCAGTACGTGGAGCGGCCGGTGCCGGCGAGCCCGGACGCCGGGACGTCCACCACCCGCGCCTGGGCGCTGGACCGGCTGCACGAGCCGCTCCAGCTGGCCGACCTCGCCGGCCACGCGGGCATGAGCCGGCGCACCTTCACCCGGCGCTTCCGGGCCGAGGTGGGGCTGAGCCCGGGCCAGTGGCTCACCCAGCAGCGGGTCGACCTGGCCCGGAACCTGCTGGAGAGCAGCGACCTGCCGGTCAACCGGATCGCCGAACGGGTCGGCTTCGGCACCGGCGCCTCCCTGCGCCAGCACCTGCACACCGCGATCGGCGTGCCGCCGGGCGTCTACCGCCGCACGTTCCGGGCCTGAGCCCCGGGTCCGCGGCAGCCCAGCACTCCGAGGCGGCCCAGCACTCCGCGGCGGCTCAGTACTCCCCCGGGCCGTACTCCGGGTCCGCGGAGCCGGTCTCGACCGCGGTCATGCCGTGGAAGACCCGGCCCGCCGCCCGTGCCAGCTCCAGGCTCCGGGTGAACACGTCGATCCGCGCCTGCGGCTCCAGCTCCATCAGGCCCGGCGGCCACGTCCCCGGCGGCACCACGATCACGATCACCCCGCCCCGGCCCTCGGCCGCCGCCAGCCAGCCCTCCGACGCCTCGACCGGCGAGGCCGGCTCCCACACCTGCCGGCCGCCCACCAGCACCAGCCGCGCCAGGCGGCTGCCGCTCGTCTCCACCACCCCGGTGGTGTCCGGCGGCTCCCCAGCCGCGATCGTGAAGCCGCTGTCCACCAGGTCCGACAGCAGGTCGCCGTGCAGCCGGGGGCCGACCTCCACGATCACCTCCGCGTACGGCGGCCCCGACTCCGTACTGCGCACCGCCAGCGCCCACACCATCGGGGCCCGCGCCGCGCCGCCCGCCTCATCAGCCATGCCGGGCCCAACGAGCCACCGGCCCGGACCGCACGCGGTCACCGGCACCGACCTCGGGCCGGACCGACAAGACGTTCAGCGGGCCGTTCAACGGGCCGGGCGCCACATCGTGGTGACGGTCTGGCCGCCGGCGATGGCGACCTCGTCGCGGGGGGTGAAGCCGACGCTCTCGTAGCGGCGGATGTTCGCGGGGTTGGAGGACTCCAGGTACGCGGGGGCGCCGAGCGCGTCGATCCGTGCCAGGCCCTCGGCCAGCAGGCCCATCCCCAGCCCCCGGCCGCGGTGGTCGCCGTGGGTGGCCAGCAGGGTGAGGTAGAAGCACGGCACGCCGGGGTGCGCCGCCTCGAGCCGGTCGCCGATCTCCACGATCGCCCCGGACACCTCGGGCCCCGCGATCCGCGTCAGGAACTCCCCCAGGCCGTCGCCCTCCTCGGCGGTCAGCTCCGTCCCGCCCGGGGGGATCCACACCGAGACGGCCTCGACGCCGGGGGTCACCAGCGTCCACGGGTAGCGCAGCGCCGAGGCGGCGTAGTACCGCCACATCGCGGCCGCCTGCACCGCGCGCCGCTCCACGTCGGGGAACGCCGGGCCCCACAGCGGGTCCTCGAAGAACGCCGAGGTCAGCGTGGCGACGATGGCGTCGACGTCCGCGGGCGTGGCCGTCCGCGCGGACACCGGGGGGCGAGGGGAGCTCATCCGTCCACCCTAGGCTCCGCCTTCAGGGCGTGCGCGCCCCGGTCCGCCCGGCGGCGGGTGCTCAGGCGCGCGGGCCGGCGAGGTCGCCGGAGGCGTCCCGCAGCCGGTCGCGCTGGACGCGCTGGGCGAGGGCGCGGCGCACGGAGGCCGGTTCGGCGGGCGGTCCGGCGGGCGCGGGGGCGCCGTGCGCGGGCAGGTCGAGGCCGCGGCTGACCGCGTCGTAGGTGTGGCGGTAGACGGCGGGCAGCTCCGCCCGGTGCACCCTGAGGTCCTCCTCGACCAGGCGGCGCAGCTCGTCGACGCTGCGCGGGGTGAAGCGCGTCCGCCCCCGGGCGACGGCCTGGACGTGGCGGGTGCAGCGGGCGGCGGCGCCGAGGGTCTCCGCGATCTCCTCGGCGAGGCCCCACAGGCGCCCTTCGAGCCAGGGGGTGTCGCGCTGGTCGAGGGCGAGCGCCATCGGGGCCGGCGGGTCGTCGCGGTACTTGGCCACCTGCTTGGACACGGCGGGCTGGCTCATCCCGGTGAGCCGGGCGATCTTGTCCTGGGTCCAGCCGAGACCGGCGAGGACCTTGATCATTTCAGCGCGCAGGGCCCGCATCTCCTCGCCTGCGCGGATGACCTCGTTCATCTCGGCGAGCATCCGCCCGGCCTGTTCCTCGGTCAGCGCCTCGGGATTCCGGTACGCGTTCTCGTCAGCTGCCACAACCTGGTTATACACCAGCCCGCCCGTCGCCATAACCGGGTTGTATAACCGGGTTATGGCTGGCATGATCCCGGCCATGCCCACTTTCACCGCCCCCGACGGCACCCTGCTCTCCTACCGCGCCACCGGAACCGGCGCCCCGCTGGTCTGCCTGCCCGGAGGCCCCGCGGACTCCGCCTACCTCGGCGACCTCGGCGGCCTGTCCACCCACCGCCGGCTGATCGTCCTGGACCTGCGCGGCACCGGGCGCTCCGCGGTCCCCGAGGACCCCTCCTCCTACCGCTGCGACCGTCTCGTGGCGGACGTCGAGGCGCTGCGCACCCACCTCGGGCTGCCCCGGATCGACCTGCTCGGGCACTCCGCCGGCGCCAACCTCGCCACGCAGTACGCGGCCCGCCACCCGGACAGCGTCCGCAGACTCGCCCTCGTCACCCCCGGCACCCGCGCCGTCGACATCCCGATCACCGGGCGGACCCGGCGCGAGGTCGCCCGGCTGCGCGCGGGCGAGCCGTGGTTCCCGGCGGCGTTCGCCGCGCTGGAGGAGATCACCGAGGGCAGGGGCGGCGACTGGGAGGCCGTCGCCCCCTTCTTCTACGGCCGCTGGGACGCCGCCGCGCAGCGCCACCACGCGGCCGGCCGGCCGGACAACGAGGAGGCCGTCGCCGGCTTCGGGGCCGAGGGCGCCTTCACCCCGCAGGCCACCCGCGCGGCGCTCGGCGCCCTGGAGGCCCCCGCCCTGCTGCTCGCCGGGGAGTTCGACCTGAACAGCCCGCCCGAGGCGGTGGCGCGGTTCGCGGAGCTGTTCCCCGACGCCGCACTCACCGTGCAGCCGGGGGCGGGCCACTACCCCTGGCTCGACGACGCCGACCGGTTCACGGCCGCCGTCGCGGCGTTCCTCGCCCAGGGCAGGGCCTAGCCGGGACCTTGGTCCCGGCCGCGGGGGCCGTTGGCACCGGTTCCCTAAAGGGGTTCGTTACGCACCCTGGGAGGCGGTACGCCCCCGAACCACGTGAGGAACGACGCCTTCCCATGTCCGACGACGTGATCGTGCACCGGCTGGTGGACGCCTTCTTCACCCACTGCCACCACTGCGACGAGCCGCGGGACCCGGAGTGCCACCCCCGGTCCCACTGGCGGCTCTACCTGGACCTCGACCGCAACACCCTGCAGCGCATCCGGCAGTGGGCACTGGACCCCGACAGCCACCCCGCCACCCCCGCCGAACGGGCCCTGCTGCTCCACTGGCTCGACACCCAGGGCGCCTGAGGGCCCGGCCCGCACGCACCCGTGCACCGGCGCGCACCCGCACGGCGGGCCTCCGGCCGGCGGCGGCGGGGTCAGGGCAGCGGGGTGTGCCAGGTGAGGAGGTGCAGGAGGTCCTCGTCGGGGCGGGAGTCGGGGGGCCGGGGGGCCGGTGACGGGGTGGGGGCGGCGGCGGTGGGGGCGGCGGTGAGGCGGGCGCTGGTGGCCGTGTTCCGGTCGGTGCGGGGCCTGCGGTGGTGCTCGTAGCGGGCCAGGGCGGCGGCGGGGTCGGGCGTGTCGCGCAGGGCCTTGGCGAGGACGACGGCGTCCTCCAGCGCCATCGAGGCGCCCTGGCCGGTGGCCGGCGAGGCGGCGTGGGCGGCGTCGCCGACCAGGACGGCGCGGTCGGTGCGCCAGCGGGTGCCCTGCTCCAGGTGGAGGGCGTTGGTGACCATCAGCCGGTCGCCGGTCGTGGCGACGATCTGCGCGGTGGGCGTGCGGTCCGGGTGGAGCAGCGGGTGCAGCCGGCTGCGCCACTGGGCGGGGGTGGTGGCGGCGGCCTCCTCGGCGGTGACGGGCGGGCCGGGCACCCGGGCGAACCAGTAGGTCTCACCGGCCGGGGAGAGCAGGTAGCCGAAGGCGGTGGCGCTGCCGCGGACCATGGTGATCCGCCCGGTGGGACCGGGCGGCGGCGGGGCGGCGGTGCTGTACCCGTAGAAGACGCGCTGGCCGGCGTAGGCGGGAGCGGGGGCGGCGGGGTCGAGCCAGGCGCGGACGGCGGAGCGCAGCCCGTCGGCTCCGACCAGCAAGTCGCCGGTGGCGGTGGTGCCGTCGGCGAAGTGGGCGCTGATGTCGGCGGTGGTCTCGGTGACGGCGGTGAGCCGGGCGCCGTGCCGGATCGTGATGCCGCGTCGGCGGACCTCGGCCTGGAGGGCGGCGCCGAGTTCGGCGCGCCGCAGGCAGCGGTAGCGGGTCAGCGGGTCGTCGGGCTCGCCGAGCGGGGTGGTGGCCAGCTCGGCGCCGTGCTGGTCGACGACGTTCATGGTGGTGATCGGGAAGCCGAGGGCGGCGACGGGCTCGGCCGCGTCGAACTGGGCGAGCGCGCGCATGCCGTTGCCGGCCAGGGTGAGGAAGGCGCCGATGTCCTCCCCGGTGGCGGGGTGCGCCTCGTGGACGGCGACGTCGAAGCCGGCCTTGTGGAGCGCCAGAGCGGCCGCCGCCCCGGCGATGCCGCCGCCGATGACCAGAATCCGTGTCAACTCGCGCCCCTCTCGGACGTGTTGTCCCCGCCGCCGGCCGGAGCCGGTTCGCGGCGGGTCGAACTCCTCACTCGGATCGCCATTCTAGGGTCCGCCGTCGGGGCGTCGGCGGGCCGCGGCGCTGGCCCGGGCGGGTGGTGCTGGGGGCGGCGCGGCGGCGCCGGGTCGGTGCGGGCCCGGCGAGGTGCTCGGATGTCCGGGATCGGAGATCGGGGATCCGTCCGGGGAGGTCCGGGCGGCGGCGCGGGCGGAGGACGATGCAGCAGCGGTTCCGGGGCGCCGCGGTGCGGCACGCGGTGTGGCACGCGCAGCGCCGGCGGCGCCTGGCCGCGGTGGCGGCGCTGGTGTCGGCGGCGGTGCTGGCGACCGCGGCGGTGGCGCCGGCCGGACCGCCGGGCGGCGGAGCGGGCGCGGCGGGTGCGGCGGGCGCGGCGGGCGCGGCGGGTGCGGCGGGTGCGGCGGGTGCGGCGGGTGCGGCGGGTGAGCGCGGGCTGCCGCCCGGCCTGGGCGGGGGCCGGCTGCGGGTGCTGGCCGGGGTGCTGCGCCAGGACCGGCCCGGCAGCGGCTGGTACCTGGTCGGCGGCGCCCATCTGGTCCTCGGGCTGGAGGTCGTCTCCGCCGACCGCGAGCAGATCGTGCTGCGCTTCCCGCCCGCCCGCCGGGTGGTGTCCGTGCTGTGCGGGCCGGACGAGACGTACGCACCGCTCGGCTACACCTGCGGCGCCTCGGTCGCACTGGACCGGGTCACCGTCCGCCTCGGCCGGGGCGGCCGGCTCGCCGACCCCGCCGCCACCAGCGCCGGCCCCTACGCCAACTTCTGGCTGCTCGGCCTCGTCGAGGGGTTCTCGGGCCGGTAGCGGGCGGTGGCGGGCCGAGGGGGCGGACCTCCCCTGCGCCCCGGCGGGCGGTGCCCGGTGCGCAACCGGGAGCCCGCCCTCCGGGTACCGGGCAGGAGTGTACGAACCTGTCCCACATATCTGGGATTCTCATCCCCGCCGACCTCGCACAGAATCGGTGGCGAGCGCCCAGTGGAACCGGGTGATCGACAAGTAGCCCATCCGATTCGGGAGTTGACCACACATGACGCACCCCATCAAGCGCGCCGGAGCCGTCCTCGCGGCGACGGCGATCGCGCTGTCCCTGTCCGGCGCGGCCACGGCCGTCGCCCAGCCCGCGGCGGCGGGCGGCACGTCGGCCCGCCACTGCGTGGTGAGCGCGGAGGACGGCCAGTCGCAGTGCTTCGGCACCTACCGGGAGGCCATCAGCCACGCCACCGGCGGCCGGATCGCCGACGCCCCGCTGACCGCCTCCGCGGCCGCCCGCGACAACGCGTTCGCCGAGGAGCTGAACAGCACGGCCGGCCTCTCCGGCCTGGTGGTCCTGGGGACGATCTACCAGGACTTCTTCTTCGAGGGCCAGTCGGTGACCTTCACCGGCCCGCACGACTGCTACGACGGCAACAGCGCCGACTACTCCTTCGACATCCCCGCCCCGCTCCAGAACCACGTCTACTCGGTGCGGCCGTACGCCAACTGCTGGATCAACCTGTTCACCGGGTTCCAGGCCACCGGTTGGGCGAGCCCCAGCTACAAGGGGGAGACCATCCAGGTGGACGAGGCCTGGCGGACCCACTCCAAGTCGCTGACGCTCGGCTGAGCAACCCTGCGCACACCCCCGCGGCCGGCTTCCGCGGGGAGGCCCTGCCGGATCCCTCCGGCGGGGCCTCCGGTCCGCTCCGGGCGGCATCCCGGCCCCGCCGGAGGTCAGTCCGACTCGGGGTGGAAGCGGTGCAGGCCCTTGCGGTCGTAGTAGGAGGTCATCGCGAAGCCGAAGGCCAGGGCCGCGACCGTCCCGATCGCGATCATGGTCCAGGCCCGGGTGAGCCCGGCGTCGGCGCGGGCCCCGAAGTACAGGATCGACCGGACGCCGTCGCTGAGCTGGCGCATCGGCTCGAAGACCGCCAGCCCCCGGTAGAACGTCGGCAGCGCCTGCAGCGGGACGGTCGCGCCGGAGGACGGCAGCGACAGGGCGATGAAGACGAACATGCTGATCAGCTGCCCGATCCCGCCGAACGCGGCGACCAGCGCCTGCACCCCGAGCCCGACCGCCGCGCTGGCGCAGACCGAGAAGACCCACAGCAGCGGCAGGTGCGAGGCGTCCACCCCCAGGATCCCCACGGTCGCCAGCATCACCAGACTGGACGTCAGCACCGAGAGGACGACGGACATCACGCTGGTGACGACCAGCGTCCCGGTGCGGGTGATGGGCACCAGCGGCCGCTGGGTGCGCAGCGGCCCCAGCTCGCTGGCGGCGTAGCCGAGTGCGACGTCGACGCCGTTGCTGATGATGTTCGCGCCCAGGAACCCGCAGAGCACCAGCAGCAGCGTGTAGTAGAACGCCGTCAGGCCGAGCCCGCTGTGCGGGCCGATGGGGTGGCCGACCTGGACGTCGACGGTCACCGGGTCGGCCAGCTGCAGCTGCGCCGCATTGCTCAGCGTGCCGCCCTGCGCCGGGGACTGGGACGGGGGCTGGGACTGCGCCTGCGCCTGGGCCTGGGCGGTGAGGGCGGCGCCGAGGCGCGCCGAGGCCTGCTGTGCGGCGCTCTGGGAGATCGAGGAGGCCAGTGAGGACTCCAGGCTGCCCACCCCGGGGTTGGTCAGCACGGTGATCGTCGGGCGCGGCGGCGGCTGCTGGGCCGGGGCGCCCAGCGCGGCCACCGCGGCGGTGAAGCCCGCCGGGACCTCCAGGGCGCCGGCGAGCTTGCCGGAGGCCATCTGGTCGTCGGCCTCGGCCCGGTCGAGCACCCGCCAGGAGACCTGGCCCCTGGGGTCGGGCGCAGCGGCGATGCCGGCGGTGATCTGGGCGCCGAGGTTCTGCTGCTGCCCGGCGAGGGGGGCGCCCCGGTCGGAGTTGACCAGGCCGATCGGCAGCCGGTGCAGGTCCGCGCGCGGGTTGACGATGCCGCCCATGTAGAGCAGGGACAGCAGCAGCGCCAGCAGTCCGACGATGACCGTCGGGACCGCCCAGACCTTGGGGTTGCGCAGCACCTGGCGGGCCCGCACGCCGCCCTCGGGCCGGTTCGGGGTCATGGTTCTCCTGCGCGTGTCGTCCGGATCGGCCCCCGCCCGAAGGTAGCGGCCGTGCCCCGCGCGGCGGGTGCGCCTCGCCCGCCGCGTCCGTCGTGGCGACCCGGTCGGCGGCAGGCGGCGCGGCTCCGGCGGGTACGGTCGGGGGCCATGGACGAGATCCGACGTGCCGTCAGCCGGACGGCGCAGGAGGCGGGTTCCGGTCCGGTGCCGGTCGTGGGCCGGGTGCGGCCGTGGGCCGGGGCGGTGGCGGTGGGGGCGGGCGGGCAGGTCTGGTACGCGGCCTACGGGTCGAACATGCACGCCGGCCGGCTGGCCCGCTACCTCGGCGGCGGGCGCCCGGCGGGCGGGGTCCGGAGCCGTCCCGGCTGCCGGGACGGCCGGCCGCCGGCGCGGACCGTGCCGGTGCTGCTGCCCGGGGTGCTGTACTTCGCGCTGGAGTCGCTGGTGTGGGGTGGCGGCATGGGCTTCTACGATCCGGCGCGGGCGGGCCGGATGCCCGCGCGGGCCTATCTGCTGACCGTCGGGCAGTTCAGCGACATCGCCGCGCAGGAGATGCACCGCGAGCCGGGGGCGGACCTCGACCTGGCCGGGGTGCTCGGTGGCGGCCGCGACCGGCTCGGGCCCGGCCGGTACGAGACGCTGGTGTGCCCGGGCACCCTCGACGGGGTCCCGGTGCTGACCTTCACCGCTCCCTGGGGGCTCGGCGGCGCCGAGCTGAACGCGCCCTCCGCCGGGTATCTGCGGGTCCTCGCCGCCGGGCTGGGCGAGGCCCACGGCTGGGGCCGGCGGCGGGCCGCCGGGTACCTCGCCACCCGGCCCGGGGCGGCCGGGCACTGGAGCGCCGCCGCCGTCCTGGCGGCCCTCGGGGAGGCCCGCCGCGGGCAGGCGCCGGGCCCCTGAGGACGGCGGCACGGCGAGGACCGCGGGGACGGCGCAGGGCCCGCCGCCGGATCGCTCCGGTGGCGGGCCCTGCGTCCGGGCGGGCCCGGTCAGCTGTAGTAGCCGAGGACGTCGACGATGACGTCCGCGTTGTTCCAGGAGCCGTTGAGGATGTCCAGGGCGCCGTCGGCGCCGACCGGGACGGTCACCATGTTGGCGACGGTCTGCCCGGCCCTCCAGTTGAGGTTGGAGGTGCTGCCGGAGTCCCGGCCTGCGGGCGAGACCGCCAGGTGGCCGTCCTCCAGCGGGTTGGTGACGGTCACGTTGAGGACCACGGCCCTGGCACCGGACAGCAGTCCGCCCCCGTCCAGGCCGAGCCTGCGGACCTGGCGGCCGGTGAAGGCGCCCTGGGGGGTGCCGAGGCCGAGCCGGCTGTCCATCAGGCGGTGCGGGGCGGTGGTGTGGAAGGCCGCGCCGCCGTCGGCGGTCAGGAAGCCGAACACGTCGGCGACCATCTGGGTGGAGCCCCAGGAGCCGTTGTACAGGCGGATGCCGCCGTCGGCGCCGAGCGGGACGATCACCTGGTTCGGGATGGTCTGCCCGCGGGTCCAGTTGAGGTTGGACGTGACCGGGAGGGTGTCACCCGAGGGGTAGACGGTCAGGTGGCCCTCCTCCTGGGAGCCGGTGGAGGTCACGTTGAGGACCACGGCCCTGGCTCCGGCGGGGGCGCCGAGCTGCTGGGAGCTCAGCGCCACCTCGCCGTAGGCGCCGACCGGTCCGCCCGAGGTGCGGGTGTCCAGGACGCGGGCCGGGCCGGAGGGCCGGTACGTGGCGCCGTCGGTGGCCGAGGTGTAGTAGCCCTGCACGTCGGCGAGCAGGTGCACGCCGCCCCAGGCGCCGTTGTAGAAGGTGACCCTGCCGTCCTTGCCCACGGGCACGGTGACCAGGTTGGGCACGGTCGTGCCGGCGGTCCAGTTGAGGTTGGAGGTGTCCGGGCGGGCGCCGCCCGAGGGGTAGACGGTCAGGTGGCCGTCGGTGGCGGGCGCGGTGGCGGTGACGTTGAGGATCACCGCGGTGACGCCCGTGGCGGGGATGCCCGCGCTGCCGGAGATCTGCAGGGACCGCTCGCCGTAGGCGGCCACCGGGCTGCTGTCGGCGCGGGTGTCCAGCAGGCGGGTGGGCCCGGTGGAGCGGTAGGTGCCGGCCGGGCTCTGCGGCAGGGCCGCGCACAGCTCCCGGGTCAGCGCGTCGACCCGCGGGGTGCCGAGGCCGGTGGCCATGTCGTAGCCCGGGGCGGCGGTGTACAGGCCGCCGCTGTAACCCGAGGCGGTGACGTTGGTGTGGCCGGTGGTGACGTCCTTCAGCGCGTCGGCGCCGAGCCGGTAGAGCAGCGGGTTGAGGTAGCCGACCGGGCCCGAGGCGGCGCAGCGGGCGTCGGCGTTGGCGTGGGCGATGATCGCGGCCCACAGCGGCGCGGCGCCGCTGGTGCCGCCGACGGTGCCCCAGTACTCGGTCCGGTCCTGCGCGTAGACGGAGATCAGGTAGCCGCGGCCGGAGTCGGCGAGCGCGGAGACGTCGGGCACCTGGCGGCAGGTGGAGACGCCCTGCACCGCGGGGCAGCCGTTGGGGTTGAAGCCCGGTGCGGTGCGCCCGGCCTGGTAGTTGGCCGTGTTGTCGAGCGCCCAGCGGGAGGAGAGGCCGCCGCCGCTGGCGCCGCCGCCGCTGTTCCAGGCCGTCTCCTGCGGGGCGGCGGGGGTGCCGTTGATGGTGGTGCCGCCGATGCCGGTCACGTAGGGCTGGCCGGCCGGGTCGGGGGCGGACAGCCGGCTGTCGGGCCGGGTGGGGTCGCCGTTGAAGCAGCCGGTGGAGCCGTAGTCGCCGGAGGCGGCGACCACGCTCTGGCCCTGGGCGGCGGCCTGCTGGTAGACCAGGTTCGCGGCCTGCTGGTAGGCGCGGTCGGTGCGGTCCTCGCAGGAGCCCCAGCTGACCGACACCACCTGGGCGCGGTTGTCGGCGACGATCCTCTGGTAGACCGCCAGGATGTCGGCCCAGCTGGCCCTGGTGTAGTCCGGGCCCTGGTAGACCAGCACCGAGGCGTTGGGGACGAAGCCGATGATCGTCTCGACGTCGAGTTCGGTCTCCACGCCGACGTTCAGGTAGTTGTCGGGGGTCACCGGGGTGGTGGGGCCGCCGTTGACCTTCACCCGGGAGACGGGGGCGGCGGTGGCGAAGCAGCGCTGGTAGGCGGCGACGGCCGCGTCGCTGTAGTCCTCCAGGGCGAACACCGCGACGGTGGAGCCGGCGCCGCCGCCCGCGAAGGACTTCTGGTAGACGCCCGCCAGCGTGTCGGGGGTGAAGTAGTCCTGGAACTTGTGCTTGCCCTGGGCGGCCTGCCAGTTCTCGATGTCCGCGCACAGCGCGGGCTGGCCGCCGTTGAAGGCCGGGGCCACCGCGGTGGCCGGCTGCTCGGGCTTGACGGCGCCGTGGTCGGTCAGGATGTGGCTGGTGTGCGGGCGCACCAGGTTGTTCAGGCCGACGACGCCGGCCACCGCGCCCGCGGCCGCGCCGGACAGCAGGGGGGCCTCGGTGTTGGCGTACGCGGTGGAGCCGTCCGCCAGGCGGTAGCCGCTGAAGCCGGTCGCGAAGGCGCGCTTGGCCTCGCCGACCGTGGTGGCGACCGGGATGGTCAGGCCGTTGGCGTCCGGTGCGCCGGGGTGCAGGCCGGCGTCGGCCAGGGCCCTGGTGACCGAGGCGATGGCGGCCGGGTCCGCGCCGAAGGTCCTGGCGAACTCGCCGGTCTTCAGGTACTGGCGGTACTGCGGCGAGCCCGGGGTCGAGACCGCGGTGACGAAGCTCTGCAGCGCTCCGGGGTCGCGCGGGTCCAGCGTGATGCTCAGGCTGAGCGGGGTCGAGTCGGCCGGCCCGTCCGCGGGCAGCGCGTCGGCGGGCGCGGTGGGCGCGGCGCCGATCCGGCGCTCCTGCAGGGGCGGGGCGGGCTGTGCGGCGGAGGCGGCGGCCGGGACCGCCAGGCCGAGCAGGACCGCGGTGGCGGCGGCGCCGGCCAGGGCGCCGCGTATGGACCGCCGTGCGGTCCGCCGTCCGGTCCGCCGGGGGTCGGCGGGCGCCGGGGCTCCGCCGGCCCGGCCAGGGGGAATGGCCATCCAGATTCTCCTGATGCGCGTCAAGGACGTGCTGCGAGGGCAGCACACGGGCGCGGTGCGCGCGTCCGCCGGCTGAGAGGGCATCAGCGGGGACGGCCATCAGGAACGAGAACTCGGACATTTCGCCGAAATGCCTTTCGGCGCAGCGCGATTGCCCCCCGTGGCGCCCCGCCGGTCGGCACACCGACGACCGTTTATATCACCGGTGATCGCCGGTTCGACACCGCGTTCCCGTGAACGCCGCGGGGCGGTGGCGGGGTGGTGGCGCGGGACGGTGGGCGGGGGCGGGGCGGGGCGGGGCGCAGCGGGTCGGCGGCCGGTCAGCGGTTGAGCGGGGCGCAGCGGGTCGGCGGCCGGGCGGCGGTTGGTCGGCGGCCGGTCAGCGGCGCACCAGGCGGGCGTGGACGGCGGCCGGGGAGGCGGTCATCTCGGCGACCCGGTAGCCCTCGACCCCCTCCCCCAGGTTGTCGAGCAGGCGCTCGCCGCGCCCGGCGAGCAGCGGGACGACGGCCAGGTGCAGCTCGTCCACCAGCCCGGCGCGCAGGTACCGCTGGACGGTGGCCACCCCGCCGCCCAGGCGCACGTCCCGGCCCTTGGCCGCCTCGAAGGCCCGGTCCAGCACGGTCTCGATCGGCTCGTCGGTGAAGTGGAAGGTCGTCCCGCCCGCCATCGGCAGGTCGGGCCGCAGGTGGTGGGTGTGGACGAACACGTCGTGGTGGTACGGCGGGTCCTCCCCCCACCAGCCCTGCCACGACTCGTCGGGCCAGGGCCCGCGCTGGGGCCCGAACATGTTGCGGCCCATGATCGTGGCGCCGATGTTCCGCTCGGAGCGCTCGATCTGGTCGACGTCGATGCCGCTGCGGCCCTCGTCGCGGTCGCGCATCGCGGCGAACATCCAGTCGTGCAGTCCGTCGACGCCGTCGCCGAAGGGGGCGCCCAGGCGCTGGTCGGTGCCGGTGGCGAAGCCGTCCAGGGTCACGGTGAGGTTGTGGACCCTCAGTTCGGGCATGGCCTGCTCCTTGTGCGTCCCGGGGCCGGGCGGCGGGCCCGGCCGGGGCGGGGTGGTGCCCGCTCCTACCGTTACGTCGGTTGGGGGGCGGCCGGATCGACATCGGCCGTCCGGGGGATCCCGGCGGACCGGGCGGGCGGGTGCGGTCGCGGGGGCGGGGGTGCGGTCGGTGCGGTCGGTGCGCCAGGGTCCGCCAGGGCTGCGCCACGGGGGTGGGGCGCGGGCGGGGGGCGCGCAGCGCGTTTCGGACCACCTCTGGTTGGTTCACGTACCGTGACCCGTCGGAAAGCGACGGGGTTGCACCCCCGTGATCCGAATCCGCCACCTCACCCGGTACGTCCCGAGCCCCCTGTACTCCCTGCGCCTGCTGCACCCGCCGCGTCTGCTGCGGGTGTCGCGCGGGTGCGCCGCCGCCGTGTTGCGCGCCGTCCGCTCCCTGGCCGCCGGGGTGGAACGCCTCGACGCCCGGGCCGACTGCGCCCTGCGGGTGTGGGCCCGCCCGCACGCCGCCCGGCTGCGCGCCCTGGTGCAGCGCGTCACCGCGGCCAACCGCGACGACGCCCTCACCCGCCACCTGCCCTGCCGCGCCGCCGAACACCCCGGCGCCGACGACCGCTTCGGCGCCGACGACCGGTTCGGCGGCGGCGGGGGCGCGGGCTGACCTGCCGCCGCGCAGCCCGGTCCGGACCGCGGCGGCCCTGACCTCGGCGGGCTCAGGCCCCGGCGGGCCCGGGCTGCGCCGGGCTGGGGGTGGGCCCGGGCTGGGGGTGGGCCCGGACTGCAACAGGCTCAGGGCTGCGCCGGGCTGAGGGCGGGTTGGATGGGCCAGGCGATCTCCAGGCTGTTCTCGGGGTGGCCCGGCGAGCCGCACCAGCGCCGGTAGATCTCCCGCACCGGCCCGGCGAAGGTGTCGTAGTGCCGCAGAGCGGTGATCGGCAGGCCGCCGGCCTGTGCGAACTGCCCGATCGGCAGCAGATTCGTCCTGTCCGCGCAGGGAACCGTGCCGTCTCGGGTAGCCCGAGAGTCAAGCGGCCCGGGGCGGGCAGACGAGCGGCGACGCGTCCCGACCCGGGACGCACCCGGTAGAGGAGGATCCATGTCGCGCACGCAGGAGTCGATCGAGGTGGCGGTGGCCGTGGAGGCCGCGTACGAGCAGTGGTGCCGGGTGTCGGCGTTCCCGCGTTTCATGAGCGGCGTCGAGGAGGTGGTGCCGGGGCCGGCGGGCACGGTGCACTGGGTGGCCCGGGTGGACGGGGTCCAGCGCGAGTTCGTCACCGAGGTCACCGAGCGGATCCCCGGCGAGCGGATCGCCTGGCGCTCGGTGGACGGCGCGGACCAGTGCGGGGTGGCGACCTTCCACGCGCTGGACGGGGGACGCACCCGGATCATGCTCCAGCTCGACCACACCCCGCACGGCGTGGTCGACCTGATCGGCGACCGGCTGGGGTTCGTCGCCCACCAGGTGCACCGCTGCCTGCAGGACTTCAAGCAGCACGTCGAGCAGCACGGCCGGGCCGCCTGAGCGGGGCGCGGGCGCTGAACGGGGCGCGGACGCTGAACGGGGCAGGACCGATGAGAGCCGCCGTCAGAGGAGGGACCATGCCGGCCTTCACCCACCGACACCGCGGCGAGCGGAGCCCGTTGCGCCGGCCCCGGCACCACCCGGGGCCCGGTTCCCCGCGGGCCCACCGACGCGGGTCCGCCCTGCGGCCCCGGTCGTCCGGGCGCGCGGCGCTGCGGCGCGCCG
The DNA here is from genome assembly GCF_043202015.1 of Kitasatospora sp. NPDC048239. Classification (NCBI taxonomy): domain Bacteria; kingdom Bacillati; phylum Actinomycetota; class Actinomycetes; order Kitasatosporales; family Streptomycetaceae; genus Kitasatospora; species Kitasatospora sp. NPDC048239. The sequence goes on along the minus strand of NZ_JBICZP010000007.1, from coordinate 203,878 downwards.
CCCGGGTGCTGCTCGGCGACGAGCTGTTCGACCGGGCGGCCGCCCTCACCTACTACGGGGTGCTGGCGCTCTTCCCCGGCCTGCTGCTGCTGACCGGTCTGCTCGGCCTCGCCGGGCCGTCGCCCGGCGGGCAGGTGGTGGACGGCCTGCGCCGGCTGGCGCCCGGTCCGGCCGGCGAGGTGCTGCGGGAGGGCGTCGGGCAGCTGCAGCAGAACAGCGGCGCGGGCGGGGTGTTCGCGGTGCTGGGCGCGGTCGGGGCGCTCTGGTCGGCCTCCGGCTACGTCGGCGCGTTCATCCGCTTCGCCAACGCCGTCCACGGCGTCCGCGACCGCCGCCCGCTGTGGCGGCTGGCACCGGTACGGCTGGCGCTGACCGCGGTGCTGGTGGTGCTGCTGGCGGCGGGGGTGACGGTCGTGGTCTTCACCGGTCCGATCGCCGAACAGGCCGGCCGGGCGCTCGGCGTGGGGGACTTCGGCCTGACGCTCTGGTCGGTCGCGAAGTGGCCGGGGCTGGTGCTGCTGGCCGCCCTGACGGTCGCGGTGCTCTACCGGGCGGCCGGCGACCCGGCCTCCCGCGGCCGGGGCTGGATCTCCCCGGGCAGCGCACTGGCGGTCGCCCTCTGGCTGGCCGCCTCGGGCGGCTTCGCGCTCTACGCCGCGTACGTGGACGGCTACGGGCGGATGTACGGCGCCCTGGCCGGGGTGATGGTGTTCCTGGTCTGGCTCTGGCTGACGAACCTGGCGGTGCTGCTGGGCCTGGAGCTCGACACCGAACTCGCCCGCGGGCGGGGCGGCTCCGGGGCTGCCGGCACCGAGCGGGGTCCTGGAGCGGGTCCTGGAGCGGGTGCGCCCTAGCCTCGCGTCGGCCCGCCCCGGTCCTGCTCCGCCGCCTCCGCCCGGACCGACTCCGCCTGGGCCGCCGCCTCCGCCTGGGCCGCCGCCTCGGCCTGGGCGACGGTGACCCGCGGCAGCGCGTACGGGTGCCGGTCGCGCAGGAAGGCGACCAGGTGCTCGCGGACCGCGCAGCGCAGCTCGAAGGCGAGCTCGGCGTCGGGCGCGGTCATCAGGGCCCGGACCACGATGGTGCTGGGGGTGGTGTCGACCACCTGGAGCGCCCGGCCGGTGCCGTCCCACCGCTCGTCGCCCGCCAGCAGCTTCTCGAACTCGGCCCGCAGCTCCTCGACGGGCGCGCGGTGGTCGAGGTGCAGCAGCACGGTGCCGGTGATCCCCGGGTCCCGCCGGGACCAGTTCTCGAACGGCTTGCCCGCGAAGTACGAGACCGGCATCACGATCCGCCGCTGGTCCCAGGTGGCGATCACCACGGCGGTGAGGGTGATCTCCTCCACCGTGCCCCACTCCCCGGCCACCACCACGACGTCGCCGATCCGCACCATGTCGCCGAAGGCCAGCTGGATCCCGGCGAACAGGTTGGCCAGCGAGGACTGCGCCGCGACGCCCGCCACCAGGCCGAGCAGGCCCGCCGAGGCCAGCAGGCTGGCGCCGACCGCGCGGACCGCCGGAAAGGTCATCAGCGCGGCGGCCAGGGTGAGCACCGCGATCGCCACGTCCGAGATCCGGGCGACCAGGTCGGCCTGGGTCCTGGCCCGGCGCACCCGCCCCGGGTCCCGCCGCCCGGCGGCGTACCTGGTCAGCGCGGACTCGATGAACAGCGAGACCGTCCGCGCGGCCAGCCAGCCCGCGCTGACCAGGACCGCCAGCAGCAGCGCGTGCCGGACCGGCGGCCGGATCCCCGCACCCAGCCCGGCGGCCGGCTCGCAGCCGAGCAGCAGCGCCGCAACGGCCGTCACCAGCGCGGGTATCCGGCAGCGGTGCAGCAGCTGCCACCGGCGGGCGGCGGGCCGGGCGGCCGACAGCCGGCCGACGGCCAGCAGCAGCACCCGGTCCACGGCGAGGACGGCGGCCGGCACGGCGGCCGCCACCAGCAGCGGGCGAAGGACGGTCCAGATCGGCATGGGGGGTTCTCCTCCGGTCACGGGTCGGGATCCGGGTACGCGTCGAGGCCCCGGGAGGGGAGAGCCCGGGGCCCCGACGCCGGGCGCCGGTGGACGGGACGGCGCTGTCCGTCGCCTGCCCGCTGAGGGCTCTTCAAACATCCGCGCGCGTCCCGTACCCGTCCGCTCCCCTCCCCCGGCGCCGCCCGCGGCCGCAACCTCTCGTGTCAGCCGTCTAGGCAGGGCGGGTCCACCTCCTGACAATGGGCATGCCATCCACCACTGTTGACCCATCAGACCCGACAGGGGTACCGATCCGTGTCCGTGACACCGCACTCCCCGACGCCCCACGCCCCGCTGGGCAGACGCGCGTTCACCCGCGCCGCACTGCTCGGCGCCCTCACCGCCGCCGGCCTCGGCGCGGGCGCGCCGCGCTCCTTCGCACGCTCCGCGGCGCCCGCCGTCCCGGCCGGGGCGGACTGGCTGGGCGCCGTCGACCCCCAGGCCTACCTGTCACGCCTCACCCTGCCCGGCACCCACGACAGCTGCGCCCTGTACGGCGGCCCGCTGACGCAGACCCAAACCCTCTCCCTGCCCGACCAGTTCGCGTCCGGGGTGCGCTTCCTGGACATCCGCTGCCGCGCCGTCGACGGGGTGCTCGCGATCCACCACGGGCCGGTGTTCCAGCAGGTCTTCTTCGGCGACGTGCTCAACCACTGCCTGGCCTTCCTCGCGGCCCACCCGGGCGAGAGCGTGGTGATGCGGGTCAAGCAGGAGTACTCGACCGTCTCCGACACCGACTTCGGCACGCTCTTCGCCGGCTACCAGCAGCGCTGGCCGGGCCTGTTCTGGACCGAGGACCGGATCCCGCGCCTGGGCGAGGTGCGCGGACGGGTGGTGCTGCTGGCCGACAACGGCGGCCTGCCCGGCCTGCGTTGGGGCGGTCCGCACACCGACATCGAGGACGACTACGACATCGGCACCATCTTCGACCTCAACTCCCGCAAGTGGCCCGAGGTCTCCGCCCACCTGGACGCCGCCCGCGCCGCCGGCGACCCGCAGCGGCTGTTCCTCACCTTCACCTCCAGCTCCGGCTGGGGCCTGTGGCCGCGCCAGGCCGCGGACGCGATCACCCCCAAGCTGCGCTCCTACCTCGCCGCCCTCCCCCACCCCACCCGCCCGGTCCTGGGCACCGTCCCCCTCGACTTCGCCACCCCCGACCTCGCCCGCTCCCTCTACTCGCTCAACTTCGGCTCCTGACAGCCCCCTTCACCGGGGAACGCTAGGAGATCCCCAGCCGCGGCACCGCCCGCATCCGCGATACGCCCACCACATCGGTGAGGACGAGGGCCCGGCGAGCGGCGCGGGACAGTTCGGGGACGGAAACGGGCTCGGACAGCCCGACCTCGGCCCAGACCCGCTTTCCGTCCTCGGTGGCGTCCGCGCCCCAGTGCGCGGCGAGGGCGTCCACCATGAGCAGGCCCCGGCCGCTCTCGCCGCGGTCGTCGCCGAACGCGCCCTCGGGCATGCGGGGCATGCGGCGGGTCAGGTCGTGGACCTCGATCCCCACCCGGGCGCCGTCCGGGGCGAGTCGGAGAACGGCCTCGATCCGGCCGGGCGCACTGTGCCGCACGGCGTTGACGACCAGCTCGTATGCGACGGTCAGCACGTCGTCCAACCCCTCGCCGGTGATCCCCCAGCCCTTGACCGCGCCCCGGAGCACGTCCTTGGCGGGGCCGAGGCACTCCAGCCGGGCCTCCGGGTCGGGGCCGGTCGCGTTGATCGCAACGCGGTGGACCAGCGCGCGCCGCTCCCCGACGGCGGACCGACGGAGGGTGAGCAGCGCGACGCCCTGGCCGTCGAGGTCGGCGGCGAGCCGCCGCCAGGCCTTCGGGCCGTCCGCGACCATGCGGCGGTTCAGGGTGACGACCACGGAGACGGATCCGGCGGCGATCAGCTCGGTGACGCGCCGCCAGCCGGGGCGCTCGGCCCGCGGCAGCAGGACGTCCGCGTCGGTGACGACCTCGGCGACCGCCAGGCCCTCGGCGACGGCACGGGCCTCGCACCACTCGGCGCAGAGCCGCAGACCCGTGGGGTCGTCGTCGGTGCAGAGGTAGACGACGGCTGTGGAGGTCTGGCACACGGAAGCTCCTGCAGACGGCACGGTCAGGGACACCACCCCGGTCCCCGCGAGCGGGGGTGCCGGGGTCGGATGGCGGCAGCCGCACGGATCCTCCCCGACGGCCGGCCGGGCGGCCTTCCGGGCGGCCGCGTTCCAGTCAACGGCAGCGCAAGGCAATGGAGTCAGGAAAAGTCCGGCGATCCGAACCTGCGACGGACCGGAAAACTTGACCTTCCCATTACCCGGGCCCTGCACGCAAGGTGACGGTCACGCTACGTTGAGCACACGCGGGAGAACGTTGCGCTCAGGCGCCTCCTGGGCGATCTCGGCCTCACCCAGGCCGAGTTGTCCCGTCGGGTGAATATCGAGATCGGCCGCCTGACAGGAAAGCCGGGCACGGTATCAGAGCGGACCGTCTACAACTGGTTGACAGGCGCGACCCGTTGGCCCCCCGCGAAGCACATGGCCGCCCTCACGGCAGTATTCGGGTGTACTGGTCCAGACCTCGGGTTCACCAGAACCGGCAGGGGCCACCACGCAGCACCCCCGGAGGACGACGTGAGGCGACGAAGGTTCATGACCGCAGTGGTCGGCGCCACCATGGCAGCCGGCTCATCCGCCGCGGCGGCGCCGCGCGGGATCGGCACCGCCGACATCGAGCGCCTGAACGCCCGCTTCGCCGAGGTGATCGCCAGAGACCATCGGCACGGCGGTCGGCTCAGCATCGAGACGCAGGCCGCCGCACTCGCGGACGAGGCCCTCGCCCTCCAGCAGGCGGGCTCCGCCAGCCAGCGCATCCGTGCCGCCCTGTTCGGCTGTGCAGCCTCCTTCACGTCCTCCGCAATGTGGGCGGCCATCGACGGCCGCCGCTTCGACGCCGCCCGATGCCACCACGAACGCGCGGCGAACCTGGCGGCCATGTCCGGTGACGGAGCCATCCAGTTCCGCATCTGGTCCCACGCGGGAAGCCTGTACCGGCACATGGGGCGCCCCGGCGACGCCCTCGCCGCCAACGACGTCGCCCGCAGCCTGCCGATCGCCCGCCGCGACCCGATGTTCGCCTCCCTCGGCCATGCCCGGCACGCCGCGATCCACGGACTCACCGGCGACACCAACGCGGTACGGCGCTGCATCGGAAGGGCCCAGGAGGCACTCGGCCGCGCCGACCCCGACGCCAATCGTCCCTTCTGGCTCGCCGCCCACTACGACCAGGCCGAACTCGAATCCCTCGCGCTCGCCGCCTACCTCTCCCTGGGCCGCCACGAGGACGCCGAAGCGCACGCCCACCGGAGCCTCGCCCTCCTGCGCCCGCACATGCAGCGGAGCCGGGCGATCACGCAGGCCCGCCTCGCCCGCGCCCAACTCGGCCAGGGGGATGTCGAACCGGCCGTCGCCACCGCCACCGCCGTTCCCATCGGCCTGTCAGCACACCCCCGGGTGGCCGGAATGCTCGACCGCTTCGGCGCCGCCCTGCACGCCCTGGCGCCCGGTAGCGGTCATGCGCAAGCGTGGGACCAGTACACCCGCGACACCCGGAGGACGGCCGTATGACCGGCATGGAGCTACGCCACCACCTGCAGCTGACGGCACCGGTGCGCCAGGCGCTGATCGACCTGTACCGCGACGTCCGGGCGCCGCTGCTCCATCTGCCCAACTACCGCCCGGCCGTGTTCGCGGAACGCCTGGAGCGGCACGGCTGCGAGCCCGGCTTCGAGGCCGTCATCGGCCGCGACCGGGGGCAGGCCGTCGGCTACGCCTACGGCAACACCATCGGTCCCGGGGACCGCTGGTGGAGCCGCATGGACAAGCCCGTGCCCGAGGAGCTGGCCGCGCGGCCCACGCTCGCGCTGAAGGAGATCGGCGTGCGCACCCCCTGGCGCGGCACGGGCACCGCCCGGCGCATCCACGACGAACTGCTGGCCGGGCGCGGCGAGGAGCAGGTGACGCTCATGGTCAACCCGGCCGCCGGCGACGGCAAGGTCCTCGCGCTCTACGAGGCGTGGGGGTACGAGGCCGTCAACGAGGTCCGGCCGAACCCCGAGGCCCCGCCGCTGATCGCGATGCTCCGGCCGATCCGCCCCGAAGGGAGCCGACCGTGACCGACGACCTCTCCGCGGTGGCGAGGTTCCTCTTCGAAGCCGGGACGCTCAAGCAGGCCGAGGGCGACACCTCACGCGCCGACGGCAGCCCGCAGCTCTTCCACGAATTCCCGACAGGAGCCGTAGCGGTCGCCGGGGGCCTCGGCCAGAGCAGTCCGCATCACGTCATCGGCATGCGGCGCGATCCCGGGAACCCTCCGGGACAGGGGAGGCCGCTCATCGTACTGGTGCGCCCGCATGAGTGCCGCGTCCTCGTCGCAGGGGAAGACCGGATCGCCGGCGACGGCTTCGTAGACAACGCAGGCGAGGGCGTAGAGGTCGGTGGCCCCGGTCACCGGACGGCCGGACATCTGCTCCGGCGCCGTACAGCCGAGCACGCCCGCAAACGGCCCTGCGCAGGTGAAGTCCTCCGTCAGCGCCCGTATGTCGACTCCGAAGTCCGTGAGGTAGGCATACTGCGGACGGTCCTCGTCGGTGGTTCTGATGACGAGGATGCTGCCGGGATTGACACCACCGTGGACCACGCCGTGCGCATGCGCGGAGTCCAGAGCCGACGCGACCTGCCCGGCGATACGCATCGCACCGTCCACCGAAAGCGTTCCGTCCTGGGCCAGTAATTCCCTCAGGCTGGGCCCGGCGACGTAGCGCATGGCGATGTACAGAAATCCGTCGGCCTCTCCCGCGTCCATGACCGGCACGATATGCGGATGGTCGATCCCGGCGGTGATTCGGCTATCGCGCACAAAGCGACGGCGGAACGCTTCGTCGCGTCCCAGTTCCGGCGCCAGCAGTTTCACCGCCAGAGTACGACCCAGCCTCAGGTCCGTCGCCCGATACACAGTCCCGGACCTTCCACGGCCGATCTCGCTCTCCAGCTCGTAGCCTGCAATACGCGTTCGACCCGGGAGGGCGGGACGGCCTTCGTGCGGTTCGTTGCGATCCGGAGTACGCTCCATCGGGCACCACCTCGCCGGGCCACGGATTGTGCGATTCCCATTTTATCCGCCAGGCGACCGGCACACCTGCCGCCACTCGCCTCGCCGGCGTGAGGCCGTCGACCGGCCGGGAGTGCGGGCGCCAGCCGGCTATCGCGGGCGGTTCAGCCGGAATCGGTGCTTCTGCGGGAAGCGCTCCTGCTCGGGGTCCAGGAAGTCGATCAAGTCCATCAGGGCCACCTGCAGCTCCACCAGGCGCGGGTGCCGCCCCTCGAGCGAAGCCAGTGCCGCGATGCTGTCGGACAGACGCGTGAACCAGGCGGCGAACCCCGGGTCGGATTCCAGTCGTGCGCAGAACTCCGCGTACCCGATGCAGCTGTCGGCGTCTTTCCCCTCCTTGATGACGAGTTCCCCGATGGCCCTCTGATCGCTGCGGAACAACCGGAAGTTCCGATCCGGGTAGGCGTCATCATTCAGAACGGTACTGATGCGCGAAAGCAGTGCCACAATTCGCCGGTTCGACTCTTTGTTCCCGAGATCGAGGAAGTTGATGCGGCGCCTGAGGATCTCGACCCACCCCAGGTACTCGGCGAGCACGTGCAGAGTGCTGCGCACTGCGTACAGCCGGTCTTCGGGGTGCACGAAGTACACCCTCAGAAATCCCTGGCCGGCAATGCTGTAGAGGCGGGACTGGAAATCGAAGGCGGCCCAGAGCAGGGGGTCGCGAAAACGACTCATCGTGTCCTGCCGCTCCAGCATGCGATCGCGTTCAGCGGCCTGTCGATCCAGATCCTCCTTGAGGAACGAATTCCTCCTGTTCGCCCGGGAGCTGTAGGCCACGCTCACCAGGGCCACCGCACCGGAAAGGGAGGCGACAACCAGCTCCGTGTTCATGGCATCGCGCCGGACGAAGTCGAGGTGGAGGACCAGCCAGAGATTCTGCGCATCGGAACCTCTGGCTACCCGGGACTGCCGCCGGTGCAAACAAGCCTTGGGCCGAACGAAGGAGGCCGATCGGCACGGCCGCGGCCGCCCCGGTACCGGGCTCCCCGCCTGCCCGACCGCCGTCGGAGACCAACGGCGGCGGTGCGTTGTGCTCTACCGTGGTGGCCTCGTAGAGGCGGGCCGGGTCTGAAGTCGCCCCGGTGGCAGGGCTGGTGGAGAGGTGGCGGCGGTGCGGCGCAGGCGTGTGGTGGCGTGGGTGGGCGCGGGGGTGAGCTGCGCGGTGGCGCTGGGGCTCGGCGCGGTGGCGCTCCGGGTGGATCTGGACACCGCCGACCGCACCGCCAGCGTGATCGGGGCGGTCATCGGTGTCGTCGGGCTCGCCGTCGCCGCGTACGCACTGGTCCGCCCGGCGGACGGGGCCCCGGCGGTGAAGGCCTCCGGCAAGAACTCCGTCGCCGCCGGCGGCAGCATCCAGCGCGTCGTCACCGGCAGCAGCAACCGCCTCACCTCGCCGGTGGCCCCCGCCCCCGCGGCCCCCGCCGGGCCCGCCGCCGGGTCGGTCGAGGCGAGCGGCGAGGGGGCCATCGCGGCCGGCGGCAGCATCACCGAGGCGGTCACCGGCGACGGGAACACCCTGTGATCCGGGGGCCGCGGCCCCGGCCCCCGTCGCCCCCGGAACAAGGACCCGCCGACGCCCCGGAGGTGCGTGCCGCGGGCGAGCGGGCGGTGGCGGCCGGGGGCGACATCGAGACGGCCCTGACCGGCTCCCACTCCACCTACGTCCGCAGCCAGTTCGTGCTGAACACGCCGGGGCCGCCCGGTCCCGGATGGCCGCGCGAGCGCGGGGAGCCGCTGCAGATCGGGCTGGTGCCCGCGGTCGCGGACGCCTTCCAGGAGCGCGACCTCCGACGCTTCCCCGGAGCCGGAACCGGAGCCGGAACCGGCGCCGCTACCGGAGACGGCGCAGCCGGAGGGTCCTGCCACGTGCTCGCGGGTATGGGCGGCGTCGGCAAGAGCCAGCTCGCCGCCCGCCACGCCCACCGGATGCTGCAGGAGGGCGCCCTGGACCTGGTGGTGTGGGTGAACGCCACCAGCCGCCCGGAGGTCCTCAACGCCTACCGGGCGGCGGCACGGGCCACCGTGGACCCCGACCGCGCCGACCCCGAGCTGTTCCTGGCCTGGCTGGGCACGACCGGCCGGCGGTGGCTGGTCGTCCTGGACGACCTCCGCGACCCGGCCGACCTGGTCCGCCTGTGGCCGCCGCGGCGCGACAACGGGCAGGTCGTCGTCACGACCCGCAGCCGCGTCCCCGCCCTGCGCACCTCCACCCGCCCGCTGATCGAGGTGGGCCCGTTCGACGCGGACCAGTCCGCGGCGTACCTCGCCCGCCGGTTCGAGACGCACGGCATACCGCAGCCGCCCACGGAGCTCGCCGCCCTGGCCGACGAGCTCGGGCACCTCCCGCTCGCCCTGGCGCAGGCCGCGTCCTACGTCACCGACCTCTCCGACACCGGCCTGACGGCCGCCTGCTACCGGGAGCTCCTCAGGAGACGGCGCCCACTGGCCGAACTCGCCCCCGACCCCGGCGCCCTGCCCGACGACCAGGAGGCGACCCTCGCCGCGGTCCTCGCGCTGTCCCTGGAGCACGCGGACCAGCACACCGGCGGCCTGGCCACGCCGCTCCTCCAGTTCACCAGCCTCCTGGACCCGGCCGGCGTGCCCGACACCGTCCTCACGTCCTGGCGTGCGCAGTCCTACCTCACCGTGGCCCGCGGCGGCCCGGACGCGTCGGGGCGGATGGTCGGCGACGGCGACGTCCAGGCCGCCCTGCGCACCCTGAGCCGGCTCAGCCTCGTGAACCGCTCCCCCCGGCGGGCCGGCACCGACACCCCGGGCGGGCAGACGGGCGGCAGCGGTGGACTGATCGCCGTGCACGCGCTCACCCAGCGCGCCGCCTACGACACCGTCCCCCCACGATGGCGCGGCGCACTGGCGCGCGCGGCCGGCGGCGCCCTCTTCGACGCGTGGCCGGAGCAGGGATGCGACCCCGACCTCGCCGCGGTCCTGCTGTCGAGTGCGCTCCTGCTGCAGGACGCCGCCCCGGACGACCTCTGGGATCCCGACCACGAGCCCGGCTTCCTGCTCCTGGCGGGCCAGAGCCTGGGCGAGCTCGGGCAGGCCGCCGCGGCCGTCCGCCACTTCGACGGTCTCCGTCCGGCGGCCGAGCGGCACTGGGGCCCGGACGACCCGTTCACCCTGAGCGCACGCGCCGCCCGGGCCTTCTGGCGCGGCGAGGCCGGGGACCACGCCGGTGCGGCGCGCGAGCTCGCGGCGCTGCTGCCGGACCGGACCCGGGCGCTCGGAGCGGACCACCCCAACACCCTGGTCACCCGCCAGAACCACGCCCGCTGCCTGGGCGAGTCCGGGGACGTGTGGGAGGCCGTCCGGCTGCTGGAGGAGCTCCTCCCCGACCAACTGGCCGCCGTGGGCCCCGACGACCCCCAGGTGTTCACCACCCGCAACCTCCTGGCCAGTTGGGCGGACGACGAGGGCGAGGCACTCGACCTCAACCTGGAACTCCTCGCGGACGAGATCCGCGTGTTCGGCCGCGACCACCCCCACGTCCTGACCACCCGGGAGAACATCGCCCACTACACGAGCCGCCTGGGCACCCCCGAGGAGGCCGTCGCGGCGTTCGAGGAGCTGTACGGGCACCAGGCCCGCGTCCTGGGCCCCGGCCACCCCGACCTCGCCGGCACCCGCACCGAACTCGCCCTGCTCGCCGGCGACCCCCAGGCCGCGGCCACCGCGTTCGACGAACTCCTGGCCCACCGCACGGACACCCTCGGCCACGACCACCCGCTCACCCTGGCCGCCCGCCACAAGGCCGTCGGCCTGCGGGCGCGGCTCCCGACGACACCGTCGGACTCGACCCTCGCCGCCTACCGGGCCCTGCTGCCCGACATGCACCGCGTGCTCGGAGCGGACCACCCGAACACCCTGATCACCCGGCACGACCTCGCCCACACCCGCCACGAGGCCGGCGACACCCCGGGGGCCGTCGCCGAGCTGCGCGAACTCCTCGACCACCTGCGGGGGATCTCCACCCCCGACCACCTGCTCGTCGGCGTCCTGTGGACGCTGAAGGACCTGGAGGGCAGGGCCTGCGGGTAGCTCCGGCCGCTCCCGGTCCTGCGCGCCCTCCCCGACGGCTCGGCGCGCCCCGGTGCGGTGGGCGCAGGCGGACGGGCCGGTGCCGCCGCGGGGCGGCGCCGGCCCGCCGGCGGGGGCCGGGTGCCGGTCACCAGTACGTGATGCAGATGCAGCTGGCGCCGAACCACTCGTCGGCCAGGCAGCCGCAGTGGCCGGTGGTCACCTCGACGCCGTGGGCGGCGGGGGTCACCTTCTGGGCCGTGGGGCGGTCGGCGGCCTGCGCGGGGGCGCCGTAGGGGGTGGACGGCCGCGGCAGGGCGGCCTCGGCAGTGAACTTCGGGGCGTTCATGATCATCGCCTGACCGTGGACTTGACGATCTCCGGCGGCAGCGAGCCGCAGCACGGACAGCCCTCGGCCGTGACGCACAGGCAGTTCGGGATGCACGAGCCGGGCAGGCCTCCGTGGGGGGCCAGTTGCGGTAGGACGCTCAGGGGCGCCGCGCACCCGATCGGCTGGCGGCCGAGGCCGTAGCGGCCCCTGGCGGGTGCGAGTGATTTCTCTCCGGTGAAGCCCGGCAGTACGGGTTGCCGTGACATGTTGTCGTCACCGATCCTTCCTGATTCGGTGCGTCATCTCGTGACGTAGGGTGCGAGCTTGCTGACCAGGAACGGGAACTTCTCGGTCACGTCGACCCGGACGTAGTACTTGTCGACCACGTCGGTGGTCCGGTCGCGGTAGGCGAGGATGACGTCCACCAGGCGGCGGCCGGCGCCCAGCCGGGAGGCGTCGACCTCCACCGCGCTCAGCGGGGCGTTCTCGGCCAGTCGGCGGGCGGTGACGTGGTAGATCGCCGGGTAGCGCACCGACAGGTAGTTGAGCGCCCGGTGCTCGTCCGTCGCACCGGCGTTGTCGGCCAGCTGCACGACGTTCAGGAACAGGTCCTTGGCCACCGGCTCGAACTGGTCGGCGCCAAGGCCCTCGGCCGGGGGGATCGACCTGATGAGGGAGTCCGCGTCGAAGCAGTAGAGCTGGTCGAAGAGGCAGATCGGCAGGGTCAGCCCGTTGCACATCTCCGGTGGTGCGACCGGGCCGAGGGTGCCGATGACGACGTCGACATCGGCGTCGGTGAGGCGTTGGGCCGCCCTGAGGGACTTGATGAGCAGTTTGAAGTCGGCGGGGTCGCGGGGGCGCAGGAGGTAGGTCTCCAGCCCCTCCACCGTGAGGACCCAGCACATCTCCCGGGCCAGGTAGCGGTTCTCGCGGCGGGCGAGGAGGCTGCGGACGGCCTCGCGGTCCGTCAGGCCGGCGGCCTTGGAGCGTCCGGCCAGCTGGGCCCACTCCTTCTCGACGCCCAGGGTCGGGAAGCGCGGTTCGATCCGCCCGAGGGCGTAGACGTGGTTGGCCGCGGCCTGCGGGCCCGGCATGGCCTGGGCGGGGGCCGGGTCCTGGGCCGGGGCCACCTGGGCGCGGTCCTGCGCCGGGTCCTGGGGCGGCGGGGGCGCCGGGGGCGGGTACGGGTCCGGGGCCCTGGTCCGGTCCTGGGGCCGGGTCTGGACCGGTGTGGCGGTCGGGTCGCCACTGGCCACGACCTGCAGGCTCTCCTGGTTCTCTCTCGGCTCTTCTCTCGGCTCTTCCATGGTCACCCTCCGCGTTCCAGCTGTGGTGCGTACTCGTGGAATCCGGTCAGTCGCGGCGGCCGGAGACGACCATGCGGCGATTGAGCGCCTCGGCCCGCCGCAGGCATCCTCCGCAGGGCCTGATGCCCAGGGTGGAGGTCGCGCGCTTGACGGCGTCGCCCAGGCCGATGTCCTCGTCGGAGACGAATCCGGGCAGGCGGACCCGGACCGGCGGGCGCTGCGCCCGCTTCTGCTTGGCCATCGCTGTCACCTCACCTCTCTCGCTGTCGGTCGGCCTCGCTGTCGGTCGGCTTCGCGTCGGTCGGCTCCTGCTTCCTGCTGTCGGTGGTCTCCCGTTGTCGGTCGTCTGCCGCTGCGGGTCGTCTCCTGTCGGTCACCCTTCGCGGCTGAGCAGGGTGTAGGCGTGCCAGGCGTCCAGCAGCGGAGGGACCACGCCGCGGCGCGGCCAGGCGACCGCGCGCAGCAGCGCGGAGCGGACGGCCGCCCCGCGGGCGTGCGGGACCAGCGACCACAGGAGTGCGGCGGCGCCGGTGACGAAGGGGCTCGCCGCGCTCGTGCCGCTCGCCCGTGCGCAGCCTCCTCCCGGGGCGAGGCCGGTGATGTCCCGGCCGGGTGCGCCCAGTCCGCGCCGTCCGGTGGAGGCCGCCAGGTCGGATCCGGGCATGAGGACCGCGTCGGCGCCGTAGGCGACCACCGGGATCGCCCAGGGGTGCCTGGTCAGCGCGGATCCGCCGACCAGGCCGCGGTTGCCGGCCGCGGCGAGGACGACCACCTCGCGGTCGCGGGCGTAGTCCAGCGCCTCGCCGAGGCGGCGCTCGCCGGCCGGTGCCAGTCCGACCAGGGCGGCGCTGATGTTGAGCAGCAGTGCGCCGCCGCGCACACACTCGATGATCGCGTCGGCCAGTTCCTGTGCCGTGGTGGAGGGTCCTGCCTCCTGTGCCGTGGTGAAGGGTCCTGCGGGCAGGGCGGCGCCCTCGGCCACCGGGGCGGCGGTGTCGGTGAAGATCGGGCGTACCAGCAGGGTGCAGCCGGGGCAGATGCCGGGGGCGGGTGTGCCGCGGCGCGCGTGCAGCAGTCCGGCGACGAAGGTGCCGTGGGAGGCGGCCGCGCCGGGGGCCGGGGCGGGGGTGGGGACGGCGGGGCCGATCGCGCGGATCCGGTCCGCGGCGAGGGCGGGGTGTGCGGAGGCCACCGGGCCGTCGATCAGTCCGATGACGACCTCGGGGCGGCCTTCGGTCGCGGCGGCTAACCGGCCCAGCCGGACCAGGTCCCCCTCGGTGCTTCTCGCCCCGGTCAGTTGTTCCGTCACGGTGCTCACCGGCTCAGCGCAGTGGTGCGTCCACAGGGGGTTTCGCGGGTGGTACCTCCACGCTAGCACCGTTCCAACTACCGGCCCCCGCCGTGGAATACCGGTCCGGTTCGGCTTCGCACCGGCCGGTGGGGACGCTGTGTCACCGGCGGCCGTGTTACCGGCGGGGCGGGCCTTGGCCGCGCGGGGGCGCCGGGTGCGCGCGGCTACGGTGCGTTCGCGCGAGGGGGCCCGGCGGCGGGTGCCGCCGGGCCCCTCGGATGCGGTTCTACCGGGCCTGGACCAGGGTCAGCTGGTGGTGATCGAGGTGTCGTCGACCACGAAGCTCGTCTGCAGCGAGGAGTCCTCGGTGCCGGTGAACTTCACGGTGACGCTCTGGCCCGCGTAGGCCGAGAGGTCGAAGGTGCGCAGCTGGTAGCCGGTCGCCTTGTCGACGTTGGAGTAGGTCTTCAGCGCGGTGCCGTTGACCGTGACCGCCAGCTTGTCGTACACCGTGGTGCCGGTCTCGGCGGTGTCGATGTGCAGGTAGAAGCCGAGCGTGGCCTTGCAGCCGGCCGGGATGGTCACCGTCTGGGCGAGGGTGTCCGTGTGGGTGGAGCCGTAGCCGTTCATCCAGGCCTTCCAGGTGCCGCCGTGCGCGGCCTGGGAGGAGCTGGAGTCGACGACGCCGCTGGAGGTGGTCCAGGGGGCGGCGGTGCCGGTCTCGAAGCCGGCGTTGCCGAGCAGCTGCGCCGGGGTGCAGGTGCCGCCGGTGGTGGTGACCGTCCAGGCGAAGGAGGTGGAGCCGGTCTTGTTGGCGGCGTCCTTGGCGGTGACGGTGACGTTGTAGCTGCCGGCGGTGGTGGCGGTGCCGGTGATCAGGCCGGTGGAGGCGTTGATCGACAGGCCGGCGGGCAGGCCGGTGGCCGAGTAGGTGAGGGGGGCGGTGCCGCCGGCGGCGGTGATCTGGAGGTTGGCGGCGGCGCCCACGGCAGTGGACTGGCTGCCCGGGTTGGTCACCGAGACGGTGCCGCTGCCGGCGGGCTTGGTGAGCAGGCAGCCGGCGACGTTGAGGTCGATGACGCGGCCGTTGCCGAGGCAGGTGGTGAACCAGTAGGTCTCCTCACCGTAGCTCTGGCCCTTGGTGGCGGTGGTGGTGCCGTCGGCGGCCACCTCGCAGGGGTTGTTGAGGGTGCACATCTGGCCGTCGTCGTTGCCGGTGTTGTTGATGCCGACGATCTTCTTGCTGGCGGCGTCGACGATCGGCGAGCCGGAGGTGCCGTGGGTGGTGTTGCAGCCGGCGCTGTAGCGCAGCGAGTCGTGCCAGCTCCACTCGTCCTCGCGCAGGGTGGGGACGAAGCCGTTGATCGAGCAGTTCCACACCTGCTTCCAGTACGAGGAGGGTATGTACATCGAGGAGCCGTCGACCGGGTGGGTGTCACTGATCGTCAGGGCGGTGGCGCCGTACTTGGAGGTGATCGACGCGAAGGTGTCGGTCAGCTGGTAGAGCGCGACGTCGGTGCCGGTCATGGTGCCGTAGAGGACCTTGTCGGCCTGCACGGTGCCCAGCGAGGCGCCGGAGGAGCTGAGCAGGGTGCCGCTGCGGCTGGCGGAGGCGTTCTGGATGACCTGGCCGGCGGAGGGCATGGTGGGCAGGCAGTGCCCGTTGGTGAGCATCATCGCCCGGTCGGCGTCGACGGAGGAGGGGTAGCGCACGAGCGCGGCGGAGCAGTTGCTCAGCGCGATGGTGGAGGTGAGGTCGCCGGCCTGGAGGGCGGGGGCGGCCAGGGCGGCGGGGGCGGCGCCGAGGGTGCCTGCGACGACCGCGGCGGTGCCGACGGCGGCGGCAAGTGCCTTGAACATGCGTCTCCTTGTGGGGGATCGCCGGGCGCGCGAACGGTTGCGAACGCCCGAACCGCACGAAACTGCCATGGGCACTTCAACACCGTCAACCGTTCCGTCGAAATTCGCGGCCGGGATCCCCTGGGGGCGCGTCCCGCTGCGGGCCCAGCGGGGCGCCGGCGCCACCGGGCCGAGGGCGCGAGCGGGTTGACGCCGCGTCCGCGAGACCGAGCTTGCCCACACCACCCTCACCGCGTAGGAAGCGGTCGAGTTCCGCCGCGAGGTGTACGACGTGCTCCACTCGCTGCGGCCCGACCGGGGCCCCTTCGCCGAGTCCGCCCACCCGGCGGGCACGACGGCGTGACCCGCCGCCGACCGGCGCGGCGACACCGCGCCGGGCCCCTGCCCGGCAGTCCGACGACCGTGAGGACCACGGTCCCCGGCTGGAGCAACTCCAGCCGGGGAGCGTGGTCCTGCTACTGAAAGGGGCCGAGCGGCCTTCGGCCGACGGGGTGCCAGGAGGTGGGCATCAGGACGGTGTCGATGATGTAGACGGTGGCGTGGGCGGTGTGGACGTCGCCGCACAGGGCCTTGGCCGCGGCGCTGACTGAGGTCGGGGCGGCGCCGGCGGCGGTGGTGTCGTGGCCCTCCGGGGTGCGGTGGGCGCCGGCCAGGCGGCGGGGGCCAGGCGGCGGGGGACGACGTGGTGGTGAGGATCCTGGTGAGCACGGCCGGGCTCAACACCCGGGCCCGGGCGGCGGGTTCAGATGGCGCGGGCGAACGCGCGCAGCGTCAGGCCGAGGTACTGGAGCAGCAGCACGATCGCGAACCCGCCGTAAGCGGCGCTCTCCAGTGCCCCGTTGGTCATCCCCGCCCCGGTCAGAGCGGGTCTGATCCACAGCAGCAGGAGGGTGGCCACGGCCGGCAGGACGGTCTGTGCGAGCGGTCTCCAGGCGAGGTCGTGCAGTCCCTCGGCGCCCGTGACCAGTGCGGCGACCACCACGAAGGCCGCGCAGAACACCGCGAAGAAGCAGAGCAGGAAGATCCGCTGGCCGCCCACCGTCCAGCCCTTCTCGACGTGGCGCTCCAGGTGCAGGGTCTCCTTGACCAGGGCCCCGAGCTGCGGGGCCGAGGGCGCCCACAGGGCCTGGACCCGGTCGTCGGGCTTCGGCTCCTCGCGGGTGTCCGCGCCCCAGGCGGTGATCCGGCGGCCGTCGGGCAGCACCAGCACCAGGTCGCCGTGGTAGTGGGTGACGTTGCCGTCGGCGTCCTCGGCCTCCTCGAAGTCCACCGTCTCGACCACCGTCGCGGTGACGATGGCCGCGCCGGCCGACTTCAGCTCGCGGACGGCCTCTCCCCCGTCCATCTCGTCCAGTGCGCCGGGGACGGCCATCACGAGCGGGAGCAGGATCCAGACGGCGGCCTGGCGCACGAACACCCAGGGGGCGGCGCTGAAGTCCTCCGGCACCCGGTCGGTGCACCGCCGGGGGCGGGCGTCCTCCTTGGCCAGCGACACCCGCCGCTTCCACGCCCGCGCCCGCTGGCGCACCCGGACGGCCTTGCCCGCCCACAGGGCGAGCGCCCTGATCCAGAGCAGCCCGACCCCGGTCCAGCCGAGGGCGAGCAGGCCGGTCAGCGGCTGCACGGCGCCGCCGCCCAGGGCGAACGCCCGTACGCTCGCGGTGGCCAGCGCCGCCCACGCGCCGACCGCGCAGATGCGCGCCACCCAGATCAGCACCCGCCCCACCGGCCACCCCCAAGATCGAATACGCGGGCGGAGTCTCCCACACCCGGGTGACGGGCTCCAGCGGCCCCCCGGCGGGTACCCGCCCTGGCGCAGTGACTAAGCGCTTGCTTAGAATCGGGCCCGCAGTGCGGCGCGGGCCGCGCTGGGACCCCAGCCACCGGGAGACGCCATGATGTCCGCCGTGAACCGCCAGATCCGCCTCGCCCGCCGGCCGGTGGGCGAGGTCGGGCCCGAGGACTGGGAGCACGTCAGCGAGCCGGCCGCCGCGCCCGGCGAGGGGCAGTTCGCGGGGCGCACCCGGTTCATCTCGCTGGACCCGGCGATGCGCGGCTGGCTCGACGACCGCCCCTCCTACCTGCCGCCGGTCGGCCTCGGCGAGGTGATGCGGGCCGGGTCGGTCGTCGAGGTGACGGAGTCCAACCACCCGGGCTTCGGGATCGGCGACCTGGTCGTCGGCAGCTTCGGCGTCCAGGAGCACGTGGTCTCCGACGGGCGGGGCGCGCTGCGGATCGACCCGTCCGCGGCCCCGGCGTCGACCTTCCTGGGCGCGCTCGGCATGCCGGGCATGACCGCCTACTTCGGCCTGCTGGACGTCGGGGCCCTCCAGGAGGGCGAGACGGTGGTGGTCTCCGGCGCCGCGGGCGCGGTGGGCACCCTGGTCGGCCAGATCGCCAAGGCGAAGGGCTGCCGGGTGGTCGGCATCGCCGGCGGCGCCGAGAAGTGTGCCCTGCTGACCGGCGAGCTCGGCTTCGACGCCGCGATCGACTACCGCTCCGAGGACGTGAAGAAGGCCCTTCGCACCCACGCGCCGGACGGCATCGACGTGTACTTCGACAACGTCGGCGGCGACATCCTGGACGCGGCCCTGGCACAGCTGGCGATGCGCGCCCGGGTGGTGGTCTGCGGCGCCATCAGCCAGTACAACAGCACCACGGGCGTCCAGGGGCCGTCGAACTACCTGTCGCTGCTGGTGCGCCGCGCCCGGATGGAGGGCTTCGTGGTGTTCGACTACGCGCCGCGCTTCGCCGAGGCCGCCCGCGAGCTCGGCGCCTGGATCGCCGCCGGCCGGATCACGGTCCTGGAGCACGTGGTGCGGGGCACCCTGGACGACTTCCCGCAGACCCTGCAGATGCTCTTCCGGGGCGAGAACACCGGCAAGCTCGTCCTCGAACTGGTCTGAGCACGGGGCCGGCGGGGCCGGCGGGGCCGAGAGGCGGCGGGCTGGCACCGGCGGGGCGGCAGGGGCGGCGGGGCCGCTCAGACGGTGAGCGGGCGGTCGGAGGGCGCGACCGGGGCGGGCAGCTCGGTGTCGCCGCGCAGGTAGCGGTCCACGGCAGCGGCCGCCGAGCGGCCCTCGGCGATCGCCCAGACGATCAGCGACTGGCCGCGCCCGGCGTCGCCCGCGACGAACACGCCGTCCGCCGCGGCGGCGAAGCCCTCGTCGCGGGCGAGGTTGCCCTGCGGGTCGAGGGCGAGGCCCAGTTGGGCGGCCAGCCCGCCCTCCCGCCCGGGGCCCTCGGGGCCCTCGGGGCGCTCGGGGCCCGAGAAGCCGAGGGCCAGCAGGACCAGCTCGGCCTCGACGGTCCGCTCCGTGCCGGGCAGCGGGCCGCGGTCGCCCGGGCGCGCCTCGGCGAAGCGCACCGCCGCCAGCCGCCCGCCGGCGCCCGCCTCGAAGCCCACCGTGGTCGCCGCGAACAGCCGGGGCTCGCAGGCCGGTCCGCCGGCCTCCTCGTGCGAGGTCGTCACCCGGTACACCTTGGGGTGGACGGGCCAGGGCTGGTCGGGCGCGCGGCGCCCGGGCGGGCGGGGGTTGATGTCCAGCTGGGTGACGGCCGCCGCCCGCTGGCGCAGGGCGGTGCCCAGGCAGTCGGCCGCGGTGTCGCCGCCGCCGACGATGACCACGGCGCGGCCCTCGGCGGACAGCGGGGACAGCGGGTAGTCGCCCTCGTCGACCCGGTTGGCCAGGGTCAGGTAGGTGATCGCCTGGTGCACCCCGGGCAGGTGGCGGCCGGGCACCGCGAGGTCCCGGCAGACGGTGGCGCCGACCGCGACCACCACCGCGTCGCAGCGGGCGCGCAGCTCGTCCGCGGGCAGGTCGCGCCCGACCGCGACGCCGGTGCGAAAGCGGGTGCCCTCCGCCTGCATCTGCGCGATCCGCCGCTCCAGGCGGTGCTTCTCCAGCCGGAACGGCGGGATGCCGTAGCGCAGCAGCCCGCCGATCCGGTCGGCGCGCTCGTAGACCGTGGTGGTGTGCCCGGCGCGGGTCAGCTGCTGCGCGGCGGCCAGCCCGGCCGGGCCCGAGCCGACGACGGCCACCCGCTGGCCGGTCATCCGCTCGGGCGGCTGCGGCGGGTCGTAGCCGCGCTCCCCCGCCCGCTCGGCGATCTCCAGCTCCACGTTCCTGATCGTCACGGCCTCGGCGTCGATGGCCAGCACGCAGGCGCTCTCGCAGGGGGCGGGGCAGAGCCGGCCGGTGAACTCGGGGAAGTTGTCGGTGGACAGCAGGCGCGCGGCGGCAGCCCGCCAGTCCTCGCGGGCCACCAGGGCGTTCCAGTCCGGGATGACGTTGCCCAGCGGGCAGGCGTGGTGGCAGAAGGGCAGGCCGCAGTCCATGCAGCGGTCGGCCTGGCCGGCGATGAGCGGCAGCAGCGCCCCCGGCCGGTAGACCTCGCGCCGGTCCCCCAGCCGTTCCTCGGGGGCCCTGCGCTCGCGGGGCCGGCGGGGCGTGGTGAGGAAGGCCTTGGGATCGACCTGGTGGTCTGCCATCGCGGTCTCCGGCAGGGCGTGCCAACGCGGGGGCGGTGACGCCGCGTGTGCCGGGCCGGGGACGGGCGCGCTCCCGGTCTGCGCGCCACCGTGTGGCCACCGTACGCCTGCGCACCGCCCCGCGACAGCGGCCGGGACCGCGGCCGCCCCCGGCCCGGCCCCTACCCCGACCCCGGCGGCTACCGGCTACCGGCTACCGGCTACCGGCTACCGGCTACCGGCTACCGGTCAGCCGGTCACTGGTCGGAGTAGCTGAGGTCCCCCAGGGTCCAGCTGCTGACGTCCTCGATGGCGATGCGGTACATGCCGCCGGTGTGCGGCAGGCCGAAGCTGCCCTGCAGGATCTTCGCGACGTGCAGGTGCAGGTGCGTGGCCGACCCGGTGGCGGGGGCCGGGGAGCGCGCGGGGTCGGTGAACAGCGGCGCGAACGGCTTGAGGTGCTCGGAGGCCTCCAGCACCTCGGCGACCCGCTCGCGCCACACCGCCTCCGCGGCGAGCCTTCCCGTGATGACGGCCCCGGGGACGACCACGGTGATGGGCATCTGGTTGCTTCCCGTCGACTCCACCATGGTGGCGACGTCGGTGAGCAGTTGATCCGGTTTCGACATGCCGCCAGGCTAACGCGCCCGGCCCGGCACGGGCAGGGCGCGCCGGGGGCCGTCGGCGTGGTGGCACGCGGCGCGGGGCGCCTGCGGCCCGCCGCGGAAAACCCTCCGCGTCGCGGACCGCCCCCACCGATCGCCCGCCGCGGGCCGTCCGCTGCGGGGCCGCGGAAATCCCCGGGCGGGCCCGGGCGCGGGGTGCACGGGGTGTTAATTCGGCGGACGCCGGCCCGCCTCCGGGCGGACACCGGCCGCACACCCGGCGGCGGGCGGGAATACCGGCGGCGCCGGCGGGATCCGCCGCCGCACATGCCAAAGGGCCTGTACCGCGCAATTGCGTGGTACAGGCCCCTGGAGCCGTTCGGCGAGGCCGATCAGCTTGTGCTGTCCGGCCTGGGGCCGTTCAGCGGGAAGTACTAGAGGGGGCGAATGTTCTCCGCCTGCGGGCCCTTCTGGCCCTGCGTGACGTCGAACTCGACCTTCTGGCCCTCGAGCAGCTCACGGAAGCCCTGGGCGTTGATGTTCGAGTAGTGGGCGAAGACGTCCGGGCCGCCACCCTCCTGCTCGATGAAGCCGAAGCCCTTCTCCGCGTTGAACCACTTCACAGTGCCATTAGCCATAAAAAATTCTCCTTCAAAGGGCATCCCGAAACCCGCACCTCGCAGGTCCCGCGTCGCCGCGATGAGCACCCACCCGGGTAAACCCGGGAAACAAAAATGCGCCTGCGGTCACAACCGACAGGCGCACACAAAGTTCATGGGAACCAAAACTGCAACTGATAACGACTGTAGCAGGTGTGGCGGCGGAGCGGCGGATTTTCCCCCGGCGGGTTTTCCGGGCCCCGTCACAGCACCCCGCGGGCGGCCCCGGCGGCGGGCCTGGGCCGGGGCTGGCCCGGGCCCGGGCCGGGACAGGGGGTCAGCCGGCGGGGGCCGGGGCGGGCTGCTCGGCGTCGCCGAAGCGGGCCAGGGTCAGCGCCCCGACGATGGCGGCGGCGAAGCCGGCGACGGCCAGCGGCACCGCGTCGTGGCGGGTGCGGTCGCCCAGCAGGAGCACCCCGACCACGGCCGGGCCCAGGGTCTCCCCCAGCACCATGGCCGCCGTGGCGGAGGTGACCGACCCGCTCTGCATGGCCAGGGTGAGCGCGGCGAAGCCGCCGATCCCGGCGACGGCCACCGCGTACGCGGACGGCTCGGCCAGCAGCTGCGGCAGCCGCGGGGAGGGCAGCACCCGCACGGCGACGCCGAGCACCCCGAACTGCAGGCCCGCCACCAGGCCCAGCAGCGGGGCGCGGCGGGCGCGGGCGAGGCGGGCGACGGCCCAGCCGGCCGCCGTCAGGGCGATCGCCGCCGCCAGGACGCCCAGGCGCAGGGCCTGGTTGCCCTTGCCGTCGCCGTCGCGTCCGGCGGTCAGGGCCAGGACGACCAGCCCCGCGCAGACGGCCGCCACCCCGGCCCACTCGCTGCGGCGCAGCCGGACGTGCAGGGTGCGGGCGGCGCCGACGGCGGTGACGGCGAGGGCGGAGGACAGGGCGGCCTCGACCACGTAGAGGGGCAGGCGCTGCAGGGCGACGAGTTCGGCGACGAAGCCGAGCATGTCGAGGGCGACGCCGGCGAGGAAGGGCCACTGGTGGAGTGCGCCGGTCAGGGCGGCGGTCTGGCCGTGGCCGGGGTCGGGTGCGGCGCGGCGGGCGCCGAGTGCCTGGAGGACGGTGGCGGAGCCGGTGAGGAGGGCGGCCACGAGTGCCGACAGCAGGCCGAGGGACATGGGGCGACGGTACGGGGGCGGGCGGGTGCGCGGTGGGCGGCTCGCGGGCGAAGGAGGCCGGGGCGCGGGTGTTCTGAGGGTGTTTCAGCTGGCCCGGTGGCCGGAAGTGATCGCTCCGCTCCGACTTGACGGCGTACTGTCGTATGGTCGAAGCCGCCGGGGCGGGCGGCACCCTTGATCCCGTCGGCGGCGGCATTCTAGGATCAAAGTGAAATGTCACATGGCAACGGAGCTGTCGTGGGGGATCACACCGTTCCAAGCCGGGGTACCGCCACAAGCGCCCTGCCCAGGCCGTTCTACCGGCTCGCCGTCGGCGACGCCGTCTCCAGCTACGGCAGCCAGCTCAACATGGTCGCGCTCAGCCTCTTCGCGTACCAGGCCGCGGGCAGCGCCATCGGCACGGCCGGGTACCTGGTGCTGCGCCTGCTCGGCGGGTTCGGCGCCGGCCTGCTGGCCGGGCGGGTGGTCGCCCGCGTCGACCGGCGGCTGCTGATGGTGGGCTGCGCGTTCACCCAGGCCACCGGGCTGGTGGCGCTCGCGCTGGTGCCCGAGCACCTGCGGATCCCGGTGCTGTACCCGCTGGCGCTGCTGTTCGGGTCGGCGGGCACCCTCTCGGCCGTCGCGCTGCGCAGCAGCGTGCCCGAGATGGTCGGTCCGCAGTTGCGGGCGCGCGCCAACGGGGTGCTGGTGACGGGGCGTTCGACCGCGATGGTGCTGGGTTTCGCCTCCGCGGGGGTGCTGGTGGCCTGGGCGGGGTTCCACGCCGCGCTGCTGACCGACGCGGCCAGCTTCGCGGTGTTCGGCGCGGTGGTGCTGCGGCTGCCGCTGCGCACCCGGTCCGACGGCGGCGCCGAGGCCGCCGCTCCGGTACGCCCGGGCGGGCGGTGGGCGGGGCTGGTGCTGCTGCGCGCGCTGCCGGTGGTCGGCGCGATGGTCGCCATCCGGCTGGTCGACGCCTTCGGCTCGGCCGCGCACAACATCGGCCTGCCGGTGTTCGCCACCCAGCACGCGCCGGGCAATCCGGCCGGGGTGCTGGGACTGTTCTGGGCCACCTGGGCGGTCGGCAGCCTGGGCGCCCACCAGCTGGTCTCCCGGCTGATGCTCAAGCGGGGCAGGGAGCCGGGCGAGCGGGCCTTCGCGGTGGGCACCGCCCTGATGTCGGCCTGCTTCATCCTCGCCTTCACCGGGCTGCCGACCCCGCTGTTCCTGGTCGTCGCCCTCGGCGCCGGCCTCGCGGACGGCTTCACCGAGATCTCGTACACCACCCGGGTCCAGGCCGTCGACGACGACCGGCGCGGGCAGGCCTTCGGGCTGGTGGCCAGCGCCGAGAGCCTCGGTATGGGCGTCGGCATGCTGCTCAGCGCCGGGCTGATGGAGCGCTTCAGCCCGCTGACGGTGGTCGGCTTCTCGCACGCCGTGCCGATCGCCCTGGCAGCCGGCTTCCTGCTGCTGGTGGGGGTCGGCGCCCGGCGCCGGCGCGCACCCGCCGCCCCCGCCGACCGGGCCCTGTCCGACCCCGCCTAGGACGCCCGCCCAGGACGCCCCGGCCGGGACGCCCCGCCTGAGACGGCACCCGCCCAGGACACCCCGCCCAGGACACCCCGCCTACGACACCCCGCCCAGGACGCCCCACCGGGATCCGTCCGGCCGGGGCGGGCCCGCCCCGGCGGCGCACCCGCGCCGCGGCGGGGCCGTGCCCGCGGTACCTCGCCCCCGCCCACGAAGCCCAGGAAGGTACGACCCGCATGAGCGCCAACGGCCCCGACCGCCCCCGACTCGACGCGCTGGAGGGCGGGCTGCTGCGCCACGCAGGCCTGGCCGACTGCGCCCTCGTCCCCGGCGGCGGGGACGGCGGTGGGGACGGCGACGGGGAGGGCGGCGGTGCGGGCGGCGGCGGGCTGACCGCCTACCTCGTGCCCGCCGACGACCGGGACCCGGCCGCGCTGCGCCGGCTGGCCGCCGCACACCTGCTGGAGGAGGCGCCCGGCGCCGTGATCCGGCTGGTGGACGGCATCCCGCGCACCGCCGACGGCCGGCCCGACGCCGCCGCCCTCGCCGGCGCCCTCGACCCGCGCGAGCGGCCCCGGCCCGCGCGCCGCCACCTGGGCGAACTCTCCCGCCACTGGCGCCCGTTCACCGCCGCGGCGGCGCCCGGGCCGGCACCGCGGTCCGAGCCCGGGAGCGGGAGCGGGGCCGGGCCCGGGGCCGGGGGCGAGCCGGCCGTCGCCGCCGGGCCGCCGCCGGCCGTGCCCGCCGACGGCCCCGCCGACCTGCCCGAGGCCCTGCTGCGCGCCGCCCGCCGGCACCCCGGGCGCGGCCTGCACCTGGTGCGCGCCGACGGCACCACCGCCACCCTGCGCTACCCCGAACTGCTGGACCGGGCGCTGCGCGTGCTGACCACCCTGACCGAGGCGGGCCTGCGCCCGGGCGACCGCGCGATCCTCCAGGTGCCCGACCTGGAGGAGTACTTCCCCGCCCTGTGGGCCTGCCTGCTGGGCGGCCTACTGCCGGTCACGGTGGCCCGCCCGCCCGGCTACGACCACCCCAACCCGGTGCTGGACAAGCTGGTCAGCGCCTGGGAGACGCTGGAGCACCCGCCGGTGCTGGCCGCCGGGGACGCCGTGGCCGGCCTCGCGGGCATCGCCGCCCTCCACCCGCAGGCCGCCGGGCTGCGGGTGGTCCCGGTGGACCGCTGCGCCCGCACACCGCCGGCCGCACCGCACGGGGCGAGCGGGGAGGTGGCGATCCTGCAGCTGTCCTCCGGCTCCACCGGCCGCTCCAAGGCCATCCAGATCAGCCACCGGGGCATCCTGGAGTACGTCGCGGGCGCCCGCGAGCACGGCTACGACCCCGGCGACGCCACCGTCAACTGGCTGCCGCTGGACCATGTCGCGGGCCTGCTGATGTTCCACCTGCGGGACGTGGTCGCGGCCTGCGACCAGACCCACATCCCCACCGAACTCGTCCTGGCCGACCCCCTGTTGTGGCTGGACACGCTGGAGCGCCAGGGCGCCGCGCACTCCTGGTCGCCGAACTTCGGCTACCGGCTGGTCGCCGAGGCGCTGCGCGCCGCCCCCGGGCGGCGCTGGGACCTGTCGGGCGTCAAGTCCCTGATCAACGCGGGCGAGCAGTGCACCGAGGGCGTCGCCGACGAGTTCCTCGCCCGGCTGGCGCCCTGCGGGCTGCGGCCCGAGCACCTGCTGCTCGGCTGGGGCATGGCCGAGACCTGCACCATCATCACCTACAAGCGCTACGGCGAGGCGGGCGCCGTCCAGCTGCTGGCCACCGACTCGCTCACCGGCGAGCTGCGCCCGGCCGCGCCGGACGCGGCCGGGCCCGTCACCCGCTTCCTGTCCATGGGCCGCCCCGCGGCCGGCGCCCGGCTGAGGGTGGCCGACGACCACGGCACCGTCCTGCCCGAACTGCGCATCGGGCGCCTGCAGGTCTCCTCCGGGCGGGTCACCCCCGGCTACCTCAACAACCCGCAGGCGGACCGGGAGTCCGCGACCGCCGACGGCTGGTTCGACACCGGGGACCTCGCCTACCTGCGCGACGGGGAGGTGATCCTGACCGGCCGCCGCAAGGAGATCATCATCGTCAACGGCGTCCACCACTTCTGCCACGACCTGGAGGACGTGGTGTCCGCCGTCGACGGGGTGCTCTCCGGCCACGTCGCCGCCTGCGGGGTGCCCGACGAGCGCAGCGGCAGCGAGCAGTTGGCGGTGTTCCTGGTGCCCGCGGCGGGGGCGGGCGAACCGCACGTGCTGGCCGGTGCCGTGCGCGCCGCGCTGGCCGGGCGGTTCGCGCTGTCGGCCGCCCTGGTGCTCCCGGTGCCCGCCGCCGACTTCCCCCGCACCACCAGCGGCAAGATCCAGCGCACCGCCCTGCGCGAGCGGCTGCTCGCCGGGGGGTTCGACGAGTCGATCGCCCGGCTGGACCTCGCCGAGGGCAACGCCCGCACCGTGCCGGACGTGGTGCGCACCGCGGCGTGGGAGCCGCGGCCCGCGCCGGCCGGGCCCGCGCCCGTGCCGCAGGAGGCGGTCCTGCTGGTGGGGCCCACCGGGCCGGGGACCTTGTCGGACGCGCTCGCCGCGGTGCTGCCGCGGGCCGTGCAGGCCGGGCAGGGCGAGGCCTTCGCCCGCGCCGGGTCCGGCTACCTGCTCGACCAGCGGCGCGCCGAGGGCTGGGCCGAGCTGCTGGAGCACCTGGAGGAGTCCGGTCTGCGCCCGCGGCGGGTGCTGCACCTGTGGGCGCAGGACGGCGGGCCGGATCCGGTGCTGTGCGGGGAGGCGCTGCTCGGCCTGGCCCGGGTGCTCGCCCGCCGCTACAGCGCCGGGCCGCAGGGGGTGGAGCTGACCACCGTCAGTGCCGGCCTGCACGCCCTGGCGGACGGCGAAGTCCCGCGGCCGGCGGCCGCGTTGAGTGCCGCGCTGGCCGGGGCCGTGCGGGCCGAGCAGCTGCTCGGCGCGGCCCGCCACCTGGACCTGCCCGCCGGGGCGGCGGCGGACGACCGGGCCGTCGAGGCCGTGCTGGCCTTCCTCGCCGATCCGCGGCGCGAGCCGGAGGCCGCGTGGCGCGAGGGGCGGGCCCACGTGCCGCGGCTCGGCCTGCCGCCGGCGCCGGGCGACGGGCCGTCGTGCACCCTGCTCTCCCCCGGCTCCCGCTGGCTGGTCACCGGCGCCCTGGGCGGCGTCGCCGGCGAGCTGCTGCCCGAACTGCTGCGCCGCCACGGCCTGCGGCTGCTGCTCGTCGGACGCGGCGACCCCTCGGGGGACGGCCCCGGGGCGGCGCGCCGGCGCTCGGCGCTGGAGCGGCTGGCCCGGGCCGGCGGCCGGGTGGACTACCGCACGGCGGACGTGACGGACCGTCAGGCCGTGGCGGCGGTGGTCGCGGAGGCCGAACGGGGCTGGGGCGCGCCGCTGCAGGGCGTGCTGCACCTGGCGGGCGACTACCGGATCGGCCTGCTGGAGGGGCTCGGTGCGCAGCAGTGGCGCGAGGCGGTGCGGGCCAAGACCGAGGGCACCGATGTGCTGGCCGACCTGGTCCGGGTGCGCCCGGGGGCCCAGTTCGTCGGCTTCTCCTCGATGATCGGCTTCCAGGAGGTGGTCGGCTCCGCCGCGTACGCGGCGGCCAACCGGTATCTGGAGGCGGCCGCCGAGCGGTTGCGCCGGGAGTGCGGGGTGCCCGCCTGGACGGTGTCCTGGGGGCTGTGGAGCGGTGTCGGGATGAACCGGGAGACCTCCCACGACGAGGGTGCCGCCGAGCGCGGGATCGCCGTGTTCGACGCGGCGCAGGGGCGGCGGCTGGCCGGTGCGCTGCTGGGCGGCGCTCCGGGGCACTACTTCGCCGGTCCTGACGCGGCCCGGCCCGCCGCGCGGCGCCGGCTGCTGGCCGGCGAGCCGCGGCTGATCGACGAGGAGCGGCTGATCGACGAGGAGCGGGCGGCGGGCGGGTCGCGGGCGGCCGCGGCGCCGGCCCCGGTGCCGGCCGTGGCGGGGCCGGGGGCGGGCGAGTTGCGCCGCGCCGTGCTGGAGGCCTTCGAGGCCGTCCTCGGCGAGAGCGTCGACCCCGGTCGGGCCTTTCACGAACTGGGCCTGGGGTCGGTGCAGTTGATGCGGGTGCATGCCGCGCTGGCGGCCGGTCCCGCGCCGGGGCTGGCGCAGACCGCGCTGTTTCGCCATCCGACCGTGGACGCGCTGGCGGCCCACCTGGCGGGCGGCGGGCCGGAGCCGGTGCGCCCGGCCGGCGCCGTCGACGCCGAGCGCGGGGTGCCGGCCGACCGGCGGGTGGCCGTGATCGGCCTGGCGCTGCGCCTGCCGGGTGCGGACACCCCCGAGCAGTACTGGCGGAACATCGTGGACGGCGTGGTCAGCACCACCCGCTACACCCCCGGGCAGCTGGCCGCGGCCGGCATCCGGGCCGAGGAGTACACCCACCCCGACTTCGTCCCGGTCACGGCGCCGATCGCCGACATCGGCCACTTCGACGCCGAGGCGTTCGGGATCAGCGCCGCCGAGGCCGCGCTGATGGACCCCCAGCAGCGGCTGCTGCTGGAGACCTGCGCCCGGGCCCTGGACGAGGGCGGCTACGGCGACAGCCCGCCCGACACCCGCATCGGCGTGTTCGCCGGCACCGGTATGACGCTGTACTCGCTGCGCACCTACCTGCAGCAGGCCGTCGGCGCGGCGGCCGACCCGGCCCGGCCGGTGGAGGCGCTGCAGGTCGCGATCGGCAACCAGGCCGACTTCGCCGCCACCCGGGTCGCCTACCGGCTCGGCCTGACCGGTCCCGCCGTGGGCGTGCAGACCGCCTGCTCCACCTCGCTGGTCGCCGTCCACCTGGCCGTGCAGTCGCTGCTCACCGGCGACAGCGACCTCGCCCTGGCCGGCGCCGCCGCGCTGCACATCCCGCAGGCCGCCGGCTACCGCTACCAGGAGGGCTCGATCCTGGCGCCCGACGGCGTCTGCCGGGCCTTCGACGAGCGGGCCGGCGGCACGGTGGGCGGCAACGGCGTGGCCGCCGTGCTGCTCAAGCGCCTGGACCGGGCGCTGGCCGACGGCGACACGGTGCACGCGGTGATCCTCGGCTCGGCCGTCAACAACGACGGCGCGGGCAAGGTCGGCTACACCGCGCCCAGCGTGGACGGCCAGGCCGCGGTGGTCGGGCGGGCCCTGGACGTGGCGGGCGTCGCGGCCGACAGCATCGGCTACATCGAGGCGCACGGCACCGGGACCCCGCTCGGCGACCCGATCGAGGTCCAGGCGCTGACCCGCGCCTTCCGGGCCCGCACCGGGGCGGTCGGGTTCTGCGCACTGGGCTCGGTCAAGCCCAACATCGGGCACCTGGACACCTGCGCGGGGCTGGCCGGCCTGATCAAGGCCGTCCTGGCGCTGCGCCACCGGACCATCCCGCCGCTGGCCAACCTGACCCGGCCCAACCCCGCGCTCGGCCTGGCCGACAGCCCCTTCGTGCTGAGCGCCGCGGGCGCGCCGTGGCCGGACGGCCCCGCCCCGCGCCGGGCCGGGGTCAGCGCGCTGGGCGTCGGCGGCACCAACGCCCACGTGGTCCTGGAGGAGGCGCCCGCACCCCGCGCGCCCGGGGCCGGCGGCCCGCCGGCGCCCGCCCTGCTGCCGCTGTCCGCGCGCAGCCCCCGGGCACTGGCCGAACTCGCGGGCGCCGTGGCCGAGCGGCTGCGCACCGACCCGGCGCCCGGCCCCGGCGACCTGCTGCTCACCCTCGGCGCCGGACGCCGCGCGCTGCGCCACCGGCTGGCCGCCACCGGCACCGGGGCGGGCGAACTCGCCGAGGCGCTGGAGGCGTTCCGCGCCGGACGGGCCTCGGGCCCCGCGCACAGCGCGCGCGACGCCGGGCGCAGCGTGCAGGCCCCGGTGCTGCTGTACACCGGGCAGGGCTCGCAGTACCGGGGGATGGCCGGCGGGCTGTACGAGGCGTACCCGGTGTTCCGCGGGGTGCTGGACGCCTGCGAGCGGCTGCACCGCGAGGCGTGGGGCGAGTCGCTGCTGGAGCTGCTGCTGGAGCCGGGCGGCGCCGGGGGCGGGGGCGGGCGGGAGGTGTGGAGTACGGAGGCGGTGCAGCCGGCGCTGTTCGCGGTGCAGGCCGCGTACACCGCGCTGTGGGAGGAGTTCGGGGTGCGGCCGGCCGCGGTGGCGGGGCACAGTGCGGGCGAGTACGCGGCGGCCTATGCGGCCGGGGCGTTCTCGCTGGCCGACGGGCTGTTCCTGGCGGGGGTGCGCGGGCGGCTGATGCACCGTTCGACCGAGCCGGGGGCGATGACGGCGGCCGCGGCGTCCGCCGGGCGGCTGGCCGGGCTGGAGCGGTGGCTGCCCGGGGTGGACCTGGCGGTGGTGAACGGCGCCGGGCAGTGCGTGCTGGCCGGGCGGCCGAAGGACGTGGCCGCGGCGGAGGCGGTGCTGGCGCTGGAGGGGGTGTCCACCGACCGGCTGGCCGCCGACCGGGCGTTCCACTCGCGGCTGATGGAGCCGGTGCTGGAGGCGCTGCGCGGGCGGTTGGAGCAGATCGCCTTCCGGCCGCTGCGGGTGCCGCTGGTGACCAACCTGGGCGGCGCGGTGCTGGCGGCCGGCACGGTGCCCGAGGCGGGGCACTTCGTGCGCCAGACGCGGGAGACGGCGCGTTTCGACCAGGTGCTGGCGACGCTGGACGGGCTGGGCCACGGGCTGTTCCTGGAGGTCGGCCCGCACCACACGCTCAGCGCCCTGGGGCGCCGGGAGCTCGCGCAGGCGGTGTTCGTGCCGAGCGGGCGGCGCGGGCGCTGCCCCGAGCGGCAGCTGCTCGGGGCGCTCGGCGCGCTGTGGACGCACGGCGCGGCCGTCGACTGGGCCGGGGCGGCGGCCGCCCGTACCCGGCCGGAGGGGCCCGCGCGGCGCGTCCCGCTGCCGGGGCGGCCGCTGCACCGCACGTACCACTGGTTCACGGCGCCCCAGGCGCCACCCGAGGCCGGGGCCGGGGCCGTGGCCGTGCCCGGGTCAGGGGCCATGCCGATGTCCGTCGTGGAAGCCGATCGCACCGTTCTGGAGGAGACCGTCATGACCGACACCCCCGCGCCGGAGCCGGCGCAGCAGGCGGCGGGCCTGGTCCTTCGCCGGGTCGTGGAGCAGACCGCGCGCCAACTGGGCGTGGCCGAGGAGGCGGTGGGTGCGCAGGACCCGTTCTTCGACCTGGGTGCCGACTCGCTGTCGATGATCAACATGATCCGTGACCTGGAGCGGGCGTT
Organism: Kitasatospora sp. NPDC048239; assembly: GCF_043202015.1. NCBI lineage: Bacteria > Bacillati > Actinomycetota > Actinomycetes > Kitasatosporales > Streptomycetaceae > Kitasatospora > Kitasatospora sp. NPDC048239. The sequence continues at coordinate 172,271 of NZ_JBICZP010000007.1, read as the reverse complement.
CCGGGTGCGGGTCTCGATGCGCGAGCTGTTCGAGGACGCGGACACCCCGGCGCGGCTGGCGGGGCTGATCGTGGAGCGGATGGACCCGCAGGCGCTGGCGGCGCTGGTGCCGGCGCCCGAGCCGGCCGCGGCGGCCGTTCCGGTGGCTGCTGCGGCGGCCGTTCCGGAGCCCGCGGCGGCGACTGCCGTGCCCGCGGCGGCGGTCCCGGCTGCGGCGGTCCCGGCTGCGGCGGTCGCGGTGTCCGTCCCGGTGCTGCCGGCGGCGGGGGCGCCGGCCGGGGCGGCGCTGACCGGTGAGGCCGGGGCGGTGATCGACCGCCAGCTCGCCCTGCTCGGCCAGTTCTCGGAGCTGATGTCCCACCAGCTCGGCCTGCTCGCCGGCGCCGCCCCGGGCGCCGCGGCCCCGGCCCTGCCCGCGGCCCCGGCCCTGCCCGCCGCCGTCCAGCCCGCCGCCGCCCCCGTCCAGCCGGCGACCGGCGGGCCCGTCCCCGCCGGGCCCGCCGCCGCACAGGCACCGCAGGCACCGCAGGCACCGCCGGCACCGCAGGTGCACGGCCCGCGGGTGAGCGTGGCGCGGGACTCCGGGATGGCCGCCGGCGGTCTGAGCGGCGAGCAGCGCCGCCACCTGGACGACCTGGTCGGGCGGTTCACCGCGCGCACCGCCGCGTCCAAGGCCCTCACCCAGCGCCACCGGCGGGTGCTCGCCGACAGCCGGGCCGTGGTGGGCTTCCGTTCGGCGACCAAGGAGATGCTCTACCCGATCGCGGCCCGCGGCGCGCACGGCTCGCGCCTGGAGGACATCGACGGCAACTCCTACGTCGACATCACCATGGGCTTCGGGGTGCTGCTCTTCGGCCACGAGCCCGCCTTCGTCCAGGAGGCCGTGCGCGAGCACCTGGGCGGCGGCCTGCGGCTGGGCCCGCGCGGGCAGGAGACCGGCGAGGCCGCCGAGCTGCTGGCGGAGCTGACCGGTACCGAGCGGGTCGCGTTCGCCAACTCCGGGACGGAGGCCAACGCCGGGGCGATCCGGCTGGCCCGGGCCCACACCGGGCGGGACAAGATCGTCATGTTCGAGGGCTCGTACCACGGGCACTTCGACCACACCCTGGGCCGCCCGGTGGGCCACGGCGCGGACCGCGAGACGGTCCCGGTGTCGATCGGCATCCCCGGCAGCGCGGTCGCCGACCTGATCGTCCTGAAGTACGGGGACCCGCAGAGCCTTCGGGTGATCGACGAGCTGGGCGATCGGATCGCCGCGGTGCTCGTCGAGCCGGTGCAGAGCCGCCACCCCTCCCTGCAGCCGGCCGACTTCGTGCGCGAGCTGCGCGAACTGACCGCCCGCCGGGGCATCGTGCTGGTCTTCGACGAGATGCTCACCGGCTTCCGCCCGCACCTGCGCGGGGCCCGCGGCTTCTGGGGCGTGGAGCCGGACCTGTCGACGTACGGCAAGGTCCTCGGCGGCGGCTTCCCGATCGGCGCCATCGCGGGGCGCGCGGCCGTGATGGACGGCATCGACGGCGGCTTCTGGCAGTACGGGGACGCCAGTTACCCGCCCAACGACACCACCTTCTTCGGCGGCACCTACATCCAGCACCCGCTGTCGATGGCCGCCTGCCGCGCGGTGCTGCGGCACTTCAAGGAGCAGGGGCCCGGCCTGCAGGAGCGGCTGAACGCCCGCACCGGCGAGCTGGCCGCCACCCTCAACGGCTTCTTCGCCGAGGAGGAGTTCCCGCTGTCGCTGGCGCACTTCGGCTCGCTGTTCCGCTTCGAGCCGCGCGCCGACATGGAGCTGCTCTTCCACCACCTGCTGGTCAAGGGCGTCTACGTGTGGGAGTGGCGCAACTTCTTCCTGTCCACCGCGCACTCCGACGCCGACGTGGAGTTCGTGGTCGACGCCGTCCGCGACTCGCTGCGCGACATGCGCCGCGGCGGGTTCTTCCCCGCCACCCGCGCGATACCCGTCCCCGGCGTGCCCGCGCCGCGCCGCGAACTGCCCCGGCCCGGCACGGCGGTGGGGCCGGCGGGCGCCGCGCAGCCGCAGCCCGCCGCCCCGATGCAGCCCGCTCCCCCGGTGCCGCCCGGCGATCCGGACCGCAAGGTCGACTTCAGCCTCTACTTCTTCGGCGACTACCCGCTGGAGACCGCCCCCGAGGACCGCTACCGGATCGTCCTGGAGAGCGCCCGCTTCGCCGACCGCAACGGCTTCCACTCCCTGTGGCTGCCCGAGCGCCACTTCCACTCCTTCGGCGGCATCTTCCCCAACCCCTCGGTGCTGGCCGCCGCCCTCGCCCGCGAGACGACGCGCATCCGCCTCAACGCCGGCTGCGCGGTCCTGCCGCTGCACCACCCCGTGCGGGTCGCCGAGGAGTGGTCGGTGGTGGACAACCTGTCCGGCGGGCGGGTGGGCCTGGGCTGCGCCAGCGGCTGGCACCCCAACGACTTCCTGTTCTTCCCCGACCGCTACGGCACCCACAAGCAGCTGATGCACCAGCAGGTCGACACCATCCGGGCGCTGTGGCGCGGCGAGCCCTACCGGGGGCGCAGCGGCAGCGGCGAGCCGATCGAGGTGCACCTGCACCCGCGGCCGCTGCAGGAGCTGCCGCCGATGTTCACCGCGATCGTCGGCAATCCGGACAGCTTCCGCGAGGCGGCCCGCCACGACCTCGGGGTGATCACCAACCTGATGACCCAGAGCGTCGAGGAGCTGGCCGCCAACATCGCCCTGTACCGGCGCACCCGGGCCGAGCACGGCCTGGATCCGGAGGCGGGGCGGGTGGTGGTGCTCGTGCACACCTACCTCGGGGCCGACCTCGCCGCCGCCCGCGCCCAGGCCTACCGGCCGTTCTGCTCCTACCTGCGCTCCTCGCTGTCGCTGTTCGGGCAGGTCGCCAACAGCCTGGGCCTGACCCTGGACTACGAGAACACCCCCGAGGAGGACCTGGAGTTCGTGCTGGAGCGCGCCTACGGGCGCTACTGCGCGTCGCGGGCGCTGATCGGCACCCCCGACAGCGTCCGGGAGGTGCTGGACTCGCTGCGCGCCGCCGGCGCCGACGAGATCGCCGCGTTCGTCGACTTCGGCCTGGCCCCCGACCTGGTCGCGGCCGGGCTGCCGCACCTGGACGAGGTGCGGCGGGCCAGTGCGCAGCCGCGCGAGCGGCGCGCGCCGCTGTCCTACGCGCAGCAGCGGATGTGGTTCCTGCACCGGATGCTGCCGGACAGCTCCCGCTACAACGAGGTCAAGGCGATCGCCCTGGACGGCCCGCTGGACGCGGTCGCGCTGGGCGGCGCGCTGCAGGCCCTGGCCGAGCGGCACCCGGTGCTGCGCACGGTCTTCCGCGAGCAGGACGGCGAGCCGTACCAGGTGGTGCTGCCCGCCGCCGCGGTCCTGCCGGGCGTGGAGGACGCCCCGGCGGGGCTGGACGGGCCGGAGGCCGTGCGGGCGCTGGTCGCCGAGGAGGGCGCGCACCGCTTCGACCTGGCGGCCGGTCCGCTGCTGCGCGCCCGGCTGCTGCGCCTGGGCGAGGAGCGGCACGTCCTGGTGCTGTCCATGCACCACATCGTGATCGACACGCTGTCCGCGGTGGTCGTCACGCGGGAGCTGGGCGGGCTGTACCGGGCGGCCCTGGCCGGGGGCCGGGCCGACCTCGCGCCGCCGGCGACGACGTTCGCGCGGTTCGCGGCGCGCGAACGGGCGCTGGTGGCCGAGGGCGCGCTCGACCAGGACCTGGAGCACTGGCGCAAGGTCCTCGGCGGGCGGCTGCCGGTGCTGGCGCTGCCCACCGACCGACCCCGCCCGGCCCTGCCGGACGGGCGCGGGCGCGCCTTCGTGCGGCTGCTGGACGGGGAGTTGTCCGCGGGGGTGCGCGAACTGGCCCGCTCGCGGCGCTCGACCCTGTTCATGGTGCTGCTCACCGCCTTCGCCGGGGTGCTGCAGCGCTTCAGCGGCCAGGACGAGATCGTCCTGGGCACGCCGGTGGCCAACCGCGACGAGGACTGCGAGGACCTGGTCGGGTTCTTCGTCAACACGCTCGCCCTGCGTCTGGACCTGTCCGGGGAGCCCGACTTCGAGCGGCTGCTGGCCCGGGTGCGGGCCACCGCCCTGGACGCCTTCGAGCACCAGCGGCTGCCCTTCGAGGTCCTCGTGCAGGAGCTGAACCCGCCGCGCGACACCAGCCGCAACCCGCTGTTCCAGGTGATGGTGGAGTTCGAGAACCACGCGCTGTTCGAGCTCGACCTGCCGGGCGTGCAGGCCCGTCCGCTGGACGACGTCGTCGACAAGGCCGGCTTCGACCTCACCCTGTTCCTCACCAACCTGCCCGAGGGCATCCGCTGCCACGTCGAGTACGCCACCGCCCTGTTCGACCAGGAGAGCGTGGAGCGGCTGCTGGGCGCGTTCGAGCGGCTGCTGGCCGCCGCGGTCGCCGACCCCGCCCGCCCGGTGGCCGAACTGCTGCCCGGCGCGGGCGAGATCACCGCCGGGGTGCGGGCCGACACCCCCACGACGCGCGAGCGCCTGGCGCGCACCGCGGCCGAGCACCCCGAGCGCACCGCCGTCCTCACCCCCGACGGCGTCGCCGTCTCCTACGGTGAACTGGCCGAGCGGGCGCAGCGGTTGGCCGCCCGGCTGGCCGGTGCCGGGGTCCGCGCCGCCACCCCCGTCGCGACCCTGCTGCCGCGCGGCGCCGACCAGGTCGCCGCGCTGCTGGCCGTCCTGCACCTGGGCGCGGTCCATGTGCCGATCGACCCGGTGCACGGCGCCGAGCGCTGCCGGCTGATCGCCGCGGACAGCGGTGCGCCCGTCCTGCTCACCAGCGCCGCCACCGACCGGCTGGGCATCGCGCTACCCGCCGTCCTGGCCGACGACGACGGCCCCCTGGCGCCCGCGCCGCCCGCGGTCGACCCCGACCCCGAGTCGCCCGCCTACTGCCTCTACACCTCCGGCACCACCGGCCGGCCCAAGGGCGTCCTGATGCCCTACCGCGGCCTGCACGCGCTGATCGACTGGAACACCGACCGGCACCCGCCGCTGCGCACCCTGCAGTACGCCTCCTGCGGGTTCGACGTCTGCGTCCAGGAGGTGCTGACCACCCTCGCCGGCGGCGGCACCCTCGTCCTGGTCGACGAGGAGACCCGCTACGACGCCCACGCCCTGGCCGGGTACATCCGGCGCACCCGCACCGAGCGCCTCCACCTGCCGCACACCACCCTGACCGGCCTGCTCGACGCGCTCGCCCAGGCCCCCGTGCCCGACCTGCGCGAGATCGTCTCCGGCGGCGAGCAGCTGCTGCTCACCCCCGCCCTGCGCGACTTCCTGCGCCGCCACCCGCGGTGCCGGCTGTTCAACCACTACGGGCCCACCGAGACCCACGCGGTGACCGCCGCCGAGCTGTCCGCCGACGGCCCCGACCACGCCCCGATCGGGCGCCCGGTGCCCGGCAGCCGCATCCAGCTGCTCGACGGCGCCGGGCGGCCCGTCCCGGACGGCGCGGCGGGCGAGATCCACGTCCTCGGCGCGCAGGTCGCCCTCGGCTACCTGGGCCGCCCCGAGGAGAGCGCCGCCGTGTTCGCCCCCACCCCGCACGGCCTGCGCTACCGCACCGGCGACCTCGGGCGGCTGCGGCCCGACGGCTCCCTGGACTACCTCGGCCGCATCGACGAGCAGGTGAAGATCCGCGGCTACCGGATCGAGCCCGGCGAGGTGGAGAGCGTGCTGCGCACCGTCCCCGGGGTGCGGGGCGCGGCCGTCGCCGCGCAGAGCGGCCCGCAGGGCACCGCGCTCGCCGCCTACGCCGTCCTGGCCGAGGGCACCGGGCTGGCGCAGGTGCGCGACGCGCTCGCCGACCGGCTGCCCGAGCACATGGTGCCCCGGCTGTGGGCGCGGGTGGAGCACGTGCCGCTGACCCGCAACGGCAAGCTGGACCGCGGCGCGCTGCCGCCCGCCGAGCCGCTCGGCGCCGGCGCCGACACCGCGCCCGCAACCGGGCTGGAGGAGCTGCTCCAGCGGCTGTGGGCGCAGGAACTGGCCGTCCCCGCACCGGGGGTGGAGAGCTCCTTCTTCGATCTGGGCGGGCACTCGCTGGCCGCCACCCGCCTGCTCAACCGGGTCCGCGAGGAGGCCGGGCTGGAGATCGGCGTCCTCGACTTCTTCCGCCGCCCCACCATCCGGGGCATGGCCGAGCGCGCCACCGCCGCCGCACCGGCGGCCGAGGCCTACGAGCGGGGCGAGCTGTGAGCGCGCCGCAGGAGCACTGGCAGCGGCTGCTGCGGCTGCTCGACGAGCGGGAGGTCGTGCTGTCCACCCGCGGCGAGCGCCTGGAGTACCTCGCCCCGCCCGGCGCGATGGACGCCGAACTCCTCGCCCTGGTCAAGGGGTCGCGGGGCCGGCTGCTCGCCGCCCTCACCGGTGCGGGGGCCGCCGAGGCGTCCGCGCCGGCCGGGATCGCCCAGGCCCGGATGCACCGCGGGCACGGGCGCGCCGCCGACCCGAGCCTGTGGAACATCACCCAGCGCCTCACCCTGCGCGGCCCGCTCGAAGCCGGGCGCCTCCGGCAGGCCCTCACCGCCCTCACCGTCCGCCACGCCAGCCTGCGCACCCGCTTCACCGCCACCGAACTCGGCCTGCTCCAACAGGTCCTGGCCGCCCCCGCCGCGCTGGCGCTGCCCGTCACCGAGGCGTCCGGCGACCCGGGCGCCGTGGAGGCCGCCACCCGCGAGGAGGCCGGCACCCCCTTCGACCTCGCCGCGCCCCCGCTGCTGCGCGCCCGGCTGCTGCGCCAGGGCCCCGAGCACCACACCCTGTTGCTGACGGTCCATCACATCGCCCTGGACGGCTGGTCGCTGGCGACCCTGCTGGACGACCTCGGCGCGCTCTACCGGGACCTCGACGCCCCGCTCGGCGATCCCGGCTCGATGACCGAACACGCCTGCTGGGAGCGGACGGTGGTGACCAGGCAGGCGGTGCGCGAGGCCACCGCCCGCTACGCCGAGCGCCTCGCCGGGCTGCCCCTGACCGTGCACCTGCCCACCGACCGGCCCCGCCCCGAGCAGCGCTCCGGGCGGGGCGCCATCGCCCACTTCACCCTGGCGCCCGACCTCACCGCGGCCCTGTACCGCTGTGCGGCCCGCCGCTCCACCACCCCGGCCGCCGTGGTGCTGGCCGCTCTGGGCGACCTGCTGAACGACCTCACCGGCGCCGAGGAGAGCCTGGTGATGCTCTCCACCGCCAACCGCCGCCGGCGCGAGCACGAGCGGGTGGTCGGCCTGCTCAGCACCAACCTCCCCGTCCGCCTGCCGCACCGCGCCGACGGCGGCTTCCCCGCCCTCGTCGACCGCGCCGCCCGGGCCCTGGCCACCACCCTCGACGACGCAGACGTCCCCTTCGGCCTGGTCACCGAGGACCTGCGGGAGCTGGGACTTGCCCTGCCCCCCTCCTTCCCCCAGCTGATGCTCGTCGTGCAGAGCACCCCCGCCACCGCCCTGGACCTGCCCGGCCTGGACGTACGGATCGAGGACATCGAGGGCAACGGCGCCCGCGCCGACCTGATGCTGATGCTCACCCCCCACGAGGGCGCCCTCGCGGGCCTCGCCGAGTACGACACCGACCTCTTCGACGAACCCACCGTCCGGGGCTGGCTCGACACCCTCGTCACCCGCCTGGCAAAGGAGCTCCCCGCCCTGGCCTGACCACCCCCGGCCCCCGCCGCCCGCGCGGCGGGGGCCGGGAGGACGGCCCGCACGTCAGCGGGCAGCGGCGACCGCATCGGTGTACAGCTCGACCGTCAGGTCGCTCTCGGCAATGCCGAGCCCGACGAGCACCCCGCGGATGACGGACAGGGCCGGCTGGAGATCGGTCTCGGTCCGAGCGGACGCCTCCAGTTCCAGGAAGGTCCCATCGATCTCCGGCACGCGCACGAGCGTCGCCAGCAGTTCGCGGCCATCGACCGTGAAGACGTAGTTGCGGCACCGCTTCTCGAACGCAGCACGGCGGGCCGCCGCCGGCGAGTCCGGATCGAGCAGCAGGACCCGGAGGCGGAGCGGCTTGTCGCCGTCGCGGTCGATGTGCGGGCGGAGTAAGGAGTCCCGCAGGGCCAGGAGGCCAAGGCCGCGAACCGCGAGGACATCCAGTTCGGCGGCAGACCGGGCGGAGCGCTGGATCTCTGCGGCTGCCGCCGCCTGGTCGGAGTGGACCCGAACAATCTCGGGGAAGGCGGCGGGGTCGAACGCGGCGCCGGGGGCACGGCTCTCCCTCTGCGGAGCGAGGCCCTCCCCGCCCCGGTCGGCCTTCCGCCCCCGCCGCGCACGCAGGGCGCCGGGAGCAGCATCCCGACCTCCACCGTGCCGGGGCGGTTCGGGGCCGCCCCTCTACCGGGGCGTCAGCAGGGCGGCCAGCTCGGTCAGCGAGTCGACCGTCCGATCGGCCTCCGGTGCGGTGGTGGTCAGGCCGATCGGTCCGCGGCGCAGGTGGGCGGTCCGCAGCCCGCAGGCCCGGGCGGGAGCGATGTCGTTCGCCGGGTGGTCGCCGACGTAGAGGATCTCGCCGGGCTCACCCGGCGCCCACCGGGCCACCTGCTCGAAGAACGCGGGCGAGGGCTTGGACACGCCCCACCCGCCCGAGGTGGCGATGGCGTCGGCCGGCAGCGCCAGGCCCTTCAACAGGTCGGCGACAACGGCGTTCTGGTTGCCGGCGATGCCCACCCACAGGCCCGCGTCCCGCAGCCTGCGGAGCGCCGGGCGGACGTCGGGGTAGAGGTCGCCCTCCTCCAGGTGGTCGCCCCGGCCGGCGGCCCGGCGGGCCCGCCACTCGGCGCCCACGTCGGCCCCCGGCCGCACGATCCGGATCGCGTCCGCGCTGTCCCCGCCCTCGGCCAGCACGGCGCCGACCAGCGCCGACATGGTGTGCGGCGGCACGCCCAACCACCGTGCCCAGTCGGCCCAGTAGCGGGTTTCACCGACCAGGGTCTCTCCGATGTCGAACACCACGGACCGCACGCGCACACCGCGAGCCTAGCGCCCGGACCGCAGGGGGCCGCCGGGTCAATTCAGTCGAGGCGGGTCCGACCGTCCCAGTAGCCTCGCCCTGTGGTGGATCAGGAGCAGTACGCCAGGTACCGGGAAGACTCGAAGCTGCTGGCAGCGATCGGGAGGCATGTCGACGCCCAGGTCGGCCGTGTCACGGTGCGACTGCCCAGGGCCGTGGCCGAGGCCGCGGTGGACGCCTGGGAGCGCGACGAGTCGGGTGACCTCGACGAGGAGACCCATGAGCAGTACGAGCTGCGGGACCAGGCCGGCGATCTGGCACTGATCGGCCTCGTGATCTCGGAGCGCGGCCGCCGGGAGGGCGAGGAGGTCGTGATCGACCTGGATGTCGTCTCCGCGGGGGCAGCCGTGCGGGCGTCGCAGTAGCCGGGCCGCAGCCGGACTCCGCCGGCATCTCCCGCCGGGGCCCCTCCCCGGGCCGCGCCGGGCCGCGCCGGGCCGGTCAGGAGTCGGTGAGCAGGAGGGTGCGCAGGGCCGCAGAATGCTGGTCCGTCAGGCCGAGGGCCTCGCGCAGGTAGCGGTGCGGGGTCGACCAGTGGGTGCGGACGGTGTCCAGGGCGGCGGCCAGGTACTGGGGGCGGGCCTCGAAGACCGGGCGCAGCAGGGTCCAGAGTTCGCTGCCGGGTTCGGGGACGGTGCCGTCGGCGCGGGTGAAGCGGTGGAGCTGGGCGGGGTCGTTGCTGCGCAGGTAGTCGGTCATGACGGCGTCCTCGGGGACGCCGAGGGCGAGCAGGACCAGGGCCACCGCCCAGCCGGCGCGGTCCTTGCCGGCGGAGCAGTGGACGAGGGCGGGCAGGGCGGCGGGGGTGGCGAGGGTGCGCAGGATCCGGGCGTGTTCCTCGGTGCGGTCCAGGACGCGGTGGCGGTAGGCGGCGATCATGCGGGCCTCGGCGCGGCCGTCGCCGAGTTCGGTGCGCAGGGCGGGGAGGTCGCCGCGGCGCAGGAGGTGGTAGGAGCGGGCGCCCTGGGCGGGGTCGGTGAGGGCGAGTTGGAGGCGGTCGGCGCCGGGGACGGGGACGTCGGCGCGGTCGGTGGTGAGGTCGGCGGTGCCGCGCAGGTCGATGATCAGACGCAGGCCGAGGGTGGTGAGGGCGGTGACGTCGCCGGGGGTGGCGCGGGCGAGGTGGCCGCTGCGGAACAGGGTGGCGCGGCGCACGGTGCGGCCGTCGGCGGCGGGCAGGCCGCCGACGTCGCGGAAGTTGCGGACGCCGGTGAGGGCGGGTGTGTGCGTGTGCGCGGCGGGGTGATCGGGTGTCACGGGCGCTCCCCTCGGCGAGGCCTGGCGTGGCCTGGCGGTGGCCTGGAGATGGCCTGGCGGCGGTGGCCTGTGGGGGGATGGTAGCCCGGGGGGCCGGTGCGCAGGAGGGCTTCGGGGACGCAGGCGGGCTTCAAGGGGCAGGGGCGGGCGGGCCCGCCCCCTGCCCTGACCGGGGGTTTTCCCCCGGTCAGGTCGGAGGCGGGCCCCAGGGCCACCCGGCGCGATCCGGGTCATGATCATTCCACCGCCTGCGGAACACCGAACCGAGGAGTGACCAGCATGACCACCCACACGAAGCCGATCGGCCGACGGGGGCTGCTCGCTGTGACGACGGCGCTCGTCGCCACCGCCCTGCTCGCCCCGGCGGCCGCCGCCGCGCCCGCCGCCGGAGCGGGCTCCGGGTCCGCAGCCCCCGGCGCCACGGCGGTCGACGGCGCCACGGCGGTCGACGGCCGGCAGGCCGCCGCGATACGTGCGTTGGAACGCGCCGCCTACCCGCTGCGCTCGACGGAGCCCGGCGGCCGCACCACCGACCTCCGGCCGCTGGGCGCGATGGTCGCCGACGCCCGGGTGGTCGGCCTCGGCGAGGCCACCCACGGCTCGCACGAGTTCTTCGCCATGAAGGAGCGCGTCTTCCGCTACCTCGTCGAGGAGAAGGGCTTCACCACCTTCGCCCTGGAGATGAGCTGGACGGCCGGCCTGCGGATCGACGAGTACGTCCAGGGCGGCGCCGGCGACGCCCGCCGGGTGGCCGAGGAGACGCTCGCCGGATCCCCCTGGGAACGCGAGGAGTTCGTCAGCCTCATCACCTGGATGCGGCAGTACAACGACCGCCACCCCGGGCGGGGCGTCCACTTCATGGGCAACGACATCGGGGCGCCCAGGCTCGGCGACGCCGTCTTCGACAAGGTCGCCTCCCACGTCCGCGCGACCCACCCCCGGGACCTCGCGCGCCTGGAGGAGCTGTACGCGGGCCTGCGCCCCCTCGACGACGTCTTCGCCTACCTGGGCAAGCCCGTGGCCGAGCGGCGCCGCAACGCCGTCCTCGCCCAGCAGGCGCTCGACCTGGTCACCGCGAACAAGGGCGCCGGCGGCGACGCCTACGAGTGGGCCGAGCAGCACGCCCGCAACATCGCCCAGACCTTCGCCTTCGCCTCCCTCGACCTCTCCGACCCGGAGTCGGTCTCCGCCGCGGAGCACCTGCGCGACCAGGCCATGGCCGCGAACACCGTCTGGTGGCAGCAGCGCACCGGCGACCGGATGCTGCTGTCGGCGCACAACGGCCATGTGGGCTACCTGTCCAGCGACCCCGTGATGTACCCGACCACGCAGGGCGCCTACCTGCGCAACGCCCTCGGCCGGGGCTACACCGCCGTCGGCTTCACCTTCAACCAGGGGTCCTTCCTCACCGCGACCAGCCTCGGCAGCGCCTGGAACAAGGTCACCGTCCCCGCGGCCACGCCCGACATGCAGGAGTACACCCTGGACCGGGTCCGCCACCGCGACTTCTACCTCGACCTGCGCACCCTGCCGGCCGCGGGCCGCAGCTGGCTCGACACCCCCCGCCCCGTCTACGAGGCCGGCTCCAGCTTCAGGAGCGACCCGCTGCCGACCCTCGCCGTCGGCCGGGCCTACGACGTCCTGGTCCACCTGCACCAGGTTCGCGAGGCCGTCGGACTCTGACCCGGCGCCGGGCGGCGGGAGACACGTTCTAGAGGCCGCGGGCGGTGACGTCGCCGTAGGAGGGCTACGCCGGCCCGGTCAGGGCCCCGGACCCGGGCACCGATCCCACGGAGGCGTACGCGTTCCGCCGACCGCACAGTTCGGCGGGCGATGCGCGCTGAGCGCAGGACCGGGGCGGCGCGCGGCACGACCGCCTGACGCGGCGCGCGGCTGCGCCCTGCGGATCTATGCCGGGTCGAAAGTCCAGACGAGCACCACCTGCCCGTCTTCCGGTGCGCCCCCGGCGCGGCCGTACGTCGCCAGTGCCGCCGCGTTGTCCTCGTCCGTGATCACCCACATGCCGTAGCAGTCGCGTTCGCGTGCCAGGTCTGCAAGCGCCGACGTCAGAGCCCGGCCGACACCGCCCCCACGGAACGACTCGTCCACGCCCAGCTCGTACAGGAACATCTCGGTGCCCTTGTCCGGGTGTGTCATCTCGACGCCGGTGACCATCCCCGCCGGGACGCCGTCCACGTAGGCGATCAGGAGGTGATGGCGCTCGTCCGCGAGGAACCGCTCGGTCGCCCCCGGCCGAGGAAGCGAGTCGAACAAGTGCCCGGCGTCCTTGACGGCCTCGACGCGGGTGATGCGGCGGATCTCCATGCGGGGATCCTGACAGGTCTCGGTACGGAGGGCACCGGGTTCCCTCACTGGAGCCCTTCCGGCCCCGGTCTCTCTGTTCGGTCCACGGCCGCCCACTGCTCCGACGCGATCCGAAAAGGGGGGCCCTAGTCGCCCCGCACGCCCCAGCAGGAGTCCATGCCGTCGGGTGCGGTGTCCGGCGCGGGCGCGGCGGGCGCGGGGGCCGGGGCGCAGGGCTGCGGGAGGGCCGGGTGCGGGAGGGCGGTCATACGGGGTTCCCCCTGGGTGCGGTGCGGTCGCTGAGACGCCTGCCCGCACGGGCCGATGATCTTGGTGGCGCGCAACCCAGGATCACCGGGGCGCCCGGGGGGAGGCAATCGGGTTGCCGCGTCAACTTGCCGGCCCGGCCCGTCCCACGGCGCTGACCAGCGCTTTGGGACGGCCGGGCGGCCCCAGGTTGAGACATCGGCGGCAGGGCTCCGCGCGCCGGCCGCCCCCGGACGGGACCGGGGGCGGCCGGGCGGGGGTCAGGCCGTGCCGGTGAGGACCTCGCCGACCAGTTGGCGGGCCTCGTCCTGGACGCGGGCGAGGTGGTCGGGGCCGTGGAAGGACTCGGCGTAGATCTTGTAGACGTCCTCGGTGCCGGAGGGGCGGGCGGCGAACCAGGCGTTGGCGGTGCAGACCTTGATGCCGCCGATCGCGGCGCCGTTGCCGGGGGCCTCGGTCAGGACGGCGGTGACGGGCTCGCCGGCGAGTTCGTCGGCGCGGACCTGCTGCGGGGACAGCCGGGCGAGCAGGGCCTTCTGTTCGCGGTCGGCGGGGGCGTCGACGCGGGCGTAGGCGGGGGTGCCGAAGCGCTCGGTGAGGTCCCGGTAGTACTGGCTGGGGGTGCGGCCGGTGACGGCGGTGATCTCGGAGGCGAGCAGGGCCAGCAGGATCCCGTCCTTGTCGGTGGTCCACACCCCGCCGTCGCGGCGCAGGAAGGAGGCGCCGGCCGACTCCTCGCCGCCGAAGGCGATCGAGCCGTCGAGCAGGCCGTCGACGAACCACTTGAAGCCGACCGGGACCTCCAGCAGTTCGCGCTTGAGGTCGGCGGCGACGCGGTCGAGCATCGAGGAGGACACCAGGGTCTTGCCGACGGCCGCGTCGGCGGGCCACTGGTCGCGGTGGCGGTAGAGGTAGTCGACGGCGACGGCGAGGTAGTGGTTGGGGTTCATCAGCCCCCCGTCCGGGGTGACGATGCCGTGGCGGTCGGCGTCGGCGTCGTTGCCGGTGGCGATCGCGTACTGGTCGCGGCGCCCGATGAGGGAGGCCATCGCGGCGGGCGAGGAGCAGTCCATGCGGATCCGCCCGTCCCAGTCCAGCGTCATGAAGCGCCAGGTGGGGTCGGTCTGCGGGTTGACCACGGTCAGGTCGAGGCGGTGGGTCTCGGCGATCCGGCCCCAGTAGGCGACCGACGCGCCGCCCAGGGGGTCCGCGCCGATGCGCAGGCCCGCGCTGCGCACGGCGTCGAGGTCCAGGACGGAGGGCAGGTCCTCGACGTAGGCGGTGAGGTAGTCGTGGCGCCCGGTGGTGGGGGCGGCCAGGGCGCGGGCGTAGGGCACCCGCCGCACGCCGCGCAGGCCTTCGCGGATGAGGGCGTTGGCGCGGTCCTGGATCCAGCCGGTGGCCTCGGAGCCGGCCGGGCCGCCGTTGGGCGGGTTGTACTTGAAGCCGCCGTCGCGCGGCGGGTTGTGGGAGGGGGTCACCACGATGCCGTCGGCGGGGGCCTGCGGGTTGCGGCGGTTGTGGGCGAGGATCGCGTGGGAGACCGCCGGGGTCGGGGTGTAGCCGTCGGCGCCGTCGAGCAGCACGGTGACGCCGTTGGCGGCCAGCACCTCCACCGCGGTGGCCTTGGCGGGCTCGGACAGGGCGTGGGTGTCGGCGCCCAGGAACAGCGGGCCGCCGATGCCCTGGGCGGCGCGGTACTCGCAGATCGCCTGGGTGGTGGCGGCGATGTGGTCCTCGTTGAACGCGGAGTCCAGGGAGGAGCCGCGGTGGCCGGAGGTGCCGAACGCCACCCGCTGGCCCGGCTCCTGCGGGTCCGGGTGCAGCGTGTAGTAGGCCGTCACCAGCCGTGCCACGTCCACCAGATCGTCGGGCTGCGCCGGCTGCCCGGCCCGTGCGTGTGCCATTGGTCCTCCACCGTTCTCGCTGCCGCGGCCCGTCCCCGCGGTCCGCCGGCCCCTGCGCGTGCTCGCAGATCGTAACCAGAACGCGACCGCGGGTTCGACGCGGGCCTCGCCGGGGCCCGGCCCCCTCCCGAAGGGGCGGGACCGGGTGCGAAGGGAGGGGGAACGGGCGGTGAACGCGGCGCGGCGGCCTCCACCGGTGGGGTGGAGGCCGCCGCGTCGCGCTCGGCCGGTGGGGGCGGGTTGGGGTCAGCCGCGGCCGGCGCTCTTCTGGGTGCGGCGGGAGACGGAGTCCAGGACGACCGCGGCGAGCAGGACCGCGCCGGTGATCATGTACTGGATGGCCTGGGCGGCGTGGACCATGTCCAGGCCGGTGGTGATCGACTGGATGACCAGGATGCCGAGCAGCGCGGACCAGGTCTTGCCGCGGCCGCCGAAGAGGCTGGTACCGCCGATGACGGCGGCGGCGATGGCGCTCATCAGGACGTTGCCGCCGCCGAGGGTCTTGTCGGCGGAGCCCTGCTGGGAGGCGATGAACAGGCCGCCCAGGCCGGCCAGGCCGGCGGAGATCATGAACACCGAGATGCGCACCCAGGCGACGTTGATGCCGGCCCGGCGGGCGGCCTCGATGCCGCCGCCGACGGCGAAGATCTGGCGGCCGTAGGAGGTGCGGCGCAGGACGAAGTCGGTCAGGACGACGACGCCCAGCAGGACGACCAGCGGCAGCGGCAGGCCGCTGTCCTGGTTGAGGGTGTAGGCGCCGACCAGGGCCAGGACGGCGAGGGCGCCGGTGCGCAGGGCGATCTCGCCCGTCGGGCGGGCGGGCAGGCCGGCGGCGGTGCGGCGGCGGGCGTCCAGCAGCTGGCCGGCCAGGAAGAGGCCGATGGCCAGGACCGCGAGCAGCCAGGCGTAGAGGATGTCGCCGTCGCCGAGGAAGTAGGTGTCCAGGTTGGCGACGACGCCGTCGTTGAGGTTGTTGACGGTGCCGAGCTTGCCGAGGACGTAGTCCTGCAGGCCGCTCCAGGCGAGCATGCCGGCCAGGGTGACGACGAAGGCGGGCACGCCGATGCGGGCGAAGAAGAAGCCGTGCAGGGCGCCCATCGCGACGGCGGTGGCCAGGGCGATGAGGATCGCCAGCCATTCGGGCAGGCCCTGGCGTACCGCGAGGACGGAGGTGACGGCGGCGCAGACGCCGGCGACGGAGCCCAGCGAGAGGTCGATCTCACCCAGCAGCAGGACGAAGACGACGCCCACCGAGATCAGGCCCGCGCCCGCGATCCACTTGGTGATGTTGGTGAGGTTGTCGGCCTGGAGGAAGTGGCCGGTGACGCTCTGGAAGATGACGGCGATCAGGACCAGGCCGATGACGACGGGCAGCGAGCCGAGGTCGCCGCTCCTGATCCGGCGGCTGAACTCCTCGACGTAGCCGGCGACTCCGCCGGAGCGCACCAGCAGGCGCGGGTCCGCGGCGGGGGCCGCGGGAGCGGGGGTGCCGGGGGTGGCGGGGGTGGTCTGGCTGGTGCTCACTTCGCGTCCTCCGCGATACGTGCCTGACGCCGGGTGACGGCGTTGTCGGTGGCGCCGGTGATGGCGGAGACGATCTCCTCGTGGGTGGTGCCGGCGACGGGGAAGACGCCGTTGTTGCGACCCAGGCGCAGGACGGCGACGGTGTCGGCGACGGCCTTGACGTCGGCCATGTTGTGGCTGATGAGGATGACGCCGAGGCCGCGTTCGCGCAGCCGCTCGACCAGGTCGAGGACCTGGGCGGTCTGCTCGACGCCGAGGGCGGCGGTGGGCTCGTCGAGGATGACGATCCGCGGGTCGCCGACCAGGGCGCGGGCGATGGCGACGACCTGGCGCTGGCCGCCGGACAGGGCGGCGATGGGGATCCGCACGCTGGGGATGCGGATGGACAGGGTGTCCAGGAGCTCCTTGGCGCGCCGCTCCATGGCGACCTCGTCGAGGGTGCCGAAGCGGCGCAGCTCGCGGCCGAGGAAGAGGTTGGCGACGACGTCGAGGTTGTCGCACAGGGCGAGGTCCTGGTAGACGGTCGCGATGCCGAGGGCCTGGGCGTCCTGGGGGCGGGTCAGGCGTACGGGGCGGCCGTCCCACTCGATGGCGCCCTCGTCGATGGGGTGCACGCCGGCGATCGTCTTGACGAGGGTGGATTTGCCGGCGCCGTTGTCGCCGACGAGGGCGACGACCTCTCCGGCGCCGACCTCCAGGTGGACGTCGGTCAGGGCCTGGACGGCGCCGAAGCGCTTGGAGACCGCGCGCAGCGCCAGTACGGGTGCGCCTGTCACGTGAACCATCTCCTGCGGGGGTAGGACGGGCGGCGGACGGTTCGGTCCGCGGCCGGGCGGTGAAGGTGAAGGGGTGTCGGGGGCAGGGCTGGGCGGGCTCCGCCCGGCGCTCCCGGGTGTGGGGGGAGCGCCGGGCGCGGCGCCTGGTGGGGCGGGCCCGGTGCGCGGGCTGCGCGGCGTGCGGGCCGCCCGGTGCCGGCTGCTCTGGTGCCGGTTACTTGATGCCGGCGGCGGTGCAGGCGGCGGCGTAGTCGGCGGTGCAGATGTCGGCGGCCTTGTAGAGGCCGTCGGCGATCACGGTGTCGTTGATGTTGGCCTTGGTGACGACCTTGGGCTCCAGCAGCTTGGCGGGCACGCCCTTGTCGGTGTCGCTGTCGATGGAGGCGGTGGCGACGGCCTTGACGTCCTTGCCCTGCAGGAGGTTGACGGCCAGCTCGGCGGCGCTGTCGGCGAGCGGCTTGTAGGCCTTGTAGATGCTGTAGGCCTGGTCGCCGGAGACGATGCGCTGGACGGCGTCGAGGCCGGCGTCCTGGCCGCCGACCGGCACGGTGATGCCCGCGGCCTTGAGCTGGGTGACGATCGCGCCGGCCATGCCGTCGTTGGCGGAGTAGACGGCCTGGAAGCCGTCCTTGCCGAGCTGGGTGATGGCGGCGCCGGTCTTCTGGCCGGCGACGGTGGGCTTCCACTCACCGGACTGCTCGTAGACGACCTTCTTGACCTTGCCGTCGAGGACCTTGTGCGCGCCGGCCTTGAACTGGGCGGCGTTCGGGTCGGCCTCGTCGCCGTTGATCATGACGATGTTGGCGTCGGCGGCCTTGGCGCCGAGCGCGTCGAGCAGGGCCTGGCCCTGGAGCTCGCCGACCTTCTGGTTGTCGAAGGAGACGTAGGCCGAGACGGGGCCGCTGGCCAGGCGGTCGTAGGCGACGACCTTGACGCCCTTGGCGGCGGCCTCCTTGACCCAGGACTGGGTCGACTTGGCGTCGAAGGCGTCCAGGATGATCACCTTCACGCCCTGCGTGATGAGGGTGTCGAACTGCTGCTTCTGCTTGGCGGCGCTGCCCTCGGCGTTGCTGTACTGCACCTTGCAGTCGGGGCAGAGCGCGGCGACCTTGGCCTGGATGAACGGCCGGTCGAAGGACTCGTAGCGGGTGGAGGATGCGTTCTCCGGAAGCAGCAGGCCGATGGACTTGGTGTCCCCGGAGCCCGCGCTCTCCTTCTTGTCGCCGCCGGCCTTGCCGCAGGCGGCCATGGACAGGGCCATCGAGACCGCGGCGGTGCCGATGAGGGCGCGACGCATCGTTGCGTTCATGTGGGGGGTGCCTCCCTGACGTTGCCGCAGCGGTGCGGCGGGGTGGGAGGAGTTAACCCGGACGCGTCAGCTGTCGTCAATAAGTAAAACCAAGACCTGCAAAATGTGGACGATTTCGTTATCTTCCTGAACGCATGATGCCCCTGGGGCGGCCTGGGCGGCTGCGACCCGGCCGAGGACCCGCAGGCGGCGGCGGTCGCGGGCGCAAGTCGTGGCGGTCCGGGGGCCGCGGACGCGGCGATCTGCCATGCCTTTGCTGGAACATGACACTTCATCAGGTTTAGGCCCAGCTCACGCAGGGCGGGCCGATGGGGGCGGAAAACCCTTTGCCGGGCGATCTTCGGTGCCATATAAAATGTCACATGCTTCAAACTGAGAGAGTCGCCCTGCGCGCCCGCCACGACGAGGACATCCCCGTCCTGCAGGCCGAGTTGTACAACGACATCGCCACCCGCTCGCGCGCGGACACCCGCCCCTGGCTGCCGATCCCGCCGGGGGCGCCCTCCCCCTACGCGGTGGCCGACGCCCCCGCCGACGTCGCGTTCTTCTCCGTGGTCGACACCGCCTCCGGGGAGCTGGCGGGCGAGGCGCTGCTGTGGGGCGTCGACACCCACAACCGCACCGCCCACCTCGGCCTGGCGCTGCGGCCCGCCTTCCGGGGCCGGGGGCTGGCCGGCGAGGCGCTCACCGTCCTGTGCCGCTACGGCTTCACCGTGCGCGGCCTCAACCGCCTCCAGGTCGACACCCTGGCCGACAACCTGGCGATGGTCGCCGCCGCGAGGCGCGCCGGCTTCGCCCTGGAGGGGACGCTGCGCCGCTCCGCCTGGGTCTGCGGCGCCTTCGAGGACGAGGTGGTCCTCGGGCTGCTCGCCGAGGAGTGGCGCGCCCACCGGCCCGCGGACGTGTGGGCCGGCGGGCAGCCGCAGTAGCGGGGGCGGCGGCGCACGGTGAAGCCGTAGCGGCACAGGACGGTGAGCGCCGGGAGCGGGACCGGGCCGGCCGGCGGGCGGCCCGGCCCCGGGTTCACCGCGAGCTGTCGCGCACCACGAGCTCGGCCGCCAGCACCAGACCGGCGTCCGCCGCCGCCCGCCCGCGCACCTGCGCCAGCAGCAGCCGCACCAGCGCCGCGGCGATCGCCCGCAGCGGCAGCCGCACCGAGGTCAGCGCGGGGTGCAGGTGCCGGCACAGCGGGGTGTCGTGGAAGCCGGTGACCGCGACGTCGCCGCCGAGCGCCGCTCCCCCCACCGTCAGGCCCTCCGCGCGCACGGCCTCGTAGACGTCCAGGGCCGGCAGGTCGGATCCGGCCGCCACCGCCGTGGGCCGGTGCGCACCGCGCAGCAGTGCCCGCAGCGCGGCGACGGCCGGCGCGCCCGGCGCCGCGGGCGGGGGCGAGAGCACCTCCAGGCCCAGCCGGCGCGCCTCGGCGAGGAAGCCCTCGCGGCGCGCCGCCAGCCACGGCAGGTCCGCCGCCGGAGAGGCGAAGGCGACCCGCCGGTGGCCGAGCGCCGCCAGGTGCCGGGCCACCTCGGCCATCGCGGCGCCGTTGTCGATGTCCACCCAGTGCTGCGGCTGCTGCGCCCCGGTGCGGCCGAAGGCGGCGAAGGGCACGCCCGCCCGGGCGACGTGGGCGATCCGGGCGTCCCCGTCCAGCACGTCCGCCAGGACCAGCCCGTCCACCTGCCGGGCCGCCACCAGGTCGTCGATCGCCGCCCGGGCGTCGCGGGCGCCCGGCGGCGGGCGGAAGAGCAGCACCCGGTGGCCCTCGGCGCCCGCCGCGTCCACCAGGGCCTCCAGGAAGCCGGCCATCAGCGGGTTGGGGTCGAAGGGGTCGTCCACCGGGGCGAGGTAGCCGATGGTGCGCCGCTCGCCGGTGCGCAGCGAGCGGGCGGACTGGTCGGGGCGGTAGCCGAGGCGGTCGATGGCGGCGGTGACCCGGGCGAGGGTGTCGGGGCGGACGCGGTGGGGGGCGTTGAGGGTGTTGGAGACGGTCTGGCGGGACACGCCGGCCGCGCGGGCGACCTCCTCGATGGTGGTGGCGGCGCGGCGCGGCGGGCGCGGTCCCTGGGTCATCGGTGCTCCGGTGGGTGGGTGGCGGGGCTGGGCGTGTGGTGTGCATCCTGCCTGGCCCGGGGTGCCGGGGCCCGTTCCGGGGCGGGGTGTCGGGTGCGGGTGGGGTGGGGGTCGGCGGGGGGTCGGCGGGGGTCAGCCCTTCGTGGCGCCGGCCAGCAGGCCGGAGATGAACTGCCGTTGGAGGACCAGGAAGAGGACCATCATGGGCAGGGTCGACAGGGCGGTGCCGGTGAGGATCGCGCCGTAGTCGGTGGTGCTCTCGTTGCCGTGGAGGGTGGCCAGGGCGACCGGCAGGGTGTGCATCTCGGGGCTGCGCAGGGCGATCAGCGGCCAGACGAACTGGTTCCAGGAGCCCAGGAAGAGGAAGATCGCCAGGGCGGCCAGGACGGGTCGCATGACCGGGACGACCACGCTCCACAGCACCCGGAGCTCCCCTGCGCCGTCCACCCGGGCGGCGTCCAGGAGTTCGTCGGGCATGCCGTCCAGTGCCTGGCGCATCAGGAAGATCGCGAAGGGCACGCACAGGCCCGGCAGGACGACGGCCTGGTAGCTGTCGAGCAGGCCGAAGGACATCATCATCTTGAACAGCGGTACCAGCATGACCTGTTCCGGCACCACCAGGGTGGAGAGCAGGAGGGCGAACAGCACGGTGCGCCCGCGGAAGCGGAACTTGGCGAAGGCGTAGCCGGCGAGCAGGGCGACGACCAGGGCTCCGGCGGTCTGGAGTGTGGAGATGGCCAGGGAGTTGAAGACCACGCGGCCCAGGCCGATCTTGGCCTGGAGGCGGTCGAGGTTGTCGCCGAGGTGGCCGCCGGGCAGCAGCTTGGGCGGCCAGGCGAAGATCTCGACGCCCTGGCGGGTGGCGGCCAGCACCAGCCAGGAGAAGGGGCCGACGGACAGGCCGGTGGCGGCCGCCAGGACCATGGTCAGCGGCCAGCCGCGCAGTCGCCGGCGCAGGGGTGCGGGGGCGGTGGCGGCCGGGGGTGCGGCGGCGGGGGGTGCGGGGCTCGGGGGCGCGGCGGTGGCGCTCAACGGCGTTCTCCCATCAGGCGCATCTGGACCGCGCCGAGCACCGACACGAGCAGGGTGAGCGCGTAGGCGATGGCGGAGGCGTAGCCGAAGTCGAAGTAGCGGAAGCCGTTCATGTACAGGTACATCGAGACGGTGAGGGTGGCGTTGTCCGGGCCGCCGTGGGTCAGGACGTAGGGCTCGTCGAAGAGTTGGAGGGTGCCGATGGTGGAGAGCACGACCGTGAACAGCAGGACGGGGCGCAGTGCGGGCACGGTGACGGAGCGGAAGCGGCGCAGCGCTCCGGCGCCGTCCATCATGGCGGCCTCGTAGAGCTCTTTGGGGATGCCCTGCAGGCCGGCCAGGTAGATGACGGCGTTGTAGCCGGTGTAGTGCCAGGTGAGGACGAGGACGACGGCCATCTGGGCCCAGAAGGGGCTGCCGAGCCAGTCCACGGCGGGCAGGCCGAGCGCCTTCAGGAGGTGGTTGACCGCGCCGTCCTTGGTGTTGAGGAGGAAGGCGAACATGACGCCGGTGGCGACGAGTCCGGTGACGGCGGGCATGAAGACGCCCAGGCGCCACACGGTGCGCCAGCGCACCAGGGCGGAGTTGAGGGCGACGGCCATGCCGAGCGCCAGGGCGAGCATCAGCGGGACCTGGACGGCGAGGATGCGGGCGGTGTTGCGCAGGGCGGTCCAGAACAGCGGATCGTGCAGCAGGCGGCGGTAGTTGGCCGCTCCGGCGCCGTGGGTGGCGGCGCCGGATCCGGTGGTCAGGGACAGCAGGAAGGAGGAGACGATCGGGTAGGCCTTGAAGGCCGCGAAGGTGGCGAGGGCGGGGGCGAGCAGGAGGTAGGGCAGGGCCTTGCGGCGCAGTCGGGCGCGGCGGTGGGCGGCCGGGAGGGGGGTGCGGGTGGCGCCGGGTGCGGGGGCGGGCGGGGCGGTGGTGGTGGTCATGCGAGGGGGCGTCCGGTCTGCTGGGCGAGCTGCTTGGCGGCGTCCTGGAGTGCGGCGGCGGGGTCGGTGCCCTTGACGAGGACCTTGACCTGGACGTCGCCGGCGAGCTTGAGGGCCCGGGCGTAGTCGCCGGAGTAGTTGGTGGCGTCGGCGCCCTCGGTGAGCAGGTCGGCGAAGGTCTTCAGGACGGGCTGGCCGCCGTAGAAGGCGCTGGGCGCGGCGAAGACGGGGTCGGTGTAGGCGGCGCTGAGGGCGGGGAAGACGCCGCCGGCGGCGAACATGGCGTTCATCGGGGCGGGGCGGGTCAGGGCGTACTCGACGAACTTCCAGGCGGCGACGCGGCGGGGGCTGGAGGCGGCGACGGCCAGGTTGGTGGAGTTGACGATGGCGGCGCGCTTGCCGCCGGGGGTGACCGCCGGGGGCCGGGCCAGGCGCCAGTTGCCGCTCTGGTCGGGGAACTTGGTCTCCAGGTAGTGCGCGGCCCAGGCGGCCAGGGGGGCGACGGCGACCTTGTTGTCCTTCACCAGGTTGGACCAGCCGTGGTCGCCGGCGGAGTCGGCGACCAGTCCGGCCTCGTCCAGGCGCTTGAGGATGGTCATCGCCTTGACGGCCTGCGGGGAGGAGAGGGTGATGTCGCCCTTGAGGTTGAAGTAGAAGCCGCCCTGCAGCTGCATCAGCGCCTGGAGGAAGTTGACGTCGACGTCGGGGGTGCCGGGCTTGTTGATGCCGAGCAGGGCGACGCCGGGGTTGGCGGCCTTGAAGCGGTCGGCGACGGCGATCAGGTCGTCCCAGGTGGCTATGGAGTCCGGGTCGAGGCCGGCCTTGTCGAAGAGGTCCTTGCGGTAGAAGAAGCCGAGGGGGTTGACCTCCCAGGGCAGGGCGTAGGCGTGGCCGTCCTTGCCGCTGACGGTGGGCCACAGGCCCTGGACGAACTTGTCCTTGTGGGCGTCGGCGCCCAGGGCGGAGAGGTCGGCGAGGCCGCCGGGGAACTTCTCCAGGTAGCCGGGCAGGTAGTCGCAGCCGATGTGCAGGACGTCGGCCAGGCCCTGGCCGCCGGCGGCGAGCCCGACGGTGATCTTGTCCCAGATGGCGGGTTCGCCGACGTCCTGGACGTCGACCTTGATCCCGGGGTTGTCCTTCTCGAAGGCCGGGACGACGGCGCGCAGCGCGGCGGCTGCCGAGGTCCAGGACCAGACGGTGACGGTGCCGGTGGCGCCGTCCCCGCCGGTGGTGTTGGCGGAGTCGGAGCCGGAGCAGGCGGACAGGGCGCCGCCCGCGGTCAGGGCCAGCAGGCCTGCTCCGGAGGCGCGCAGGAGGTCGCGGCGGGAAAGGTGTGACATGTCATTCCTTCCTGAGGGGGTGGTGCGGGTCGGTTCGCCGGGCGGGGTCGCCGGGGGCGGGGGTGGCTGTGGCGGGGGGTGTCGGGCGGGGGCGGCTGTGGCGGGGGTCGCGCCGGGGCGCCGGGGGCGGGCGGGGGTCGGGCGCGGGGGTGGTGACGGAGGGTGGCGGCGGAGGGTGGCGGCGGGTCAGGCGGCGCGGGCGGCGTGCAGGGCCTCGGAGAGCCGGGCGGCGGCGCTCTTCGGGTCGGTGCTCGCGTGCGGCGACAGCCGGATCCAGCCGCCGCGCAGGGTGGTGGCGAGCCCCGCCCGGGTCAGCGCGTCGTGGACGGCCTGCGGGTCGGCGCCGGGCAGGCGGAAGCGGGCGATGCCGCTGCCCGTGGCGCCGGGTGTGCGGGCGCCGGCGGCGCGGGCGGCGTCGAGCAGCGCGTCGAGGGCCCCGTCGATCAGGGCGGCGATCCGCTCGATCCCGGTGTCGCGGACCAGGGCCAGTCCCGCGCCCAGCGCGGCGACGGCCGGGCCGTCGGGGTTGGTGAGGGTGTGCGCGACGGCGCCGGGGCGGGCGGGGCGCGGGTGGTCGGGCGCGTCGATCGGGTCCAGGACGCCCGACCAGCCGCCGAGCCCGGGTTCGAGCAGGCCGGCCACCCGGTCGCGCACCAGCAGCAGCGCCGCGCCCCAGCCGGCCCGCAGCCACTTCTGGCCGCCCGAGGCGAGGACGTCCGCGGCGTCGGCTTCGAGGTCCACCGCGCCGAGCGCCTGGACCGCGTCCACCACCAGCACCCGGCGCGGGCCGATCACCTCCTTGATGGCCGCCAGCGGCGCCCGGAACCCGGTCGCGGCGTCCACCGCGCACACCGACACCGCGCGCACCCCCTCGTCCAGTTGGGCCCGTACCGCGTCCGCCGTCATCGGACCGTCCATCAGGCGCACCGCCAGGCCCCCGTTGCCGGCCGCGCGCAGCCAGGGGTAGAGGGCGCCGGGGAAGTCCGCCCGGCTCGCCAGCACCGTGCCCGGGCCTGCGCCCGGGGCGGGGGAGGTGTGGGCGCCGAAGGCGTGGGCGGCGGCGAACATGCCGTGCGAGGTGGAGCCGACGAAGGCGATCTCGTGCGGGGCGCAGCCGAGCAGCCCGGCGGCCGTGCGGGCGCACTCCCCCGTCGCCGCGTCCAGGGCGGCCAGCGCGTCCCAGCCCCGGTGGTGGATCGCCGACGCCGCGCCGACCAGCACCTCGCGCACCCGGTCGGAGACCGGTCCGAACCGGGCGAAGTCCAGGTAGCCGGACGGTTCGTCGAACTGCTGCAGGTACTCCTGGACGGTCCGTTCCGACATGGCGCCATTCCTTCGATTTGAACGTTCAAACACACAAAACCCAGCAGAACCGAACAGTCCCGAACGAGTGGGTCACAGCAAACGCCCGCCCTCGCGGCGTCGTCAAGGGCCCCGCACGGCGGCGCGGGCCTTCGAGATCCTTCCGTTACCGTGCGCGACGAACGTCTTGTCAGTGCCATTTCACATTGCTATGGTGCATGGTCGCGCAGCCGCCGTGGGCGGGTCCACGGCGGCTGCGTGCGGTGCGGGGCGGTGCCGGATGGCGCCGGGCGGCGCCGGGCGGGGCGGGTGCGGGAAGGGCGGGTGTGCGGGGCGCCCAGGGGGCCCCGCCGGGCCCGGTCCACTCCCCCGCGACAGTGGACCGGGCCCGGTCGGCGCCCGGTCAGGGGCGGTCGAGGGTGATCGAGTTGATGGGCGTGAGGTCGGCGTAGACGCCGTTCTGGGCGGCCATGTCGTAGTTGCAGCCGGCGCCGTTGTAGCCGGTGCACAGGTGGGCGTGGGCGCCGCCGGACTGGTTGTTGAGCACCCAGTGCCAGCCGTTCTGGTTGCTGAGGTTGTGGGCGCCGTAGCTCCAGAAGACGTCGGTCGGCGAGCCGGTGGGCGAGTCCTGCGGGTAGATGCAGACCGCCCCGTACGGACAGCCGTCCCAGCTGCCGTCGGCGGCCTGGGCCCCGGTGGTGTCGACGCTCAGCACGGCGGCCGCCGCGATGGCGAGGGCGGCAACGCCCCGAATCGTCCTGCGCATGGGTGTTTCCCTCCGTTGCGGCCGTTTTGGCCGGTTGTCAGCACTGTAGGAGGGTGGCGGCGGCCCGTCGTACCTGACGGATGACAGGGTGCGGGGCGCCGGCCAGGGCGCCGACACGGGGGCCGACGGGGGCACTGGCGGGGGCACCGACGGGGCACCGACCGGGGCGTCAAGGAATCCTTGACAAGTGAGCCTGCGTCAAGGTTTCCTTGACACATGCCGATCACGAAGCCGCAGGGCCCTCCCGGGACCACGCCCCCCGCCGTCACGCCGCTGGCCGCGGCGCTCCCGCTCGCGGTGGGCCTGCCCGCCCTGACCGCGGTGTTCGCCGACCGGCTCGGCACCCCCGCCACGGTCGCGCTGGCCGCCGTGGACCTCGCGCTCATCGCCGCCGTCGGCGCGCTGGCCGCCCGGGCGAACGCGGGCGCCGAGCGCGCCCGCCGCGACGAGGACGTGCTCGACGCCCTCCTCCCCCTGCCCGCCACCGCCGTTGCCGCCGACGGGGTGCGGCGATGAGCGGCGAGGCGTTCCTCGGCCCACAGGAGGCCGCCCGCATCCGCGAGGGCATCGCGGCGGCCGTCCTCGGCGCCCCCGAGGGCCTGGCCGAGTCCCTGGAGCACGACTCCGACGGCTACCTGCGGCTGGTCGACGCCTCCCGGGTCGGCGCCGAGGAGGCCGGGCGCCTGCTGCGCGAGGCCGTCCAGGGGGCCCGGGCCTCGGGCCACAGCTGGGACGCGGTGGGCCGCGTCCTCGGGGTGAGCCGCCAGGCGGCCCAGCAGCGCTTCGCGGACAAGCCCGCGGACGCCCTCCCGAGCGCGGCCTCCCCCTACCTGCCGGGCGCCCCGGAGCGCCGCATCCTCAGCCCGCTGTCGGCCGTCAACGAGATGGCCGCGCTGGCGGAGGCCGGCCGGATGGGCTGGCACCTGATCGGCTACGGCGCGCTCCACCACGAGGTGGAGCTGTCCGACCGGCCCTGGGAGCACTGCCGGGTGACGCTCGCCTCCGCCGGGCGCCAGCGCCGGCTGGAGGCCGAGGGCTGGATCCCGGTCGGCGCCGGCTGGTTCCCGTGGCGCTACTACAAGCGCCCGCTCAGCCCCGCGAAGAACTGACGGTACGTCATATTCCGGCGGGTCCGGGCGCCTTCGCCGGTCCCGCACCCGGGCGGGCGGGCCAAGCGGGTGCGCGGCGGGGACGGCGCAGGCGGGCCTCCCGCACGGGGAGGCCCGCCGACGCGGCCGGGGTGGCGGCCGGGGAGGTGGCTACGGGCACGGACGGGTACCGCAGGGGGCCGGAACCGCGGCGCAGGGGCGGGTCAGCAGGCGAAGTCGACCCGGCGGAACGTCGCGTAGTGGTCGGCGGTGTAGTAGTCCTCGTGGTACGCCTGGCCGGTGACGATGCGGCGGGCGCCGCGGGTGGGGGACCCGGGGGTGACGACGGTGTACTCGTGGTAGTAGCCGGAGGACTTGGCGGGCAGGACGCGCTCGCGGTTCTGGAAGACGATGCCGTCCTGGGAGTAGGGGAACGGGCCCCCGGCGGCGATCAGGTCGAGGGTGTGGTCGGCCTGGGACGGCAGCGCCGACAGGCACACCGTGCCGCTGACGGCGGCGTGGGCCTCGGTGGCGACCGCGGCGGGCGCCAGGGTCAGCAGGGTGACGGCGGCAACGGCGGCGGCGCGTGTCTTCCACGCGCGTAGAGTTCTGGTCATGACAACAGTGTGGCCAGCTGTCGGGGCTGGTCGGAAGGGGCGTCGCGAGTCTTCACCCGGGGGTAACCGGCAGCACGGCCGGGCGACTTGATCCGTACGCACGGCGGTCCGCGGACCGGGCGCCGGGCGGGCGGGGAGGACCGGTGCGGGCCGGTGCGGATCCGGGTGGGCGAGGTCGTAGGCCCGGGTCGTAGGGTGACCGGATGTCCCTGATCACCCTGCACGACAAAGCCGTCCTGGCCGCACGGTTCGAGCGCGATCCGGCGCTGCACATGATGGAGCTCGGCGACCTCGACGACCTGCTGTGGCCGCACACCACGTGGTACGCGCTGGCCGGCGGCGAGGGGCCGGTGGCCCTGGTGTACGGGGTCGGAGAGATCCCGACCGTGCTGGGGTTCGCGCGGCCGCGGCAGGCGGGGGCGCTGGAGGAGCTGCTGCGGGCGATGCTGCCGGTGCTGCCGCGGCGGTTCACAGCCCATCTGACCGGCGGCGCGGGCGGGGTGCTGTCGGCGGCGTACACGGTGGAGCACCGCGACGCGCTGGTGCGGATGGCGCTGACCGACCCGGACGCCGCGTCGGCGCACCCGCACGGCGGGTGGCTGCCGCGGACCCTGGACAGCGATGATCTGGCGGAGGTGCTGGCGCTGTTCGCGGCCGCCTATCCGGGCAACTGGTTCGACGAGCGGATGCTCGCCACCGGGCGGTACACCGGGGTGCGCGACGCGGAGGGCGTGCTGACGGCCGTCGCCGGGGTGCACGTGTACTCCCCCGCCCACCGGGTGGCCGTGGTCGGCAACGTGGCCACCCTCCCGTCGGCGCGCGGGCGCGGCGCGGCGGGGGCGTGCGTCGCGCAGCTGTGCCGCCTGCTGCGCGAGGACGGCGTCGACCGGATCGGGCTCAACGTGCACGCCCACCACGCCACCGCCCGCGGGCTGTACGAGCGGCTGGGCTTCACCGTCTCCGAGGCCTTCGAGGAGGCCGTGTTCAGCGCACGCTGAGCACGCGGACCGATCGGCGGGGACGGGGGCGGGCCGTTACGCTCGGGCGCAGGAGGCCCCTTCGAGCCGGCGGGCGCCGGGTAAGGGCGGTACGGCGGTGTGGCCACGGATCGACGGCATGCGCTCCCTTGAGCTGGGCACCCCGGACGGGATGCGGACCTGGCTGAACTCCCTGGTGCTGAGCGGGGCGAAGACCACGACCACCGGTTTGTTCCGGGAGTACGCCGAGCAGGGCGAGGAGCTGGAGCACGTCGGCGAGCGGCTGGCCCTGTTGGACGGGCTCGGCCGCCCGGTCGCCACCGTCGAGATCACCGCGGTGGAGGTGCGGCCCTTCGGCGAGGTGGGCTGGGAGCACGCCGCGGCCGAGGGCGAGGGTGACGCGTCCCTGGAGGAGTGGCGCGCGGGCCACCGCGGCTACTGGCAGCGCCTGGGCAGCAGGGTCGAGGACGACACCGCCGTGGCCTGCCTGGCCTTCCGGCTGGTCGACAAGCCCTAGGAGCGTGGGTCGCTAACTGGGAGTGCGTGGGTGCGGATCTGGTGCCGTTTCGTGCTGCGGATCCGTAGTGCTGCAACGCAGGCGGCGACGAAGATCATGGCGATGCCTGTGCCGGTCAGCACTTGGCGGGCCCCCAGGGCGGTGGTGAGGGGTCCGCCCAGTGCCGCGCCGACGGGTGACGCTGTCAGTAGGACGGACGCGCGCAGGGCGAGGACGGTGGTGAGGAGGGTTGCCGGGGTGTGGTCCTGGAACAGTTTGAAGGCCAGGGCGCTGTAGGGGCCGTAGACCACACCGCCCAGGGCGAAACCCCCGAGGGAGAACACTGCTGGTGCGTGGAGTCCGAAGGGCAGCATGGCCAGGCCGTGACCGGCGATGATGCACAGCAGGACCGGCCACAGCGGCAGGTTTCGCAGGGTGCCGACGGCCAGGGTGCCGGTGACCGCTCCGATGCCGAATGCGGCCCAGTACAGGCCGAGGGCCCCCGCGCCGGCGTGGAGGTCTTGGGCGACGAACAGGGGCAGGGCAACTTCGACGGGGCCGTAGAACAGGTTGAACAGCCAGGTCACCGCGAGTAGGCCGAGCAGTTCGGGCCGGGCGCGTAGGAGGCGCAGGCCTTCGCCCGGTCGGATGTCGGGGGCCGGCCCGGCGGGCGCCGGAGTATCCGGCTCGCCCAGGCGCGCGCTCTGGAGGGCCAGTGCGGCGAAGGACAGGGCGTCCAGGCCGACGATCCAGGCCGGGGCGATTGCCGCCGCGAGGACTCCGGCGAGTGCTGGGCCGACGATCGTGGACGCACAGGTGCTGGTGCTGAGCAGTGCGTTGGCCGCCAGGTGCTGCTCGGCGGGGAGGACTTGGGCGGCCAGAGCGTACTTGGCACCGCCGCCCCAGGCGTGCAGGAGGGATGAGCCCGCGAGCAGCGCGAGGTAGAGGGCGGGGTGGAGTATGCCGAGCGCCCACGCGAGGGGGATGCAGCCGAGGAAGAGAGCGCGTGTCCAGGCGTTCGCGCGGATCAGCCGCTGTGCGGGAAGGGAGCGCAGCCATCGGCCCAGCAGCAGTGCGCCGATGGCGCCCGGCAGGATGTAGGCGGCGACTGCGGCTCCGATCAGCGGGCCGCGCGCGCCGGGCGGGGAGATCTGTACCGCCAGCCATGCCACCGCGACCATGCTCATCCCGTCGCCGAGGTCGGATATCGCTAGTGCGGGCAGCAGGCGCCGGAACGGGCGGTGGGCGAAGAGCGGTCGGTACGCTTGGGGCAGCCGACGGAGCAGGCGTGCTGAAATCATGTGGCCAGGCAAGCGGTTCAAGCGCGCTTGAAGTCAAACGACGGGCGATGCGGTGCGATACGTGGGCATAGGGGAGCTGGCGCGCCAGTCGGGCATGCGGGCCTCGGCCCTGCGCTACTACGAGAGCCTGGGGCTCCTGCCCGCCGCGCGCCGCGAAGGCGGACGCAGAGTGTGGCCTGCCGCCACCCTGCGGCGGATCGCGCTGATCCGGATGTCGCAGCGCGCGGGGTTCACCCTGGCTGAGATCCGCCGGCTGCTGGACAGTGACACCAGCCAGGGCGCCACCAGCCAGTGGCGGGCTCTGGCCGAGCGCAAGCTCCCCGAACTCGACCGCGTCGTCCAGCAGACCCAGCAGCTGCGCGAAGCGGTCGCGGCCTGCCTCGCCTGCGGCTGCATGAACTTCACCGACTGCGAACTCCTGGCCAGCGCACCCGCCACGGATACCTGATCGGCTCCTCCGAGGCAACCGCTTCCCGCCGATCCCGACCACTCGGCGGGTTGCCCGTTACCGACCCGCGCCCCTAGGCGGCCTCTCTTTCGGGTCACGCCGGGTGGGTGGAGGCGGTGCGGTAGCGGCCGGGGGTGGTGCCGAAGAGGCGGGTGAAGGCGTGGGAGAGGGCGTAGGGGGTGCTGTAGCCGACGCGGCGGGCGACGGCCTCCAGGGGGTGGGCGGTGTCGCGCAGCAGGGCGGCGGCGCGGGTCAGGCGCCACCAGGTGAGGTAGGCCATCGGGGGGCTGCCGACCAGGGCGGTGAAGCGGCGGGTGAGGGTGGCGCGGGAGACGCCGGCCCGCTCGGCGAGGCGGTCGGTGGTCCACGGGTGGGCCGGGTCCTCGTGCACGGCGCGCAGGGCGGCGGCCACGACGGGGTCGTGCAGCGCGGCGGGCCAACGGGCCCCGGCCGGTTGGGCGGTGGGCGGTTGGGCGGTGGGCCGGGCGGCGGGTTCGCGGGTGAGCCAGGCGCGGACCATGTAGACCAGCAGCAGGTCGATCAGGCCGGGGACGGCGAGCGCCCCGCCAGGCCGGTCGGCGGCCAGTTCGCCGCCCAACAGGTCGACGGCGGCGCGCAGTTCGGGGTGGCGGCCGAGGCGGTTGGGCAGGTGGACGACGTCGGGCAGTTCGGCCATCAGCGGGTGGGTGCGGCTGTGGTCCAGGCGGTACTTGCCGCACAGCAGCTCGGCCGCCCCGGCGTCGGGACCGGCGTCGGCGGGGGCATCGGCCCCGGCGGAGCCGGCGGGGGCCTGCGGGCGGCCGGGGGTGAGCAGTTGGTCGATCGGGGTGGCGTTCGCGGCCGTCTCGGGGTCGAGTGCGGTGTCGGCCAGGACGTGGCCGGTGCCGTGCGGGAGCAGGACGGCGTCGCCCGGGCCGAGGACGAGGGGGGCGCCGCCGTCGGGCAGCAGCCGGCAGCCGCCCGCCAGCACGACGTGGAAGCCCGCGCCGTCGTAGGCGGGGATGCGGGCGCACCAGGCGCCGTGCACCCGCAGGCGGTTGGAGGAGGGCCGGCCGATCCGCACGGCCGCTATCGCGTCGCTGACCACGTCCATGCGCCGATGGTAGCCGCACGCCACCGCGGTGAGCCGCTCTCGTATCCGCAAGAGCCTGACGGGCATTGAGCGGCTCACCGGCCCGCTCCTAGGGTGGGGGCAGTTGCCGAAACCAGGGAAAGCAGGAGGGGCCGTGGAACCGATCGTGCTCGGGGACGTGGAGATCGTCAGGGTCGTGGAGTGGCAGGGGACGTTCGGCCCGGTCGCCAGGATCGTGCCGGACGTCGGGGCGCAGGTGTGGCGGGACAACGAGGAGTGGCTGGCGCCCGGGCACTGGGAGCCGCAGAGCGACAGCTACGTCGCCGCGATGCAGACCTGGGTGGTGCGCAGCGAGGGGCGCACGGTGCTGGTGGACACGGGGGTGGGCAACGGGCGCAGCCGGCCGGCCAGTCCGCACTTCCACGACCGGCAGGGGGACTTCCTGGGGCGTCTGGCGCGGGCGGGGGTCGCGCCGGGGGATGTGGACGTGGTGGTGAACACGCACTTCCACGCCGACCATGTGGGGTGGAACACCGTGGACGCGGGTGGTGAGTGGGTGCCGGCGTTCCCGAACGCGACGTACCTGTTCCCGGCGGCGGACGACGCGGCCTACGGTCCGCAGGGGCGGTACGGGGATCGGCAGGAGCCGGCGGGTGAGGAGGGGCGGCTGCGCTGGGAGGAGCGGCGGCTGATGTACGCCGACAGCATCGAGCCGGTGCACCGGGCCGGGCAGGCGCGGTTGTGGGAGGGGGGTCACCGGATCGACGGGAACCTGGTGCTGGAGTCGGCGCCGGGGCATACGCCGGGGTCGTCGGTGCTGCGGGTGTCCTCGGGCGGGGAGCGGGCGGTGTTCGTGGGGGATCTGCTGCACAGTCCGGTGCAGATCCTGGAGCCGGGGTGCAACAGCTGCTTCTGCGAGGACCAGGCGGGGGCGGCGGCCAGTCGGCGGCGGGTGCTGGAACGGGCTGCGGACGAGCGGGAGTTGGTGGTTCCGGCGCACTTCGGTGGTGCGGGGGCGGCGCAGGTGCGGCGGCGCGGTGCGGGGTTCGAGATCGCGCGGTGGGCCGTGTGAGGAGGGGCGGTCCGGGCCGGGCCGATGGCTGGGCCGGCCCGGCCTGGGGTGTTGCGCCCGCCTGCGGTGGGGTCAGGGCGCGTCGGGGAGGTCCCGGCGGTTGTCCTCGGCGGCCTTGCGCTCCGCCTCGCGCAGCCGGGCCACCGCGCGGGCCAGGTCTTCGGCGGCCAGGTGGAAGGCGGTCCGGGTGTCGGGGCGGTGGGCCAGGTCGGACAGGGCGGCGGTGAGCCGGCGCAGGGTTTCGACGGGCTCGGCGAAGGAGGCCAGCAGGGCGGGCTCCTCGGCCGGGCGGGGGCGGCGGTCGCGGGGCAGGGCGGTGAGGCGTTCCAGGGCGGCGTTCAGCGGCTTGCCGCTCTCCCCCATCGCCTCGGTGACGGGGTGCTGTTCCTCGGTGGCCATGTCCACTTCCCCTCGCGGTGCGCCGGGCGGGGCCGGTCGGCCCGCCCCTGTCACCTGCGGGTTCTACCCGCCCGGGGGCCGCCGTACCCGGCGGTGCGGCGGCCGCGGCGGTGACGGGCGGTCAGGGCAGGGGCGGGGTGGTCGGGCGCTAAGGCAGGGGCCGGTGGCCGGGCGGGGCGAGGGCGGTGTCGTCGAGGATCCGCTGCACGGTGTCCTGCAGGGTGCTGTCCGCCGTGAAGACGTGTTCGGCGCCGCCGGGCAGCAGGTCGCGTTCGCGGTACCAGGCGGCCATCTCCTCGGGGGTGAAGTCGGCGGCCTGCGGGCGGGTCGCGTGGCGGCGCAGCGTCTCCTCGAAGGGGATGTCGAGGTAGTACAGGCGGGTGCGGCCGCGGTGGTCGGCGGCGAGGCGGGTGAGCATGTCGGCGTAGTGGCCGGTGGTCAGGATGCCTTCGACGACGGTGTGGTAGCCGTGGTCGAGGGCGTAGCGGGCGACGGTGTCGATCAGGCCGATGTTGGCTGCGCCGGGGGTGTCGCGTTCGCGCAGGACGGTGCGGCGCAGGGTGTCCTGGGCGACGAGTGCGAGGCCCCGGCCGTGGCGTTCGCGCAGGGCGGCCGCGATGCTGGACTTGCCGGAGCCGCTGTTGCCGCGCAGCACCACCAGGACGGTGTGGGGGCTTCCTGTCACGCCCTCCACGGTAGCGGGGGCGCCCTGGGGCCGGTGGCGGTTGCCCGGGGCGGCCGTTGGTCAGGACGGCCGTTGCCCGGGTCGGGGGTTGGTCAGGACGGCAGCTGCTGGCGGTAGGCGTCCAGGGCGGGGGCGGTGGTGGTGGCGAGGAACTCGGTGACGGTGTAGTCGGCCAGGCCGGCGCGGGTGAAGGGGTCGGTGCGGGTGATCTCCTCGATCGCGGCGCGGTCCTCGCCGGCGGCGAGGATGATGCCGCCGTCGCGGGGGACCTTGCGGCCGGAGGCGAGGAAGGTGCCGGCCTCGTAGTGCTCGCGCAGCCAGGCGATGTGCTCGCCGAGGACGGCTTCGATGCGGTCCAGCGGCGCGGTGTAGGTGAGTTCCAGGACGAACATGGCGTCAGGCTAGCGGCCGGGCCCGGCCCGCGGCGGGGCGGGGGCGGGGAACGGGTCGGGGCCGGGAACGGCTGCCGGGAGGTTTTGCCAAACGGTCGACCAACCGGGTCGGCGGCTTCGGTAGCGTCCGGTCTGTTCGTCGGTTCGAGTGGTGCGGGTCCCCGGTGGCGGGGGTCCGCCGGGGAGGTGTGCCATGGGTGCGGTCCGGGTGTCGGAGGCTGCGGCGGGGTTGGCGCGGGCGTGGTGCTCGCAGGTGCTGGCGCGGGTGGGGTCGGCGGAGGTGAAGGTCCTGCGGATGGACGCGATGCCCGTGGAGGAGGAGTGGCACGAGCAGGCGGAGGTGCTGCTGGTGCTCGACGGCCGCCTGGAGCTGGTCGTGGAGGGCGCGGTGGTGCCGGTGGGCCCGGGCGGCCTGTACGTGGTGGAGGCGGGGGTGCGCCACGCCGTCGGGCCGGGCAGCCGGGGCACGCTGGTGATCGTGGAGGCGCCGGCCCGCTGAGCGCCTTTTCCTTCGGCCCCCTGGCAGCGTGTCAGGCACCATCATGCCAGCTCAGGGGTGCCCGCGGTAGGACGTAGCGCACGCCGGTGCGGCCTTGTCCGGGCCCGGTGGCGGCCCGCAGACTTCTCGTCATCCACTCCCCCGGCCCGTGTGCCGTCACCCCTGTGCGGGTGCCGGCGCGTGGGTCGTGCTGTCCGGCCGCCGGCGGGAGTGCGGACTACAGGGGGAACGGCGATGGGTCGACCGGTGGATCAGGACATGGTGCTGCGGGCGCGGGTGCTGCTGCTGAGCACGGACCGGCGGGTGGTGCGCGGAGCGCGCGGGCTGGCGGCGTACCGGCTGCTGGCGCAGGCCGATGCGGCGGTGTACGGGTCCAAGCTCGCCTACGTGCTGCTGGACGCGGCCCGCTCGGCGCAGGTGCAGGACCTGCCGCAGGCGCGGCTGGCGCTGCTGGAGGAGGCGGTCGCGGTGGCGGGGGCGCTGGAGGAGGGCAACCCGTTCCGGGCGAGGGTGCTCGGCCGGGCGGTGGAGGCCCTGCGGGCGGAGCGGGCCGGGCTGTGAGCCCGGCTGCGGGCCCGGCCCGGGCGCGGGGGCTGCCCGTACACGTGCCGATTGCGGTAGAACTTTGGCTATTTGACGATTGATCGGGAGATTCTGGATGAGCACGTCGGCAGTTTCGCGCCGCGGTCTGATCACCGGTGTGGCCGCGGCCGTGGTGGGCTGGAACACCGCCGGCCGGTCCTGGGCGGTCACCGGCGGCGCGGGCGGGGACGGGAGCGGGGCCGCGGACGGCGGCGCGGGCACGGGCGGCGGGGCCGCGGGCGCGGTGGCCGCGCTGCCGGCGCTGGACGGGAGCGTGGTCGTCGACCCCGCCGTCCTGGAGGGCTTCGCCGGGGACTTCGGGCACCTGGTGGCCGCCGTGCCGCGGGCCGTGCTGCGGCCCGGGTCGGTCCGGGACGTGGTGGCGATGGTGGACTTCGCGCGCCGCCACCGGATCCCGGTCGCGATGAACGGCCAGAGCGGGGAGGCGGGCGCCGGCGGGCAGGGCCTGGAGTCGCACTCCAGCTACGGCCAGGCCACCGCGCCCGGGGGCGTCGCCGTCGACGCGCGCGGCCTGGACCGGATCGTGTCCATCACCCCGGGGCGGGCCGTGGTGGAGGCGGGCGCCACCTGGGCGCAGCTGACCGACGCCGCGCTGGCGCAGGGGTGGATGCCGCCGTGCCTGACGGACTATCTGCACCTGTCGGTGGGCGGGACGCTGAGCGTGGGCGGGATCGGCGGCGGTGTGCAGCGCTACGGGCTGCAGGCGGACACGGTGGAGTCGATCGACATCGTGACCGGGACCGGGCGGCTGGTCACCGCCTCGGCCAACTGCGAGCGGGAGCTGTTCGAGGCGGCGCTGGCGGGCGGCGGGCAGGTGGGGATCATCGTGCGGGCGACGCTGCGGCTGGTGCCGGCGCGGGAGCGGGCGCTGGTGTTCAGCCTGTTCTACGACGACCTGGCGGCGTATCTGGGCGACCAGGAGCGGCTGATGGCCGAGGGCCGGTTCGATCTGCAGGTCGGGGAGGTGCTGCGCAGTGCGGCGGGGAGCGCGTGGCGGTACCGGATCGAGGCGGTGGCCCTGTACGACGGGGGCGCGGTGCCGGACCGCAGGGCGCTGCTGCAGGGGCTTCGGCACGTGGCCGGGGAGACGGTCGTGGTGGACCAGGAGTTCCGCGCGTACGCGTTCCGGGTGGACGCGTTCGCCGGGTACCTGAAGGCGGCGGGTTTCTGGGGGCTGCCCAAGCCGTGGCTGAGCCTGTTCCTGCCGGCGTCCACGGCGGGCGTGTTCATGCGGGAGGCGGCGCGGGAGCTGACGCCGGAGGATCTGGGGGCGGGGATCCTGTTGTTCTACCCGTACGCGGCCGGGCGGTTCACCCGCCCGTTCGCGATGGTGCCCGAGGAGCCGGTCGGCTTCCACTTCGACCTGTTGGCCTTCCCCGCGCCGGGTGCGGACGTGGCCGCGATGCTGGAGCGCAACCGGCGCCTGTACGAGCGGGCGGTGGCGCTGGGCGGCAAGCGGTACCTGGTCGGGGCGGTTCCGCGGATGGGCCGCGAGGACTGGCGGCGCCACTACGGGCGGCGCTGGCCGGCGCTGGTGGCGGCCAAACGGCGCTGGGACCCGGCGGGGATCCTGACGCCGGGCCAGCGCATCCACGCCTGAGCGGGCGGGGCTCTGCCCGGTCACCGGGCGGTGCGGTGGGCCCCGGGGGCCGGCCGGTGGCCTGGCGCGTGCCCGGGACCCGCAGGGCGCCGCCGGTGAGGGCGGCCGCCGGTGCCGGATTCTTCGGCGGACCGGGTTCAGACCAGCCGGTGCATGCCCACCGAGCGGGGGGCGGTCGGGGTGAACCCGTACTGCGCGTACAGGTGGTGGGCCGGTCCGTCGGCGATCAGCGACACGTACGCCCCGGCGGGCGCGCGGCTCTCCAGCTCCGCGGTCAGCCGGGCCATGATCCGCCGGCCCAGCCCCCGGCCCTGGTGCTCGGGCAGGACGCACACGTCGACGATCTGGAAGACCGACCCGCCGTCGCCGACCACCCGCCCCATCCCGACGGTGCGCCCCTCGTGGTGCGCGGTGACGCCGTACCAGGTGTTGGGCAGTCCGGCCGCCACCGCCGCGGCGGGCCGGTCGCTCATGCCGGCACCGGTGCGCAGGCGGCGGAAGGTGTCGACGTCGGGCACGCCGGAACACAGCTCGTAAGGGTTGCCAATGGTGTTCATAGGTTACATGGTACGGGTGGGGCGCGATTGGCAGGGAGGTCGGGGAGGGGGTGCCGGTGGGCTGCTGGACGCGAACCTGGCCGGCGCGCTGGGCGACCGGGCGACCGGGGCCTGGGCGCGCCCGGCCGCCCGGCCTTTCGGGGAAGGGGTTTTGACGGTTCGCCAGGTTCGTCAGGTGATCTCCATCTGGGCCATCATGCCCATGGCGGAGTGGTCGAGGAGGTGGCAGTGGTAGGGGTAGCGGCCGCGGTAGGAGTCGAAGGTGGCCTGTAGGCGGACCGTCTCCCCCGGCAGCAGGCGCACGGTGTCCTTCAGGCCCGCCTCGGCGGGTGCGGCGGGGGCGCCGTTGCGCTCCAGGACGCGGAACTGCACCAGGTGCAGGTGGAAGTTGTGCGGCACCAGCTGGTTGGCGTTGGTGACCGTCCACACCTCGCTGGCGCCGAACGCGATGCGGGTGTCCACCCGGTTCTCGTCGTAGACGCGGCCGTCGATGGTGGCCTGCGGGTCCGCCCGTCCGTCCTCGTCCATCCGCAGCACGACGGAGCGCTGCGCCGTGGGCGCGGCCAGCGCGGGCAGGGTGCGCAGCCGGGAGGGCACGGAGCTGGCGTCGTAGGCGGCGCGTACGACGTCGAAGCGCAGGACCTGGCCGGTGAGTTCGGCGGGGCCGGGCGGCAGGGTGTTCTGCAGGACGAGGCGGGTGCCGATCGGGTAGCGGGAGAAGTCGATGACGACGTCGGCGCGTTCGCCCGGCGAGAGGTCGACGGTGTCGGTGGTGAAGGGGCGCTCCAGCAGGCCGCCGTCGGTGCCGATCAGGGTCATCGGGCCGCCGTCGGCCAGGCGCAGGGAGAAGAAGCGCAGGTTGGAGGAGTTGAGCAGGCGCAGGCGGTACTTGCGGGCGGCGACCTCGACGTAGGGCCAGGGGCGGCCGTTGGCGAGGATGGTGGTGCGGTTGAAGGGGTCGTCCATCTGGTAGACGAGGCGGCCCGCGTCGTCGAAGCGGGCGTCGCGCAGGGCGATGGGCAGTTCGTACTGGCCGGAGGGCAGCGGCAGGGCGCGTTCGGCCTCGTCGGTGAGCAGGTAGGAGCCGGACAGGCCGCGGTAGACGTGTTCGGACTCCAGGTGGTGGGCGTGGTCGTGGTACCAGAGGGGGGCGTGGGGCTGGTCGTTGGGGTAGCTGTAGGTCTTGGCGGCGCCGGGGTTGATGAGGTTCATCGGGCCGCCGTCGCTGTCGACGGGCACGCGGGCGCCGTGCAGGTGGACGGAGACGGGCTCGTCCAGGCGGTTGACCTGTTTGATGACCACCCTGCGTCCGGAGCGGGCCCGGATGGTGGGGCCGGGGAAGCTGCCGTTGTAGGTGAGGACCTCGGTCAGGCGCCCGGGCAGGATGCGGGTGCGGACCTTGAGCATGGTGACGGTGTAGGTGTCGGCGCCGCCGTCGGTGGAGGTGGGGCTGAGCACCGGGGGGATCGGCATCGCGGTGGTGAACGGGACCACCGGGGCGGCCGTCCCCGCGCCGGCCTCGGCGCCCGCGCCGCCGGCCCCGGCCATGCCGGCCATGCCGGCCATGCCGGCCATGGCGTCGGTGCCGCCCGAGCCGTCGGCGGCGGTGGCGGTGGCCGCCGGGTGCAGGGTGGAGCGCATGACCAGCACCCCCGCCCCGCTCGCCAGGGCGGCGCCGATCATCCTGCGTCTGGTCACCATCGGGTCCTCCTGCACGCGGTGCGCGTGGGCGTGCGCCGGCCGCCCGGCTGCGGCCTGCTTCCGAGGGTGATTGCAACAGCGCCCGCCTACGTGCCGCTTGAGTCCCGCTGAGGCGGGGCGGGGCGCTCGCCGGCGGCCCCGGGGGGCCGGGCCGGCGACGGGCCGGTGAGCTGGGCGTGTTGCGCGGGGGTTGCGGTGGGCGCGTCACGGTACTCGGGAAGGAGTCGAAGAGCCCTCAAGGAAGGGTCGAAACGTGGACCTGCGGTACTGGCTGCCCCGCGCGGTCGAGGTCGCCGAGCGGTGGGGCGAGCGGTTCGGCCCCTGGCGGGCGCACCCCTCGCACCAGGTGGGCGATGAGGAGTTCGCCCCCGTCTTCGAGCGGTTCGCCAAGCGGATGGAGCACAACTACCCGTTCTTCCATCCCCGTTACGTCGGACAGATGGTCAAACCGCCGCACCCGGCCGCGCAGGTGGGCTACGTGACGGCGATGCAGTACAACCCCAACAACCACGCCTACGAGGGCGGGCCCGCCACCAACGACATGGAACGCGAGTGCGTGGCCGCGCTGGCCGCCATGTTCGGGCTGCCCGCGCACGTGGGCCATCTGACCAGCAGCGGCACCATCGCCAACCTGGAGGCCCTGTACGTGGCGCGCCAGTGCCACCCCGGGCGCGGCATCGCCTACAGCGCGGAGAGCCACTACACCCACAGCCGGATGTGCCACGTGCTGGGCGTCGAGGGCCACGCCGTGCCCGCCGACGGCGCCGGGCGCATGGACCCGGGCGCGCTGGAGCGGCTGCT
The DNA here is from genome assembly GCF_043202015.1 of Kitasatospora sp. NPDC048239. Classification (NCBI taxonomy): domain Bacteria; kingdom Bacillati; phylum Actinomycetota; class Actinomycetes; order Kitasatosporales; family Streptomycetaceae; genus Kitasatospora; species Kitasatospora sp. NPDC048239. Next base: position 132,140 of record NZ_JBICZP010000007.1, on the reverse strand, counting down.
GGCCACCGGGCGGATCGGCACCGTCGTCGTCACCGCCGGCACCACCGGCCTGGGCGCGGTGGACCCGGTGCACGAGGTGCTGGCCCTGGCCCGGCGCCACGGCGCCCGCGTCCACGTGGACGCCGCCTACGGCGGGTTCTTCGCCCTGCTGGCCCTGGCCGAGGACCCCGCCCGGCGCCTGGGCATCGACCCGCGCCCGTGGCGGGCCATCGCCGGCTGCGACTCGGTGGTCGTCGACCCGCACAAGCACGGCCTGCAGCCCTACGGCTGCGGGGCGGTGCTGTTCGCCGACCCCGGCATCGGGCGCCACTTCGCCCACGACTCCCCCTACACCTACTTCACCGACGCCGAGCTGCACCTGGGCGAGATCAGCCTGGAGTGCTCGCGGGCCGGCGCCTCGGCGGCCGCGCTGTGGCTGACCCTGCAGCTGCTGCCGCTCACCGCGGACGGCTTCGGCGCGGTGCTGGCCGGCGGGCGCCGCGCCGCCCTGCGCTGGGCCGAGCTGATCAAGCGCTCCCCCGAGCTGAAGCTCTACCAGAGCCCGCAGCTGGACATCGTCACCTACTTCCCCGCCACCGGCCCGCACGGCGTGCCCGTCGCCGGCCCGACCGGCTGCCCCGCCACCGGCCCCGGCAGCCGCGCCCCCGGGCACCTGTCGGAGGTCGACGCGGCGAGCGAGCGGATGCTGCGCGCCGGCATGGACAGCCCCGACGACCCGCTCTACCTGAGCCTGCTGCGCACCGACGCCGCCGCGTTCACCCGCCGCCACCCCGACGCGGTGCCCGACGCCGCCACCGCGCGGGTCCTGCGCAGCGTGCTGATCAAGCCCGAGGCCGAGGACCACCTCGACCTCCTGCACGAGCGCGTCACGCGGCTGGCCGCCGAGAGCCTGCCCCAGCCCTCCCTGCACTGAGCTGTCACCGCGCCGCCACCGAGGAGAGTCCCGTTGACCACCACCACCCCTGCCCTCGCCACCGCCCTCGCCCCGCTCGACCGCGCGCCGATCGACCGCACCCCGCTCGACCGCGCACCGGTCGCCCCCGCGCCGCTTGACCGCGCACCGCTCGGGCGTACGCCGGCGCCGCCCGCCCGGGCCGCCCGCCCGCAGGAGGGCGCCGCGCTGGCCGCCCTGCTCGCCGCGGCCTTCCAGGAGGACCCCCTCACCCTGTGGGCGTTCCCCGACGAGGAGCACCGGCGCCGGATCCTGCCCGCCTTCTTCCGCGTCTTCCTCGACCAGGCCCTGGCCTGGGAGGGCGTGCTGACCACCGACGCCCTCGACACGGTCCTGCTGTTCCTGCCGCCCGGCGCCTGGGAGCAGGGCGAGGCCGACGGCGAGGCGTTCGCCGCCCGCCTCGCCGAGGCCGTCCAGGACCCCGCCGCGGTGCGGGCGCTGGAGGCCATCACCCGCCTGCAGGCCGAACGCCACCCCCGCCACCGCCCGCACTACTACGTGTCCTTCGCCGCCGCCGCCCCCGGGCGCCGGCGCACCGGAGCCGTCTCCGCCCTGGTGCAGCACCTGCTGGCGCGCGTCGACGCCGAGGGCCGCGCCGTCTACACCGAGGCCAGCTCCGCCGGCGGGGCGGCGGCCGCCCGGCGCGCCGGCTTCACCCCCTTCGGCGAGGCCATCGCCCTGCCCGGCGGCGGCCCGCAGCTGCGCCCGATGTGGCGGGGCCCGCGGTGAGCGGCGGCCTGCGGCTGTTCTCCGCCGAGCAGATCGAACGCGGCGAGGCCGCCGCCCACCCGGAGGTCGGCGAGATCCTCGCCTGGAGCCGGCGCTTCCTCACCACCGCCCACCCCGACCTCGGGCGCAGCGGCCCGGTCTGCCCGTACACGCAGCCCTCGCTGCGCCGGGGGCTGTTCCATGTGGCGGTGGTGGAGGGCGGGGACGGGCCCGGCGGCGGTGACCTGCCGGCGGTGGTGGGGCGGCTGCGGTCCTGGTATGACCGGTTGTCGCAGCGGCTGTCGGAGGAGTCGGACCGGGAGCTGCTGACGGTGCTGCTGGTGCTGCCGCAGCTGGACCGCGCGGACTCCACGGTGCTGGACGAGCTGCAGCGCAAGGCCAAGGACGAGTTCGTCTCGCAGGGCCTGATGATCGGCCAGTTCCATCCGGTGTGTGCGGAGGGGGGCCTGTGGAACGCCGCGTTCCGTCCGCTGCGCTCGCCGGTGCCGCTGCTGGCGGTGCGCAAGCTGCTGGTGTTCGACCTGCCGTTCCTGGTGGGCGACGAGACGCACCTGGACCACTACCTGCGCCGCTTCGCTCCCGAGGTGCCGGCCCGCATCCGTGACCAGCTGGTCTCCGGGATGATGGGCGTGGACACGGGCATGGGCGCGCGCGTGGTGGCGACGGCGGGGGTGTGACCCGTCGTGGGTGACGCCGGGCCCCCGTGCCCCGGGGCGCCCGGTGCGGTCGTGGAGTGGGAAGTCGCACCGGCCGACTTCCCACTCCACGCGCGTTCGGGCCCGGCGGGCTTACGGCCACCCGGCGCACGGGGGCGCCGGGTGGGCGGGCAGTTGCGCCCAGACCGTCTTGTGGCGGGTGCCGTGGTGGGTGCCCCATCGTCTCGACAGGGCCTGGACCAGCAGGAGGCCCCTGCCTCCCTCGCTCTCGTCGCCGGGGCTGGTGAGCACGGGCGCCTCGGGTGACACGTCCCGGACCTCGATGACGATGCTGTCGCGCAGGCCGAGCACCCGCACGGTGATGAGATCGGCGGTGTCCGGCCGCGGCCGGGCGGCGGTCGCCTTGACGGAGTTGCTGACCAGTTCGCAGACGACGAGGGCCGCGTCGTCCTCGACGGCGCCGGCCTTCCACTTGTCGGGGGCGAGCGCGGTGAACCGGCGGGCGAGGCAGGCCGCGGAGCGGGCACGCCCCGGTACTGCACTTCATCCTGAGCGAGTCGGTGATCCGTCGGAACATCGGCGGCGGGGCCGTCATGCGTGAACAGCTGCTTCGCCTGGCCGAGGTGGCGGAGCGCCCCAACATCGAGCTCCAGGTGCTTCCGTTCGACGCCCAGACGTTCGGCGCCGCCTGGGTGGGCTTCACGATCATGCGCTTCGACCACGACGCCGCCTCCGACGTCGTCTATCTGGAGGACTACACCGATGCCACCTACCTGGACAGGCCGGACGGCGTGCAGTCCTACTCCGCTCTGTGGAATCGCCTGCAATCCGCAGCCCTGGGGCAAGTAGAGTCGGCGAACATGATCCTTGGCCTGGCAGGCGCCGACTAGCACAGGGCGCCCGACAGCTACCTCCATGAACATCCCAGACTTCACCGGCGCCGCGTGGCACAAGAGCACCCACAGCGGTGACAACGGCGGGCAGTGCGTAGAAGTGGCGGTCCACCGGGTGCCGTGGGAGTGCGGGACTCCAAGGCCGGGGGGCGGGGGCCGGTGCTGGCCTTCACGCCCGACGAGTGGCAGGCCTTCGTCGGGAGTGTGGCCGTCGGCGAGCTCTGAGCCGTCGTGCCCCGGCCTGGGGCGGGCCGGGGCACGGGCCTGTGCTCAGGCGGGCTGGCGGGCGGTGAGGCGCCGGTCGGCGAAGGTGAGGGCGCGCCGGTGGTAGGCGGGGGCGGTGCGGGCCAGGGAGAGGTTGTGGCCGGCGCCCTGGTGGTGGTGGACGGTGGCGGCGCCGGGCGGGAAGGCGGCGGTGAGGTCCTGGCCGTCCAGGTGCCACCAGGCCTCGTGGTCGGCGAAGGTCAGCCGCACGGGCACGTGGATGCGGGCGGCGAGGCGGGCGAAGCGGGCGGGCCAGGTGGCCAGTTCGCGGTTCTCCAGGGCGGGTACGGGGGTGAGCAGGCGGCGGGCGGCGTGGAAGGTGCCCGGCGGGTAGAGGTTGAGGGGGCCCCAGTTGAGGCGGGTGGCGCCGGCGGCGAGGGTCTCGGCCCGGTCCCAGGCGCCGGGGGCGTAGTGCTGGGCGAGGCCGGAGACGTCGACGCCCAGCAGCGGCGGCAGGTGCTCGGGCCAGTGCGCGGCGAGGTGCAGGGCGATCTTGCCGCCGAAGGAGTGGGCCAGCAGCAGGACGCCGGCGCCGACCGGGCGGGTGCGGGCGTAGTCGGCGAGGGCGGCGGCGATCGCGGTGCCCTGGTCGGCGATCAGGGCGCCGGCGGGCAGGTGGGGAGCGCTCGCGCCGTGGCCGGGGCGGTCGACGGCCAGCACGGTGAGGCCGTGGCGGGCGCCGTGGGCGAGCAGGCTGGTGGCCGGGTCGGCGGGGCCGTCGAAGTAGGCGGCGCGCATGCCGCGCCCGTGCACGGCCAGCACCAGCGCCCGGGGCTGCGCGGCGGGCTCGGCGACCAGTGCGGACAGCGGCAGGCCGCCGGCGTCGAGGGTGAGCGGGCGCGCGCTCACGGCGCGGCCGGGGCGGTGGTGCGGGCGGGGGCGGTGCGGGCGGCGTCGAGGGCGGCGAGCCAGCCGGGCAGGTCGGTGCTGCGCATCAGGGAGGTGCCGATCAGCAGGCCCGCGTAGCCGGCGTCCAGGAGGCGGGCGCCGTCGCGCGGGTCGGTGATGGCGCTGGCGCTGACGGGGGCGCGGGTGGCGGTGGCCTTGAGGGCGGGCAGCAGGAGCTCGCTGCGGGTGAGGTCGCCCGGGTCGCGTTCGCGGGTGCGGATGTCCTTGTTGTTGACGGCGACGACGCAGTCGCCGGCGTGGGGCAGGGCCGCGATCTCGGCTTCGCCGGTGACCTCGACGAAGGGGGTCAGGCCCTCGTCGAGGGCGGCGTTGACGAGTTTGTGGAGCTGGGCTGCGGAGAGCAGGGCCGCGGTGAGCAGCACGGCGCTGGCGCCCAGGCGCCGGGCGGTGGCGAGTTGGGCGGGCCGGGTGAGGAAGTCCTTCTGCAGGACGGGTAGTTCGGTGCGTTCGGTGACCTGGCGCAGCAGGTCGGGGGTGCCGCCGAACCAGCGGCCGGTGACGACGGACAGGCAGGGGGCGCCGGCCTGTTCGTAGCGGGTGACGAGGTCGTCGACGGTGCGGTGGGCGAGGAGGTCGCGGCCGTGGGGGTCGCGGAGTTTGATCTCCATGATCAGTGGGCGCCGGGCGGCGAGGAGGGCGTCGGTGAAGGTCATGCGGGCTGTTCCTCACGGTGCCAGGTGCGGGCGAGGGCGGTGACGGCGGCGGCGGTGAAGCGGCCGGCGGTGTCGCGGGCGGCGGTGTCGATGTCGGCGCCGCGGTAGAGGGGGTGGGCGGTGACGGCGCGGTAGGCGTGGTGGTTGTCGGGGGTGAGGCCGCCGGCCAGGAGGAAGGGGCGTTCCAGGCGGGGCAGCAGGGCCAGGACGTGGGCGGGGTCCAGGCGTTGGCCGGTGGAGCCGACGCGGCCGTCGGCGGTGGCGGTGTCGAGGAGGAACAGGTCGGTGCCGGCGCGCTGGTAGGCGCCGATGAGGGGGCGTTCCAGGCAGGCGGCGCCCTGCAGGTGGAGGACCTTGAGCAGGACGGCGTCGGGCAGGGCGGCGCGCAGGGCGCGGACCACGGCGGGGCTCTGGTAGGCGTGCAGCTGGATCCAGCGGATGCCGGTGGAGGCGGCGGCGGCGGCCAGGCGGGCGGGGTCGTCGAGGAAGGTGACGAGGGTGGGTTCGATGCCCTGGTCGCGGGCGGCGGCGGCCAGGTGGGCGAGTTGGGCGAGGGTGAGGTCGGCGGGGCCGCCGGGGATGCCGTACCACAGGCCTGCCAGGGTGGCGCCGTGGTCGGCGAGCAGGGCGAGGTCGGCCCGGGTGCGGGCCCCGCACACCTTGAGGTGGCGGGGCCCGGCGGTGCCGGTGTGCGGGGCCGGGGGCGTGGTGGTGGTCATTTGCCCAGGCCCAGCATGGAGGCGATGCGGTTGTACTGGATCTCGTTGCTGCCGGAGTAGATGGTGCCGGCGACCGCGTTGCGGACGTCCTTCTCCAGGCCGTACTCGGACATGTAGCCGTGGCCGCCGAAGACCTGGACGGCGGCGAGGCTGGTGGCGAGGTTGCTCTCGCTGGTGAGGAGTTTGGAGATGGCCATGTCGACGGTGACGTTCTCGCCCGCCTCCAGGCGCTGGGCGGTGTCGTAGAGCCACTTGCGGGCGGTCTCCAGGCGGATCTTGGTGTCGACGATCTTGTTGGCGACGGACTGGTAGGAGCCGATCGGCTTGCCGAAGGACATCCTGGTCTTGGCGTACTCGATGCAGCGGTCCAGGCGGTGCTGCATCTCGCCGACGTTGACGATGAAGGAGTAGAGGATCTCGCGTTTCATGACGTGGTCCAGGACCAGGAAGCCGCCGCCGACGCGGCCGATGACGCGGGTGGCGGGGACGCGGACCTCGTCGAGGTAGAGCTCGCTGAGCGGCGAGGTCCGCAGGCCCATCTTCTTCATCGGGCGCCCGACGGTGATGCCGGGGGTGTCGCGGTCCAGGAGGAAGGCGGTGACCCCGAGTGCGCCGCCCTGGGGGTGGGTGCGGGCGTAGACGACGACCACGTCGGCGACGGGCCCGTTGCTGACGAAGGTCTTGCTGCCCGTCAGGACGAAGCCGTCGCCGTCGCGTTCGGCGCGGGTGCGCATCTGCATGGCGTCGGAGCCGCCCTCGGCCTCGGTGATGGCGTGGGCGCCGATCGCCTCGCCGGAGGCGATGCGCGGCAGGTAGGCCTCCTTGAGGGCGGTGGAGCCGAAGGCCTGCAGGGGGACGCCGGTGGAGGCGAGGCTGGTGGTGACGGAGAAGTTGAGGCCTCCGTCGCGGCAGCCCTCCCCCAGGCCCTCCAGGACGTACATGGTGGTCAGCAGCGACTGGCCGAGCCCTCCGTACTGCTCGTCGAAGGGCAGGGAGAGGATGCCGGTCTTCTGGATCATGCGCCACTTGTCGAAGGAGAAGGTGCCCTCCTCGTCCTGGTCGATGTGGCCGGCGCTCAGGTCGTCGCTCCACCGGGCCAGGCCCTCGCGCAGGGCCGCCTGGTCGGCGTTCCAGCGGATCACGGGACTACCGCCTTCCTCCGGGCCCGGTCGGGCCCGGGGTACTGGGACCGGCTCTAGTAGGCGGAGGAGGAGTGGGCGTCGAGCTGGTGGACCTCGTCGCCCTGCAGGGCGGGGGCGAAGACGCACACCAGGCGCAGGTCCTCGTGGGGGGAGGCGACCAGGTAGTGGGCGTCGTGCTGGTCGAGGGCGTACATGCGCCCGGGGGTGATGGGGTGGGCGTTGCCGTCCAGGTCGATGACCTCCCCGGAGCCCGCGATGCAGTAGCAGGCCTCCATGTGGTTGCGGTACTCCAGGCGGGACTTGGTGCCGGCCCGCACGAGGGTGTCGGTGAGGCTGTAGCCGAGGCCGTCGCCGGCCAGCAGGAAGCGCCGGGACAGGCCGTTGCCCCACTCGACGGTCTTCACGTCTTCGAGGTCGCGGATGAGCATGGTGGTCTGCCTTTCACTCGGGGGTCGCTGAGGGTGTTGGGCGTGCTGGACGTGCTGGGTGTGCTGGGAGTTGCGGCGGTGCGGGTACTGCAAGCGGTGCGGGCGGTGCGGTTCCGGTCCGCGGGGGGCCGGAGGTCTCAGGGGGTGCGCAGGGTGCGCACGAAGGCCCGCAGGTCGGCGACGGTGTCGCGGCGCTGCTCCAGGGCCTGCTCGACGCGGGCGACGGCCGCGGAGCCGACGATGGCGGCGTGGGCGCCGGTGCGGGCGACGGCGGCGACGTCGGCGCCGTCGCGGACCCCGAAGCCGACCGCGACCGGCGCGCCGGTGCGCGCGCGCAGGGCGGCGACGGTGTCGGACAGGGCGCCGTGGCCGGCCGCCGGGGCGGTGCCGGAGCGGCCGTAGTGGGCGACCAGGTAGACGTAGGCGCCGGCGTGCTCGGCGGCGTCGGCGACCACGTGGTCGGCGGAGCCGTGGTAGCAGGTGGTGACCTGGGGCAGGTCCGCGGCGCGGGCGGCCTCGCGGTAGGCGGGGCGCAGCCGGGGCGGCAGGGCGTGGACGAGCAGGGCGTCGGCGCCGGCCTGGGCGATGGCGGTGGTGGCGGCGGCGGGGTCGTGGTGCTTGAGGCTGTGGCTCCAGTCGGCGAGCAGGGCGATGCGCAGGTGGCGCAGGTGCGGGCGCAGTTCGGCGAGGTGGGCCAGGACGGTGTCGAGGGTGGTGGCGTGGGCGAGGGCGCGGGCGGCGGAGCGGCGGATGACGGGGCCGTCGGTGGCGGAGTTCGGGAAGGGGACGGCGAGTTCGAGGACGTCGAGGCGTTCCTCGTCGAGCATCAGGATGAGGTCGGTGAGGGCGGGGGCGGGCGGGTCGCCGGCGTTGAGGAACAGGGCGAGGCCGGGTTGTCCGTCGGGGCGGGGCGGGAAGAAGGCGCGGGCGGGCGCGGGCGCTGCGGGTGTGGTGGTGGTGGCGGGCGCGGGTGTGGTGGTGGTGTCAGGCATGGGTGGCCGCCGGGGTGCGGGAGAGGCGTTCGGCCAGGGCGCGGGGGGCGCCGTCGGCGAGGGCGTCGAGGGCGGCGCGGTAGGCGGTGGGCCAGTGGGGGGTGTGGCCGCAGGCGACGGCGAGGGCGGCGGCGTTGAGGGCGATGGTGCGGGTGGCGGTGGGGTGGGCGCGGTGGGTGAGGGTGTCGAGGAAGTGGGTGGTGAGGCGCTCGGGGGCGGGGGCGAGGTCGGCGAGGGTGCCGGCGGCGTCGTCCAGGGCGTGGGCGGGCAGGTGGAGGGTGGTGTGGGGGGCGCCGGGGGTGTGGGTGTGCAGGGTGTTGTCGGCGAAGGGCAGGAGTTCGTCGGCGCCGGCGGTGTTGGCGGCCAGCCACAGGGTGCGGTCGGTGGTGTGGCGGGCCAGGGCGCGCAGGGTCTCCAGGGGTGCGGTGTGGGAGACGCCGGTGAGTTGGGCGCTGACGGGGACGGCGGCGAGGAAGGGGCCCAGGGCGTTGAGGAAGCGGCCGAAGGGCTTGAGGGGCAGGGGGTGGAGCAGGCGGGCCAGGCGGGTGAGGGGGGCGGGGTAGACGTGGGGGCCGGCGAAGGCGATGCCGTGGCGTTCGAGGTGGTCGGCGGTGTGGCGGTGGGAGGTGGTGAGGGGGATGCGCAGGCGGTCCAGCAGGTCGATGGAGCCGGCGGCGCTGGTGTAGGCGCGGGAGCCGGTTTTGACGACCCGTACGCCCAGGGTGGCGGCGGTGAGGGCGGCGGCGGTGGAGATGTTGAAGGTGGCGGGGCCGCCGCCGGTGCCGACGACGTTGACGGCGTGGGGGTGGACGGGGCCGGGGCGGGGGGCGCGTTCGGTCAGGGAGGTGGTCAGGGCGTGCAGGGTGTCCGGGTCGGGCAGGCGGGTGGTGAGGGAGGCCAGCAGGGCCGCCGCCTGGGCCCGGGCGCTGTCGCGGCCTGGGCCCGGGCGGCGTTCGTCCAGCTGGTCCCACCACGAGCGCCAGGTGTCGGCGTCGACCGGTTCGTGGCGCAGGAGTGTGGTGAGGGCCGGGTGCATGGGATCAGCCCGCGACCGGGGCGGGGGTGCGGCGCTGGGTGATGAAGGCGTCGATGGCGGCGACGGAGCGGAAGTTGTTGGGGTCGAGGTCGGTGTCGTCGACGGGCAGCTCGAAGCGGTCCTCGACCCAGGCGATGAGCTTGAGGACGCCGAGGCTGTCGATGACGCCGTCGGAGAGCAGGTCGTGGTCGTCGGCGAGCTGGTCGGCGCTGACGTCGGGCAGGAACTCCTCGATGAGGAAGCGCTTGATGGTGGCGGTGTTGCTCATGGTGTCCGGTTCTCCTCGGCTGGTGGGGCGGGTGGGACGGCGCGGACCGGGCGGTCCGGGCGCGGGTTGGTACGGGGTGGTGCGGGGTGGTGCGGTGTGGTGCGGGGTGGTCAGGCGGGGGCGGGGTCGACGGCCTTGCGGTCGACCTTGCCGGTGGGGGTCCTGGGCAGCGGGGTGTCGGTGATGGTCAGCTGGGCGGGGACGGCGGCGCGCGGCAGGCGCCGGGCCAGGTGTTCGCGCAGGACCAGGCTGTTGAGGGTGCTGCCGGGGGTGCGGTGGACGGCGGCGAGCAGGCGTTTGCCGGTGAGCGGGTCGGGGCGGGCGGCGACGGCGGCCTCGCGGACCTCGGGGTGTTCCAGCAGGACGCGTTCGATCTCGGCGGTGTTGACGGCGACGCCGCGGACCTTGACCTGGTGGTCGCTGCGGCCGGTGAGCAGCAGGCGTCCGGCCTCGTCGCGGGTGACGAGGTCGCCGGTGCGAAACCAGCGGCGTCCTTCGCCGGCGCCGGGCGGGTGGGTGGTGAAGCGGCCGCTGTCGCGGGCGCGGTCGAGGTAGCCGGCGGCCTGGAAGGGGGTGGAGACGTAGAGTTCGCCGCTGCCGGGGCCCTCCAGGGGCCGGCCCTGGTCGTCGACGAGCAGGGTGTGGACGCCGGGCAGGGGGCGGCCGATGGGCACGGGCAGGGCGGCGGTGGCGTCCAGGGTGTCCAGGGGGTGCAGGAAGCTGTCGTTGGTCTCGGTGCAGCCGTAGATGTTGTAGAGGCGGGCTGCGGGGAGCAGGGCGGGCAGCGCGGCGAGGGTGCGCCGGTCGATGGCGTCGCCGGTGAAGGCGGCGTGTTCGACGCTGTCGAGGACGGCGGCGGTGGGGCGGGCGGCCTCGGCGAGCAGGGCGTAGAACATGGGGACGGCCTGGACGACGTGGGGGCGGTGGTTGTGGAGCAGGGCGAGCAGGTGGCGGCCGTTGGCGGCGTGGTCGGGGTCGACGAGGACGACGTGGCCGCCGTGGGCGAGGGTGGCCCACACGTCGAGCAGGCACAGGTCGAAGTTGAGGGGGGCGTAGTTGAGGACGGTGCGCCCCGGTCCCAGGTCGAAGGTGTCGTGGGCCCAGGCGGTGAAGCGGTCGATGCCGCTCTGGGCGAGGGGGACGGTCTTGGGCAGGTCGGTGGAGCCGGAGGTGGTGAGCAGGAAGGAGGTGCCGGCGGCGAGGGTGGGGGCGGGTCGGGCGCCGGCGGGGGCGTCGGGCTGCGGCTGGTCGTGGGGGGCGAGGAGGTGGCGGGCGCCGGCCTGTTCGAAGAGGGCGGTGAGCAGGGCGGGGGCCAGGGCCGGGGAGGGCAGCAGGAAGGGGCGGCGCTCCAGCAGGCAGGCCAGGACGAGGGCGACGGCGCCGGGGGACTTGGGGGCGAGGACGCCCAGCGGTTCGCCGGGGGCGAGGTCGAGGGCGCTGAGGCGGGCGCGTTCGGTCTCGGCTGCGGCGGCCAGTTCGCGGTAGGTGGTGGTGTGGCCGTGCCAGGACAGAGCGGGGGCGTCGGGCTGCTGGCGGGCCTGGGCGGTGAAGGCGTCCGGGAGGGCGAGGGGCGGCGGTGTGGTGGTCATCGGGCGTCCTTGCGGGGCGGGGTGAGGGTGGCCCAGCCGGCCTTGACGGCGGCGCCGGTGTCGGTGGTGAGGGTGAAGCGCACGACGGCGGCGTCGTCGTGGGGGTGCAGGCGCAGGTGCAGGGCGGTGCCCGGGGTGACGGGGGCGGCGAAGCGGGCGCCGAGGCCGCTGATGCGGGTGGCGTCGCCGTCGGCGTAGCGGTCGGCGATCTCCTCGGCCGCGAGGGCGAGCAGGCTCATGCCGTGGGCGATGGCGGCGGGGAATCCGGCGGCGCGGGCGGCCTGGTCGTCGAGGTGGATGGGGTTGAGGTCGCCGGAGGCGTGGGCGTAGCGGTGGACGGCGGCGGTGTCGAGGGTGCGCAGGGTGGTGGCGGGTTCGCCGGGGGTGGTGCCGGGGACGGGGGCGGGCGGGATGTCGCCGAAGGGTTCGATGGTGCGGGCGCCCAGCAGCAGGGCGGAGGTGAGGAGTTCGGCGAAGACGGTGTCGTCGGCGCTGAGGCGGGTGCGCAGGGCCAGGCGGGTGCCGCGGGCCTCGCGGCGGGCGCCGAGGACGGTGAGGTGGGTGGTGACGTGTTCGCCGGCCCGTACGGGGCGGGTGGTGCGGATCTCCTGGCCGAGGTGGACGACGGCGACGGGGGCGCTCTCGTGGGCGGTGAGGGCGGTGACGGTGTGTTCGGCGAGGGTGTGGGCGAGGACGAAGGGGTGGACCGGTGAGGGGGCGCCGTCGCGGGCGGGGGGCAGGCCGGTGCGGGCGCAGGCCCGGTACTCGGCGAGCTCGCCGGCCGTGACGGTGCGCCGGGCGGTGCGCGGCCCGGTGTCCGGGGCTGCCGCGGGGGCCGTCGCGGTTGCGGGGGCCGGGGCGGGCTCGGTGTGCGGGGTCGTCGTCGTGGTCATGCTGGGGTCACCACCAGGGAGGAGTTGTGGCCGCCGAAGCCGAAGGAGTTGGACAGGGCCGCGCCGGTGGGCACGGGGCGCGGGGCGCGGTGGACGACGTCGATGTCCAGGCCCGGCTCGGTGTGCTCGTGGTTGGCGGTCGGGGGGACCTCGCCGCAGCGCATGGCCTGGACGGCGGCGATGAGTTCGACGGCGCCGGCGGCGCCGATCAGGTGGCCGGTGACGCCCTTGGTGGAGGTGACCGGTACCCGGTGGGGGCCGAAGACGGTGCGCAGGGCGGCCGCTTCGGCGCGGTCGTTGTGGACGGTGGAGGTGCCGTGGGCGTTGACGTGGGCGATGTCGCCGGGGGTCAGGCCCGCGTCGGCGATCGCGGCGCGCATGGCGTCGGCGGCCCCCGAGCCGTCGGGGCGGGGCATCGACAGGTGGTGGGCGTCGGCGGTGGCCGCGTAGCCGGCGAGCAGGGCGTAGGGGCGGGCGCGGCGGGCGCGGGCGTCCTCCAGGCGTTCCAGGACGAGGAAGCCGGCGCCCTCGCCCATCACGAAGCCGTCGCGGTCGGTGTCGAAGGGGCGGCTGGCGCGGGCGGGGTCGTCGTTGCGCAGGGAGACGGCGTTGAGGTTGCCGAACCCGGCGAGGGTGACGGGGGTGAGGGTGGCCTCGCAGCCGCCGGCCAGGACGACGTCGGCGCGGTGGGTCTGCAGGAGCAGCAGGGCGTGGCCGATGGCGTCGGCGCTGCTGGCGCAGGTGGTGGCGATGGTCAGGGCGGGGCCGTGCCAGTCCAGGCGCATGGCGATCTGGGCGGCGGCGGCGTTGGGCATGGTGACCAGCGGCATCAGCGGGTTGACCTTGGCGGGGCCGTGGCTGGTGTAGTGGGCGGACTCGCGGTCGCTGGTGGTGCGTCCGCCGACCGCGTTGCCGACGATGATGGCGGTGCGCCCGGGCGGGGCCTGGGGGTGGCCGGCGTCGCGGTGGGCGGCGAGGGCGGCGAGGGTGCCGTAGTGGGCGAAGGGGTCCAGGCGGCGGGCGTCCTTGGCGGGCAGCCGCTCGGCCTCGGCGAGGGCGGCCTGGTCGAGGCCGCGCACGCGGCAGCCGATGCGCACGCGGTGGCGTTCGAGGCCGAGGTGGTCGAGGGCGGCGGCGGTGGAGGTGCCGGCGCGCAGGGCGGTCCAGAAGTCGCCGGGGGTGGATCCGGCGGGGCTGACCACGCCGAGGCCGGTGATGGCGATCTCGGGCCTGGCTGGGCGGGGTGCCATGGGTGTCTCCCTTCCGGCGCGCGGGTGGTGGCGGCCGATCGGATCGAGCCGGGCGGAGCGGACCTGGGCCCGCCGGGCCGGGCGGACCGGGCCCGCGCGGGTCGCGGGCGGCGGGTCAGATCAGGCCGGTCTGGCGGGCGGCGGGTCAGATCAGGCCGGTCTGGCGGGCGGCGGTGAGGAACGCCTCGGCGGCGAAGTCGATGTCGGCGGGGGTGTGGCGGGCGGTGACGGCGATGCGCAGCCGGGCGAGGTCGTTGGGCACGGCGGGGGTGACGACGGGCAGGCCGATGACGCCGGCCTTGCGGCAGGCGGTGGCGTAGTCGTAGGCGGCGTCGTCGGAGCCGGCGATGACGGGGATGACGGCGGTCTCGCTGGCCATGGTGCGGATGCCGGCCTGGTTGAGGGCGGTGCGCAGGCGCTGGGCCTGGGTCTGGATGTGGGTGACGCGCTCGGGTTCGCGGCGCAGGATGCGCAGGGACTCCAGTGCGGCGGCGGCCTGGGCGGGGGCGAGGGCGGCGGAGAAGAGGAAGGGGCGGGCGGCGTACTTGAGGTGGCCGATGAGGTCGGCGCTGCCGGCGATCCAGCCGCCCATGGAGGGGATGGCCTTGGAGAGGGTGCCGAGTTTGATGTCGACGCGGTGGCGGTGGCCGAAGTGCTCCTCGATGCCGCCGCCGGCCTCGCCGATGACGCCCAGGGCGTGGGCCTCGTCGACCATCAGGAGGGCGTTGTGGGCGTCGCAGACGGCGCGCAGCTCGGGCAGGGGGGCGATGTCGCCGTCCATGGAGTAGACGCTGTCGACGACGACCAGGCGCACGCCGCGCGGGTCGGCGGCCTTGAGGCGGCGCTCCAGGTGCTCGACGTCGTTGTGGCGGAAGCGGGTGACGGTGGCGCCGCTGAGGCGGCAGCCGTCGACGATGCTGGCGTGGTCGTACTTGTCGATCAGGACGGTGTCGCCGGGGCCGACGATGCCGCCGATGGTGCCGACGTTGGCGGCGTAGCCGGAGCCGAAGACCAGGGCCTGTTCGCGGCGGGCGAAGCTGGCGACCTCGGCTTCGAGCTCCTCGTGCAGGGGGATGGTGCCGGCCAGGGCGCGCACGCCGTGGTTGCCGGTGCCGTAGAGGTCGACGGCGGCCTTGGCGGCGGCGACGACGCGTTCGTCGCCGGCCAGGCCGAGGTAGCTGTAGCCGGACATCATCAGCAGGCGCTCGCCGTCGAGGTCGGCGTAGGCGCTGTCGCGTTCGACGGTGTAGGCGACGAAGCTGTTGCGGCGGGAGGGGTCGGACTCCAGTGCGCTCACACGGTTGCGGGTGGCGGCCAGTTTCGGCTCGAGTCGGTCCCATCCTCCGGTTGCGTTCACGTGCCTTCTCCTCATCGACGTCGCGGCGCGGCGGAATTGTCTTCGGCGGTGGTGCGGGGTGTTCCGGGGGCGGTGCTTTTGTCCGGCGGGCGGCGCCCGGGTGTTTCGCCGGATGGCGCCGGCGCGTTTCGGGTGCCGGCGCGTTTCGGGTGCCGGTGTGTTTCGGGTGCCGGTGTGTTTCGGCGGTTTCTTCTTGAGGCCTTCACCGGGGTCGCTCAAGGATGGCTACATTTCTACGGCAGGGCGCGCAAGGCGCGCGCAATACCGCCCTGGTGGGGCTCTGACGTGCGGAAACCGGACGGGTACGACACATCGCGGGGCCGGTTGGGAATGTTGGGCGCCCGGTGTTGACATCGCGCAAGCGGGCGAATGTATGGTCAAAATCCGTCGAAACCGAGCGGGTTTATCGACGTTTCCGGTCCAGGGTTTCCAGAGCTCTCAGTTGGGGGTTGGGGCACGTGAACGGTTTCCGGAGAGATGGCGTGGACGGCAGAGCGGGGGCGGTGTCGTGCTGATCAGGCTTGCGGGTCTCGTGACGATCGAGCACCCCGGGTGCGCTCCGCAGCACCTGTCGAGTGCGCAGGCGCAGGTGGCGTTCGCGCGCCTGGTGCTGGAGCGGGCCGCGGGCACCAGCCGCGACCACCTCGCGGACACGGTGTGGCCGGACGGGCTGCCCGACACGTGGGCGTCGGCGCTGCGCAGTGTGGTGTCGCGGGTGCGGGCGTTCGTGGCGGCGCCGGGGCAGGCGCCGGGGGTCACCCCGCTGATCGCGCAGGGCGGCCGGTACGTGCTGCGGCTGCCCGAGGACGCGGCGGTGGACCTGGAGGCCGCGGAGTCGGCGGTCGGGGAGGCCGGGGAGGCGCTGGGCGCGGGCGCGTTCGCGGTGGCGCAGCAGCTGGCGTCGGGGGCGATCGCGAATCTGCGCGGCTCGTTCCTGCCCGACCACGAGGGCGAGTGGGTGAACGGGGTGCGCGAGCACGTGGACGAGTTGCGGATGTCGGCGCTGGAGACGGCGAGCCTGTCGGCGTCGGCGCTGGGCGAGGAGCACCACGCGCTGCGGTTCGCGGACGAGGCGGTGCGCCGGGCGCCGTTCCGGGAGAGCGCCTACCGGTGCCGGATGGCGGCGCTGGCGGCGGCCGGGAACCGGGCGGAGGCGCTGCGCTGCTACCAGCAGTTGCGGCGGGTACTGGTGGAGGAGCTGGGGATCGATCCGGCGCCCGAGACGCAGGAGCTGTATCTGGAGCTGCTGCGCACGCCGGCGCCGGTGGCGGAGGCGCCGGTGGCGGTGCGGGCGGTGGATCCGGTGCTGATGGGGATCTTCGAGCCGCTGGTGACGCGTCCGGCGCCGGTGCCCGCTCCGGGGCGGGTGGGCCGGGCGGCCTGAGGGCCTGCGCGGCCTGACGGTCCGACAGCGGCCGGGCGTCCGGGTCCCCTTGGGTGGGGGTCCGGGCGCCCGGCCGTTGTTGCGGACCTGTTGCGGGCCGCCCGGGGCGGCGGCGCGAAGGGGCGTTGCCGTAGTAGCGTCGTCGCCCGGCAGGGCGGTGCGGGTCGTCGGGAGAGGGGTGGTGGGGCGTGGTGCGGGCCCGGGGCGGTGTGCGGGTGCTGGCGCATCCGGGGGTGGAGCAGGTGGGGGTGCAGCAGGTGCTGGAGGCGCTGGCGGACCCGGCGCGGCGCTCGGTGGTGCGCCGGCTGGCGCATGCCGGGTGCGATCTGAGCTGCGGGTCGTTCGACCTGCCGGTGTCGCGTTCGACGTCGACGCACCATTTCAACGTGCTGCGCGAGGCGGGGCTGGTGCGCCAGTACTACGTGGGGACGATGAAGATGAACGCGTTGCGCTCCGAGGAGTTGGAGGGGCGCTTTCCGGGCCTGCTGGCGGCGGTGGTCGCGGCGGCGGACGCCGAGGCCGGGCGGCAGCGGCCCGCGCCGGGCGGGCCGGGGCCGGGGGCCTGACGCCGGGGGCCGAGCGCGGGGGCCTGACGGGGGGCCTGGCGGGGGGCGGTTGCGGCGGGGTCAGTGCCGGACGGTGACGACGATCTTGCCGACCTGGGCGTTGGACTCCAGGTAGCGGTGGGCGTCGGCGATGTCGTCGAGGCCGTCGAAGACCCTGTCGACCAGCGGGGCCAGGGTGCCCGTGTCCAGGCCCGCGGTGATGAACGCGACGGCGCGGCGCAGCCGTTCGGGGTCGGTGGCGACCTCGAAGACGGTGTAGAAGCGGCTGGTGATCGGGGCGAAGGTGTCGGCGCCGGGCAGCGGGGTGGGGCGGGGGTCCAGGCGTCCGTAGACGATGAGGGCGCCGCCGGGGGCCAGGGCGCGGGCGAGGTCCTCGACGCCCGGTCCGCTGACGGGGTCGAAGGCGGTGCGGGCGCCGCGTCCGGCGGTGATGGCGGCGACCTCGGCGGGCAGGTCCTGTTCGCCGGTGACGATGACGTGGGCGGCGCCGGCGTCCAGGAGCTGCTGGCGCTTGGCGCGGGTGCGGGTGGTGGCGATGGGGACGGCGCCCAGGTGGCGGGCGGTGCGGATGGCGGCGAGGCCGACGCTGGAGGAGGCGGCGGTGATCAGGGCGTGGTCGCCGGGGCGCAGGTGCCCGTCGGCGGCCAGGGCGCCGTAGGCGGTGAGGTAGGGCATCCACAGGGCGGCGGCCTGGACCGGGTCCAGGCCGCGGGGGCGGTGGACGGTGGCGGCGGCGGGGACGAGGACGAGGTCGCCGTAGGTGGGGTAGTCGTTCTGGGAGAAGACCGGCAGGACGTCGACCCGCTCGCCCGGGGCGAAGCCCTCGACGCCCGGGCCGAGCGCGTCGACGGTGCCGACGGCCTCGCAGCCCAGGCCCGAGGGCAGTCGGGGGCTGGTGAGGTAGGCGCCGGTGCGGAAGAGCACCTCGGCGCGGTTGAGGCCGATCGCCTCGACCCTGATCCTCAGCTCCCCCGGGCCGGGGGCGGGGGTCTCGACGTCGCGGACGGTGAGGACCTCCGGTCCGCCGGTGCGCTCGAACAGTACGGCCCTGGCCATGGTGGCGCTCCCCTGGTGTGTCGCGTGCCGGCCGTGTCGCGCGCCGGCTGCATGTGTGCCGGCCGTGTCGCGTGCCGGTCGGGAACCCACCAAACCCCTTGTTCCGAGAACTGTCAAACTTCGATGGTTCTCGGAACAAGGTGCGGGGCACGGGTGTTGACGCACCGTCACGGACGGGGTGGGGCTGCTACCAGGTGGCGCCGCCGGGCTGGCGGGTGGTGGCGTTGATGCGGTTGAAGAAGTTGGTCAGGCTGATCCACAGCACCAGGCTCGCGAGCTGCTTCTCGTCGTAGTGCGCGGCGGCGGCGTCCCACACCTCGTCGGGCACCACGGCCCGGTCCGCCAGGCGGGTGACGTGCTCGGCGAGTTCGAGCGCGGCGCGCTCGGCGTCGGTGAAGTAGGGGGCCTCGCGCCAGGCGGCGACCGCGTGCAGCCGCTCGTCGCTCTCGCCGTTCTTCTTCGCGCTGGCCACCCCGCCGATCACGCAGTAGCTGCAGCCGTTGACCTGGCTGGCGCGCAGGTGCACCAGCTCCAGGGTCGACTCCGCCACCCCGCCCTTGCGGGCGGCCTTCGCCACGGCGAGGATCGCCGGCATCGCCTCGGGGATGACGACGGCGGGGTTGGCCATACGGGCGTCGGTGTTCATGGTCTCGCTCCCTGGTTCGCGTTCGTGCTGTCCCCTCTTTGACGGAACGCGGCGCGCGAGTGTGACAGGGGGCGCGGAAAACTTTCCCGGCCCCCTCCCCCGGCCTGACCCCCTCCCCCGGTCCGGCCGCCTCGCCTGGCGGCCGGACCGGGGGCTCGCGTCGCCGGGAAGGGTTCGGTGCCGGTTCGGGATACGGGCGTTGGCGAACTCCGGGCGGGGGCGGGGGCGTTCAGGGCCGGAGGGTGGTGATGGTGATCGGGTGGGCGGTCCAGCGGGTGAGCCCGCCGACGTAGAGGGTGGTGCTCCAGTGGCCGCCGCAGGCGAGGCAGCGGGCGACGCCCTCGCCGCCGCCGGGGCCGATGCAGGAGCGGATGAAGTCGCGGTGGGCCTCGCGCACGGGCAGTTCGCGCACGTGCCCCCACAGGACGGGGAGCGCGTGGTCGAGGCCGGGGAAGAGGGCGGGCGCCATGATGCCCGCGATCCCGGCCCGGACGGTGGTCACGCGGCGGCCGCCTCGGGGGCGATGTGGCACCAGACGAACTTGCCGATGCCGCCCCGGCGCGGGCAGCAGCCCCAGCTCTGCGCCAACTCGTGGACGAGGAGCAGCCCCCGGCCGGCCTCGCCGCACTCCAGGGCGTCGCGCAGTGCGGGCCGCCCGCTGTCGGCGTCGTGCACCTCGATGCGCAGGAGGTCGCGGGCGAGCCCGAAGCGGATCTGGATGAGGCGCCCCCGGGCCGTACGGGCGTGCTGGACGGCGTTGGTGACCAGCTCGGAGAGCAGCAACTCGCCGGTGGGGAGCAGGTTTTCGCCGTCCGGGTGGCCGGCGAGGAAGCGGCGCAGCTCCCGGCGGGCCGCGTTCGGGGACTTCCGGTGCCGGGGAAGCCAGCAGGCGTGCTCGGTGGGGGCGGTGGAGACGGTTTCAGGCATGGCGGGGCCACCTCGGGGTGCGGGATGAAGCCGGCTGAAGAAGGCATGGGAATGCCCGGGCGAGAAGTCCACGGTGATCACTTTGTGCTGATCATGGGACTACGCCAAGTAGCATGCTCTGGAAAGAAGTCCATCTGCAACTTGCTTAATGGAAATGTTCCAAGATCTTTTTTTGGGGCGTATGATCTGTGGCTAAACCGGCGTGATGGAGCATCAGATGAGCCAAGCGCGACCTACAGTGCGCCGCAGAAGGCTGGCAGCTGCTTTGGTCAGACTGCGGGAGGAGGCTGGCAAGTCTCCCGAGAGTGCGGCGGAGCGCATCGGCTGTCATCGCTCGAAGATCAGTCGGATAGAGAACGCCAGGCTGGGCATCTCACTCGGAGAACTGCGCGACCTGCTGACGTTCTACGGCGTGGAAGACCAGGACCGCGTGGAGGAACTGGTCGCACTTGCCCGTCGCGGTCGTGAGCCTGGATGGGTGCAGCGGGCGAGTTTGGCGCGGCCGTCCTACTCGGACTTCATCGACTACGAGGAGACGGCTGACTACATCAGGTCATTTGAGAACATGCTGATCTCGGGCCTGTTGCAGACGCCCGACTACGCTCGCGCGGTGATGCAGGCCAAGCCTTCCGGACTGACTGCCGAGCAGGTGGATGCCTTGGTGGCTGCTCGCATGGAGCGGCAGCAGGTGCTGAACAGATCCGATCCTCCCCGTCTTTGCGTGATCGAAGGCGAGTCGGCGCTGCGTGTTCAGGTGGGCGGATCGAAGACGATGGCCGGGCAACTCGACAAGCTGGTGGAGATGGCCGAGCATCCCTATGTGGAGCTCCAGGTCCTGCCGGACCGAGCCGGTGCCCATGCCGGACTGATGGGATCGTTCGTGATGTTCGGCTTCCCTTCGTCCGGCTACTCCGACGTCGTCTGTGTGGAACACCGGACGGGGACGCTCTACATGGAGACGTCGGCCGAGATCGATGAGTACACGTTGATCTTCGACTCCCTCCGCTCAATCGCCTTGAGTCCGGCCGACAGTCTCGACATGATCGCTCAGGTACGGCAGAAGTACTGAGCTTCGAGCAAGGGATGGGTGAGTCGTGGCTGGAGATTCCGAGTGGCACAAGAGCACGTACAGCGGTCAGGGCGGGAACTGTGTTGAGACACAGGTCAGGCTGATGGCGACAGCGGTCCGGGACTCCAAGGACCCGGAGGGGCCGGCTCTGCTCTTCTCGGCCGAGGCGTGGACGTCGTTCCTCGCAGGGGTCAAGTCCGGCGACCTTCCGACCTCCTGAACCAACACGGAGGCACCCCGCCCGGCGTTCGCGCCGACACTGTCGGCGAACTGCGCCTCGCCGCTCTGCGCGGCGAGGCGCAGTTGCGTCAGGGGAGGGTGGCGAGAGGACGCCCGACCGCCCGGGCGCCGAGGCGGGAGAGGTTGATCGCAGCGGCTGTAGCCGACGAGTTCGCCAACAGTGCCGACGGGGACCGGGCGGGCGGCGGTCAGGTCAGGGAGCGGACGGCGAGGGCCAGGCGGCGGGCGGCCTCGGCGAGGTCGCCGGGCTCGGCGGTGGCGGCGAAGGCCAGGCGCAGGTGGGCGGCGGGGGCCTCGGCGGGGAAGTAGCCGGTGCCGGCATCCACGCACACCCCGTGGGCGCGGGCGGCCTCGGCGAGGGCGGTGTCGGTGAGGGCGGGCGCCAGGCGCAGCCACAGGTGCAGGCCGCCGGCCGGGGGGTGGGCGGGGGCGAGGTCGGGCAGTTCGCGGGCCAGTGCCCCGCTCAGGGCGGTGCAGCGCTCGCGCAGTGCGGTGGCGAGTGCGCGCAGGTGGCGTTCCCAGGCGGGGGTGCTGAGGAGTTCGACGGCGGCCTCCTGCAGGGGGCGGGCGATGAAGAAGTCGTCGACGCGGCGCATCGCCTGCAGGCGGTGCATGACCGGGCCGCGGGCGATCAGGGCGCCGATGCGCAGGCTGGGCGAGGCGGGTTTGGTCAGCGAGGTCAGGTGGATGACGGTGCCGTCGCGGTCCTCGGCGGCCAGCGGGGGCGCCAGCGGGCGGCCGTGGCCGAGGTGGCGGGCGAAGTCGTCCTCGATGAGGAACGCCCCCGCGGCGCGGGCCACGTCGACGACCTGGCGCCGGCGCCCGGGGGCGAGGGCGGCGCCGGTGGGGTTGTGGACGGTGGGCTGGCAGTAGAGCAGCCGGGCGCCGGTCATGGCGAAGGCCTCGGCGAGCAGGTCGGGGCGCAGGCCCTCGGCGTCGACGGGGACGGGTACCGGGCGCAGGCCGGCGGCGCGGGCGGCGGCCAGGGCGCCGGGGTAGGTGGGCGATTCCACCAGGACCGGGGCGCCGGGTGCGGCGACGGCGCGGAAGAGCATCGACAGCGCGCCCTGGCCGCCGCCGGTGATCAGGACGTCCTCGGGGCCGGCGCCGGTGGCGCTCAGGCGGGCGAACAGGGCGCGCAGCGGGGCGAGGCCGGCGGCGGGGGCGCGGTGCCAGGCGTCGGGGCGGCGGGCGGCGCGGGCCAGTGCCGCGCCCAGTGCCCGGGTGGGCTGGAGGTTCTCGTGGAGGTAGCCGCCGCACAGGGCCAGCGCTCCGGCGGGCGGCGGGGCCGGGGGGGTGTCCTCCTGCGGCCAGGGCCCGCCCTGGCCGCGGCCGGGGTCGTGGGGGGAGGCGGACAGGGCCAGGGCCTGCCAGGAGGTGTCCGGTGCGCCGCGGCCGCGGTCCGGGCGGCGCGGGGCGGCGTAGGTGCCGCTGCCGGGGCGGGTCACCACCAGTCCCTCGGCGGCGAGTTGGGCGATCGCGCGGGAGACGGTGACCGGGCCGACGCCGTGCCGGGCGATCATGTCGCGGCTGCTGGGCAGCCGGTCGCCGGGGGCGAGTGCGGCGACCTCCGCGCGCAGGATCGCCACCAGGCTTTCAGTACTGCTACTGTCGGACATGAAGATAC
This sequence comes from Kitasatospora sp. NPDC048239, assembly GCF_043202015.1. Taxonomy (NCBI): domain Bacteria; kingdom Bacillati; phylum Actinomycetota; class Actinomycetes; order Kitasatosporales; family Streptomycetaceae; genus Kitasatospora; species Kitasatospora sp. NPDC048239. The sequence continues at coordinate 109,895 of NZ_JBICZP010000007.1, read as the reverse complement.
ATGATAGCGCTTTCGCGTCGGTGCAGGAACCGCTCCTCGATGTCGGGGCCCTGCGCGCCGACACCCCCGGCTGCGCCTCGGTGGTCCACTTCAACAACGCGGGCTGCGGCCTGATGGCCCGTCCGGTGCTGCGGGCGGTCCTGGACCACCTGGAGCTGGAGGCCGCCGTCGGCGGCTACGAGGCCGCCGCCGCGCGCGCCGCGAACATCGCCGATTTCCACGCCTCGGTGGCCGAGCTGCTGGGCACCCGCCCCGCCAACATCGCCTTCGCCGCCAGCGCCACCCACGCCTACGCCAAGGCCCTGTCGGCGATCGACTTCCGGCCCGGCGACACCGTCCTGACCACCCGCAACGACTTCGTCTCCAACCAGATCGCCTTCCTCGCGCTGCGCCGGCGCCACGGGGTGCGCATCGTGCACGCCCCCGACCTGCCCGACGGGTCCGGCGTCGACGTGGCGGCGATGGCCGCGCTGATGCGCCGCTACCGCCCGCGCCTGGTCGCCGCCACCCACGTGCCCACCAACTCCGGCCTCGTCCAGCCGGTGGCCGAGATCGGCCGCCACTGCCGCGCGCTGGACCTGCTGTACCTGGTCGACGCCTGCCAGTCGGTGGGCCAGCTGCCCGTCGACGTCGAGGAGATCGGCTGCGACCTGCTCACCGCCACCTGCCGCAAGTTCCTGCGCGGGCCGCGCGGCTCGGGCTTCCTGTACGCCTCCGACCGCGTCCTCGCGGCGGGCTACGAGCCGCTGTTCATCGACATGCACGGCGCGCGCTGGACCGGGCCCGACACCTACCGCCCGCTGGAGGGCGCGGCCCGCTTCGAGGAGTGGGAGTTCCCCTACGCCACCGTGCTGGGCTGCGCGGAGGCCGTGCGCTACGCGCTGCGCCTGGGCGTGGAGCCGGTGGCCCGGCGCACCCCGGCGCTGGCGGCGCGCCTGCGCACCCGGCTGGCCGAGGTGCCCGGGGTGCGGCTGCTGGACGGCGGCCCGGCGCCCGCCGCGCTGGTCACCCTCGCCGTCGAGCGGGCGCAGCCGCGGCCGTTCAAGGCCGCGCTGGACGCGCGCGGCATCAACTCCGCGCTCAGCTTCCGGGAGTTCGCGCAGTTCGACTTCGCCGACAAGGACGTCCAGTGGTGCCTGAGGCTGTCGCCGCACTACTACAACACCGAGGACGAGGTCGACACCGTCGCCGGCGCCGTCGCCGAACTCGCGGGCGCCGCCCGGTGACCCGCTCCCCCGCCGCCGCGGGCCGAACCGGCGGCGCCGCGGACCGGGCGCCGGCGCCGGAGCCGGGCCTGTGGCACAACCGCGACTTCCTGGTCTTCTGGCTCGGCGAGACGCTCTCCCTGCTCGGCTCCCAGGTCACCGCCCTGGCCCTGCCGCTGACCGCGATCCGCGCGTTCGGCGCCGACGACGAACAGGTCGGGCTGCTGCGCTTCCTGCAGCTCGCCCCCTACCTGCTGCTGGCCCTGCCGATCGGCGTCTGGAGCGACCGGATGCGCCGGCGCCCGCTGATGATCGGCGCCAACCTCGCCCGGCTGCTGCTGGTCTCCCTCGTCCCGGTGCTGTACTGGCTGCACGCCCTGGACCTGGGCCTGCTGCTGGTGATCGCCTGCGCCGTCGGCACCGCCTCGGTGGCCTACGACGTCAGCTGGATGTCCTACGTGCCGGTCCTGGTGCGCAGCCGGGCGCACTACGTGGAGGCCGGCGCCAAGATGAGCGCGAGCTCCTCGGGCGCCGACGTGGCCGGGCCGGGGCTGGCGGGCCTGCTGGTCTCCGCGCTCGGCGCGCCGGTGGCCCTGGTGGCGGACGCCTGCTCCTACGCGCTGTCGCTGCTGACGCTGCTGCTGATCCGCGCCCCCGAGCCGGCGCCCGCACCGGTCGCCCGGCGCCACCTGGGGCGCGAGCTGCGCGAGGGGCTGGGCTGGGTGATGGGCGAGCGCGTGCTGCGGGCGCTGGCGCTGGTCGGGTTCTGCTGCAACTTCTCCATGGTCACCGTGTGGACGATGTTCCTGCTGCACGCCGCCAACGACCTGCACCTGTCCGCGGCGGCGCTGGGCGCGGTTTTGGCCACCGCCTCGCTGGGCGGGCTGGCGGGCGCGCTGCTCTCGCGCCGGATCATCGCGCGCTTCGCGCTGGGGCGGGTCTACGCCACCGCCCAGTCGGCCCTGCTGCTGGGCCCGGTCCTGATCGCCGCGGCCGCCGGGCCCCGCCCGGTGGTGCTCGCGCTGTACGTGGTGTCCTTCTTCACCACCTACCTGGGCCTGGGGGTGGCCGGGGTCGTCATCGTGAGCCTGCGCCAGAGCCTGACCCCGCAGGCGATGATGGGGCGGATGACGGCGGCGTTCCGCACCCTGCTGTTCGGCGGCGGCGCCCTGGGCGGGCTGTGCGCGGGACTGCTCGCCGGGCGCATCGGCGCCGCCCACGCGCTGGTGGTGGCCGCCGTGGCCTCGGCCGCCGTCGTGCCCGCCCTGATCGCCTCCCCCGTCAGCCGCCTGAAGGCGCTGCCCGAGGCCGCCCTGCCCGAGGCCGACCCGGCGGCCCCGGCCCAGGTGTGATGACCCGTGAGGGCGGGGCCGGGCGTGCGGGCGGGCCGGTGCACTCCGGAGTGCACCGGCCCGGCCGGACCCGGGCGGGGGGCGGCGCCCGCTCAGGTGATCGACACCCCGCTGTCGATGCTCAGGACCTGGCCGGTCATGCAGTCCTGGTCGAGGAAGAGGCCGATCGCGCGGGCCACCTCCTCGGGGGTGACGAAGCGCGGCACCGGGGCCTTGTCGCGCATCGCGTCGATGACGTGGGCGGGCAGGGTGTCCGTCATCGGGGTGATCATGAAGCCCGGTGAGAGGGCGTTGACGGTCACCCCGCGCCGCCCGCACTCCGCGGCCAGGGTGCGGGTCAGGCCGATCAGCCCCGCCTTGGAGGCGGAGTAGGCGGTCTGCCCGGCGGTGGCGATCAGCCCGGAGGGGGAGACGATGTTGACGATCCGCCCCCAGCGCGAGCGCAGCATCGCCGGCACGCACGCCCGGGCGGTGTGGAACGCGCCGACCAGGTTGGTGTCGATCACGCTGCGCCACTGCTCGGGGTTCTGCATCGCCATCAGGGAGTCCTTGCGGATCGCCCCGTTGTTGACCAGCACGTCCACCGGGCCCAGCCGCTCGGCGACCTGCTCGTACAGGGCGCTGGTCTGCGCCCAGTCGCCGACGTCGCCGGTGACGACGACGCAGTCGTTGACGAGCTTGTCCGCGACGGCCTCGGCCTGGGCGCGGGAGCTGTTGTAGTGCACCGCCACCCGGCAGCCCAGCGCGTCCAGTTCCACCGCCAGCGCCTGGCCCAGGCCGCCGGAGGCGCCGGTGACCAGGGCCACCGGGTGTTCGGGGCGTACGCCCTGGGCCCTGGTGCTCATCGCGCCCCTCCCCACTTCAGCAGGACCGAGCCCCACGTCATCCCCGCCCCGAACCCGGCGAGCAGCACGTGCTGGCCGGCCTGGATGCGCCCGGCGTCCAGCGCCTCCGACAGGGCGATGGGAATCGACCCCGAGGCGGTGTTGCCGTACTTCTCCAGGTTGGTGACCAGCCGGTCGGCGGGGATGCCGGTGTGGTTCAGCACCGAGTTGATGATCCGGATGTTCGCCTGGTGCGGCACGATGTGGTCCACGTCCGCCGGGGCCAGCTTCGCCGACTCCAGCGTCTCGCGCACCGTGCGCACCGTGTAGCGCACCGCGTTGAGGTAGATCTCGTTGCCGTTGATCTGCGCGTAGTGCAGGCCGCGCCGGACGGTGTCCTCGGTGGTGGGCATCCGGCTGCCGCCGGCGGGCACCTTGAGGCTGTCCTTGCAGGTGCCGTCGGCGCCCAGGTTCCACGCCAGCATCCGGTTCTCCGGGCCCGGCTGCAGGACGATCGCGCCCGCCCCGTCGCCGACCAGGATCGACAGGTCCCGGTCGGCGGGGTTGGCGGTCAGCGTGTGCGTGTCGGAGCCGATCAGCAGGATCGGGCGCGGGTCCAGGTGCATCAGACCCGCCGCCGTCACCAGCCCGTACACGAACCCGGCGCACTCGGAGTTGACGTCGTGTGCGCTGCCCGCGATGCCCAGGGCCTCGTGGACGAACGCCGACGTCGCCGGCGAGGGCTGCTCGGGGGTGGCGGTGGCCACGATCAGGTGCGCGATGTCCGCCCCCGTCAGCCCCGCCCGCTCCAGGGCCCGGCGCCCGGCCTCGACGGCCATCGAGGCGGTGCTCTGGCCGGGCCCGACCGCCCGGCGCTCACGGATGCCGCACCGGGAGACGATCCAGTGCTCGTCCACGCCGAAGCGCTTGGCGAGCTGCGCGCTGGTGACCACGCGCTCGGGCACGGAGATCCCCCACCCGGTGATGTCGAAGCCGCTCATCCGGGCGCCCTCCTAGGCGCTCTGCTGCGGCACGAGCGCCAGGATCCGCTCGTGGACGACCCGCAGGGTGGTGGTGTCGTCGATGTCCGCGAACAGCGACTCGTCCGCGGGGATGTGCGGGTACTGGTTCTGGAAGCCGTAGAGCCACTCCATCAGGTCCAGGGAGTCGACGTCCGCGATGTGCTGCAGCGCGGCGTCCGCGTCGATCTCCTGTGCGCCCGAGACCGCCTGCAGCTGGCCGGCCAGGTCCTCGATGGTGGGGATGTCGGACATGAGCGTGATTCCTTCCGTCAGCGCCGGCAACCATGCCTGCGTCGATGCCGCCGGGCCATCTCGTCGTCCCGGGCCTTGCCACGCATGGAACCGGTCGCGGCGCAACCGCTGAGCAAGCCCGGCGGCCGCGGGCGCCTTGCGCCCGCCTTGCGAGGCGCGCGCTTTCCTCAAACCCGAATCCCGCCCCTGCCCCCAGCCCCTGCGCGCACCCCGCCACCCATCACAAGGAGCCCCGCATGACCACCGTCGAGGCCAAGTCCATCAACCCGGACGTCGAGGCGATCCGCCACCACTACGAGGTCGGCAACGACCTCTACCGGCTCATCCTGGGCCCCACCATGATGTACTCCGGCGGCTACTGGGAGGACGGCGAGGACCTCGTCGCCACCCTCGACGAGGCCCAGGAGCGCAAGCTCGACGCCTTCGTCGACCTCGCCGGCGCCGCCGGGGCCGCCAAGGTCCTGGACATCGGCTGCGGCTGGGGCACCATGCTCAACCGCCTCACCACCGTCCACGGCGTCCAGCAGGCCGTCGGCGTCACCCTCTCGCGCACCCAGGCCGACTTCGTCGCCGCCATCAACAACCCCGCCATCGAGGCGAAGGTCGAGAGCTGGGAGGACCACAAGGCCGACGGCGAGCCCTACGACGCCGCGTTCTGCATCAACGCCCTGGAGCACTTCGTCCTGTCCAGCCTCACCCCCAAGGAGCGCACCCAGCGCTACCGCGTCTTCTTCAAGCAGGTCCACTCCCTGCTCAGGCCCGGCGCCCGGTTCGTCCTGCACACCATGACGGTGGAGAACCCGCCGCTGCGCCGCCAGCTCCTGGACGACCTGAAGTTCCTGCAGCGCGAGGAGTTCGAGGGCTGCCACATCCCGCGCCTGCCCGAGCTCGCCGCCGGCCTCGACGGCCTCTTCGAGGTCACCGAGATCCGCAACGAGCCGGAGTCCTTCGCCCGCGCCTGCCGCGCCTGGCTGGAGCTGCTCGCCGCCCGCCGCGAGGAGGCCGTCGCCCTGGAGAGCGAGGAGACCGTCGCCCGCTTCGAGCGCTACCTCGACATCTTCGCCTACACCCTCGAGGACCACGTCTTCAACAACTTCCGCGTCACCCTGACCCGGCGGGCCTGAGGGGAGCGCGCACCATGACCACCACCACCGAACCCCCCGCCACCGCCCGCCCCGAGGAGGGCGGGCGCCCGGTGCGCGACCTGCGCGTCGCCGTCATCGGCTCCGGCTTCTCCGGCCTTGGCACCGCCGTGCGCCTGCTCCAGCAGGGCATCGACGACTTCCTGGTGTTCGAGCGCGCCGACGAGGTCGGCGGCACCTGGCGCGACAACACCTACCCCGGCTGCGCCTGCGACGTCATGTCGCACCTGTACTCCTTCTCCTTCGCCCGCAACCCCGAGTGGAACAGCACCTTCGGCGGCCAGGGCGAGCTGCTGGCCTACCTCAAGGACACCGCCGAGCGCTTCGGCGTGCGCCCCTACCTGCGCCTGGGCCACGAACTGCTCGCCGCCCGCTGGGACGAGGACCTGCGCCGCTGGCACATCGAGACCTCCCAGGGCCGCTACACCGCCCAGGTCCTGGTCACCGGCACCGGCTACCTCTCCGAGCCGTCCGTACCCGACCTGCCGGGCCTGGAGACCTTCCAGGGCACCGTCTTCCACTCCGCGCGCTGGGACCACGGGCACGACCTCACCGGACGCAACGTCGCCGTCATCGGCACCGGCGCCTCCGCCATCCAGTTCGTCCCCAAGATCCAGCCCCGGGTCGGGCGCCTGGACCTCTACCAGCGCACCCCGCCCTGGGTGGGCCCCAAGAACGACAAGCCCACCAGCGCCCGCCAGCGCTGGATGCTGCGCCACCTGCCCGGCTACCAGAGCCTTCGGCGCAACTTCAACAGGCACGGGCGCGAGGTCCTCGCCTTCGTCCTGTCCCGCCCCAAGCTCGCCGCCAAGATGCAGAAGATGGCCAGCGACCACCTGCGCAAGTCCGTCGCCGACACCGCGCTGCGCGCCCGCCTGACCCCGGACTTCGTCCTCGGCTGCAAGCGCCTGCTGTTCTCCAACACCTGGTACCCGGCGATCCAGCAGCCCAACGTCGACATCGTCTCCGACGCCATCACCGCGATCGGCCCCACCTCGCTCACCACCGCCGACGGCACCGTCCGCGAGGTCGACACCATCATCCTGGGCACCGGCTTCCACGCCACCGACCGCCCCGTGGCCAGGCGCGTCTTCGGACGCGGCGGCGCCTCGCTGCGCGAGGCCTGGAAGGACGGCATGTCCGCCCACCGCGGCACCACCGTCGCCGGCTTCCCCAACCTGTTCATGCTGCTCGGCCCCAACACCACCCTCGGGCACTCCTCCCAGGTCGTCATGATCGAGGCCCAGATCGCCTACGTCATGGACGCCCTGAAGGCCATGGACAAGCGCCGGCTGGCCAGCGTCGAGGTCCGCCCCCAGGCCCAGCAGGACTACAACACCGCCCTCGCCGCCAAACTCGACGGCACCGTGTGGAACGCCGGCGACTGCAAGAGCTGGTACATCGACGCCGGCGGGCGCAACAGCTCCATCTGGCCCACCTACACCTGGCGCTTCCGCCGCCAGACGCGCCGCTTCGACCTGGAGTCCTACCAGGTCGCCACCCTCACCGGCGCCGACCGCCTCACCGCCGCCCGCACCGCCGCCTGACCCCACCACCCGCGCCACGCACCACGCACCAGTCGGGCACCACCGCACCACCCGCTCCACCGGGCACCGCCCGCACCGGGGCTCCGCGGCCCGAGGCACCGCGGCGCCACGCCCCGGCACCACCGCCGTCCGGGCGACCGACAGCGCACACCCGCTGACACGACGATCGGGAGAATCTGAGATGAGCAAGGCAGCACTGTCGCGGCGCGGCCTGATCACCGGCATGGCCGCGGCCGTGGTGGGCTGGAACACCGCCACCCGTTCCTGGGCCACCACCGCCGACACCACCCCCCTGAACGCCGCCACCGTCTCCGCCGTACCCGCCCTGGACGGGACCCTGGTCACGGCCCCCGCCACCCTCGCCGGCTACGCCGGCGACTTCGGCCACATGGTCAGCGCGGCCCCCCGCGCCGTCCTGAGGCCCGGATCCGTCCAGGACATCGTCAAAATCGTCAACTACGCCCGCTGCAACGGCCTCAAGGTCGCCATGAACGGGCGCAGCGGCACCGGCGAGGACCTGGAGTCGCACTCCAGCTACGGGCAGGCCACCGCGCCCGGCGGGATCTCCATCGACGCCCGCTCGCTGAACCGGATCCTGTCCGTCGGCGCGGGCAGCGCGGTGGTGGAGCCGGGGGTGACGTGGGCGCAGCTGACGGAGGCGGCGCTGGCGCAGGGCAGGACCCCGCCGTGCCTGACGGACTACCTGCACCTGTCGGTAGGCGGGACGATCAGCATCGGCGGGATCGGCGGGACGGTGCAGAAGTACGGGCTGCAGGCGGACACGGTGGAGTCGATCGACATCGTGACCGGGACCGGGCAGCTGGTGACGGCCTGCGCGACGCGCAACCGGGACCTGTTCCAGGCGGCGCTGGCGGGCGGCGGGCAGGTGGGCATCATCGTGCGGGCGACGGTGAAGCTCGTGCCGGCGCCGCAGCGCGCGGTGGTGTTCAACCTGTTCTACGACGACCTGTCGGTGTACCTGGCCGACCAGGAGCGGCTGCTGGCGGACGGGCGGTTCGGCTCGCAGGTCGGGGAGGTGGTGCGCAACGCCTCCGACAGCGCGTGGCGGTACAAGATCGAGGCGGTGGCGTACTACAGCGGGTCGGCGGTGCCGGACCGCGCGGCGCTGCTGCGGGGGCTGTCGCCGGTGGCGGCGGACACCACGGTGGTGGACCAGTCCTACCGGGAGTACACGTTCCGGGTGGACGCCTTCGCGGACGCGTTGAAGGAGGGCGGGTACTGGCACGAGCCGAAGCCGTGGCTGAGCCTGTTCCTGCCGGCCTCCACGGCGGGTGCGTTCATGCGCGAGGTGGTGCGGGAGCTGACGCCCGGTGACATCGGGGCGGGGTTCCTGCTGTTCTACCCGTACGCGTCGGCGAAGTTCACCCGGCCGTTCGCGGTGATCCCCGAGGAGCCGGTGGGCTGGCTGTTCGACCTGCTGGCGTTCCCGGCGCCGGGCTCGGACGCGGCGGCGATGCTGGAGCGCAACCGCCGGCTGTACGACCGGGCGGTGGCGCTGGGCGCGAAGCGGTACCTGGTGGGTGCGGTGCCGCGGATGACGCGCGGCGACTGGCAGCGGCACTTCGGCACCCGGTGGGACGCCCTGGTGGCGGCCAAGCGCACGTGGGACCCGGCGAGGATCCTGACGCCCGGCCAGGGGTTCTTCGGCTGAGCGGCGGGCCCGGGGGGCGGGGCCCGCGCCCCGGGCCCGGTTCGTCCCTGCTTCCCCTCTTCTGTTCGTTCTCTTCATCGTTTCGCCGGCGTGTGCCCCGCGGTGCGCGCCCTGCCCCGGGCCCCGTGCCCGCCTGGAGGTTCCCGTGAACAGCTACGACATCGTCGACGAGGCGATCATCGACGCGCCGGTGGAGCGGGTCTGGGAGGCGCTGGTCGCCGAACTGGGCGGCGCGGCGCACTGGTGGGTGCCGCACAACACGTTCGAGCCGGGGGCGGTGGGCCCGGAGCGCGAGGGCGGGAGCACCGTGGTGACGGTGCACACCAAGGGCGTCGACAAGGGCGGCCCGAAGCTGCGGTTCACCGCGCGCACGACGGCGGTGGAGCCGGGGCGGCGCCTGGCGGCGGACTACGTGGCGGGGGCGTTCCGCGGCAGCAGCGAGTTCCGGCTGACCGCGGTGGACGGCGGGGCCCGCACCCGGCTGTCGATGGCCTTCCAGGCCGCCCCGCAGGGGTGGCTGCGCCTGCTGGCGAAGGTCGCCGACATCGGTGCGGAGCACTCGCGGGCCACCCGCAACGCCTTCGCGCACCTGGACGCGCTGCTCGCGGGTGCGGGGGGTGCGCGGTGAGCCCGGGCCCGGGTGCGGGCGCGGGTGCGGCCGTGCTGACCGCCCCCGCCGCCGGTGCGGCCGGTGCGGCCGGTGCGGCCGGTGCGGTGGTGGTGGCGGACGCCACGGTGCGCACCGACGACGGGGCGCGGCTGGTGGCGACCGTGCACGCCCCGGCGGGCGGTGCGCGCGAGCGCACGGTGGTCCTGGCGCACGGCTGGGCCGCGGGGCGCACCGTGTGGGAGGGGACGGCGCGGGTGCTGGCGGCCGGCGGGCACCGGGTGGTGTCCTTCGACCAGCGCGGGCACGGCTCCTCCACGGCGGGCGGCGAGCCGGTCGCGGTGGAGCGCCTGGGCCGGGACCTGGAGGCGGTCATCGAGCACCTGGTGCCGGCCGGCGAGGCGGCGGTGGTGGCCGGGCACTCGGGCGGCGGGTTCGCCGCGCTGTCGCTGGCGGCGCGCTGGTTCGCCGAGGACCCGCGGGCCGCGGGCGGGCGGCTGCACGCCCTGGTGCTGGCCGCGAGTGCCGCCCACGGGCAGGACACCCCCGCCGGCGAGGTGCGGATGATGGGCAGTGCGCTGTTCAGCCGGGCCCTTGGGGTTCCGTGGCTGGGGCGGCGGCTGCTGGCGCAGACCCTGGGCGCCGGCGCCCCGCGCGGGGTGCAGGAGGCCAACCGGCGGCTGTTCGCGGCCACCGACCGCGGGGTGCGGGCGGCGTGCTTCGCCTCCACCCGCGGGATGGACCTGCGGGCGGCGCTGGCGGCGGTGACGGTGCCGGCCGTGGTGATCGCCGGCGAGGCGGACAGGGTCGTCGATCCGAAGGACGGCCGGGCCCTGGCCCGGGCGCTGGCGCACGGGCGCTTCGAGTCGCTGCCCGCCACCGGGCACATGCTGCCGCTGGAGGCCCCGCACCGCCTGGCCGCGGTGGTCGCCGGGCTGGCCGGGCGCTGATGGGCGCCGCCGCGCCCGCCGCCGGTACTGCCCGCGTCGGTGCCCGCGTCGGTGCCGGTGGCGGGGGTGGGCGCGGGGTGCTGCTGGCGCGGGTGCTGCCCGCGTCGGTGGCGGTGGCCGAGGCGTTCGACGACCTCGCGCCGGCGCCGCTGTTCGCCGCCGAGCAGGCCCTGATGGCCGGGCGCGGCGAGCGCCGGCGCCGCCAGTTCGCCACCGCCCGCACCTGCGCGCGCCGGGCGCTGGCCCAGCTCGGCCAGCCCGGCGCGGCCCTGCTGCCCGGCCCCGGCGGCGCGCCCGGGTGGCCCGCCGGGACCACCGGCAGCATCACCCACTGCGAGGGCTACCGGGCGGCGGCCGCGGTGCGCACCGGCGCGTTCCTGTCGCTGGGCATCGACGCCGAGCCCGCCCACGCCCTGCCCGCCGGCGTGCTGTCGCTGGCCGCCGGCCCCGGCGAGCAGCGCCACCTGGCGTCGCTGCCGCAGGGCGCGGTGCCGTGGGACCGGCTGCTGTTCTGCGCCAAGGAGGCCGTGTACAAGGCCTGGTACCCGCTGGGGCGGCGCTGGCTGGGCCTGCGCGATGCCGAGGTGCGCCTGGACGCGGCGGGCACGTTCAGCGCCGTGCTGCGGGCGGGCGCGGTGCCCGCGGGGGTGCCCTGGCGCTACCGCGGGCGCTGGACGGCCGGGCAGGGCCTGCTGCTGGCCGCGGTCGCCGTGCCCGCCGCGGCGGGCGGCGCGGGCGCCCTCGGGGTGCCCGGCGCGCCCGGTGCGGGCGTGCCCGTCGCGCGGGCCTGCTGAGGACGCCGCCGCCCGCTGCCCCTTGCTGTGCCCTGCCCGGGAGCCCCGGGCCCCCGGCCGCACACGGCCCCCGGGGCCCGGGGCTGCGGTGCTTCCGGTGCTTCGGGGTGCGGGGTTTCGGGGTGTCAGCCGGCGAGGACGACGGTCTCGGCGGGGCCGCTGAAGGGGGTGGGCCGGGCGGGGGCGCCGGCGGCGGCCAGGCGGCGGTGCTCCTGGGGGCTGATGCCGCGTACCCGTTTGAACGCGGCGCTGAGCGCGAAGGCGTTGCTGTAGCCGACCTTGCGGGCGGCGAAGGCGACGGTGCACTCGGGTTCGCGCAGCAGGTCCGCGGCCACCGCCAGGCGCCAGCCCGCGAGGTAGGCCATCGGGGGCTCGCCGACCAGGGCGGTGAAGCGCCGGGCCAGGCCCGCGCGGGAGACGCCGACCTTCTGGGCGAGGTCGGCGACCGTCCACGGGCGGGCGGGGTCGTCGTGGATCAGGCGCAGGGCGGGTCCGACGACGGGGTCGTGCTGGGCCCGGTACCAGGCGGGGGCGCCGGAGTGGGGGGCGGCGAGCCAGCTGCGCAGGACGCTGACGACCAGGAGGTCCAGGATGCGGTCCAGGACGAGTTCCTGGCCGGGTTCGCTGCGGCCGATCTCGGCGGAGAGGAGTTTGACGAGGGTGTCGTCGGCGCCGGTGCCGGCGGGGCGCACCAGCAGGGCGGGCAGGCAGGCCAGCAGGCGCTGGCCGATCTCGTGTTCGGCCTGGTAGGTGCCGGAGAGCATGACGCAGGAGGTGGTGTCGTCGGGGCGGCTCTCGCCCCAGGTGCGCACGCCCAGCGCCATCGACTCGGCGACGTCGGTGCCGTCGCGCGAGCAGCTCTGGCCGGGGCCGATGAGGACCTGGACGGGGGTGTCGGGGTCGTCGGAGACGGTGTAGGGCTCGGGGCCGCGCACGATGGCCACGTCGCCGGGGCGCAGGAGCAGCGGGGTGCCGCGTTCGGGCAGGATCCAGGCGTCGCCGCGGATCATGGTGACGACGGAGAGGGGGGCGCGGTCCTCGATCCGCAGGGACCACGGGGGGCTGAGGATCGAGCGGAGCAGGAACGCTCCGCGCGCCTTGGGGCCGTCCAGCAGGCCCGTGAGAGTGTCCATGGCCGAAGTGTAGACGCCGGAACATGGATTGACGTCGCGTCATTTGAGAGGGTCTTGAGTGGTCGGGGTGGGTCCCGGCCGCGATCCGTTGGATGATCGCAGGGTATGTGTTGCGCAACTCACCGGAGGGAAGCCCACGATGGAACTGTCGCGTGTGATCGCGCTCGTGGCCGCCACGATCACGACCGGCCTGACGGCCGGCCTGTTCTACGCCTACGCGTGCTCGGTGATGCCGGGTCTGCGGGGGGTGGACGACCGGACGTTCGTGGAGGTGATGCAGCGGATCAACGTGGCGATCCTGAACGGCTGGTTCGTGCTGGGGTTCGTGGGGGCGCTGCTGTCGACGGGGGCGGCGGTGGCGCTGCACCTGCCGGCGGCGGGGCGCGATGTGCTGCCGGCGGCGGTGGCGGCGCTGGTGTTCTACGTGGCGGCGCTGGCGGTGACGCGCAAGGTGAACATCCCGCTCAACGACGCGCTGGCGGCGGCGGGCCAGCCGGGGCGGATCGCGGACCCGGCGGCGGTGCGGGCGCGGTTCGAGGCGCGGTGGGTGCGGTGGAACGTGGCGCGGGCGCTGCTGTGCACGGCGGCGCTGGGGTGCCTGTGCTGGGCGCTGGTGCTGCACGGCGGCGGCTGACCTTCCCGCGCCGCCGTTCGGGCCCCGGGCGGGGTCCGAACGGCGGTGTGCACCGGCGCCCTTGCACTCCTGCACTCCTGTGCTCCTGCACTCCTGTGCCCGTGCGCTCGTGCGCCCGTGTGCCCGTGCTCGTGTGCTCGTGCGCTCGTGTGCCCGTGTGCTCGTGCGGGGTGTTCAGCGCTGCGGCGGGGGCGCGGGCGGGTTGCGGCGCAGCGGGGCGAGTTCGCGTTCCAGGGTGTGGAGGTCGGCGGCGATGCGGTGGGCGATGTCGCCGGCTCCGGCGCCGGGGGGCAGGTGGCGGCTCCAGGAGCGGGCGCGGGCGGGGCCGTCGTGGGTCATGTGGAAGGTCAGGCGCAGGGCGCCGTCCAGGTCGACGAGGGTGATCAGGACGTGGGTGTCGGACAGGTCGATGGCGACCTCGTTGCCGATGCAGGAGCAGCGCACGAGGTCGGCGATCTGGGCGTCCGCGAGGTGTCTGGCGAGTTGGATCGCCTTTCCCTCGATGCGAAAGGGTCGCAGTGCGGGACTCACGGTGGCTGCCGTCCTTCCCTTCGGGGTCCCTGGTGCCCGGTGGCACCGGGGCGCCCGGGCGCCGGTGAGGGGGTGTGTGGCGCGCGGTGCCCGCCATGATGCGCCTGCGGGGTGCCCGGTGTCCAAGTCGCCTGCCCGGTGGGGGGTTTGGGCGGCGGCGCGCGGGGCGCGCGGGGCGCACGCCGCCCCGCCCGCCCCGCGCGCCCCGCGCCGGGGTGCGGGGGCGGGGGGTGTCAGTGCGCCGTGCCGGCGCGGTTCGAGGCCGCGCCGGGCGGCGTCGGCGGCGCGGTAGGAGGAGAGGCCCGCGAGCGCCCCGCCGCTGCCGTGGGGCCGCTCCCCCGTCCGCTCGTTGCGTACCCGGTACAGGCGTGTGCCAAGGTCCCCGCGCGCGCCGTAGCCGTGGAGTCCGGGGGTCTGGACTCGAACGGGCTTGACGGGGGCTCTCCGTGGCCGGAGTTCGACGGGCTGTGTCCGTGGTGTCCCGGCGGTGGCTGCCGTCGGAGGCGGGGGTCTGCTTGGCCGCGGCGTCGGCGCGAGGTGGGGGAACGGCCGTGGACAAGGGGCCCCTTGACCCGACGTCATCGCCCTGGGCCCCGTTCGGTGTGCAGCTTCGCAGGTCACGCGAGGGTCGCGGCCTCACGCGGGCGCAGCCGGCGGCGCAGGTGCAAGGACGACCCGTCCTGCGTCTCGTTCGTCGGACTTGCGCAGCGGCCTCCGGTGAGGGGTTCGCCCTCGCGGCGGGCCAGGTCCTGGAGGCGGGCGGGAGGCTGTCGTTGATGTACTGGCAGCACCGGCACACCGTCCTGGTGCCCGGGTTCCGAGTACGCCGCCTGCGAGTCCCGGGCCGCCGAGGCCGGGCTCCTCGAGGCCGGTGTCGTCCCGGGGCCGCTCCAGGCCGGGGAGTGCGCGGGCGCGCTGGAGGCGGGAATCGCCAGGAGCGGCGGTGCCGCCCGGGAGCAGGCGCAGGGGGGCGTGAGGTTCCTGACGACCCGCCGGCAGTGCCTTGAGCGCGTGCCCGCGCCGCTTGTCCGCGCGGTCAAGGATCCCGGCGGGCCCGCCCCGGTCTTCCCCCGCGACGCCTGGCGGTCCTTCGCCGCCGCGGTGCGCGCGGGCGGGTTCGGCAGCGCCCGACCCCCCGGCCGGCCTTCCGGCCCGCCGCGCGCCGGGTCCGGGCGGGGGCGGTCTCGGCGGTGGGCGGGGGTGTCGGCGTACCCTCGTGCCCGTGTCCGCGCCCCCGCCGTCCCCGCCGTCCCCGCCCTCGCCCCCGTCGCCGTCGCCGTCGTCGCCGTCCCTGCACCGGGTTGCCGTCCTGGTCCTGGAGGGTGCCAAGCCCCTGGATGTCGGGATTCCCGCGCAGGTGTTCACGACCCGGGCGAGCATGCCCTACGAGGTGCGGGTGTGCGGTGCGGCGCGGGGCCTGGTGGCGGGGGGCGACGGCCTGTCGTACGCGGTGGCGCACGGTCTGGAGGCGCTGGCGTGGGCGGACATCGTGTTCGTTCCCGGCTACCGGCGCCCGGACCGCGAGGAGCCGCCGCGGGCGGTGCTGGAGGCGCTGGTGGCCGCGCATGCGCGCGGTGCGCGGCTGGCCGCGATCTCCACCGGTGCGTTCGCGCTGGCGGCGACCGGTCTGCTCGACGGGCGGCGGGCCACCACGCACTGGCACTACACGCGGGCGCTGGCCGCCGGGCACCCGCTCGTGCGGGTCGACGAGAACGTCCTGTTCGTGGACGAGGGCGGGGTGCTGACGTCCGCGGGCGCCGCCTCGGGGATCGACCTGTGCCTGCACATCCTGCGCGGCGACCTGGGGGTGGCGGCCTCCAACCATGCGGCCCGGCGCCTGGTGGCCGCGCCCTACCGCAGCGGCGGCCAGGCCCAGTACGTGCCGCGCAGTGTGCCCGAGCCGCTGGGCGAGCGGTTCGCGGCGACCCGGCAGTGGGCGCTGGGGCGCCTGGGGGAGCCGCTGACGCTGCAGGTCCTGGCGCGTCATGCGGCGGTCTCCCCGCGGACCTTCTCGCGGCGCTTCGCCGAGGACACCGGGTACACGCCGATGCAGTGGGTGATGCGTGCGCGCGTCGACGCCGCCCGCGAGCTGCTGGAGCGCTCCCAGCTGGCGGTCGAGCAGATCGCCGCCGACACGGGGCTGGGCACGGGGGCGAACCTGCGCCAGCACTTCCAGCGGGTCCTTGGCACCACGCCCACCGAGTACCGGCGCACCTTCGCCCGCGGCGAGTAGCCCGCCCCGGCCCGGCCGGCGGCCCCTGCTCCCCCGGTCCGGGCCGGTCCGGCGGCCCCTGCTCCCCCGGCCCCGGCCTGTCCGGCGGCCCCTGCTCCCCCGGTCCCGGCCTGTCCGGCGGCCCCTGCTCCCCCGGCCCCGGCCTGTCCGGCGGCCCCTGCTCCCCCGGTCCCGGCCTGTCCGGCGGCCCCTGCTCCCCCGGCCCCGGCCTGTCCGGCGGCCCCTGCTCCCCCGGTCCCGGCCGGTCCGGCGGCCTGCGGGGCAGGGGTGCGCGGTGTTGGCGCGATCCTTTCGGAGCGTGGCGATCACGGCGCTGTCAGCGCCGGGGGCGGTGCGCGAGCCTGGTGGCGAACCCGCAAGGACCGGAAAGGACCCGCCCCCATGACCCGCATCGCCATCAACGGATTCGGCCGCATCGGACGCAACGTGCTGCGCGCGCTGCTGGAGCGCGACAGCGCCCTGGAGGTGGTCGCCGTCAACGACCTCACCGAGCCCGTCGCCCTCGCCCGCCTGCTCGCCTACGACACGGCCGCCGGGCGGCTGGGGCGCCCGGTGCGCGCCGAGGGCGACGCCCTGGTGGTCGACGGGCGGCGCATCGCCGTGCTCGCCGAGCGCGAGCCGGCCAAGCTGCCCTGGGCCGAACTCGGCGTCGACATCGTCCTGGAGGCGACCGGCCGCTTCACCTCCGCCGCCGGCGCCCGCGCCCACCTCGAGGCCGGCGCCCGCAAGGTCCTGGTCAGCGCGCCGGCCGACGGCGCCGACGTCACCCTCGCCTACGGCGTCAACACCGGCGCCTGGGACCCGCAGGCGCACACCGTCGTCTCCAACGCCTCCTGCACCACCAACGCCCTCGCGCCGCTGGCCGCCGTCCTGGACACCCTCGCCGGCATCGAGCACGGCTTCATGACCACCGTCCACGCCTACACCCAGGAGCAGAACCTCCAGGACGGCCCGCACCGCGACCCCCGCCGCGCCCGCGCCGCGGCGGTCAACATCGTGCCCACCACCACCGGCGCGGCCAAGGCCATCGGCCTGGTCCTGCCGAACCTCGACGGCCGGCTCTCCGGCGACTCCATCCGGGTGCCCGTGCCCGTCGGGTCGATCGTCGAGCTCAACACCACCGTCGCCCGCGACGTGACCCGCGAGCAGGTCCTCGCCGCCTACCGCGAGGCCGCCGACGGGGCGCTCGCCGGGATCCTGGAGTACTCCGAGGACCCGCTGGTGTCCTCCGACATCACCGGCAACCCCGCCTCCGCCATCTTCGACTCCGCCCTCACCCGCGTCGACGGCCGGCGCATCAAGGTCGTCGCCTGGTACGACAACGAGTGGGGCTTCTCCAACCGCGTCGTGGACACCCTCCACCTCCTCGCCGCCCACTGACCCCCCGGCACCCGCCCGCCCGGCACCCGACCCCGCCCGGCACCCGACCCCTCCCGGACCCCGACACCCGCCCGGGGCGCCCCCGCACGGGGCGCGGGCGGGCGGGGCGCGGGCGGGGCGGGGGCGGGGCGGGGGCGGGGCTGATCGGCGACTGCCGGGCGGGGCGGGCGGGTTGTGCGGGTCCGCCGGACCTGTCCGCGGCCCGCCTCCCGGCGGCCGTCGGTCCGGGTCGCCGCGCGGCTGTGAAAAACCGCTGTCCGGCCACCGGAGCGCGGTGGTAGACATCCGGCGTGGAAAAGAATCTTGAGTTCCCCGACCTGCTGCGCCTGATCGACGAGCGGTCGACCGCCTTCCGCGCCGCGGTCGCGGCCGCGCCCGGCCTCGACGCGCCGGTGCCGACCTGCCCCGAGTGGACGCTGTTCGACCTGGTGAAGCACCTGGGCGGGGGAGACCGCTTCTGGGCCGCCATCGTGGGCGCGGGGCCTGCCGACGGCCCCCCGGCCGGGGCCGCCGCCGCGCGCGCCGCGCTGGAGGTGCCGCGGGAGCGCGAGGCCATGCTGGCCTGGCTGGCCGCGTCGACGCGGCTCCTGCTGGACGCCCTGCGCGAGGCGGGCCCGGACGCCGGCTGCTGGGCGTGGTGGAGTGCCCTGCAGACGCCGCGGACCTCCGGAGGAGTGGCCCGCCACCGGGTCCAGGAGAGCGCGGTGCACACCTACGACGCGCTGCTCGCCTCGGGCGCCGCGCAGCCGCTGCCGGCCGAGGTGGCGCTCGACGGGGTGGAGGAGTTCCTGTTCACCTGCGTCGCCTCGCCCGTCGCCTGGCCGCACAAGCCCGCGACCTTCGACTTCCACGCCGCCGAGGGCCGCTCCTGGCGCCTGACGGTCGACGGCGACGGCGCACGCTCCGCCCGCATCCCCGCGCCCGGCGCCGCGACCGGCGAGGACGCGGCCGGTGTCTCCGTCCACGGCACGGCCGGTGAGCTGGTCGTCTACCTGTACGACCGCATCCCGGCCGAATCCCTGCGCGTGGACGGAGACGCAGGGCTGCTCGACCTGCTCCGTGCCTGGGAGCCGGAGGAGTAGGACGCGGGCGCGGCGCGGGCGGCCGCGCCCCGGGCCTGCCGGACGCGGCCCTTCGCCGAGTTCGCCGCCCGCGGCACCGGGCTCACCCCCGCGAGGCGGCCGAGCGGACCGGTCGGCTGCGGCGAGCCGCCTGCGCTCCCCTGCCCGTGCGACCAGTGCGACCAGTCCAACCAGTGCGACCAGTCCAACCAGTGCGACCAGTGCGACCAGTGCGACCAGTGCGACCGGTCGCCCCGGAGCGGCGGACGGCCACCGGTGCGGCGAAAGGGCCCCACCGCCGAGGCGGTGGGGCCCTTTCGCCGCACCCGGCGCCGGCCGGCCCTCGCGTCCGCACCCGGCGCCGGGCCGGGCCCGGGCCGGGCGGAGGGCACCCGCCGGCCCGGCACGCCCGGGTCCCCCGGTCCGGGTCGCGCCGCCGGAGCGCGGCAGCGGCGCGTCCGCGCCCGCATCGGCGGGCACCGGGCGGCCTCAGGCCGCGCCGAGCCCCAAGGAGCGGACCAGCTCGGCGAGTTCGGCGCGAAAGAGCTTGTCGGGTGAGGGCGTCTGGGTGCGCAGGTGGCCGTAGACCTCCAGCGCGACCAGGCCGTGCAGGTGGCCCCAGATCCGCAGGGCCAGGGCCACCCCGTCCGGCGGGAGCGCGGGGAACGCGGGGCGGACCTTGTCGAGCAGGCCGGGGTCGAAGTCGTCCCAGCCGAAGCCGCCGCCGCCGTGGGCCGCCTCGGCCCCGCTCCAGGCGGCGTCCGCCAGCGCGGCGATGCCCACGCACACCCGCCGGGCGGCATCCGGCGCGGCGCCGCCCTCGGGGGCCCGGTAGCCGGGGACGGGGTCGCCGTAGACCAGCCGGAAGCCCTCGGGGTTGGCCAGCGCCCAGGCGCGGAAGGCGTGCGCCCAGGCGCGGATCCGCTGCTGCGGGGCGTCGTGCTCCGTCCGGGCCCAGGAGGCGTCGACGGCGTCGGCGAGCGCGGTGTAGACCTCCGCGACGAGGGCGGTGACCAGGTCGTCGCGGGTCGCGAAGTAGCCGTAGATGGCGTTGGCGGTCATGCCCATCTCGCGGGCGATCGCCCGCAGGGTGATCGCGTCGGGGCCGCCGGCGCCCATCAGCTCCAGCGCCGTGGACTTGATCTCGGCGGTCGTCTCGGCCCGCAGCCGCTCGCGTCGTCCGGTGCTTCGGGTGCCTGCCACGCGCTCACTCTACAGCGTCACCCCGCTGGTTGCCGTCCATAAACTGCACGCCGTATAGTTTTTGCACGGCGTGCGGCCCGGGGGGTCCGCGCCGTCCGCGCGCCGTCCGCCGCGCCGCGGCCACGGCATGGACCAAAGGGGAGAAGCATGCACATCGGCGTCATCGGGGCCACCGGCACCATCGGCAGCCGGGTCGTCACCGAGGCCCTTGAGCGCGGGCACCTCGTCACGGCGTTCAGCCGGGACCCCGCCGCGGCCGCCGACCCCCGCGAGGGGCTCTCCTGGGCCGGCGTCGACGTCCTGGACCCCGCAAGCATCGAGGCCGTCCTGCCCGGCCTGGACGTCCTGATCAGCGGCTTCCAGCCCGGGAACGCGGCGAAGGACTTCGACGACACCCTCCGGCGCTCGATCGCGGACCCGACCGTGTACGCCACCGCCGCCCGGGCCCTGCTCAAGGCCCTGGACAGCCGCCCGCGCACCCGCCTGATCGTCATCGGCGGCGCCGGCAGCCTGGAGAGCGGGCCGGGCGTCGTGCGCGCCGACCACGACGACCTCCTCCACGCCTCGCTGGACGAGCTGGGCCTGCCCCGCGCCTACGCCGCCGCCGTGCGCGGCCACCACGAGGCGCTGAAGGTCCTGCGCGCCTCGAACCGGCTCTGGACCTACTTCAGCCCCGCCGAGCACATCGGCCCCGGCGAGCGCACCGGCCGCTTCCGCATCGGCGGCGACCAGCCCGTGCGGGACGCCGCGGGCCTGAGCCGGATCTCCGCGGAGGACGCCGCGGTCGCCCTCCTCGACGAGGCCGAACTGCCCCGCTTCGTCCAACGCCGCTTCACCGCCGGCTACTGACCCCCCGTCCGCCCCCCCGCCCGCTCCCCCACCCGGCGCTCCCCCACCCGGCGCGCCGCCGCCCGGCGCGCCGCCGCCCGGCGCGCCGCCGCCCGGCGCGCCGCCGCCCGGCGCGCCGCCGCCCGGTGCGCCGCCGCCGGTACGCGGTCCCGCGCGGAAATCCCCTGCCCGCCGCCGGGGCCTTCGGGCAGGAATGCGCCCGTGGACACCACGGCGGGCCCGGCAGGGCGCCCGACGGCGCCGACACGGGCCGCACAGGCCCCGCAGGAGGACCACCACGAGCACGCCCACCGGGCGCTGCCCCGGCAGATGGCGAAGGCGCACAGCGCGGACGGCGGGGGCAGCGCGGACGGCGCGGACGGCGCGGACGGCGGGGGCAGCGCGGACGGCGCGGACGGCGCGGACGGCGGGGGGCAGCGGGGACGGCGGGGACGGCGCGGACGGCGCGGACGGCGGGGGGCAGCGGGGACGGCGGGGACGGCGGGGGGCAGCGGGGACGGCGGGGACGGCGGGGACGGCGGGGACGGCGGGGGGCAGCGGGGAGGGCGGGGACGGCGGGCTGGACGCGCTGCGGGGCGCGGCTGCTGGCCTCGGCCGACGCGCCGGAGCGCAAGGCGGGCTGCGACCTGGTCGCGGGCGCGGCCGGCGCGCACGGGCACCTGCGCGGTCGGGCGGCGACCGCCTGGCGTCAACGGCTTGGTATGGCCCCGCTCTTCCGGTCTGAACTGGCCCCGGCTTGCTGCGACGGGCCCCTGCGTGTTCCGGCCCGGAGCGGCCCCGCTTCCGGTCTGTAGTGGCCCCGCCTTACGGGAGCGGTGTCAGTCGTTGCTGGGCACCATGTCGTATTCGCCGACATCCAGATCTGCGCCGGTCGCGGCGAGGAAGTCCACCACCGCGCGGTCCAGGTGCCGGCCGAAGAGGTTTGTGTCGTCCGGCAAGCCGGAGGGCAGCTCGCCATCCCGGTTGAAGTAGCGGTGGACCTGCAGAATCGCGCCCCCGCGGCCCTCCTCGGCTGCGAGACGGGTTGTCAGATCGGTGAGCGCCTCCATGCGGGGCCGGAGCCTGCCGAGGACCTGGCCGATCTGCTCATCGACTGGCAGGCCGGGCTCGCAGCAGACAACCTTCCAGCAGTGACAAAACGGGATGGTGTGAGGTGAGGTGCTCAGACTCCCCCGCACCGTGACCTCGTCCGGTTCCACGCCAAGCAGCTGGGTAATCTCGTCGGCGGTGGTACCCACGCTGGAGATCGCAAAGTAGACGTACTGAGTCAACGACACCCGCGGAGACTACCGACGCAATCGCACGGCCGCCTGACTATTTCCTCGCCTGCTGCCTGGCTTTGGTCTGCGCGAGGCGGCAGGACTCGGTGCCGGTCTCGATGATGGTGCCGTTGAAGGCGAGGCGGTCGACGATGGCCGCGCAGAGGCGGGGGTCGGTGAAGGTCTTGGTCCAGCGTGCGCCGAGGTCCGCCACGAGGGCGCGCACGGGCTCGCCCGGCGGCACGACCCGAGGGCCGCGCCCCTGATCGCCGGCCTGCTCGCCTCCGGCGGCGCGGACCACGCCTTCGCCCCCGACGCGGCCGAGATCCCGGGCTCCCCCGCACTGCTGCCCGCCCTGGGCGCCCGCGATCCCCGCCCACCCGAGAGGGACCGGGCCCTAGCGGCCTGCGACCCGGTGCGCCGGGCCCGGATGGAGGACGGCGCCTGGAGGGTCGTCGCCGAACTGGAGCGGCTGCGCCCGGGCATCGGCGCGGCGCCCAGCCCGCCGCGCTACGAGTCGGTGCACCGGATGCAGGTGACCCACCGCCAGAGGGCGGGCGCGGCGTACGAGGCGGGCGCCCTGCTCACCCGCGCCGGCGGCGACCCGCTGCGGGCGGCCGACCTGGTGGCAACCGACCTCGCCGCCCCCGCCGCCCCGCCGCAGACCGACCCGCCGCCCCACCGCAGGCCGACCCGCCCGCGCGCCCGCGCGGCCGCGTGTGGAGGGTGCCTGCGCAGGCCGGAAGCAGGGCAGGGCACTGGGCGGCCCGCGGGAAGGCGCCGGCCGTTTTGGCCGCGGAGGTCGGCGACGGGGTCCACGGCGTAGTGATCTTGAAACGGGTGAGGGCCTTCTGGCTCGGTGTGGATTGCGATATCTGCACCGCTATCTGCACCTTCCCCTCCTCGTTGATCGCCGTGCTGGTCACCGCGGTCAAGGAGAGTGGAGTGGATCTGCGCCACAAGCTCTGGAAGATCGGGCCCAACCGCCCTGTGCGGGTGCCGTGGTGGAAACCGGAGGAGGCCCATCCGCCCTGCGCGGTACTCAACGGTCACGGAGCGGGCATCAGGCCACACCGCGTACCGGTGCGACCCGGCGCCGAGTGGCAGCGGCCCGCTGACGGCCCGCGGCCATGGCTTCGGGGTGCTGCGGTGGTACCGGTCGCCGTGGCTGCCCGCTGGTGCCCGGGAACGGGCGGCCGGGCCCGCAGCGGCCCCGGCGGAAGGCGGCGGAAGGCGGCGGAGGCCGTGTGCGGGCAGCGGCCCGCGCCGTGCGCGCCGCGCGCCGCTGCCCGTGCGCCCCGGGGGCGGGGGAACGGGCAGCGGCGCGCGGCGCGCGGGACGGGAGCGGCAGGGGGCCGCAGGCCGGTCAGCGGGAGGCTCGGGAGTGCAGGAGCAGGGCGCGGGTCAACGCCGCCAGGCCCGCCGTGCACAGGGCGGTGCGCAGCATGTTGGTGGCGACCCAGGTGTTCTCGAAATGGGCGCGTACGGCGGCGAAGTCCTGGATCTGGGAGGGGTCTCCGGCCTGGGCGAGCTGGTTGTTGAGGGGGATGTTGACGCCCATGGTGACGATCAGGGCGGCGACGTAGGCGACGGTGGCGGCGGCGGCCCAGAACGCGGCGGTGCGCCGGCCGGCCTTGTGCTCGAGGTAGGCGGCGATGCCGGTGGCCGCGAACGCGCCGACGAAGACGAGGCCGAACAGGCCGTTCTCGATGGACTTGTTGATGTTCTGCATCGCGGTGACGTAGGTGCGGTCGTCGCCCTTGGCCAGGCCGGGCATGACGGAGACGTCGAAGGCGAAGAACAGGCCGGCCATCAGGCCCATGGCGATGGTGGCGGCCACCAGGACGGGGCCGGCGGCCTTGCCCTGGCCGGGACGGGCGGCGGGCACCGGGCCTGCGGGGCTGTAGTGGGCGGCGGGCGGGGCGGCGTGGTAGGCGGGAGCGGTCGGCTCGGAGCGCATCGGGTATTCCTTCGGTGTCGTGTCCCCCCTCACGGACCGGAAGGGGAGCGCCGGGCTGTCGGGCACACGCGCCGCCCGGCCCGCGCCGCCCGGCCCGCGCCGCCCGGCGGGCGGTACGGGGCCGCGCGGCGCAGGCCGGTGCTGGCGGTGCAGGGCGGTGCTGGCGGTGCAGGGCGGTGCTGGCGGTGCGCGGTGGTGCGGGTGGCGCTGGTGGTGTGCGGTGGTGCTGGTGGCGCTGGTGGTGTGCGGTGGTGCTGGTGGCGCTGGTGGTGCAGGCAGTGCTGGTGGCACGGGAAGTGCTGGGCGGTACGGGTGGTGCGGCAGTGCTGGTGGTTCTGGGCGGTACGGGAAGTGCTGGGCGGTACGGGTGGCGCGGTAGTGCTGGCAGTGCGGGTGGCGCGGTAGTGCTGGTGGTACGGGAAGTGCTGGGCGGTACGTGCGGTGCGGCAGTGCTGGTGGTTCTGGGCGGTGCGGGAAGTGCTGGGCGGTACGGGTGGCGCGGTAGTGCTGGCAGTGCGGGTGGTGCGGTGGTGCGGGGTGGTGCGGGGTGTTCAGAGGACCGGGGCCAGGGTGCGGCGGTAGCGGCGGGCCAGGACGGTGTTGCCGAGCAGGCGCACCGGGGCGGGGATGGTGGCGGCCACCGCGGCGGTGGCGGCGCGGTCGGCGCCGTCGAACATCCACGGCTGCAGGTAGGTGCGCACCGCGGCGGGGGCGCTGGCGATGATGCGCCGCTCCAGGGCCAGGTAGGCGCCGGTGGGCATCGCGGCGATGACGGGGAAGACGAGCGACTCCTCCTGGCGCAGGTGGTCGCGGATCAGGGTGTCGAAGCGCTCGGCGGCCTCCACCAGGGGCGCGGGGCCGGCGCCGCGGGCCGCGAGGGCGCCGCCGACGCGGTCCATCGCCTCGTCCAGGGCGCCGTGGTCCTCCACCAGGGCGCGGTCGGCGCCGGCGAAGCCCGGTGAGCGGCGCAGCAGTTCGGGCCAGAGCAGGTCGTCCTCGCTGTGGTGGTGCCAGTCGATGACGGCGCGCAGGCGGCCGAACCAGGCGGCAAGGGCCGGAGCGGTGGCGGCGGTGGTGCGGGGGGCCGCGGCGAGCAGGCGGGCGCCGTCGCGGCGCATCGCGACGTGCATGAGGGCGAAGCCGCGGATGTGCTCGGGCAGACGGCCCAGGCCGTGCTCGCTGGACAGTCGGGCGCTCTCGGGCGGCATGACGCTCCCTCACCCCTTCGGGGCTGTGTGTGGCGGGCGGGCCGGCAGGGGGCCGGCAGCGCAGCCGGCACCGCGCGTGCGGGCGGCCGGGTACCGGCGGTTGGGCGGTGGCGGTGCGACGGTTAGGCGGTGGCGGTTCGGCGGCCGGGTACCGGCGGTCGGGCGGTGGCGGTGCGGCGGTTGGGCGGTGGCGGTTCGGCGGCCGGGTACCGGCAGTCGGGCGGTGGCGGTGCGGCGGTTCGGTGGCGGTTCGGCG